>CALIBL010000058.1 GCA_938045805.1 uncultured Rubripirellula sp. | reverse complement strand
TACACCGGCCATCACACGAATCCAAAGTTCATCCCACGTTTTCTCGCAAGTCTTGGCTGCGCCAGCGGAATTGACACTCCAAGGATCAGTAGTTTTTCAACCTTAAGTGCGAACCACAGCGTTTGACACAATAGCGATATTGAATTCCAACTTGGCAGAAGGCTTACAGTCAAACCGCTCAGGAAAATCCCCCCGTGAGTGCTCATATCACGCTGGCTGCGCCCACACCTGAGACAAATTTAACGGTTAACACGATTCCGTAGGGCCTGAGGTCTAGAATTCAATTTGTTTAACGAAGCCACCCCCGCATGGGGAGTAACAGCCGTTTACACTTTTGAAACGAAGTTGTAAGTCCAACCAGAATCTAAGCCTTACGTCCATTGGCTTCATTAGATGTCAAGCCAATTCATCTATTGGCATAGGTTGCGACGGCAAAGCTAATCCCAGAAATTTTGATTGAGCGACATATGAAAATTTGCTGCATTGGAGCCGGATATGTAGGCGGCCCGACGATGGCAATGATTGCTAAACAGTGCCCCGAGATTCCCGTTCATGTGGTCGATTTGAATCAAGCTAGGATTGATGCTTGGAACTCAGACCAGCTTCCGATCTATGAACCTGGTCTGCATGAAGTGGTAATGGAGGCTCGAGGTAGGAACCTGACATTCTCCACTCAGGTTGATGCAGCGATCGAAGAAGCCGACATGGTCTTCATCTCGGTGAATACCCCCACGAAAACTTACGGGATCGGAGCGGGAAGAGCTGCGAATCTGGAATTCGTTGAAAAGTGTGCGCGTCAAATCGCTCGATGCTCATCTGGGCACAAAATTGTGGTGGAAAAATCCACGCTTCCTGTTCGCACCGCTCAAGCTGTCAAACGCATCCTAAGCAGCGAAGCGACCAATTTGACCTTCGATGTTTTGAGCAACCCAGAATTCCTCGCGGAAGGTACCGCGGTCGAGGATCTTTTGGATCCTGATCGCGTTTTGATTGGTGGTGAATCACAGCAAGCGATTGATGCGTTATGTGATGTTTATGCCAAGTGGATTCCTCGAGAACGAATCCTCACCACGAATCTTTGGAGCAGTGAACTCTCTAAGTTGACCGCAAATGCTTTTTTGGCCCAACGCGTTTCCTCGATCAATGCGATTTCGGCTTTGTGCGAGGCGACGGGTGCGGACGTGGATGAAGTCGCTCGGGCAATCGGCACCGACTCGAGGATTGGTCCTAAGTTCTTGAAATCATCGATTGGATTTGGTGGAAGTTGTTTTCAAAAAGACATTCTCAACCTCGTGTACCTGTGTGAACACTTTGGTCTGCCCGAAGTAGCCGCATATTGGGAACAGGTGGTGATCATGAACGATCATCAGAAGCAGCGGTTCTCTGAGCGAATCGTTAAGACAATGTTCAATACCGTTTCGGATAAGAAGATTGGCATCTGGGGCTTTGCCTTCAAAAAGGACACCAATGACACTCGAGAGTCTGCAGCGATCTACATCTGCAGAGACCTTCTTCGCGAACGTGCCAGACTAACGATCTATGATCCTCGCGTTCCCGTCGAACAGATCCGCGCTGAATTGACCTATGCCTGCACCGATAGCAATGGACAAATCAGTGACGCGGATCGGCACATGATTGAAAACAATATCGAAGTGGTGGACGATTGCTATGCGGCCGCAGATCAAGCCCATGCCATCGCTGTACTGACCGAGTGGGATGAATTCAAGGAACTGGACTTTCAGCGAGTCCACGACACCATGTTGCGCCCCGCTTTTCTGTTTGATGGTCGGAACTTACTGGATCGAGAATCGATGGAGTCCATTGGCTTTGAGGTGCATGCTATTGGTAAAAGCTCTCAAAAACCTCGAGCCGAAGATTAGTTTGAAACGACGGGTCAAAAAATTCTCGACCCAAAAAGTCAAGGTTTCTGCATCAGTCGCCGGCTTGCCAAAAAACTGGGATCAGTGCAACGTATAGGCATGCCTATCCTGACCATCGAATCGACATGTGACGAAACCGCAGCGGCAGTGATTGCCAAGAACGGTTTGGTACTCGGTGATGCCATTGCAACTCAGGAAACGTTGCACGAACAATTCCGTGGAGTTGTCCCCGAGGTGGCTGCGCGAGCTCATGTGGAACGTATTCTCCCAGTAATCGACACAGCAATCCGTCGAGCCTCCGTCACACCAAAAGACCTTGAAGCTATCGCGGTCGCCGATCGTCCGGGTCTTGCTGGATCACTGCTCGTGGGGGTGGTCGCTGCTAAAACACTCGCCGTCGCTTGGAACAAACCGCTCGTTGCCATCAATCATCTGCATGCTCACCTTTATGCATGCCAACTCTCCTCGGAATCGACGGTTTATCCGTGTATCGGACTGGTCGTCAGTGGGGGGCACACCAGCCTTTACCTGTGTCACAGTCCTCTGGAACTTGAGTATCTAGGTGGCACCATTGATGATGCGGCCGGCGAAGCATTTGATAAGGTCGCAGCAATGCTGCAACTTGACTTTCCCGGTGGACCGGCGGTATCCAAATTAGCGGCTTCAGGAAACCGAAAAGCTTATTCGTTCCCACGTTCCCTGATGCACGACCCGAAAGACGATTTCAGTTTTAGTGGTCTCAAGACCGCAGTTCGCTACGCAATCGTGGGTCCCGGGCAACAAGACTTCTCCAAAGTGCAACTAAGTTCACAGGCCAAAGCCGACCTCTGCGCCTCGTTCGAGGCCGCAGTGGTGGATGTTTTGGTCTCGAAGGCGGAGCGGGCAGTCAAACGCCATCAGGTTCAAAGACTAATCGTCGGAGGTGGAGTTGCTGCCAATCAATTCCTCCGCGAAAGGCTCAACATCTCAGCAAACAGGAACGAATATCAACTTGTGATCGCGCCTCCTGAATGGTGTACCGACAATGCCGTCATGGGAGCTTTGGCGCTGGAAAAAATTTCGAAAGGTGATTTCGCATCACTTGATCTAGATATCACCCCAGGTCTGCAACGAGGCTTCTGATGGTGGCGACGCTGACCGCTCCTTGGCGGTTTGCTACAACATGATGGTCGATCCGTTGGTCAACGATCTCTTCACAGCCAGTCAGAGCGAAACCGTGCCGAACCTGATACTCGTTCCGACCCCTCTTGAACTCTCGCATCTGATGGATTTTCTTCCCGAATCATGGGCGGAGCATCATTTAGAAATTTGCGGATTTGGTCCCATCGCATCGGCCGCAAGAACCTCGCAGTTGCTCGGAGCGCGACGCTATGACCGAGTCTTCCTAGTGGGCATAGCCGGTGCGTACTCGTCACATGGCTTGACGATCGGTCAAGCGTACTTGTTCCAACGAGTCCGCTGTCATGGGGTCGGTGTCGGCTCGGGGCATAACTATCAGTCAGCCGAAGAGCTAGGATGGAATCACATTGATCTCGGCAAGTTGAATCAGGAACAAGAAGAAGAATCCCAACCGTTGGTTCAGCCGGTCGGTGATCTCATTGACCTGTCAGTCCCCAGAACAACCCTGAAGAGAACGCAACCGCGAGAGCAAGAACAAACTGATTCGCGAGGACTGGCAGCAGCACCAGTGCGAGAATTGTATCAATCGGGAACACTATTAACGGGTTGCACCGCATCAGCTGACGCAACCGAAGCCAACCAACGTACCCGAAGATATCCTGATGCTACTGCGGAGGACATGGAAGGATTCGGTGTCGCGCTCGCGTGCCATCTGCATGGCATACCTCTCACCATCATCCGCGGCGTCTCAAATACCGCAGGCAATCGCGACCACCATCAGTGGCAAATTCCATTGGCGATGAAATCAGTGGCCGAGCTACTGTTCCAAGTGGTGGCCGACTGCGATACGAATTCGAATCCTACGCGATCAGTCACATAAACCAGCCAAATCAGATCCATCATCCAAGCATGACGCAATCGACTAAGATCCGCCTCGGTATTTCCACCTGCCCCAACGACACGTTCGCATTTCATGCTTTGCTTAATCGCAAAGTGGATTGGCGGGGTCTGGATTTCAAGGTTGAACTGCTTGATATTCAACAACTCAATCAGCGTCTATTTGATGATGCTTGGGATGTGGCAAAAGCGAGTTTCCACGCAGCCCTACTACTGACACAAAGCACGGTGGTATTGCCCTCGGGCTCGGCTCTCGGTTTCGGTGTCGGTCCTCTTCTTCTCGCCTCCAAAGCCAATGACCGGCCAACTGCGGCGGATCAGTTGACGCTCTGTCCTGGTGAGCACACCACAGCAAACCTTCTGTTCAAACTGTTCCATCCCAACACCACTCGGATCGAACATAAAGTATTCTCTGAAATCATGCCAGAACTCCAGCAGAATCAGGCTGACTTTGGTGTCTGCATTCACGAGGGTCGTTTTACTTGGCAGCGGCAATCACTTCACCTCGTCGAAGACCTTGGGACGCGATGGGAGCAAGAAACCCAATCCCCGCTTCCACTAGGAGGGATTCTCGCCAGCCGAAGACTTCCATCGGACATCATCGCAGCGGTGCAGTCCGTGATCAGTGACTCCCTTGCGTATGCCCATCAAAACCCCGATGAGGCGATATTATCAATGAGAAAGTACGCACAAGAATTTGATGACGAAGTACTGATGCAACACGTCAAGCTGTATGTGAATGAGTGGACCACCGATCTGGGGCAACTCGGACGAGACGCCCTGTCCGCTCTCTCGGAGCGAGCACGGGCAATCCAGCTTATCCCAGAAGATTCCCTAGGAATTGAGGTATGGAACTGATTGGAGTCGCGGCATCTTAGTAGATTGCGCGGACCGTCGAGCCTCGGCTCGAGTTGCGTCCAGACCTAGGTTCAGTCCAAAAAAAAACCCCGCTCGAAGCGGGGTTGATGTCAGGTGTCCCTGACTGGGTCGTTTACTCGCGAGGGCGAATCGCTCCGGTCAACCCACTGTAATCCACGCGATCGGTGGTGTGCCACAACGGTTGGCCGAGTTCAACACGGCGACGCAGGACTTCGATTTTATCCGCACTTCCAGCAGGTGCATCGGTGGGAATGAAATTCTCGTCCTGATTAGGAACGAAGTCTTCATCGTGCCCATATCGCAAGATAGCTTCAAATACGTTCTTGCACTGACTCATACAATCAATTCTTTCGCAACAGGTGATGTGCCAAATCCGACTGACACATGATAATGATCCGTTCCAAGAGGTTTTTCCGTAAGCCTCCAAGTGTCTGATAGGTGGATTATTAATGTTCCAATGAAGGAGTCAAGAAAAATCTGAAAGGTCAGAATGCCGATAAATGCCGTAAATCATCCCTAAAAACCGGACTCAATCGACAGAACCAGCGAAACCTGACTTCCAGTGCTCCACTGAGAAGCAACAACTTCCACTCTTCCCAGACCGCTCTAGGTGAAAATAAACAACACTGTCACCACTTCGCGTGAAAATAAAAGCCTAGGTGGCCACCTGATAACGAAATAATGCACAAGGTCCCCGTAGTGGGAAAAACTGGCTAAAGCGTTCAGACACCCGCAAACAACGGGCGAATTACGCCCCAAATTTTTTTAAAAAAACTTTCAACCCAGCTTTTCAATCAATCTCAAAATGTGGATTCAAGAAACTTTGCGGCTCAAAGCCCGATCAAGAGGCTTTCACTTAATCACTCACGAAATTCTGAGCGGAATTCCTGACTTGGATGAAATCAAGGTCGGATGGATGCAGGTTTTCATCCTGCACACCAGCGCATCGCTGACCATTAACGAAAACGCTGACCCTGATGTCCGAATCGATTTCGAGACAGCAATGAACCATGCCGTCCCCGAAAATCTGCCTTACGTTCATACGTGCGAGGGTCCGGATGACATGCCCGCCCACGTCAAAGCCTCGATGCTCGGATCCCATGTGATGGTTCCACTTCGTCATGGCCGTCCATTACTGGGCACCTGGCAGGGGATCTATTTGTGCGAACACCGTAACCACGCATCGAGCCGCACCGTGGTGATCACGGTGCAGGGTGAAACTGATGCAGGGTGAAACCCCTAATGTTCATCCAAATTGCAAGGTAAAAAAGTGACGATGAAGTCCTTATTCAAGAGCTTCAGCCAAGTCACAGCTCCCGCAAGCAACTATTCGACAATCATGTCGTCGCAGGTCATGCCCGATGGAATCATCGGCAACACGTGCTCTTGGTAAGGCACCTGAACATCAAGTAAGTACGGTCCCTTGTATTCAATCATTTCTCGAAGTGCACCTTCGAGATCTGATTTCTTGCGGACAGTGGACGCACCGCAGCCGTAGCCTTGGGCGATCTTCACAAAATCGGGGTAGCGATCCTCGGCATAGCTAAACCGATCAGCATCACTTGGCCCGCGTGCCTCCTCGTGATGAATGGGACCGAGATAGGTGTGTGCTCGGTTTCGACCCATAAAACGATCCTCCCACTGTACCACCATCCCAAGATGTTGATTATTGAGAAGAAGAACTTTGACGGGCAGATTCTCACAGTAGCAGGTCGCTAGCTCTTGGATGTTCATCTGGAAACTGCCGTCTCCATCAATATCGATGACCAACGCGTCCGGATGGGCTGCTTGGACACCCATTGCCGCCGGTAAACCAAAGCCCATCGTTCCGAGTCCACTGCTACTGAGCCAAGTGCGAGGACGACGGAATTTAAAGAACTGAGCAGCCCACATTTGATGCTGGCCGACACCCACCGATACGTAGGTGTTCATCTCGGCGGTGATGTCGCTTAGGGTCTGAATCGCGTGCTGCTGAAGAATACCGTCAAAGTTTCGATCGTATTTCAGTGGATGCTTTACCTTCAGATCTTTGCAGTGACTCTGCCAGTCTGAGATCTCAGGTGCTTCAACAATTTTATTGAGGTCTTTGAGCACCTCCTTCACATCACCGCGAACCGGGATGTGAGCTTTCTTGTTCTTGTTCAGTTCAGAATCGTCGATGTCAACGTGGATAATCTTGGCATCTTTTGCGAATGCTTCCACTTTACCGGTGACTCGGTCATCAAAACGAACGCCTAGGGCGATTAGCAGATCGCAGTCGCGTACCGCGTAGTTCGCGTAAGCGGCACCATGCATTCCCAGCCAGTCCATCGAAAGCTCATGCTCAGGCGGCACCGCACCGATCCCCATCACCGTCGTTGTGACGGGAATCCCGGTCTTTGCTAAGAACTGATTGAGTTCGTTGCTGGCTTCCGCGGAGATAATTCCACCGCCAGCATAGACAACGGGGCGTCGTGCCTGCTTGATGGCTGCAGCGATCTGCCGGATCACTTCATCTTGGACGATTGGCATCGATGCGTCGTAACCCGGTAGATCCATGGGAGGATCCATTTCGAGTTCAGATAAGTCATCCAGTTGGATGTCCTTAGGCATATCAACAATGACCGGACCAGGCCGACCGCTCTGGCAAACATGAAATGCCTCTTTCATGATCCGCGGTAAATCAGAAACTTTGGTAACGAGGTAATGATGCTTGGTGATCCCTCGGCAGACCTCCACCATCGGAGTCTCTTGGAACGCATCACTACCGATCACGGAGGTTGGCACCTGCCCAGTGATACAAAGCATCGGAATGCTATCGAGCTTTGCGTCGGCAATTGCGGTCACAAGATTGGTTGCCCCAGGTCCGCTGGTCGCCATAACGACACCGACCTTTCCGGTGCTTCTGGCATATCCCTGTGCGGCGAATGCGCCACCCTGTTCATGGCGAGGCAAAATGGTTCGGATCGAGTCGCCAAAACGCGTCAACGCTTGATGCATTGGCATGCTGCATCCGCCAGGATAAGCAAATAGTACGTCGACACCGTGATCCACCAACGATTTAACCAGAACATCGGCGCCGGACAAAACACGAGGGGCGGGGTCAGCTTTCGCAGTACTCATTTGCTCTTAAACAATCTAAAACAAGTCGGATAGAAACGATCAAAACTCGGAAAACACGTGTTAAAGGTATTCCACACGCCCTCTCAAGCCCCCTGTGACAGCTGAAAAGTTAGCACGAATGGGACTCTCTTCGGGAGATTAAGCCAAAACTGACGTTTACGCGGAAGGCCGAAACTCCGAATCTAGCCGCTAACGTAAGTTCGGGCCGAATCTTAGGCAATGGTCAAAACGGCTGACGAGATGACAAGTTGGGTCAATTTATCGATGATTGCGGCGGGTGGGGCGGTTGGATCCGTGCTGCGCTACCTCCTTACCTTGGCAGCTACCTCGCTTCCCGGAGGCTCTGGAGCACTCGGGACAACCTGCTGTAATTTACTCGGATGTGCCGCAATTGGTGCGTTTTCCCAAGCCATCCTCAACTCCCCAACGCTCACTGAAGCATGGCAACTAGCAATCCGAGTGGGGTTACTCGGCGGTCTGACCACCTTCTCCAGCTTTGCTATCGAATCTTTTTTACTCGCAGAAAACGGACGATGGGGATTATCCGCGTTGTACGTCTCAGCCAACCTAATCCTTGGCTGGGCCTGTGTTTTTGGCACGATGGCACTGGTTCGAAGCTGGAACGGATGAGGGAACACAGAAAAATGGTCACCCCCCCCCGACGAACGTCTCACCAAATGGACTCTCATTTGCAGATTAAGAAGCAAGCCAGGATGCCAATCTTTGTCATTCTGTTGTTCTTAACGGCGTTGCCAACGTTTGCCTGCTTTGCTCAGGAAACCCTTTTCCCCTCGTACTCCCAAGCCGAGATCCTGCGAAGCGATTCGACGCTCCGCGCCGTCGCATTTGGAACAGAGGCCCGTGGTGTGGCATGCGGAGACCGCGGAGTGATCTTGCGAACCGAAGATGGCGGCTCAACTTGGCAATCGATTGAAACGGAACACCAATGCACCTTCTCCGATATCACTTGGATCAGCCCGCAGAGTGCGGTGATTGTCGGTGGGTCTTTGGATCGAGTCACAGGGATTAGCCGCGGCATCGTTCTTTGGACGCAAGACGGTGGTTTGAATTGGTCTCAAACCCAGGACGCAGAGTTACCGATGCTGCGGCAAGTGGTATCAGAAAACGAACGCTTGATTGCGAGAGGGGACTGGTCCGATTCTCTTCTGACCACCTGCTTTGAATCCTCCGACCAGGGTCGGAGTTGGCATGCGGCGATCGACAGTGATGATGGCGCTGTGAGTCGTGAGACCACACGAACCGATCTCCTGCGTTGGCGAGTGGCAACCAATCAGCTGATCACCGTTCGAGACGCTTGCCGAACTTCGGAACTTGGTCGCTGCTTGGTCGGTGATCACGGGGTGATCGCACTGACAGCAGACCAAGGTAAAAGCTGGCAGCTCGTACACGGCCAAGAAAGAAAAACGGGTGTTCTTTTTATAGCCCGGGACCCCGCGAATGTGGCGTGGAGCCTTGTTGGACGGGAAGCACTCGAAGAGCGGCATCGTGTGAACGTACTCTGTCAGTCGCTTTTTGTGCATGATAATGGTTGGACATCGCCCCAACGAACAGCATCTAACACCATCAAACATCAAACACAGCTGCAACTTTCCAGACAAGCAGCACTCGCTTGCGGTGCGGCAAACTTAGATGAAATACAAATCAATTCTCAAATCGATTTGAACAGCCTCGCGAAACAATGGGTCGCAATCCTCGAGCCATCAGTCTTAGTCTTTGACGAATCCCTCGACCCAGCACTCAAAGATGCTTTTCTTTCCGCGAGCATTTCGAGAAAAGTCAAACGGGTCATCGAATACTCCTACTGCGACACCGATCATGGTGCGAGACAGGGGACACTTATTCACAAAAATGCGATGCTATCTCGGGTGGGCATTCTTGCGAGCGATCTACACTCCGATGCGATGCACTGGATTGCCCCTCATCACACTAACGGTAACTCCATTCAAACCGTCACGCTCTATGACGTTGCCACCGCGGGTGCGAGCGGAGACTCCCTGATGAACGGACTCGCGGTCAAACCGAGCGAAAGTCTGACTGCCGAGGCACCTCAAAGCTCACGTCGAAAAATACAAGTTGCTCGTGCAAGAATTAAACGTGAATCACAAATCGAGCAGTTGATCAGCAAAACGCCCTCGAGTGATCAGTTCCGAAGACTTCTCGAGCAACTGATTCGATCAACCAGCAAGGATGATCAGTTTCGACTTATCTGGCAAATGATCAACCAGACCTCCAACCGGATTGCTGACCTTCCCTCACTTGAACGCTATGAAATTGCTTTGGAATCGTGCGTCCAGTGGTTCCCCCAATGGTCGGCTGGTCACTGGGCGAAGATCAGACTAGAGACAATCAGGCACAGTGTCGAATGGCGAACGGTGCGATCACTTTTGCCGGAACGTCCCAAACACACTCCGACCCAGTTTGGTATCCCCGATCTGATCGTGTCTCCGTTTCAACAAATCGACAGCGGTGTGCAACCAGCCTCTGCCACTTCCCCTCTCCATTCACCGGTTTCTCCAGTGGTCGTACCGCGTTTGGATTCGGAATCCTTCGAAAACGATCCTAAAACCAACTCACAAACTGCAGTGGACCTTCAGTGGGAATTCCATCCACTCGTTCTCATCTCAAGAGAAGCATCACGGCTGCGCAACGACAGTGGTGAGTTGGAAGTTGCGGCAGAAGGATCCCCGAATCTTACTCGACTCGCAAAGTCCGATCACCCTTGGAGTGCTCTCGTTCAAACTGAAGGTGCTAAAACTGTGATCGCAAAATCATCCAGTGAGCGACCAACACTCGATGGGAAACTGACCGAAGATTGCTGGAAGCAGGTAATAACGCTCAGCGGTGGAACCTCTCTTCACGCCGCTTACGATGATGATTACCTGTATCTGGGCATCACCGTCCCCAATCATCAGCTGCACTCTCAATCTTCCGGCAAAGATTCACAAGCTAAGTTGTTCGAAAGAGATGGATCGCGCAGTAGCCAATCGCTGAGCACTGGCCAAAGGGACCAATCACTTGTTTCTCATGATCGCTTGCGAATTGGTATTGATATCGACAAGGACCTGTTATCAAAGATGGAACTTCAGGTCACCTCTGCGGGAGAAGTTCATGATGCAATCGATGGCTGCGAGAACTGGCAACCCACGTGGTACCCAGCGATTCAAGTCAACGAGACATCGACCACGTTTGAGATTGCGGTTCTTCGTCGAGACCTCACCACGCTGCCAATCACGCCGTCGGAAAATTGGTTGCTGTCCGTTTCTTGCCTCCATGCGGGCCAGAACGATGCTTCAGATATGATCCCGAATCCCGATCAGTGGTTTCGCGTGCTCTTTGATTGACGCTACATCTACAGACAGCAAAGTAGGAGCAACATCCAGAAGTGGATGCTTTGACAGCGAGATCTGGCAACCTTACACTTTTCGGCGACTTAGGGGCGAACTAACCCTTCAGTCACAACGCACAACTGGCTTCTTAAGTCATCCATTTTGCGGGTGTAGTTCAATGGTAGAACATCAGCTTCCCAAGCTGAATACGAGGGTTCGATTCCCTTCACCCGCTTCGATCAAAACGCGGGTCAACCACCCACTTGAAACTCTGAGATACCGTTACCCGGCGTCTCTGGATACAGGCAGACACCACGTTCGACTTTGACTCCACTGGCGATATCCGCCGCCAGTAGATTCGCGCCGTCGATATCCACGTAATCAAGAAGCGGTAACAGTTGTGCGATTCCAGAGATCCCGACGCTTGATTCTGTCATGCAGCCCAACATGACCCTCATCCCCAGTGTTCTTGCTTGACGAATCATCTTCAAGGCTGGGGTAATCCCACCGCATTTGACCATCTTGATGTTCACACCGTGGAAATGGTCCACGCATCGATCCACATCTGAAGCGATAAGGCAAGACTCATCCGCGATCACCGGAAGTACAGATTCTTGGTAGACGCGACGAGCACCGACCCAATCGTCTGCAGGTAACGGTTGCTCGATCAACTCCACACCCAAATCTTTGAGCACCACCGCGTTTTCAATGGTTTGCTGTGAGGTCCAAGCGCAGTTTGCGTCAACCCTGAAGACAGCCTCGGTGTGATTTCTTAACGCCTCCACCAGTTGCAGATCATGGTCAGTGCCTAACTTGATTTTATAAATGGGCCAATCCGGCTCCTCCAGCAGTTTTTGCACCATCACTTCTTGTCGATCAAGACCAATGGTAAAACTGGAAATCGGACATTCATTCATCTCGATGCCAAGCATTTCATACGTCGGCTTGCCCTGACGTTTGCCCCAAAGATCATGGGCTGCTTGATCAATCGCGCATCGCACAAAGCTCTCATGCGCCAAGTGGTCGCCAAGCGTCTCCCACAAAACAGCAGGATGGTCCCAATGAGTTGATTGCACCAGATCGCGAACCGTCTCCACAACGCTAATCATGTGCGGCATCGAAACACCGTAGTAAGGATCGGTCGTCGCCTCACCATATCCACGGTGCGCACCATCATTCAATTCAATCACCAGCGACGGCTGAACCGCATGCGTAAATCTCGAAATTCCAAAAGCGTGACGCAGCGGTAAGTCAAAGCAATGCATCCGCAACTTAACAGGACCCGCATTCATCAATATGTCCTCGAAAACTAAAGCATACGGCTACCAAAACAAGCTCCCAACTAACTCGGCAACCCGATCCCAAATAAGACCTAAGTAACGACGTCTTGACGCTGACGAAAATCAAGAACCGCATTAACTAAATCGTCAGCACCATGCCGAACTACATCACAGACAGGTAAGTCAAACTCACCACGAATTCTTTCTCGCTCACGCTCAGCATCCTGATCACTGAGCAAGCGACTGTTCATGGCAACCGCAATCACTTTGGATGCAGACCTCAGGTTTGCCATCGTTTCATAGGTCGACCGCAAATGCCGCAACGAAGGAAGCGAGATGTGGCGTAGCCCGTTAAATGTCTCGCGTCCCGCCTCGTAGCATAGAATCATGGCATGGGGTGCGCAACCATGCAAAAGCCCAAGAGTGACCGCACTGTACCGAGGATGCGCCAGACTACCCTGTCCTTCCACGACCACGGCATCATGGTGCTGATGCTTCAAGATCATCTTTTCGACTGCACCGCTCAAAAAATCCGAAACGACGCTATCGACGGGACATCCATCACCTTCCACCAAAATGCCCGTCTGCCCAGTAGCGATAAACTTGGTTTTCAAATTGGCTCGATTCAGCGCGCGGGATAACTCGACCGACACGAGCATTTTTCCGACACCACAGTCCTGCCCAACGGTATGAATTCTCAAACAGGAATCACTCAGACCCTGACAACCGGACACTTCATGCTCCTGATTCCGACGAACATCCACTAACCTCGCGCCCGATCTGTGAGCCTCTCGAGAAAACTCTTCATCCTTGTAGAGAAAGTCATGCAGACCAGAATAAATCGTCATGCCACGTTGAATCGCTTCAATCACGAGCGGTCGCCATGACCCCGGTATCCTTCCACCAGGAGGCGCAATCCCAATCACCAACGAATCCGCGTTCGACGCCGCATTCAACGAATCAACAACCGGGATCGCACCGCCCACACCCAGCAGTTCTTGAGATGTTTTAGCGGACGCCTGACGATCCAAAACCGCCACCACTTCTTCGGGGCAAAACCTCAAAAGACAACTCGCAGTCTTAGCGGTCACCGGATCTGAATGGCCATCGGTTAACAAGACCATCCGACGTTGACTCAGAGCAGCTGGATCGACGTTGGAGATGGCATGACCAGCATCCGTATTTTCTTTGTTCGCGATGTCTGTGTCTGAACTGTCTGTATTTTCGCGGTTCGGGAAGCTTGGATTCATATTGCGTTGTGGTGGATTGCTAAAGTTTAGGTTCTGCGTCGCAAGTCAACTCCTCACCCAAACCAACCATCTGCAAAAGTCGCAAAGCGTTGGTTGTTGGTGAGACACCCTTTCGCATGAGATAGTCGAACGTCATCTGCTCGTTACCCTCTGCGTCTGGCCGAATGGTTTCTCGAAAATGAACCACGTTAGCGACCGCCATCAAATCAGGCTCGTCAGCTAACTCCAGGTCATGCGTGCTGATCGCACCAATCGCTCCAAAATTCATTAGATGTTTAAGAACTTGAACAACGGCAATTTGCCGCTCTCGGCTATTGGTACCCTGCAGGATTTCATCGAGTAAAAATAGACAAATCCGACCGTTTTCACTCGCCATGTCTCTGGCATGATCAACCACACTTTTGAGCCGCTTCAATTCCGCCATATAGAAAGAGACGCCTTGGCTCACATCGTCACTGACGCGAACACTGGTGGCCAATTCCACCGAAGGCAGTGTGAAGAATTCTGCACAAACCGGAGCCCCAATGCCCGCCAAGGCAATGTTCAGCCCTACGCTACGCATCATGGTGCTCTTGCCGGACATGTTACTTCCGGTAACAAGCAAAACCGATCCCGGTGGACCAACACAAACATCATTGCAAACGCGATCATGATCCGTCAGCAACGGATGTCCGATCCCAGTCCCAGAAACCTCACTTGATTGACTTGTCTCGGTCCAACGCGGCTCACACCAATGGGGATTGTCATCCTGCAAAGCGGCAATCGACATCAACGCTTCGAATTCCCCCAATGACTCAAACCAGCTTCCAACTTGCTTGCCATATTTGGCTTGCCACTGCTCCAGACGTGTGAGCACACGAATATCCCAAAGCGTCAGACACTGCAGGGGTAGATAGATCAAGAAGGTACCGGCGGATTGCCGAAGACCGCCAGCTTTGGCAATTTTTTGCAAGTCGATCATTCCGTTAGCGGCGGAAAGTTCGCTCTCCAACATCAGGGTCCGAAGACGGGAAAGTAGGCCATCAGATCGGCTGGCAGCCCCGAGTAACTGTGCCGCTTTAAAGATTTCTTGATAGTCGTTAACCGCTCGTCGATTCGACATCGCAATCGAGAAAACGGCGTGCGCGGGACCCAACATGAGTGTCGTGAGTGCAAGGTTAATGACGATCAGTCCACCAATCCCCATGAATGCGAAGCGAGCAACCGCAGCGGGCAAGAATCCCGCCATGACGCCCAGCACACCGACGATGGCAATAACCGAAAACCACGTCGACAATTTCGCCCAGTGCGAAAGCCACATTCGGTGGGCGAGCCAAAAGTCACCCTCAGCCCACTTCACAAAACGATCTGGGCTACCCGAACTTTCACTGACCTGCCGAGCCAAAGTGTAAAACCGCAATCGCTCCTCTCGCATCGGAGCCAAGGCCTTAACCGCCTCAGACCGCTCTTTTGCTTCATCAGCTTCCGCCGGACCACACAGCCATCGAGCGAGGGTGCGGATACCGGGCTGAGTGAAAGCCATTGAAATCAACTGAAACAGAGAAGCCCGTCCAAGCAGATCCAAATCACTCGCCACCGCTCGACTCAGCGGCGACAACTCCATCTCTGCGATCACTCGATCAGTACGTTTGGAGGCAAGCGAATCCCAATCGCGATTGAGCCTCGCAATCAATCGCTTGATTACAGAAACCTTTTTCCTGAGTTCCTCCATCTCGTCGCGCAGCGGCTCGTTAACAGTCACAGCGACTAAAAATCCGAGAAGCGACCCCCAGGCCAGCCACGACGCAGCAGGCACATCACCCCACAACATCGCCATCGCCGTCATCGTAATGAAAGAGAGAAACAACACCAGTCGCACAACACCGAACCAGTGGTCATTTTGCTTGAGCGTTTGTTGCCGCTCGGAGTGTCCCACCAAGAGATTCTCATAGCGTTGGACTGCCTCGCCGCATCCTTGTAACGCGTCGGTCTGCTGCGTCGATCCATGCACCACATCTTGCTGATGCGTAATTCCATCATTCATCAGGCAGACTCTGTTTCTGTATCACCAAACAGCGTTTTGGGCTGTTTGCCCACAACCACTTTTGCGGCAATGCGATCTTGAAGGTTTGGTCGAAAAATGACCAGAAGCAGCAGTGGGATAAACCATGCAATGTATAAGCCACCGCCGTAACCGTGCCAGAACTGGGCAGCCACCATCAATGCCGCCGAAGAACTCATTAGGGTTCCAAGGTTCTTACGCGCAGGCCAAATGGCAAAGAACACCGAGAGGATCGCGAAACCAACAATTACCGGGAGACGCCAAATGGGGTTCCACCCCAAGGCCCATAACCCCCGAAACTCGCCCGGGTCGCGGATTGGCTTGAGCAGCCCAAACATTCGATATAGGTGATCGGTTAATGATGCAGAACTGTCAAACGACAGTGCCACCATCAATAAAACCAGCATCGAAGCCACCCCTGCAGCGAACTTCCTCGCACCACGTCTCCAATAAAAGCCACCCCATAAGGGCAGTAAGAAGAGCGGGTAGTAAACCAATCCGCCAGCTAATCCGAGAAAGATGCCAGAAACAACCGGGCGACGGTAACAGAGCACGGCCCACAGAAGTAGCGCCGCTGGCAACACATGATCAACACGCCCCGTCATCTGGGCCGTGTACGGAAGCAGAAGGTAGAGAAGCGAACAGCCCACACCTGCTCGAACATTCGAAAAATGTCGGCTACCGATGAGAACAATTCCAACCACAATCGAAAACTGCGCGACGATCGCCAGCGTCTTTGCAATCTTGGCTAGTTGCACCTGCTGGGGTGTTAACTCAGAAACGCGAGGAGGAATCGCTCCGCCTGGTTGGTCGCTTACAGGACGAGTGGGAATCGCTGGTAGCAGGTTCATCATTGCATAGCCCGGTCCAAGCTCTGGCCCCTGCTGCACCTGAACTCTTGGACTACTTGTGACGACGTTGGCCATCATGAATATGAAAAGCGAGATCCCGATAAAATACAATCCGCCAGTGGTCAGGTTTGGGTCCAAAAGAGGACGGCGGACCATTAATGGATCAAGCATCAATCGCAACAGCAGTAACGCTTCAATGACAAATAGGTAAACAAAACCCCACTTCTGAAGCTCCCTCGGATCCTCAGGACCACGAAGTAATCTCGCAATAAAAGATTCACCCGTGCTCGTTCCAACCTGCGATAGATCAATCGCCTCGGTAGTCTCACTCAAAACTTGCTCGGTTGAAGCACCGATGGATTGAAGCACTGCCGCATCGGGCGAACGGCCTCCGACGGTTTCTTCGTTTCCATCAGCAGTAGCCACTCGCGATTGGACTTCGCCGGAAGCAGCGGCGGTTGAATCCTCGGAGCTCTCGCCATCGATGGCCTGTGAGACAAAACCTACCAGCGATCCACCAACTGCTTTTGTTAGTTCGATAAAAGAAGTCTGACTGACTCCATCTGCGTTGCGGGATTCATTCGGCGCGCGTGGATTCAATGCATCTTGATTGAATGCTGCCGGATCCAGCACCCCTGCAGCCGGAGTTGTCTCACGTGAATCTGACGATTCAAGAGGTGAGTCCGTTGAACTTGATGAACGAATCAGAGGCCCGACCCCGTCTATGGAATCACCTTCAGCCTCGGATCGGTCACCCGTGTCATCCGAAATCGACATCTCGGTTTGAAGCATCTCGGATTCAACCAACTGCCGCCGCCTACCCTCGTAGACCATTAGCAGGCCGGGCGCAAGGAGAATGAGAAGGGCGATATCAAGATTCCGAATCGACCAAAATCGATGAAATACAAAGAACAATCCAATCGTCAAAAACGACGAGAGATACACCCACGTCGTTGGATCAGGTCGTCTGTAATAGAGTAGTATTTCACTCATAAGGCTTCGAGCAACGCTCGCCCCGCGTGCTCAAGATCCTTCGATTTCGGATGGAACTCGTCAGCCAATAGAATATCGCATCTTGACCTTGCGAGAAGCATCCCTGCGGTCCCACCACCGCTCGATGGACTGTTTTTTAGTGAATCTAGGCGGCTACGGAAAAATTCTGCGAAAAACCGAACGCTGAAATCGTCCAGAAACCAGAGGTATCAGCGGATCCGTTGCGAGAACAAATGGATCCAAAGTAACCAGATATAGACAGGGTCGGAGTCCCGACAGGGGCTGATCTAAAAGGAATCGAGTCGCTAACATGTCCCGAAAACTGCACCAGCGAGCCTTTTCGCTCGTGCAACCACATGAACGAGCCGTTCTCTCTTCAGGGAGCCGACAGATATGGCCTCTTCGAATCCATCATCAACCAACTCCACCACTAACACTTTAGTTGGTGACTCCCTACGCAACGATCCTCGGGTCGCTGAAGCACGAAAGTTGATCTCCGAGGCGATTGCAGATCATGCATCGAAAGTCACTTCGGTCTGTCAAGCGAACCCAAGCCTACAAGCCGACTATCAATTGATGCTCAATCGGCTAACTGAAATGCGAGGCGTGCCACCCATTTGGCCTTACCTCTCATCGGGCATGGGGAACGGACCGTTGGTCGAACTTGCAGACGGGAGCATCAAACTCGATTTCATCTGTGGGATCGGAGTGCATGGCTGCGGACACCTGCAGAATGACATCGTTCAAGCATCCATTGACGCTGCACTTGAAGACACCGTCATGCAGGGCAACCTCCAGCAGAATCCGTCGAGTCTGCGGATGGGAGAAAGACTGGTCGAACTGGCATCCAGCACTGGTGCGGTACTGGACCATTGCTTGCTTTCAACCAGTGGAGCAATGGCGAATGAGAACGCCTTAAAACTAGCGTTTCACCACAAGACACCTGCTGACCGCATTATCGCTTTTGACAATGCATTTGCCGGCAGAACCCTCGCTACAGCAGCGCTAACGGACAAAGCAGCCTACCGAACCGGCCTTCCGGTAACCATCGATGTGGATTACCTGCCGTTCCGCAGTTCCGTGAACCCGGAGCGAAGTCAACGATGGGCGGTGGATGAACTTCACCGACTTCTTAAACGTCACCCGGGTAAGCATGCCGCGTTTTGGGCTGAACCAATTGCTGGGGAAGGTGGCTACTATGAAGGCTCCGCAGAGTTCTTCCGAGCACTTTGCGAACCGCTTCGAGAAGCGGGGATTCCGATCATTTTTGATGAAGTCCAATCCTTCTCCAGAACCAGTAAGCCGTTTGCTTTTCAGCATCTGGGACTCGAAGAATTTGCTGACATTGTGACCGTTGGAAAGATCACTCAGGTGTGCGGCACGCTCTATGGAAAAGCCTTTAACCCGACTGGCCCCATTCTCAGCCAAACCTTCACCGGTGCCTCTTCTTCGATCGCAACCGGACTATCGATGCTTGATCAATTGGAGTCGCGAGGCTGCTTTGGATCGGACGGAACCAACATGGAACTGGGTGGGTATTTTCAGCAAGGCCTCGAAAAATTATCGCAGCTGTACCCGAAACTCGTCCGTGGTCCGTTCGGCTGCGGAATGATGGTGGCCTTCACCCCAGGCGATGGTAGTTTTGATCAAGCCAAACAATTGATGACCATCATGTATGACGTCGGCTTGCTCGGTTTTGTTTGCGGAGCTAACCCGACTCGCATCCGCTTCCTTCCGCCACCGGTGGTTACGACGAGAGAGCACATTGACTTAGCACTCAACCTGCTTGAAGAATCGCTGAAACGATTCGAAACGTCGCTCGCGGGAAATCCTTAGTCACACTCGAAATCGAAACCGCCAAGCGGATTGTGATTGACCAAGTCCTTGAAAATTGATGAAGACAGCTAGTTGCGAACCAGTTGTTTGGTTTCACTAGCGAACGGATTCGACCTGACAGGCCCCAACTGAGTCTCCACTGCAACTTCGGAGCTTAGGTTGACGGTGGTTCTCGGAACGCCCGCACCTGAAACTTGCTCGGATGCCGATTCGGGGACTCGAATCTCTGCACCCGGCGTCTCAACCTTACCCGAATACCCAACGGGAGACTGAAGCATCGGTGGCGATGCAAAGGGACTCAGACCGTACGGTCTCGAATAGCGTTGGCTGTAGTAAACGGGTGGATTGGTTGCAAAATAGGGTGGAGTGCGAACCGAACTGTTGTAGGTTACACCATAGGGTTGATAGTAACCAAAGGGCAGAAAACCGGCTAAAGCTCCATGGTTAGCCGACGCTCGCTCTGACGTTGCCGCGAAAGAAACCGCGATAATAAAAAGCGTCAAAAATATTCGCATCGTCGCACCAACTGAAGGTTAACCAAACTCAAAATCCACCGAGCGAAAAGCAGGTCCACTCGGCTAGGTCAAAAATTCACGTAGGCCGCAGCCTAGTTTGGCAGCCTCACGAATTCAACTAACATCTGCAACGAAAACCGTCTTGTTGGCCGACGTATCGGCCCCGCTCGGATAGAATAGCGGTCAGTAGTTGTGACTCCCGATACGCGGCCAACGAAGAGTACAAAGTCTTGAAACTCGCTTGCATCATCCCAACGCTAAGCGGCGGAGGCGCCGAACGCGTGTTGTCGCAACTTGCTTCGAGACTCTCGGAACGCGGACACGATGTCACGCTGATCACGCTAGATGATGGAAAGCAAGATCGACACTCGGTCTCTGCTCGAGTGGCAAGATTGAATCTTGATGTCATGACGAGCTCTTCAGGGAGCGAAAAAAGCAATTCTCTGGTACGCCTCGCTCGATCTGTCAAACGCCTATCTCGATTACGAAGTGCGATCCAAACGGTTGCGCCGAATGCGATCCTTTCTTTTTGTGACCAAATGAATGTAATGACATTGATCGCAGCGAGTCGAACATGCATCCCGGTCGTTGCTTGCGAACGAAGCGACCCGCGACATCAGGCACTCGCCCAACCATGGGAATGGTTACGCGGGTCGACCTACCCAAACGCCTTTCAAGTCGTTGCCCTGACCGAAGAGGTATCCGAGCATCTTCGAAAGGTTTACCGGTCTAAAACAATAGCGATCCCCTCGGCGATTGAGTCGCCTCAGAATCAATCCGACCGAGACCTCGCTGCCAAATCATGCAAAATTCTGGCGATGGGTCGGTTAGAACGCGAAAAAGGATTCGATCGCTTGATCGATGCGTTTGGTCAAATTGCAGACAAATACCCAGATTGGACGCTGAGCATTTTGGGAGACGGAAGCCAACGGGAAGCACTGCAACGACAGATCGGTAACCTCCGTCTCGAAGCACGCATCACGCTTCACGGATGGGTGAAAGATCCCTGGAACCAACACCTTGATAGCTGCTTCTTTGTGCTTCCTAGTCGCTACGAAGGATTCCCATCAGCGCTACTCGAAGCGATGTGTCGAGGAGTTCCCTCGGTCACCGTAGACTGCGATAGTGGACCTCGTGCAATCATTCAAAGAGTGCAAGACCGAACAGGGAATCCGGGAGCAATGATCATACCCAACGATCTAAGCGGGCTTGCCGTTGGAATGGAAAAGATGATCACTGATCCGACCGCTCGAGAACAGACGGGCAGACTTGGTATCACCGTCGCCGACTGCTTTAGTTGGGACCAGATGGTGTCCCAGTACGAGTCGGTTTTGCACGCAGCGGCAGGAGGAGGGCAGCATACGTTGTGATTCACACCCTTTCGCCCGCGACGATGATCCGTCGATGTCGCAAAGACGGGACAATTTGGAAACACGCGGCATCACTCGAGGCTTCATCTAAAGACGCTCGAACTATCAAGATTTAGCCCTCGAAGAGTTGGCCTTCGAAGCTTTTGGGCGAACGGTTGCGCTTTTGGGCGAACGATTGCGACGCACGCCCCAACCCAGTGATGCGATAGTCAAGTTGCTGCATTGATCGCCGCTGCGGACGGCGATCAGGACAACTTGCTCGAAAAAACTCAAAGCAAAAACTGCCTAGAGAATCCCACCGTGAGTGCGGATAGGCGTTAGATGGCTTGGCGAATCCATGAACCAGAATCGCTCCCATTCATCAACCATCGCTCGCAGGTCATCCGAAGTGAATAACAACTGCTGAACGCGTCGCTCTGGTCGAGCAGAGTAGATAGGCACAAAGCAGCCCACCGTAGTCGTAAGACAGCCTGCAAGTACCATGATTTGCATTAAACGTCGCATCGAGCGTTCCTCCGTGAACGACAAGCTCTTTTATTCAAGTCAAAATGATCGGTTCTAGTGGAGCAAACACCACTCACAGATCCCAACGACCACTCGGGCCTTCAGACGAGGTCGAATCCTGACCGCCGTCTTGCTTTGGTTGAATCTCGTTGTTGTTTGCTCCCATGATTCGGCGGATTTCCGCCTCATCAAGGGCTCGGACCTTTGCTTCCATGTATTTGCCCGGCTTGAAGGTCACCACGTGCTTTCGCGGGACATCAACCTGCTCACCGGTTCGCGGGTTTCGAGCCTTCCGAGCCGCACGAGGCTTGACTTCGAAAACACCAAAGTTTCGAAGCTCGATCCTCTGCTCTCGAACCAGCGACTCGATAATCGCGTCAAAGGTTTTTTGGACAACCTCTTTGGTCTGCTGCTGCGTCAGCCCAACCTCTTCCGAGATCGTTCGCACGATGTCTTTCTTGGTCACACTGACTCCCTGAAGCTCAGAACCGCCGCCTGTCTGATCGCTGTAAACCCTTTGCCACTTTTGACTTAACACTAAGAAGTCTAGGCTGCAAATGGGGCATCGTCAAGATGTTTCGCTCGCAATCAGCCAACCGAATCCTTCGCACACAGGTTGCGCAGTCTGGTCGTCCGAGTTCTTTATCGTCACGAATAATCGTCACACTTGAACCAATCGGAACATTCCGGAGAAACAGAGAACACACCCCCCTTCAGAGCCAATTTAGTCAAATTTCTTTGTAAGGATGCTGCGGTCGAGCATCGCAAAAGATAGCGACTGCCAATTGAACCTATCTAGGCATCCTATTGCAGAACACCGCGAATCAGAAAACCGATGACCGCACCGATCAGCAGGCAAACGGGCACCGCGATCGCCAAGGCGATGGCTACCGCGACACCATACCCGCCGCCGCGACCAGAAGTGTTGAGCGGGTCAGCCAAAGGCGAAGCTAACTTTGCACGCTCGCCGGAAGGATCCTGCGGAATCAACGGCACCAGTGAATACTCATCACTTTGATCGACTTTGGATGCTCCGAAAGAATTCGAAGAGCCGTAAGCATTCGATGACCCGGGCGGCTCGAGTGCCTCAAGCGAGTCCTTGAGCTGTGAAGGTTCTTTAGGTGGCGGTGGTGGCGTCCAAACTTGGCGATCGATCGGTAATTCGACACCCCCTTCAGAAGTGCTGGCCCAAGGCTCGAGTCGATCAACTACTTCACTCGCGGAATGAATCCGACGAGAGGGATCCTTTTCCATCATGTCGGCGATCACATCCACAAATTCCTCGGAGAGGTTCGATGCAAAACGACGAGGATGCCAAGGTGTCTGCTCGCAATGTCGGCGACACTTACTCCGAGAATCACCACCGGGGAACGGAACCTTTCCGGTCACGGCGAAATAAAGGGTGCAACCGAGGGAATAGAGATCACTCAGTGGCCCAATCGAAGCGGGGTCTCTAATCTGCTCAGGAGACAAGTAATCGGCAGTTCCAACAATCTTTCCCGCACGTGGGTCGGCGTCCAAGCTCATGGTCCAAACCGCGAGACCAATATCCGAAACCTTCGCATGACCATCGACGGTGACCAGAATGTTTCCCGGCTTAATGTCTCGATGAACCATTCCCAAATCATGCGCGTACTGCAAACCTTTCGCTGCATCAGAAATGATCATTGCTGCGGCTTCCATTGACAACGGACCATTGGCCCTAACCAGACGACGCAAATCATTCCCAGGAACAAACTCCGTCACCAGGTAATGCACATTCCCATCGCGTCCGGCATCAAAAGCTCGAACCAAATAGGGGCTATCGAGACCCGCCTGCAATCTGATTTCATGCTGAAAGGCTGCCCGTGACTCATCGGTCGACTTCTCCAAAGGCAAAACCTTGACGGCACACTCGCGTCCCATCACCTCATGTACGCCCTTGAACACCTGCCCCATGCCGCCTTGGCCAATGCCATCGGTGATCAAGTAGGGACCAAGTCGAAACTTGGTTCGTCCCAACTGTAATTGTTCTGCTTGATAGGCCGTGATCTCACCCAACTTGATCAGTTCTGCAGAGATCACTTCAGCGGAAAGCAATGACGCATTTTCACCTTCAGCGGACTCGCTAGTGAGCGATTGAACGAGCGAGCGATACTTCTCGGGTTCGACCAAGCCACTGACGAGCACAGCTTGATGAAAGTTCATCCGCTGAGTTGTCTCGTCCGTATTCATGACTTTCCTTCCCGTCGTGCTTAACTTGAGTCGTGCGTGCTACACGATTTGCTAACCGAAGACCACTAGAAGATCCACCACACCGTGACTATGGATTCCAAACTGAACCAAATCACCTTCGTACTTTACTTCGGACGACTGAGTTTCTGTCCGTTGGTTAAGTGATTCACAATCCATCGCGAGTAAGGATTCAAGAGGCTCATTGGCCAGAGTGACCGCTATCACGTCGCGACAGAAACGCAGCTTAACCTTTGCGGTTGATGCCTGCGTTTGGACCACGCGAACAACGGCCGCGAGTTTACCTTCAGCGGTTCGATGAACGTCGAGAGCGGATAGCAAGATTTCTTTTGGGGCTAGATGACAAATCCAACCAATCTCTGGTCCGTTCGCCCCACGATCAATGCTGATCTTAGTTGGTGGCTGAAATCGTGCTCGACAAGCGGCCACCGGGGAAGGGACATCGATTCCATAATCAACCTGAAAGGTTTGTTTTGACTCACCTTCAACCAATATTAGGGTATCGAGGAATCGCTCACCGACGCGTCGATGAAACGGTAACCCATAACCACAAACGAGTGTTTGGCGTTCAGCTTCATCAATCACCACCCCTGATGGAGCGAGAATCCGACGAGACCGCACGCGATGCAGCTTGTCCCGAACAATGCTACGACAGATCGCCGACTCGGATGCAACCGCCATACGTAAACCGAGATAGTTCACCCACGGATCTCCAACCGGGGCAGCCTCGGGAACCAATTCCCCTTTGACCTGTAAGAATCGGCTACCTCGCTCAAGTGTATACTCGATTTTAAAGCCCGCTAACTTCTTTTGATTTTGACCGGAGGTTGAAATAAGGGATCCGATCACCTCAATCGAACCCAACTGCAACGAAGACTCCTTGACTCGAAAAGAATCAGCGTGCATAGAAACTTCGACACCCTGTTCACTCGTCGGAGCGATCAATCGAAGGGAAAAACGATTTCCTCGTGACCCACTGTAGACTCCCATCACCGCACCGGTCTTGGGACTAAAGTTCACCTCCATGAATTCATTTTGCAGTCGATCTTTTTCAGCGAGAGGCTTGGGGCCACCCATTAGCGTCTGACGTAACCGCTTTCTTAAGCTGGGTCCACCGGCAAGTTTTTGATCGGAAGTTGCTAACCGCACAAATCCACAAGCCGGTAAATCCACCGTCGCTTGCGTCACCGTCTTGGTGCGACTGCTTGCAAAGAGGTGCTCGGGTTGACCGGCTAACTGCCCAGAGATCGCAACATCACAACGCACACCAACCGATGACGGATTCACGATCAGAGAATCACCTTGCATTGGCAGCGAGGGGTTCAACGATGCAGAATCGCCCGACAACTTTGCTCCGACGGCCTTGGCGAAACGGGTAGCTGCTTTCACATTTTTTATTGACCGATCTTCGCCAACACTCTCAGAGTGAATTTCTCCTTGGTCCTCGAAGGTGCCAAAGACCAACGAGCTCATTCCGACCAACAGATCTGATTGTTCACGAGAGACGGCATCAAAGTAGGCACCGGAGAGAGATGAAATCGGATCCGTCGTTCCCTCGTTGACTCGGTCAGAAAGCAGTTTAGACGAATGGGGTGAGACCATCACTGATTCCCCGTGATGGTACGGATGCTCGCCCTCGATGAAATAGTCATCAAGTTTCCAGAATTTCCCCAGACACAAACTCCAGGAGGCGACGACCTTGAGATCTTCGAAACCTTGGCAGGTGTCTCCGGGCCAGTGAACGAAGAGCCCCGTGGAGATTTCCCCGCGGTCGATCGACTCGCCAAGTCTCGTTCCCAAAGTCAAAAATGAGGCATCACTCGATGCATCAATCGGCTTCGCGGTGAGGGCTTCGATCTGAACACCTGCAGCCTGCAGGATCACTTTAGCCTCGTCGCCGAACCCTGTGCCCCCCTCGAAATCAATAGGCATGATGCCTTGATAGCCAAGTTGCACGAGATTCGCGGTCAGGTCCGCAGGAGTTGAGCCGGAGAACCTTCCGTAAACGGGTGGTGCTTCACCAAGAAGAGAAACAAACTTTCGGTGCGAATCACAAAGTGCAACTTGCGCCTCGGTATACGTCATCGAATCAAAACAGACCTCTCTTGCGGGTCCACCGCCAGCCCAACTAAACAAACCGCTGGAAAGGGCTTCTTTGAATAGATCGAGCTCGTGCTCTGGTAACTGCGCGATCGCCGCCGCCGCGTCAGTATCAACGAGGAGATTACATGGCGTCGGCAGGCTCGCTCCCACCACTTTGTCAGATACCTTATCTGCTTCCAGTGAAACGGAACTCGAAGGGTCGTCGGATTCCGATGGAGCCTGATCAATTGTCACCGATGCTGCTTCGGTCTTTTGGGATACGTTCTGATCCGCTAGTCCCTCATTGGGTGCATGATTTTCGGGAACTGCAGAAAGGTTGGCACCGGTGGATTCCTCCGTGACCACGAGTGAGGAAAGCACGGACGAAAGACGATTGACCGTTGAGGGACCCGTAAGAATAAGGTCCAAGAGATGGGGGTCTGAGGAGAAATAATGGTCTCGCTCTTCTGCCAAGCAGTCGAATAGATCGTGGAGTGACTCTGCAGCCCGCGGGGCATCTCCCGCCACGAAGGCTTTGGCTGCGTTCACAGCACAATTCTGGAGGTGGAGTTCATCTAGATTGCTGGTGTAACGTAACCGCTTGGTCATGATTTGGACCTGAAGCGTCGCGTAAGCCGCAGCGAAGAAGTCACCCGCCGAAATGCGTCTCGGGAAGATCTCCAGTGCTTCGGCTGAAAGTGGTGGTAAGCGATCCCAAGGAAATTGCTCCAAAAAACCTTCGCGTGACGATGCCTCGAACCAATGGCAGTTTCGGTTCTTGACCGCCCGGTCCCGAAATCCCTCCGGCAATTGCCCCACTGATGGTTCCGGCACCACAATCAGACGGTTATCAAGTACATCAGGCGGCGAATCCGCTCGATACCAAGCAGGCAGCTGCTCCATTTCCGCTAAAAGAGAGGGGTGCCAAAGCACGGTCCAACCGCCCAGAAGACTTTTTGCCTCGGTGTCAGAGAGTTGCGAGGGAAAGTCCTCGAGATTGTTGGCCGGAATGAGAACGCAGCACTCTTGGAAAAGCGGCATGGTGGGAGTTTCTTAGCGGTAGAAAGTTCACAAAAGAGCCGTCGGACAGGCTGAATCGTCGATCCATAATTTAACTGCATTGACCGTTGCTTCGATGGGCCGCCGCCCTTTAATTAGAAGACTTTTCCATTGATCTGAACAATTTGCAGGAAGAATTAGACTATCACGAATCGGCAGACAAAATCGCATGTCAGCCCGACTGAATTCTCTACCTGAAGCTTCCGGAGTCGTCCCAGAACGGAAAATTGGGATATTTGGACACGCTGACTCGCTTGAAAGGCTGACAATGGGTCGGCGAAGTGTCCGATTGGGGGGCGAAATCGTTCAGCGGAGGACTGACAGCCGAAAAAACCCGCACTTCCTCCACCTTTCCTTGGTCTTACTCCAAAAGAGAAGGCACCAATTGCGACAAAACGCTGTAGAATGAGGAGATTGACACGCCCGCTGGGAATACGGATTCATTCGAAACTTTGGTTGAGCAAGGACAACAAAGGTTTCGTGAAGGCCGACATTTTTAGTACCCTTTGGGTAAGTCAATGCATCGATGTGGGAGCGTCTTATCTTTGAACCCATCGAGCGGGATGTTTTTGTCTCCACCTGACTTCACCGGTGGAAGGGAACGCCCTTTGTATTGATCACCCTTGATTTGATTACTCGGGAAGCACAGAAGCGATATGGCAAGCAGTCAAAGTGTTTGGGGAGTTGAAATTGGGCAGACCGCTCTGAAAGCGTTGCAGTGCAAGCTTGAAAATGGTCGGCCAGTTGCAACCGCCTTTGATTACATCGAGTATCCAAAGATTTTGAGCCAACCCGAGGCGGTGGCCGAGGATCTGATTCACGATGCCCTCCAGCAGTTCTTGGATCGGAATGAGTCAGCGTACACTGATAAAGTTTGCATCAGCGTTCCCGGTCAGAGCGGACTGGCGAAATTCTTCAAACCGCCTCCGGTCGAAGTCAAGAAGATCTCCGACATTGTCGCGTATGAGGCTAGGCAGCAGATCCCGTTTCCTCTCAATGACGTGATCTGGGATTACCAAATGATGCCCGGAAGCATGGTCGAAGAAGGCTATGCACTGGAGAGCGAAGTCGGGTTGTTCGCAATGAAACGCGAGCAAGCGTATCGACAACTTGAGCCTTTCAACAAGATCGACATGGAAGTCTCGATCGTGCAGATGTCCCCGGTTGCTCTGTACAACACGCTTGCGTTTGATCGACTGCACGAACGCCTTGAAGAAGACAACTTCAACGCGGACGATCCGCCACCCTCGACGGTTCTACTCTCCATCGGTACCGACTCGAGCGACCTGATCATCACCAATGGCTTCCGAATCTGGCAACGAAGCATGCCGATCGGGGGTAACCACTTCACTCGACAACTCACCAAAGATCTCAAGCTAACCTTCGCCAAGGCGGAGCATCTCAAGCGGAATGCCCGCGAGGCAACCGACCCGAAACTGATTTTCCAAACGATGCGACCGATCTTTAACGATTTGGTCACCGAGGTTCAAAGATCCATCGGCTTCTTCCGCAGCATTGACAAAAAGGCTGAGATCGGTGAATTGGTTGTCACCGGGAATACCGTGAAGATGCCGGGGCTTGCTTCTTACATTGGTAAGAATCTAGGAGTGGAGGTCACGATTCTGGATCGATTCAATCGCCTAGATGGTGAAGAGATCTTGGAAATCCCATCCTTCCGTGACAACGCTCCCACGTTTGCAGTCGCCTATGGTTTGTGTCTACAAGCGTTGGGTGTGGCTAAGATTCAGACCAGTTTGGTTCCCCGCGAAATATTGACTCAGCGATTGATCCGAGCCAAAAAACCTTGGACTTTGGCGGGTATGGCTGCGTTGATGCTCGCGATGACAACCCATTACTGGTTGGTCGAACGAAGCTGGTCCACGACTCGCGATGTTGTCTGGAAAGAGTCCCTTGCGGCGGTGGACTCCATGAAGAGTTACGCCGATGACCACTCCAGCCAAGACAGTAAGCTCAACACACAACTGACCTACCTCAACACTCTTGGTAAAGAAGTTTCGGGTAACGCAGAACGCCGATTGAAGTGGCTCGAGATTGTCAAAGCGGTTAATGCCGCGGTTCCCCGAACGACCTTCCCCGACGGCAAAGTCCCCACACCCAAAGAACTCCCGTACTCGCAACGCAAGGATATCCACGTCACCTCTGCGGACACCAAGCACTACGAGGACCTCGCCGATTGGTGGTCGGACAAAGTTCAAACAAGGTATGCGGAGGAACTTCGAAGTTGGGCCCGTGTCACCGATAAGTTCCGTAACGCAACGGATGAAGAGAAAGCCGAGTTCGACGCTGCAATCACCGCTGAAACAGGACCTACCGGTCCTGGATGGGTGATTGAACTGCGTTGCTATCACTACTACAACGACCCCAACAATCGTGGCGAAATCGAAAGCGACCACGTACGAAAGTTCATGACCACCAGTTTCATGAACAGCACGGTTGATCTACCGACCGGTCAAAAAGATGCCAACGGTCAAGACATCGTCGAAACTTTCACCCTCGAGGAACTCGGAATTCGGTATCCGCTTCTTCTCGACGATAATCGTGCAAAACTGACGCAAATCCCCAACCCAGACTATGACCCATCCATGGTGATTGAGTCCCCTCTTGGAGGAGCGGTCAATCCGGACGATCTCCCAGAGGGATTTGAACCACCCATGCTTGAGGTCAGAAAACTCGACTTTGTCTATCAGATTGTCTGGCAAGAAAACACGATGAGCGAGCGTCTAACGGCAAAAGCAGAAGCGGCAGAAGCAGCGGCTGAGGCGGCAAAGGCCGAAGCGGAAGCAGCAGCAGCCAACGCGGACACAAGCTCCTGAGAATCGACGGGGCGCCGGTGAAGCCCTCCCAAAAACATCATCGAAAAACAAAGCAAATAAAAGTTTGGTAAGCACTAACGCAGTTTTCAGTCGCAGATTCGTGATTCCCAAAATCCATCTCATGTTTGAAGTCGTCGTTTAGTTTACCTACACCACAAAACACCAACCGATTGAATCGTTTCCTGAACTTGGAAATCTTAGTCATGGACCAACTCAAAACCCAACTCGCTGTTGTCTTCAAGCACGGCTTCTGGATTTCAACCACCTTGGTTCTCTTGTCGACCATTGGCGTTTGGTACATGTCGACCTCTGCTTTGGAAAAAGAGAACGACTCACAAACCAGCAAGATC
>CALIBL010000057.1 GCA_938045805.1 uncultured Rubripirellula sp. | reverse complement strand
GCGAAACTTGATCACCGCTTCGGGTAGTTGATAATCTGAAAATGGATTTCCACCATTCTCTTTGATCGACTCGAGTCTTGCTTCGAGCAGCGGGTGATCCGGCACCGCAAATGGCAACTTGGTGATGATCACATTGGTGAGAGCGTCACCGGGCACATCAACACCCTGCCAAAACGAATCGGTGCCGAACAGCACTCCGCGAGAGTTACGGCGAAACGCGTCGAGCAACTGAGTACGACTCTGCGTGCCGGCCTGACTGTAAAGCTCCATCTTTCGCTCCGCTAACCAACCAGTCATCGTGGTGGCGCAGCGTTTGAGCAGATCGTAACTGGTGAATAGGACAAACGCGTGTCCGTCACTCTCTTCGACGTATCGTTTGATTTCATTCGGAAGTGCACGATCAAACGCTTGTCGTTCACGCGATGGGTCTGGTAAATCTCTCACCACCACCACGCGAGCCTGTTTGGCGTAGTCAAACGGACTGCCAACGCAAACGGTCAATCCATCGGTTAGCCCGATCCTTGATCGGTAGAAGGAAAAGTTGGTGTCTTTGCCTGTCGCTAGTGTCGCACTGGTCATCACCACGCTGCGAATCATCTTGCTTTGAAACAGTTCACTCCGCAGCGTTGCTCCAACATCAATCGGTGAGGCGGCAAGCGTCACACGATCCATCCCTCGACGACTTCCCGTACGCTCGAGCCAGTAGACGCAGCCATCCACCTCCTGCTTGACCCATTGACGCAAACCACCGGCTAGAGCCAAAAGGCGATCGTGTGCTGACTGATAGTCAGCTTTCTCGGACTCGCCTTTGGCAGCGTTGGCTTGACGCTGGAGCCCGAGAGCAAGTTGTTCCATCGGCTTGCTAACGGGATTGGAGACGATGCCCGCGGTGTTGACTCTTCCGTTGGGCTGCCCCGATTCTTCCCACCAATCAAGAAGGTCAGCGAAGAACTGCGCCGAAGCGTAACGGCAGCGATCCACTAACTGCTGTAACGCCACCAGGTCTTTTTCAACCAGTAATCCCTTCTGGGTACGATCGTTGTACAGTCGATCAAAGAGGTAATCGAACTGACCGCTCGTCATCCGCATCCCGAGATGATCTCCGGCGACCGATTCAAGCGTGTGGCATTCATCAAGAATCACCGCATCGTAATCGGGCAGCAGGGAAACATTTTGCCGTCGTAGTGCAAGATCACTGAAGAACATCGCGTGATTGACGATCAACAACTCGGCGTTAGACGCGCGACGCCGAGCACGAAAGTAAAAGCAATCGTTGTAGTTCTTGCAGGATCGACGAAGGCAGTTACCAGTGTCACTCGCGACTTCATCCCACACCAACGATTCGGGCCGAAAGGGCAGGGAAGAGAGCGATCCATCGGTGGTATCGCCCGACCATTTTTTGATGTCACGAAGCTGTGTGTGCTGTAGATCCGTGGAGAGCAGGGAAGTCGCCTTGGAGATGGCTCGATCCATTCGCCGCAGCGAAAGATAATTACTTCGTCCTTTGACGAGGACTGCCGAAAACTCACGAGGGATCACGCTATTGAGAAGTGGAAGATCCTTCGCGATCAACTGCTCCTGCAAACTGATCGTGTGTGTCGAGATCAGCACCCGTCGCTTGCGAGCTTGACCGTCTTCTTGAGGTGGCGGCTGGTCTTCTCGCTGACTCTCGGTCGCATGCAGAATCGCGGGCACGAGGTAAGCAAAACTTTTACCCGTTCCTGTTCCCGCTTCGGCAATCAAATGCTGATCCGTCGCCAACGCTTCGGCGACCATCCGTGACATCTCGAGTTGCTGCTCGCGAGATTCATAGTTTTCTAAGCGACGCGCAATCCGTCCCTCGGAACCGAGTATCGCATCGACGGATAGTGTTTCGCTCACGCTCATCCCTGAGAGACGGAAAGATCGGTCAACGCGACGCCGAGATGATCATCGACCTCGGATCTTTGACGCGTTGGAATTGTTGGGTTGTTCAATCCAGATTGTGTTCTGCCAAGATGGAGTTCGCCCCAGAGTGCAGATCATCGCTTATTCAACAAAAAACGGCGAGCCCGCTTCGAAGCGAACTCACCGTTTTCATGTGTTGTGATTTTCCGATAGTGAATCTACGTTTTCACCGATCGGTGATTCCCTGCCGTACTGGATTTGACGAGAAGATCAAAAGCGGTAAGCAGAGATGGCTTGGGCTACGCTTGGAAGGAGCTTCCGCAGCCGCAGCTCTTCACTGCATTTGGGTTTTCAAAGGTGAAACCTTGCTTCTCAAGGCTTTCATACCAATCGACGGTGGTACCATCGAGGTACAGTGCGCTCTTCTTGTCGACGACGACGGCAACACCGTGGCAGTCGTATTTGGTGTCAGCCTTGTCATCAAAGCCATCGTCGAAGTTCAGGGTGTAGCTGAATCCACTGCAACCACCGGCGGCGATGCCAATTCGCAAGACCATGTCGTCGCCAAAGTTGTGTTCTTGTTGAAACCGCTTGACTTCTTCTGCGGCTCGCTCGGTCAGTTTAACTGCCATCGGAGATTCAATCCTGGATTGAGTAGGGACACGTGTCTGTGAACATTTCTGTTTTGTTTTAAACCGAACGCCGTATTGCAAGACAACTAAAGTCGAGCAATCAGTGCGTCTCACCCAATATGATAGGTTGTCGATGCCAATTCCGGCAAGGCTCAACCCCTCTCGTGGGGAAATTGAGCCGAGATGAGTATCGGTTTTGTGGATCCGAGCAATCGCGTGCGACGGCTTCTAGTTGATTGCTGCCTTTATTTCGGCCTCCGCCTGAGGCTCAGACTCGATTTGGGACTCGGGCTCGATTTGGGACTCGGGCTCGATTTGGGACTCGGGCTCGGGTGGCTCAACGTACTTGCGTGCGTAATCCCAGTTGACTTTCTTTTCGTGGTCATCGGAGTGCAAGGAGTGGAGTTCGTCCCGAGTGAGTGTCTCGAGCCAAGTGAGATCAAACTTTTCCTTGTGAGGTCCTCCGGAGAGGTGCGTGACCATGCCCTCTTTCTCCGGATGCTTTTTCCCAACCGTCCACCAACTGGTGCGTGTCGGGTAGCCACCCTCGCGAACTCCCTCGGCTGACTCGTCATCACCGTCGCCCGCGTCGGGCAATTCTTTAGATTGACTCTTCGCAGCCGTCTTCTGTGATGAAGTTGAAGCGGTTTGATCTGCACCGTCGCTCAATCCACCATCGTTTTGCTCACCGTCTCCCGGAAGGCTCTTCGCGTACTCCGCTGCGGTTCTTAGCACAGCGGCTCGGATCCCACTGTGATAGCCGTACCAAACCTTGTAGCGGTCTGTAGCCACAGGAACCATGATCTTGGGCTGATCTTTGATACGACTGCCAACCTGAATATCGACAGCGACTTGATCAAAAGCGTTCGCTTTCACATCACGCCGAAGAGCCGCCACTTCAGAATTTTCACGCCGACGAACGAGCACCTTGATCACGGGGCGGCAAAGTTCATCTTCCTCGGACACCGCCTCGGCTTCAGCGACACTCTCCACTGCCCCATCCACCTTCGTTCCATCATCGGTGTTTTCAGCAGCAATTTCAGAAGCGATTAACTTGGCAGACGAGGCAATATCCTGCAGAGGATTTGCATGCAGGTCATGCAGAACTACGGAACAAGCAAAGGTAGCCAGTCCACTAACGCACAAGATGTAAATCACCTTATTCCGCAACGAGCTAGCTAATTGCATCGCCAGACTCCGTAACCTGACTTTGGAGAACAATACTTCATAAGACTCTCTTATTCAGTGACGTAAAACAGAACTTAGTGTAGTTGCTGGACCTTTCGCCTGATAATCTTTTCGTCCTTAGGAGAAGTCAGTTTTAATCAGGTGCGAGTTTTACCGGTCTTAAGGTCCATTCCCTCGATGCTTCGAAGTGCTATGCTTGTCCTCAGGGATCGCGAATGACTCACTGATTCACATTCCTCTGACTCGAAACCTTTTTTACTGGCTCCTGCCAAACACGGCTTTTATGCGTCAACTCGTAAATCTCGATGACGAACGAACGGCGATACGCCTTCTCGCGCTCCTACGAGAGCGGCGACTGGAAGCCAGAGTGGATCGAGACACCGATGGGCAAGTGGCCACCTGGACCGTCTGGATTCTCAGTGAGGACGATGTCGAGCAGGCAGGAAGCCTTTGGCGGGAATTCCGCGAACATCCCGAGAGGTTTCCCGCACCGGTTCCTGAGTCGTCGGGTGCGGCTCAGATTTCCTTCGACTCTCAATCTGAGCATCGAAATTCAGAGATGCCCGATGAATGCTCCGGTGAAGTCGGCAACGAATACTCTGAGGAATCTCTTGGGGTACCCGACAGTGACGATGAGCTTGACCACGACAGCAACCAACCTCACTCCACCGGTAATCAATTCGGTCAACCGTTGGCTCCCCCGCTGGAGCTCGGATCGATCCCAGTGACCCTGTTCATCGTCGGTTTTTCCATCTTGGTGAGCCTGTTGAGTCATTTTGGAACCCCGCGTGGAACGCGAGTCGAGAATCAACGCAGCCTTGAACAAGAAACCTTTGAGACGTTTGCGTTGGTCGACCCCAATCTTTATGCCGAAACGAATGACCCACTGATTTCGGTCAAGTCAGGTCAAATCTGGCGTGTGATCTCAAGCGTGTTCGTCCACGGTGACAGTCTTCATCTCGCGTTCAATGTGGTGTGGCTATTTTTCTTAGGATCCGCCCTAGAAAAACTGGAAGGCTCGCTGGGAATTCTGAAGATCGTGGTTGTGGCTCACCTAGCGGGTCTATGCGCCCAAGTCTTCCTACCCACTCAATCGCCTCTCCCAATCTCGCTTCACGGTAACCCACTGCTACTTGGATCATCCGGAATCGTTTACGGACTTTTCGGCTACCTTTGGCTTCGTCCAAAATTCAACACCAAGTACCCGCTATTCCTCGTTCACTCTAATCTGATCCTGATGCTTGGCTGGCTAATCTTTTGCCTCACGCCTGTGGCTCAACCGTTTGCGGGCGGAGCTCAGATAGCTGGTCTGCTCGCTGGCATCTTTTTGGCGTCACTCCCCTCTAAATCACAACCCTCGCGGTGATGATCGAGTCGCATTGAGCAATCACGCCACATCCGCCGCCGCTCCAATGACTCACCAGCCTGAAAGTGTGCTGCGCGAGGTGCTTAGGATTGCTCTTCCGCTCGTGGTCAGCACTGGCACCTTTTCCGTTGTGCTGTTCATGGATCGCACCATGCTGCTTTGGTATGACGGAGCTTCGATGAGTGCTGCGATGGCGGGAGGTAATCTGTTTTGGGTATGCCTCTGCCTGCCAATCGGTATCCTATCGATGACCGGTGCGGTCATCAGTCAGCACGTTGGAGCCAAGCAAGAGGATCAAGTTGGAAGGCTTCTTTGGCAGGGCATCTGGCTATCACTACTGGTTTCGCCTTTCTACTTTGCATTCGGAACCATCGCCCAGTCACTCTTTTCCATGACCGGTCAGACGTCCGACCTGATTCCACTCCAAGCCGATTACTTTCGCATTCTCATGTTTGGCTCGACCGGCATGCTCATTGAAACTGCGCTTAGCGGTTTCTTTAGCGGTACCGAACGAACACGCGTCATCATGTGGGTCTCACTCATGTCGGGTCTGGTAAACCTGATCCTCGACTCGGTGCTCATTTTTGGCTTTGGCCCGATATCTGACTTTGGAATCCACGGTGCGGCGGTGGCAAGTGTCCTGTCGCTTTGGTTCAAAGCGTGCTGTTACGCTTGGCTACTGACTCGCCGAGGGATATCCGATCGCTATCAGATCCTTGGCGGGTTCGGGATCAACGGAAAGGTGCTGCGACGATTGCTGTACTTTGGCTTTCCCGCCGGGTTGATGCACTTGGTCGAGTCAGGGGGATTCACTGCGATGATGCTTCGAATCGGGACGTTCGGGGACCTACCTCTTCGCTCAACCACCATGGCGATCAACTTCAACATGGTGGCATTCATTCCGTTGGTTGGACTCTCCATTGCCTCGTCCGTTCTCGTTGGACGGCACCTGATTGCCAATGGCCCTGCTGCGGCAGTCAAGCGAGTCATGGTCGCAATTGGAATTGGAATGATCTACTCAAGTGCTTGGTTGATCGCCTACCTTTTCTTTGGCGAAAACCTACTTGAGTTCTATCAACTCAAGACCCCTGACTCCGATTCGATAGAAGCTGTCGTGATTGCAAAGACGCTGTTGCGATTCGTGTCACTCTACATCATGTTCGATGCGGTACAGCTCATTCTGGCGGGAGCACTTCGAGGAGCCGGGGACACTTGGTTCGTTCTCTTGGCCGGCTTGACCACGTCCGCGAGTGCGATCGGAATCGGCTTCGCGTTTGAGCCTTCAGAGAACCAGCTCTATTGGTGGTGGTACGTGCTGAGTGGGTGGATCATGACACTTGCCTTGGTGATGATCCTCAGGTTCTTGCAGGGACGTTGGAAAACCATGCAGATGATCGAGACCAACTAATTGAGGTCGGTGAGAACGACTTCGGTGCGATACCGAGTTCCATTGCGTACGATCACCATCGGAATCGACTCACCGATTGGCGTCAGACCGACCTGAGTGACCAAGTGATCATCGTTCTCCACAACGTTTCCGTTGAATTCGACGATCACATCGCCGCGTTGAAGTCGTGCGATTTCAGCAGGGGAACCTCTCCTGACGGTTTTCACCATCGCTCCGCAGACAAGCCCGCTAGCTGCATCCCCGCTTTCCACAAGGGTAAATTCCGGATCCAACGTGACTCCCAGGTAGCCTCGTCGTAGTTCACCATGCTCCACAAGCTGCTTGGCAACATTCATTGCCATCGACATCGGAATTGCAAATCCAATCCCTTCGCTTCCGCCGCTGCTGCTTGCGATCGCTGTGTTCACGCCGATCACCTCGCCACGCAAGTTGAGCAGCGGACCACCGCTATTTCCGGGGTTGATTGCGGCATCGGTCTGGAAAAAATCCTGCAGCTCAATCTTCTGATCACCAAGCGAAAGATCTCGTCGGCCTTTTGCACTCAGAATGCCAAAGGTCACCGAATGACTCAAGCCGAACGGGCTGCCAATTGCGATCACAAAATCACCGATCTCGATCGACTGGCTGTCACCGATTCTCGCCGCCGGAAGCTCAGGCTGATCGATTCTCAATAACGCAACATCCGAGCTTTCATCAGAGACAATCTTGGTGGGGTGGAACTCCTTACCCTGATGACTACGCAGAAGAATACCTTCGGTGGACGCCCCTGAAATCACATGCCGGTTGGTGAGAACCCACGTCTCACCATCACCGAGTTCAACGATCACGCCGCTGCCAGCTTCGTCAAACGACTCCCGCACGGTGCCTCGCTGCTCGACCTTGTGAGCCTCGATGTGGATCACACTCGGCTTGACCAATTGCGAAACACGTCGAACAAGGTATCCCAATCGATCAAATGCAGAAAACTCTTCAGCCAATTCGTTGTAGAGTCGTTCGCGTTCTAGGTTAATCGCTATGACCGGTGGCTGGACGCTTTCAAGCGAAGAACGACGAACACTGACTGGCTGCTTCGCTTCAAGTTCTTGCGCGACAAGGTTTCCGTTCTCGTTGCTGAGGAGCAGGACGCAGAGGAAAACACCTACATGGAAGCTCGAGTATCTAAGCGCTCGAAGCATGGTGTTTAAAGCGAGATGAGATGCAATCGACATCGAAGGACACTTCCGGAGGCGAGAAGATCTTCGAAGTACGGAAGCGAATCGTCATCCAAGCCAAATCCGTGGCCATTCGCAACCAGACTCCTTACGAGTCATGTCATCGACTCGCAGGACTGTTGAAATCATCAGGAAGGGTGTTGGTAGTCTTAGCTGAGAAAAAAGTAACAATCGCCAAGCTAATCAAATTAGCTATGGAAGGTATGATCGCTCACGAAGCAAAAGCTTTACCAACTAAAACAATCAGTAGAGGTGTTACACTTTAAACGCCATGGTAACCGCTTTCGACGCATCAACCCGACTCAAACGGAATCGAGTTCAGCGTTGTCGAAAACGCGATTCCACTTCAAAGCACCACCGGGTGTCGTTTTCTCTTCTGCATCACGGCGGCAGGCGATGCAGTCAGTCGCGTAGGGGATTGCACCGAGTCGTGATAATGGGATCGGTTTACCGCAAGACTGGCAATCACCGTAGGTCCCGTTATTGATCCTTTCCAACGCTTCATCAATGGCGGTTAACTCGCGGCTTTCAACCTCGACCAATTGGCTATTCAGCTCATCTTGGACTGAGTCAGCTGCGGCATCCAGAACGTCGCCGGTTTTTTCCTGATGCAGTTCCCTCAGCAGGCTAAGGTCACCATCGACGGCACGCTGCAACGCTTCATGCCGCCTAACGAGTTGTTCCTTGAGTTTCTTGATCGCTTCCTGTCGGGGCATCAGATCACCTCTCTAAATGCTTTCAATTCCACAGCTCAACAACGAGCTAGCTCATCGTAACCGACGATGAACACCTGCAACACGTGGTCGGTCACCGCTCCTTGTGTGAGCAAATTCCCTGTGAAAATGTCGCAGATCTTTTTAAACCCGTATTTTGGCGGACGGCTGTCACTTTATTCTGAAAGTCACCAAACACTCGCCGAACAGCAAACCCGCTGTGGATATAACGAGCTTAACCCCCTGATAGTTCTCAGGCGGTGATTGCTTTCCTCAATGAATCTTACCGTGCAGTTAAGCCTTCTTAGGCGAAAGTCCGTGAAATGAGCCGGATCTAACCGGTAAGCCTCGGCAAAAAATGCACCAAAGAATTTCTGCCAGCCAATTCATTTGCAGAAACGGTACAAAGACCGGCAAAGACATAGCCCCAACGGGGGGATTTGCGTCCGTTTGTAGCCAATCCTCGGATTCGGCCAATTGTGCGGAAGAATTTACTAAGCATCTCAAGGGGACACTTCCGATGACAGACACAGCGGGGTGTGTGCGCACCTTCATAAGATTTTGATAGCAAGTTAGCTGAACCGCAGTTAACCCTTGAGGCGGCGGGTCCGCGTGGTTTTCAAGAGAAGCCACGAGACAAAAAGTCACCATTGATGAAACGCCTTCGGCTAGTCCGATGCAATGGGGACATTTGAGGCCAACGTCTTAGGCAGCAGGGAGTTGCAAGGTGAATACTGATCACTCGGGCGAATCATCCTCGGAACATTCGCTTGATCCCTTCATTCGTCCAATCGGGAACCTTCCTGGTCAAGAGCCAGTCTCTTCGGGCGGAGATCGGGAGCGACAAATGAAAGCTGAGGGAGAATTGCGCGCCGACGAAACCCATCAAGACGAAAGTTCAAAAGCTTCAAAACGTGGACCAATCGCCCACACCTCAAGGTCCGAAGTAGAGAGTTCATCAACATCTGAAACATCGGCTTTTGTTTTTCGTGTTGATTGCCCAGGATCGCCTCCCCAACGGCTGCAGTTAACGGGCGAACTTTACACACTGGGGACTGCGGACGGGTGTTCCATCCGGCTACGAGACAGCAACGTTCTTCCGCTTCACGCAACAATCCGACACACATCGGAAAGCGTCTTCGTCGAATCACATTCACGACCCTTGATCATCAATGGTCAAGCCTACGAGCGACGTGAACTACAAAACGGCGACATCCTAAGTCTTGGTGGCTATCGATTTGAGTTGATCTCCAACCACCGCGTCCAGAGTCCATCCACTGAACGCCCGACTCTAACCAACGTCCTACCGCCTGATGTCGAACGCGCATTGGCAAGGTCAACCAATCCTCGTGAACAACAAGGTTCTGCTGACAAAAAAAATCTGCAAGACATTGTCGCTCAATCACGACTACAAGACTGCCTTCGCCGAGAGAGATTGTGTGAAAAACGCGAGGCAAAGATCGCGGATGACATTGCCGAGTTGAAATATCGCGAAGAAGAGCTACTCAAGCGGATCGCTCGTCTCGAAGCAGAGGAAGCTTCGTCTTTGGAAATTTACGATCAACTTTCAAAACGCCAAGCTGAAATTAACTCGCTTCGTTCATCGCTGCAAGAAACGCAGGCACTAAACCTGACACGCGAAACGGAACTGCAGAAGGCCAAAAGCGAACTGGAAAAGCAGTTGGCAGAATGCCTCGAAGCATCCGAAGCGGTTCTTGGAAAACATGACTCGGACTCGCGCACGATTGAACAGCTCAACACTAAAATCGAAGAGCTTCAAGCTGCATTAAATGATACGCAGCAACAGCGAGACTTACTCGAGTTACGTGAACAATTGCAGAGACGAGAACACGAGCAACTGGTTCGTCAACTCGAAAAGGATCGTGATCGAGTGATCGCAGAGAAGGCGAGAAACCAAGCACAACTGCGTAAGATGGAAGTTGACATCCGTGATTTGGAGTCACTTGTAGCAAGTGCTAATGACCTCGAAGCGACGTCGCCAGAAGTTGATGAATCGTTTGAACCCAATCCGGAGCAATCAACACCTCTAGCCGACATTACCGAGATACAGTCACCACAAGAGCCTTCAGAAGCTCGAACCAACGCGATTCCAGTACTAGATCTCAACCAATCGACACTCGAGCAGCTTGACCGCGCAACGCTTGAAGAGTTTACTGAGCTGAGCCAACGTAACGCGTCACTCCTCACCGAGTTAATGGAACTTAAACGCGATCGTGATCGATGCAAAATTGAGGCGGCGAATGAGTCTTCCGAACAGATCAGTGATCTAGAGCGAGCTCTTTCTTCGGCTTCTTCGGAGTTGGCAAAAACCCGCGCGGACTATGCGGAAGCCAAGTCTCTGTTGGAGAAAATGGATAGACAAAAAGAGATCCAAAAAGAAAACCGAGCGCAGAAGACCAATCGCTCTGGCGATGACCACGATGATTCGGATCCCGGCATGGGTGCCACACAGGAAGACATCCAGACATCCGCGGGTAATCCTGAATCGACCGATCAGAAGCAAAAGCCATCAAGCCGAATCTCTCCATCTTGGAACTCGTTGCTTGGGGATCGCAGACAGTCATCGGGGGAAAAGCCCAAGGCCGAGCGGGACCAAACAACCGGAACAATACCCTCCGCGAAATCCGATGAAACCGATCCATCAACTTCGCAACATCAGGCGATCATCTCAGATCTAAGTGGAGACGGAACAGAAAGTGGTTGGTTTCAATCCGGCCGCCAGCGTAGTGTTGAGAAACAGCAATCAAAACCGATGGGGTGTGAAGTTGCGAGCTCGACCAAACCAGTCAGCACGAACACTTTGAATAACGGATCTGACGAAGACCTATTTATTTCCGGCAGTCATCTCGCTGTTAGCAAGGCTACACGAGCTGAATCTCTCAATGAAACACGCGATGAAGCGATGCTCTGGAATAGGGGTCGACATGAGTCGATTGAATCGCCCGAAAAGGGTGATAAGGAAAGGTTGACGAAGGCTGTCGCGAAAAAGCCTACTCCTGCAGTCAAAACACCGGAAATCGCGACCGTTGCAGAGCCGAAGTCGATCACAGAATCAAAGTCGATCACAGAAGAAAATTCGATCAAAGAATCCGAGACGGTTGATCCGCTGCCCACGGTTTCACTCGAGTCATCTGCATCCGACAGTATCGTCCTCTGTGAATCAGTCGAAGACGAGCCGCGGGAGACCATCGCGGACCAAAACCTTGCTTTGATGAGTCAAGGCAACGAGCGCATCACCAAAAGGTTGATTAACTCAATTCGCACCTTATTCTTCTCTGAGGGCGATACAATCAATCACTCGACTACCAGTGACCAAGCGATACTCACAAGATATGCCTTCGCTTTCGCCGCTGTGATGGCCGGTTTGGTCTGCTACCGGCTTGTGCCCGGCCAGGTGAGATACCTTGCAGTCTTTATGGCCTTGGTGCTTGCTGCAATCTACACCACCGAGGGTGTGACAATGGCGAAGTCTCGAGCCGCACGTTAGTGCTGTACAGATCCCGCAGTTCCGAGTGGAATCCGTTCTGAAGGGAATCAGCAGCCAAAGTCACCGACTCGCTGATGGGTATTTTGTTGTGTGTTGGGTAACGGTCGTGCGGCCATTTCGGTCTGTAATAGCGATTGTGTTCAATCACTGAGTTGCAAACTACCCGTTGCACGCATTCTCTTTCTCTTCTTGTTTTGTTCGGTTCATCGACCGAGATCTTGTCCTACAGTATTCCTAGTCTCGAATACAAAGCCGCGAGCATGAGGGACCGTAGCGGTACCCTGCATGAAGCCCATACAAGATCAAGCTGAACCGATGAATCGACTTTACATGCCCCACCAACGCTCCACACAGAGTAGGCAATTCGGCACTCATGCAGTTCGTACTTGGTTCGTGTTTTCCTTGTTCGTCTGCGTGTGCCTTGACACAGGGATTTTGTCAACCAACGTCGCTGCATCAGAAGGCGATCCAACATCAAAAGCGGTTGCAGCTCCAGAAGCCGAGTCGAGCGAAAACTTGGGTGCAAAGAAACCTTCAAAATTGCAGCAGAAGCGACTTGCGAGGCAACAACAAAGGGAACTCCGCAAAAGTATCCCTCCTGCGATTCACAACAAACTGACGACAGGGAGCCTTTTGAATCGTTGGTCGATTGGATCCCAGCCTTACGGTTACGATCATCTGGGTTATCCCGATCCCTATTTCTGCTTTCCCTACTCGTTAGATCCATGGGAACGGGGTTCATTTCGTGCTCCTGATCTTCTCGATGACCCTTACTTTTACGATCGCGTCCCCGTTTCATCGATTCAGAGGCATCGCCGTTCTCGAAAACTGCAAACCGATCCGCATGCTACGACGATCGCCCCTGATCACGCTCAAGTGGATTTGGTGCCACAGAGGAACGCAGCAAGAGAAGCACCCTCAGAGGAACGCCCGCTGACACCCGAGAGCTACGAGGTCCTAGAGAGACTCGAGACCGCTGCATCAACGCTGGCAGAGCAGCTTCTTCGTTACCCAAAGGGAGAACAGTGGGTGACGTACCTGCAACCCAACATGCTGCCGATCATGGCGGCCAATGGGCAATACGACAAACTCAATCAATTGCTTACGCGGTACGATCAAACGTTCGTACAACCGGAGGTGCAAACCGTTAGCGCAATCGAGGGGTTTGCACAATCCCGAAAACAGCTGCGTCGTTTCCTTCAATCGGTTCAGTAGTTTGGGAAAGCCCCCTGACTCCCTGCGAAAGTATTTCAAGGCCGGAAGCAACCACCTTTTGTCTCCATGCCTGATCTGCTGGGCAAAAGCACTCCATGAGTTCCCGTTTTGCATTCCGTAATGCTTGACTCATTTCGGGTGAAAAGTGATGAGCCTGATTTTCAGCGCGGATCGAGGCCAGAACGCGAACTGGATGGTAGGTGCCGAACTCCGCTGTAACGAAGCGGTAGTCAACATCAGAGAAGCGATCTTGTAGCCATTCTCCCATCGGCCCCGACGCTCTGTATGCTGTTCCAGCACTCTCTTGCGTGGCTTCCACAAAATCTCGTCCAAAAACACGCTCGTACCATTTGCATTTGTCCGACCCCATTAGCTCAGCCAGCAGCAACTTGTAGTCACCAAAAGCTCCAAGGCCGCTATGGAAATCGACGTGCAGCACCTGCTTCGCTGGACCAATCCACTCCGCCGAGTGCTGGTTGATCACCTGAACCGCTTGTGACGGAGCAGACCCACCGTAAAAGATTCCGCGGGGATATTCGTATTGGCCCTGAGCGATACTTTGCTTCAACGAACCCATCCCGTATCGAGCGATATTCCATATTGCCTTTACGAGAAACGGTTCAAACCTTGAAGGTGGAGTCTGAGGATTCAGAAAATTGTTGAGTCGAACATAACCAGCAGACGCCCCAGCGTACTGGCAGACCTCCGGTAGAAAATTGCGATTGAGGTCAACATTCAACTCATTGAATCTTCTGATTTGCGAGAATCCAAATGGATTGACAGCATGGATGAAGACCCAGCGAACGTCGTCCACGACCTGGCCTCTTAACTTTTGGAGCTGGGCCAGTTGAATTGCAGAACCTAGGAAACCCTCAACTCCGTGAACCCCGGACGAAGTTACCAGCGTCGGAGCCTGTGCAGGACCAAGAATCGCTACATCAATGGTAAATTCATCTGCGGATGCGCCGTCGATCTCTATCGGGTAACTGCTTATTCGGGCACCGGCACGATCTGCGGCCTCGGTGAACCGTCGCTTCGCTTCTTCGTATGAGGATGAAAAGGGCGATTTGCTCAACGGTTTGTCTCATACGTAACGAGGAGTTCGCGTAGCTTTTTGAGATAAGGCGAAGCCAAACCCGAAGCAGTCTATGCAAACACATAAAGATATGCAGCGCGACAAAAAGCCCAAACACCGGTCATAGCGGCATTTGGCTTGGAATATATCGGCCTGTCAGATCTAAAGGCAGAGGGACTCGAACAACTGCGATAAACACTGGGGAAAACGAGTGCCGCGGATCAGGGTGAAGCGTAGCGCAAAATTCGAGGCACTCTGGAGTAGCCGTTAAAATTGGCAGATTCGTGCGCATGCCTCGCAGATAGCTTAGATTTAGGGGCAATGAAGTCAAAATCTGCACAAGCCCCAACTAGTGTGCAACGTGACTCTCCCCCCCGAGTAGTGCGGGTGAGGCATGTCACACTGAACACATCCCGCCAAGCTGCTGCTATGCATCTTTTTTTTCGAGCATCCGTTGTCCTATTTGCTGTCGTGATCTCAAGCAATGCTTTTTCGCAGGATGCGAAAACAAATGCTTCCAAGGATCTCGACTATTCACTAGTGGGTCAGTCGGTTTACGCAAACCCATTGAACTTAACTGATCAGCAGCGGTCAGAGATTGCCAACCTCCTCGATGAACGTCTCCAAGGCTTGGTTTCCTCGGAGCCGTCTGAACGCAAAAACATCATCAAGGAAAGTAACGATTCAATTGCCGCCTTGCTGAGCGATGAGCAAAAGCAGATTTTTGCGACACTGCTGACCAGCGGGAGTTTGCAGTTCAATTTCTATGGTGAAAAGTGGAGTAATGTCCTTGGTTGGTTTGCAAAGCAAGCAGGCCTTTCGCTTGTCATCGACTCAGAGCCGAGTGGTCTATTCACCTACAACGATACAAAAGAGTTTTCACCTGCTGAGGCAATTGACCTACTCAACAGTGTCTTGCTTAGCAAAAACTACACGTTAATACGCCGCGAAAAAATGCTGATACTCGCCGACACGAGTAACGGTATTCCATACGAGTTGGTGCCGAAAGTTGATGTCGATGAACTCGTCGCGCGTGGTCGCTTTGAAATTGTCACGGTCGAATTCCCTCTCGGTCGTCGAATTGCTTCCGACGTCGTCGAGGCAGTCCAACCGCTGCTTGGTGAACATGGACAGGCGACTCCGATGGTTGCAGCGAAAAAGCTACTTGTGACCGAAACCGCTGGCAAGCAACAGGCGATCAATCTTGTTATCGCTTCAATTCCTGAGCCACCATTACCTCCCAAGCCGGTCCCCCCGACGAAGCCGATTCCGCCTGTTTTCGTCAGCTACCAAGCACCTGGCTTGGAAAAAGAATCAACCGAGCAAATGCTTCAGGTACTTTTTCCTGATGCGAAGATTCAGTTTGATCCCAATGCCAAGGTGGTGCACGCTCAGGCGATTCCCGAGACCCATGAAGGGATTCAAGCCAGTATTGAAAAAATGGTTGCATCTGCCACTGGCTCCGCAAAGCCTCGCTTGCGATCCTACCCAGTACCCGTTGATCGTACGGAGGAATTAGTAACGCAACTCGCTCTCGTGTTTACTGATCTTCAAATTGCATCTGATGCAACTATCGGTCGACTGTTGGTGGTTGCAACCGAGGAAGAGCATCTCGAGGTAGAAGAGACGCTTGCTAACCTCGATATACCGACCAGCACGATTTCGGAATCGGTCGAAATTGCTGTCTACCCGGTTGGTGAAGATGCATCGGAAGCAATCTCGACGCTTTTGCAGAGCGTCCTACCGCGAGCATTCATTGTGCCCCAGTCGAACCGAATTGTGGTTCGCGGGACTGAGCAGGAACAGAAACTGGCAAAAAGTACAATCGATCAGCTCAAGGTGGCTTCGGACCAAGAGCGACGGTTGAGTTTTTATGACATTGAGAGCGCAATGAGCGCGGAGATGTTGACCACGCTGCAAAGTGCTGTGCCGTCGGCCCTCATCACACAGTTGACTGAGGAGAAAAGGTTAAGTGTTGTTGCGAGTGCAGAGGATCAGGAGGTCGTATCTGTAACGCTTTCACAGCTAAAGCAATTAAGGAACACGAGCCAACGCATTCTCAAAATTTATCCGGCATCCGAACAGCAGAAATCACGACTCGAAGGTTTAATCGATTCACTGCCCGATTCACTCGCTGACATGCAGCTTCTTCCCGATATTAATTCCGATGAAATAGCGGCTTGGGGCACGCAGGATCAGCAGAAATCATTTGAGCAGTTGCTGTCGCAGCTCGAGTCGAATCCGGAACCGCTGATTATCGAACCACAACGCGTGGATTTGATGGTCCTTGATCCCAGTACACTTCTCAGTTCCCTGCAGACCAAGTATCCCGACGTCGAGTTTATCCTTAATTCCGATTCGAATCAGTTGTCTTATTGGGCGTCAGAGTCAGAAGTTGAACGGATTCAAGGTGACATCTCACGACTCACCTCGGCGATGCCTCAGCGGGAGGAAAAAGACCTGGTTTTCTATGAGCTGCAAGTTCCGCTCAGTAGCGAGATGCTATCGACCTTAACGTCGCTTGTGCCAAATGCGAATGTTTCTATGGTTTCCGACGGGAAGAAGTTAAGTGTTCTTGCAACAAAGAAGAGTCACGATCTTATTGGTTCAACATTGAAGCAGATTGAGGCGATTGAGAAACCGGCCGCTCGTGCCTTGAAACTGTATGCGGCTACCGACGTTCAGAAAAGTCGCTTGGCGTCATTGCTCGATTCATTGCCAACAAAGTTGTCAGACTTGACAATCCTGCCAGACCCATCGCGGCCTGAGATTGCGGTGTGGGGCACCTCCGAGCAGCATTTGATTTTCGCTGAATTGCTCGAAACGTTGAAAAACACGTCGACTCCTGCAGTGATGGAACCCGAGCGAGTAGAGCTTGGTATCGCTGACTCAGCGGGGCTACTTGAGACGCTCCGAGAAAAATATCCGACCGTAGATTTTGTACTCAATGATCAGTCCGATACACTTTATTTCTGGGCTGAATCCGAGTTATTGAATCAGGTAAAGTCTGAAATTCAGCAACGACTTCTTGCGATGCCAATCCGCGAGGAAAAGCGACTGGAGACGTACAAGCTTATTCCCACTGAAGCAGCCAATACGCTTTCGGTTCTGCAGTCGCTCTCCACCACAGCGACGTTCACTGTTGACCCCTCCAGTCGTTGGTTGATGGTTGTTGGCACTGAAAAAGATCACCAAGTCACCGAATCCGTGCTCGCGAAGCTAAGCGACCAAGGTGGTGCAGGGGAATCCGTTTTAATTGCCTACCCATTAAGCAAAGGTGACGCTGAGTCAATCGTTACGTTGCTTCAAGAAATGAAGCCGGAACTTACGATTGTCGCGGACACCAGATCCAATCGAGTTCTTGCCGCTGCGCCGCTGGAGCAGCACCCGCGCTTGCAGGCTCTGATCTCAGAACTGGATGCCGAAAGAAATGATCAAGACGAAATCGTCGTGGAGTCCTATCCCCTTGTGGGCTCCGACCCAAGTGCCGTTTTGTTGGTGGTGAAGCCTTTATTTCCCGAAATGCAAATAAGCGTGGACGAAAACAATCGCCAGCTCATTGCGTCAGGAACCAAGCCTCAGCAAGAGCGATTCGCAATGACAATTAAACGCGTTGATCATGCGGAGCAGAAACAGGCGATGCGAGTGGTAACCTACGAGGTTGGTAATGCAGAGCCAACTCAGGTCCAAAATATCCTCTCTCAACTTGTTCCATCTGCGGTGATCTCTAGTAATCCAGAAAGCAATCGTGTTCTTGTGTGGACGGATGCTGAATCCCATCAAGCCATTGCCGAGGCGATTAAACAATTCACTCAGTCAAATCCTCGGGAGGAGCGTTCTTTGCAAACCTATCCGATTAAGGATGTGCTTGCGGAGTCAGTGATCGCAATCTTGGAACCAGAGTTGGTCGATGCAAAACTAACTACCAAAGAAAACACGTTAATTGCTTGGGCAACTAAGCAGGATCATCAGGCAATTAAAGTCTCGCTGGATGCATTATCTGAAACGTTAGGTGAATCACCGGACAGGACAGTGAAGGTGATTGAGGATCGCCCTGCCGTGTTGAAAATGGCGGAGCAAATGTTAGCCGAATTAACACCGAGTGTGACTCTTCTTGATGTTTCCATTGAAAATCGTTGGGTCGTCTGGGCGGACCAAGAAGGGCATCAGCGTTTGGAGAGAATTCTCAACTCCCTTTCTGAGCAGCTGTCAGCGGAACAGGCGGATCGAACTATCGAGGTCTATGAGATTGGTCAAGCAAGTGTCGTTTCCGTTGAGACACTGTTGGCACAACGGGTTCCGGGTGCGGTCACGCTTGAGGTCCAGGCGGACCGTCTTTTTATCATAGCGAGCGTTGATGAGCATCTTAAGGTAAGGGAACTCGTCGATGAATTAATCGCGGCTTATCAGCCAACGGATGTTAATGTTCTGAAATTGCACCCGTTGCGTCCGGATATCAAATTAGCAGTGGCGAATTATCTTGGAAGTGCGATTCCGCAGGCAATCGTTCTCGACAGTGAATCTGTCAATTCCATCTCGGTCTGGGCGGATTTGAAAACCCAACAGCGAGTGACGGATTTCATCGAGCAGTTCGAAGTTGAGATCGCTGAGCCAGCGGCACGCTTTGTCCGAGTTTACCCAATGGACGTTGAGCGGATGGCCGTAACGGACATCATTGAAACTTTGGACAGTGAGATCACGGAGGGCTTAACCCTTCGAGCAAATGCTCAGACCAACAGTTTGATTGCCACCGGTAACGAAAAAGAGCATCAGAGACTTAAGGATGGTATCGAAGCGATACTAGATCAATTACCTGAGAAGGATCGCCTGAGCACTTCAGTCTATCGATTTGAGCGTGGTGATCCTGCATCAGCACTCGGCGTTCTTCAGTCACTTCTTCCCAACGCGACGATCGCGGCAGACTCCCAAGCCAAAGTGTTGGTAGTTACCGCTAATTCAAACGACCAGCGTCGCGCAGCGACGGTAGTGGAGCAAATCGAATCGAAGGATTCGAAGGATAATCAATCTACACAAGTCTATCGATTCGAAAAGGCAAATGCAGAGTCAGTGTCGCAAGCATTTACGATGTTGGTTCCGACGGCAAGAGTTGGATTTGACGCCGGATCCAATGTTGTCTTTGTCACGGCATCAGAGTCCGACCACACAATCTTTCGACAAGCCGCCTCGCAGTTAGATGGTCACGTTGAAAATGCAATGGTGAAGGTCTACACACTCGATGAGAACAAAATTGATGCGGAGACAATTTTAAAGTCGCTGGATGAATCGCTGACGAGTGAGCTTTCGATCCAAACCAATTCACAGTTGAATAGCTTGATCGTACGTGGATCACCAGAATTGCAAGAAGAACTAAGCAAGACAATTGAATCCATTGTTCAAGCACTACCGGCGATGGATGAACTCACGACAGAGGTTTATTATTTTGAGAATACAACTGCTGCCTCTGCAATTCAGGTACTCGAGGTGTTGTTGCCGGATGCCACGTTCGCTGCAGATAAGAATTCACAGGTGATGGCAGCGACCGCGAGTGCCGTTGCACAAAAACGAATCGCGTCCATTGTCGAGCAGATTGATGACAGCGTTCCTGAGGCCGATCAGACCACCAAGATCTATCGATTCACTCAGGGAAATGCCAAATATCTTTATCAAGCATTCTCGATGATGGCTCCTGAAGCGAAGATCGGATACGATCCCAGCGCCAATGTCGTTTTTGTTACCGCTTCCTCGGAGGACCATCGCATCCTCCGTGATGCGGCTGATGAAGTGAACGGACAAACCGTTGATCGTTTCGTCAAGGTTTATCCGCTCGACCCAGAAAAGCTAACAACGGATCAAGTGGTCAATACATTGGATGACCCTATGTTGTCCGAAATCACTGTTCAAGCAAATGAGGCGATGAACAGCTTGATTGTTCGTGCAGACCAAGGGGGACATGACCAGGTCCGCCAGGCGATCGATTCAATCATGGAAGCACTTCCTGACTTGCCGTCGATGGCGACCAAGGTTTATCCCCTGAAGCTTGCGAATTCAAAGGTTGTAGCTACATCGCTCAGTGAGCTTGCATCCGATGCAACCATCGCCGCAGACCCTGATTCTAATACACTTTTGGTGACTGCTAATGAGCTTGATCATCAGCGAATCGCACAGGTGGTGGAAGATTTGGATGTCGCTTCCGGAGCCGATTTGACGGTGAAGGTCTACCCAGTGTTAAACGCCGATGCCAGACGAATTTATGATTCTCTCTCTCGCGCGTTTGATAATAGCAAGGAGTACTCGATCACTTTTCAGGATGCTACAAAGAGTTTGTATGTGATCGCAACACCGCGTAATCATGCAGTCTTTGCAGAGATGTTCAACCAGCTCGACCAGCAGCCTCGCAACAAGATTCATCGAGTGCAGAGAATCTATATGCTCGAAAACATTGATGCCAACCTTGCGCAATCCACAATCCGTTCCATTGCATGGGGGCAGGATCCCGGGGCAGATATTCATCACAACCAGAGCAATAACTCGTTGGTGATTTTTGCAACTGAGCAGCAGCACGTTCAGTTTCGAGATGCGATCGATCAGTTAGAAGGTGATCCGCGTGAGCTTGAAGTGTTCCAGCTTGTTGCAAATGATCCATGGGTAATTGAGCAAGCAATTAATGGGATGTTCCGAAACCTGCCCGGCTCGACGAAGCCGAGCGTATCTACCGACTTTACCACGGGTAAGCTTTTCTTAAGGGCAACCTCAAAGCACCTTGGGAAAATTCGGGAACTATTAGCAGAGATGGGAGAGCCTATCTATCAAGGGCAAAACGCAAACTCTCAAGGCAATACACGAGTCATCCAGTTTCTGGGAAACACAGATGCCCTCGCGAGGCAAGTCGAAGCGATTTGGCCTCGGATACGATCTAACCGAATTCAGATTATCACACCGTCTGATGCAGAAATGGTTCCACCGCGCAGTGATACCAACCCGACAGAGTCACCCAAGGAAGAGGTTCTCGAGAGTGATCAAGATGCGAGTGATGCATCTCGCAACGGTGTGAATGTACCTTTTCCAAATCAGCCTCAGAGTCAACTGAATCTGGATACTCTTGGAGGCAGTCAAATTGACCGGAGAGAGGCACCATTAAAAGACAACGCTTGGATGGATTCAGACGAAATGAAGTTCACCATGCTTGTCAGTCAGACTGAGACGACTCGAGCCCCCGTGCCGAAGTCGGCGCCGGGGAATGAGGTTGTTTCCGAGTCAAATGAAATTGACGATGGGTTGCCTCCCGTCTTTTTAGTCCCGGGGCAAAGTCGAATCACAATCACCTCCGACGACGAGAAAGCTTTGGATCGACTCGAGTCCATTTTAAGAGCGATGGCAGTGAATTCTGGCTCCGCGACAGGGCAATCCAATTTTGCTGTGTTCCTACTTCGCAACATGGGTGCGAGCGATACCAAGCTTCTTCTTGATCAACTTTTTGAGGACCTGAATCAGCGTGGCCTCAATGACCTTGTATTTGTAGCAGATGAACGCTTGAACGCACTGATTGTTCACGGCAGTCGCCATGCTCGTGATGTGATTCAAGAATTGCTTGAAACATTGGACAATGCAGAGTTGCCGGATCCGCTGGATGTTTACCGTCCTGAATTAATCACACTCCAATACGCGGAGGCATCTCGGATCCTTGAGATTTTGGAGAATGTATACAAAACGCAGTTGACCAGTGGCGGAGGGCGAACCCCTATTTCAATTCCGAAAGGTGTGAGCTCGTCGGTTGCCTCTCTGCTGCAGCAAATCAATGCAGCGTCCTCCGGACCCGTTCTGACGTTGGATATTGATGAATCTTCCAATTCGCTGATCGTTCGAGCACCCCCTGAATTGCGGGCCGAGATCGGAGAGTTTTTGAAGACAATTGATACTCAGGCATCAACCAATAGCAACCGACATGTGAAGGTGATACGACTAAGCCGAACAAAATCTGATCGCATGCAGGAGGTATTGCAGCGATTTTTGGTGCAGCCCGGTGCCGCCACCTCCACCTCAAAAACAAGTTCCAAGAAGTAACGTTTGATATTCGCGTGGCCTACCCCAAATGGGCGACTGCCAAATCTGCCTATAAGTATTACAGAGGTTCGACTAAACTGTAGTGTTGTGTTTGAACGCTGATCAGACACCTACCCACCCCTAAAGTTTTGAAGTGGATTCGTACGAGCTCGCCTCAAAACTCCCACCCACTCCAGCCGGCCCGCCCCCATGAGCCAAGATCTGTCTAATGCTCGACTCGATCGAGCGCAATTAGCCTCGGTAGCTGATGCAATTAAGAGCGGGCAATCCCTCGATGTTGCTGCTGATCAAATCGGGTTGGATTCACAGGAAGCACTTTTGAACGGCCTTGCTCGTTCGCTTCGTTTGCAAATCGTGGACTTGAGTGAAATTGAGATTGATGAATCCATCTTGGAGGAGTTCCCTGTTCGCCTTGTGCATCGACACGAATTCTTTCCGCTGTACCGTCGTGGCGGAGCATTGGTTATCGCTGTTACCAATCCCTTCGATTTTCAGGCAATCGACACACTAAGTGCTTCGACTGGCGAGATGGTGCAGCCTGTTATTTCCGATCCAACTCAGGTCCGAGATCTTATCAAGCGATACCTAGGCGTTGGCGCTGAGACGATCGATGGGTTGTTGGCTTTGCAGCGTGATGACAACGAGTTCAGTGACTTAGAATCACTGACCGGTCAGGATCTTGAGGATGCTGAAGTTGCGCAGCAGGCGTCTGTGGTTCGTTTGGTCAACGAGATTCTTGAAGAAGCAATCGAGGCACGTGCCAGCGATATTCATATTGAGGCCCAAGAGAAACGGATCAAGATACGCTATCGAATTGATGGAGTTCTTCAGAAGCAATCCACTCCACAGGAGATGCATCAGTTTCGAGCTGCGATCATCAGTCGACTGAAGATCATGGCGAAATTGAACATTGCAGAAAAACGCGTTCCTCAAGACGGTCGGATCAAGCTTCGGATCAAGGGAAGAGAGATTGATATTCGCTTGTCAATCATCCCCATGTTGCATGGGGAAGGTGTCGTCATGCGTGTTCTCGATAAAGCCAACCTAAGCTTTTCGCTCAAGGGAATTGGCATGTCGGAGGAGGTCTACCTACGATTCCAAAATCTGATTCGAATGCCTCATGGAATTGTTCTCGTTACAGGGCCTACCGGAAGCGGGAAGACAACAACACTCTACAGCGCGCTAAGCGAGATCAAGAACGAAGAAACGAAAATCATCACGACCGAAGATCCAATTGAGTATCAACTGGAGGGGATTAATCAGATTCAGGTGCATTCCAAGGTTGGATTGACGTTTGCTGCGAGTTTACGAAGTATCCTTCGGCATGATCCAGATGTTGTGCTGGTTGGTGAAATTCGAGATTTGGAGACTGCAGAGAATGCGACTCAGGCTTCACTGACCGGTCACTTGGTTTTCAGCACATTGCACACAAACGACTCAGCGAGTGCGTTCATGAGACTTGCTGACATGGGAGTGGAGCCGTTTCTGGTCAGTAGCACAGTCGAGGGCGTATTGGCACAGCGTCTTGTTCGAAAACTCTGCCCGGATTGTTGTGAGCCAGACACGCGTCCACGCTCAGAATTCCCGTCAGATTTTCCGTTTGAGCGAGCGAGCAAACCCATCTATCGCCCCGTGGGCTGTCCATCTTGTCGCGGTAATGGTTATCGAGGCAGATTGGGGATCTATGAGCTGCTCACCAGTAGCGATGAACTTCGTGAGCTTGCCACAAAGCGTGCTGCTACGAATGAAATCAAGGCTGTTGCTCGCCGCAATGGGATGACTACCCTGCGTGAAGACGGATGGGAAAAGGTGATCTCCGGAGTGACGACCGTGGACGAAGTTCTTCGCGTTACCAAAATGGATTAAGCGTTCCGAACCCTATCGAATCATTCCATGCCCGACTTTCTATATCGAGCCAAGACTGCGAGCGGTGACGAAACCAATGGCACCATCTCCGCGGGAAGCACCCGCGAAGCAATGGTGTTATTGCGTCAGCGTTCACTTTTCCCGCTGGAGATTCGTGATCACAAAGTCAATTCATCCGGCCTGTCTTTTGATCTGCAATTGCCTCGTAAGATTAAGACGGAAACGATTGCTGATACCTTGACTCAGTTGGCCGATCTCCTCGGAGGAGGAGTGAGCTTACTGGATTCTCTAAAGATCCTGTCAGAAGAATCCGCTGATTTAAACATGCGGGAAATACTTTCCGATGTTCATGATCAGGTCGCTGACGGGACTAACCTTGATGAAGCAATGGCCGCACATCCCAAGGTATTCCCTGAGCTCGTTGTGAGTATGGTTAGAGCGGGACTGGAGGGCGCTTTCCTTGAGGAGTCACTGCAGCATGTCTCTGCTTTTTTACAGAAGCAGGATCAGTTGCGTGCAAAAGTAGTTGGTGCGATGACCTATCCAATTGTTTTGATGGTGGTGGGGTTTGTTGTCACGATCATCCTTGTTTCTTACATCGTTCCCATGTTTGAGCCGTTCTTCGAAAGGCTTGAACGGAGCGGCGCTGGTTTACCTTCTGTAACCGTAGCCTTGTTGTTTATCAGTCATGGATTGTTGCAATACGGTTTGTTTTTGGCAGCCTTTGTAGCGGGAGTGGTGGTGGTGGTGAATCGTTTCTTCGAAACGGATCGCGGGCGACGGATGTTCGATCATTTAAGATTGCGTTTGCCAATTGTTGGCGGCGTTTATCATTCGACAGCGGTTTCGCGTTTTTGCCGTGTGCTGGGAACGTTACTGAGGAATGGCGTGCCAATTTTGAAATCTTTGTCGATCAGCTCGGAGTCAACAGGAAATGTACTGTTGAAAGATGCCGTTAATCAGTCCGCAGAGAATATTTCATCGGGCAACTCACTAGCCTCACCACTGGCTTCGAGTGGTCTTATTCCACCGCAGGTGATGGCGATGATTAAAGTCGCAGAGGAGTCGAACACACTCGAATCAGTGTTAATTAAAATCGCAGATAGGATGGATGAAAAAACCGAACGCAAACTGGAGTCGCTTGTGCGACTCATCGAGCCTCTGATGTTGTTGGCCATCGGAGGAGTCGTTTTGTTTATCATTACCGGCATTCTCTTGCCGGTGTTCGATATGAACACCGCGCTAGACTAGGCCGAGTATTACCTGCACCCTTTTCAAAACTAAACATAATTTCATTGCTCCAGAAACTTACGGATCACCATTAATGATGAGCGCTTGCACCTCCCACCGTCGTGGATTGACACTAATCGAATTGATGATCGTTTTGATCATTCTGGTCATGCTTTTTGCGATCGCAGGGCCTCGTTTGCTAGGAACCCAGAAGAAAGCAGACATCAAGGGGACCAAGGCACAGATCGGGAACTTTGAAGCCGCGTTGAAATTGTATGCAGTAGATATGCGAACTTTTCCTAGCACTGAGGACGGACTTGGCGCCTTAATCAAGCCTCCGGCTGATGAGGCAAAAGCGCGGAAGTGGGATGGTCCTTACTTGGATGACGAGATTGTTCCCGCGGACTCATGGGGAAATGCATTTGTCTATGAATATCCACCAAGCAAGGGCACTCGGGACTTTCCTAACATCTCCTCGCCCGGCATCGACGGAGAATCCGACACCGAGGATGACGTGAATAATTGGCGAGACATCGAGGAAGGTGACGGCGACAATGCCTCCGAGGTCATGAGCGAAGCGGATGTCTTGGATACGACATCCGACGAGTAAGCCGCTTCCGATGTCAAGGTTTCGCAATCGAACTGATCAAAATGCCTTCACACTGCTCGAGGTTACTATTGTGATGGTAATGCTCGTCGGCCTGTTCGCGATTGCATGGCCTCGGATGAGCGGTGTGGCTAAACGATCTGAACTTCGAGACTCTGCACTCAAGATCAAATTGGCTCTCAACGAAGCGAGAGAGCAAGCGATCCAGCGAGGGCTTGAAGTTCAATTTGTTTATGGACTGCAATCCAACCAGTATCAGTTGCGACAAATACCTTCAGATCAGGAAATCGAAACGTCCCTGGCTGCGTCAAAGAGGGATGATCGGTCGTCCGGATTTGCTGCTGGATCCCTACCAGAAGGCTTTATTTTTCTCTCAGAGGCCCCTTCGATAAACGGGCAGCAATCAGAGACGGATGTCATTACCTTTTATCCGGACGGACGTGGTACTAATCATGAATTGCAAATTGCTTCTCATAACGGGGAAATGGCGATCTCCGTTGCGGTTCGTGGCCTAACAGGTGGCGTCAAAATTTCCTCCGATATTCAGTTTATGTCGACCCTCGATGAGCAGGAGTTGGCGGAATGAATTCGAAGGGTTTCTCCCTCTTAGAAGTGATTATTGCAACTGCCATCTTGGTTGCATCATCGATGGGTTTGTTACAGCTTCTGTCGGTCGGTCAGCAGCATTTGGTACGTGCCGAACGCCGCGCTGAAGCTCACTTTATCTGTCAAACACTTGTTGATGAATGCCAAGCAGGATCCTTGACGGTTGAACGCGTTGATCGAGAGAGGGTCAGTGATGCGCCGGGTTGGACCTACAGTGTGGATCTTCAACCAACACAGATTGCGAATTTGATCAAGGTTCGAGTACGGGTCTGGCGAGAGGACGATTCCGCCAGCCAATCCAATGATCAACCCGTTTTTGAATTGGTGCGTTGGGTGCGAAATGTGACTGGAGGAATTCGGTGACAACCAAAAGCGGCTTTACCCTGATTGAAACATTGATCACTTTGGCCCTTGCATCATTATTGCTGGTGGTTGTTTGGAGCATGTTTGATGTCTACACGAGCATGGAGCAGAAAGGTGTTTCTGTCGCCGAGAAAGCCACCGTGTTGCGAGCGGTTCGGCAACAACTCCGAAACGATCTCATGGACCTCGCGAGGATCGATTCGAAAATTGCTTCACCGATGAATACTAACCGTCCGGACCTCCCCTTTTATCCATCCAACGGTTACTTGATGGGAACGAATAATGAATTGCACTTCATTGCAGCGATTGGTCGCGGGAAGGAGTTGATGCGCGCGGTGTCCTACTCTGCGTTCGTTATTCCTCCCGAGGGTAGTGAGACAAGTCAACTTGACAAGGACCAGATCGATGAGGATTCCTACGGCGTTGCACGTCTTAATCGTTCTTGGATTGATTTCCAACAAGAGCGCCGAGCGAAAAACAATGACTTTTCTCGGTTTAATGCGGGAAGGACGATCGAGTTGAGTCAGGATGATTTTCTTGTCATCGGTGGCGATCGGAACCGAACACTCTCTGATGCTGAACTTGAGTTTGCCCCTGAGGTGCGAGATGAGATTCCAGAGCTAAGTGCATTGAGGTTTCGGTACTTCGATAATGGTTCATGGCGTGATCAGTGGGATAGTGGCTGGCACCGAAGACTTCCAGAAGCGATCGAAGTTGAAATGATTTTGCCGAATGATGATGACGATGAGTCATTGCAAAATTCCAGAGGTGCCTACGGACAGAGGGAGCAAGAGCCGGTGCTGCGACATCGTTTTGTGATTGCACTCGGTATCAATTCAGCGTTGAGTACGCGAGGTGCTCAATGACTTGCAATGACTCAATTCGTCGGAAACGTGACGGTACGGTTTTGGTGGTTGTGCTCGTCATTGTCACGCTTGTAAGTCTGGCTGCATTTCACTTCACCATGGCGATGGAATCTGAGCATCGTGCAACTCGTAATGCTGGGGATCAGACCAAAGCCGAGCAGGCCGCATTGTCAGGAATTGAAGTCATGGCCGCATGTCTCGAACAACCCAAATCGAGACAAGGGCAGTTGATGAGCTTTCAAGGGGTGGAGACCAAAATCTGGGAAAGTCGGTCAGGCGATACTGAAGATTGCTGGTTCACCCTGACTGTCGATGAGCGGAGTGAATCGGCAAGATTGAACCTATATTCACTTTTGGAGTGGGACCGCAGGATGTCAGGTACCGCGGTTCGTGGGTTGTTGAAATTGCCCGGCATGGATGAGCGAACCGCAAATCGGATTCTGGATTGGATTGATGCTGACGATGCGCAACGCATCCCGGGCGGTGAGGTGAATGCACGCAATTCAGTGCCATTGCTAACCGAAGAGCTGTCTGTTTTGGCAGATGAATCCGAGGTGGGACCCAATGCGGTACGCGGTGAACCCGCTTGGCTCGATTATCTCACCGTCGTTAGTGCAGAGCGTAACGAGACCTTTGACGGAAACCCTCGCATTCATTTGAATCAAGCTGATTTAAAGTTGCTCCACCAGCAATTACTCGATGCAATTTCCGTTGAATTTGCGGATTATGTAATTCGATTCCGTCAGTACGGTAACGTAGATTTGTTGGAAGCACCTGAGGGCGAAGGTGAGCTTCTTCCCATTGATTTTCTAGTGTTTCCCTCTCGTAATTTCTCATCGCTAGGTGAATTGATTGGCAGCTCGGTCGCGGTTCCCAGTACATCTGATTCCGGGAGCACGTTGGTACAAAGTCCTGTCACTTTGGATGGCTCGTATGAATTGCCGTTAGATCAAATGTTCGATCTGGTGACGGTCCAATCTGAGCGGCGACTATCGGGGAGGGTGGATTTGTCGCGTGCTCCGCTTGAAGTGATCTCTGCCGTACCGGGGCTGGATGTTCAGACGGCTCAGCAAATTGTCCGGGTACGCGGGTTATTGGGACAAAACCGGTCAGTTGGCCCAACGTATCGCCATGCCATCGGAATCTTATCGTCAGCGGGAATCGATCCGACTATTGTGAGTCAAGTACTGGACAAGGTCACGGTCCGGGGCGATGTCCTAAAAGCACGAGTAAAAGGACGCTCTCAAGGTAATGTTCCGGCATTTCTTTGTGAGGCGATTGTGGATGCTTCGAATGAGAAACCGAGACAGCTTTGGGTCAAGCGCATCAGCGGGGATGAAGCCCGCCGTGCCGACGAATTTTCGAGAATGAATAATGTTCTTGTTGAATAGGCTCTGTGAGGCGATCCATCTGGTGATTCGCTGGTAATTGATTTCAAATGAGACTCGCTTTAACCAAACCAACGCCCAGCATTCTGCTCGCTGATCTTTCTGATCAGACGGTTCGCTATTTAGTTGCCCGTTCAGATGAAACCCGAATCCGCTTAATCGCGAGCGGGAAATTTGAGATTGATTCTGATGGTGAATCGATGGGCATTGCTCAACGGATTCGTGAGCAACTTCAGCAACAGTCGATTTCATGCTCCCGAGCTTGTTTGTTACTTTCTCGTCCTGAAATTGACACGGTTACTGATTCCTTGCCGCCAGCCTCAGAGTCTGACCTACCGGTTCTCGTTGCTAACCTTGTCGCACAAAACAACGAGGATGCTGATTCGAAGGTGATTGATTTTCTTGTAACCAGTCACGCGAATGAGACTGGGGTCGATGTTCTTGCGATGACATGTGATCAGTTCACTATTAGCGAGCATGTCCGAGAATTCGGTCGCAATGGATTCGTTCTGCAACACGTTACCTATTCTGGTTTAGGTGCAGTCCAATTACTTGGAAAAGTTGCCCACCAAAAGCAGCCAATCGCAGCGGCAATCACGTTCACTGATCGAACGACCAAGATTGCTGTCCTTCATCACGGTTTGCCCCTGCTTTTCCGTTCTTTGCAGGTGGGTATGGAACCAACCAAAGATTATGGGTCAGCATTGGCCGCAGAATTGCAGAGAACCCTTGCCTTTGTTGGAGTAGCTGACGAGGATTCGGCGCAGGTCTATCTCATTGGTGAAAAATCCGGGCTCATGGAGGTTGCCTCCGTACTCGCTGAAACGATCTCCTCCTCGGTATCCATAGCAGATGCATGCGACCAAATCGATACATCAGAACTTGATTCATTCGATGACGCTCCGAGTTACGCGAACCTTATCGGTATTGCATCTGCAATTTCAAGCAAAAGTTTGAATATAGACTTTTTGAATCCACGTGAGATTCCAAAGCCACCCAGTAAAATGAAGAGGTTCGCCTTTTGGGGAGCCGTTGCATCTTCCGTTCTGTTCTTGCTTGGATTCATGTGGTACTCAGATAATCAAGAGCAGAAGCAGGCGATAGAAACGAAGAAAAGCTCACTCCAACGCTTCTCCAAGAGAGCTAACAAGTCGCTCGAATATCAAGATGTTGTTGATGCAGTGCATCAATGGCAGAAATCAGATATCGCATGGTTGGATGAAATCCGAGATCTGACTCAACGTTTCCCAATGCAAAGTGAATCGTTGGTAAAGAGGATGACGATGTCCACAGGAAATGATGGGTACGGAGTCGTTGATCTTAGTGTGCAAGTGAGTTCACCGGATGTGGTGACTGAATTGGAAGCCGCCATTAGAGATGACCGCCACAGCGTAACCAGCAAGCGAGTCGCTGAAGTTTCCGATAGTGAAAATCTAAACTGGTCATTTGAAACGCGAATTACATTTCGGCCCACTGAGCGTTTACCACTCGCCTTAGAGGAACCGCTCGCTACAGACTCGCCAGCACTGGAGTCTGAGCAATGAACGAGAGAACGAAGTTGTTATTAATTGCGATGAGTGTTGTTGCCGTTTTTTGGTTAGGGGACCTTGGCTACCGTAATCTTATCGAGGGACCTGCTGCAGATCGTGAGCGTGAATTAAATCGTGTTGAAAAGAGTCTCAACGATACAAAGCAAACCATTGCCAATAGTGCGGGCGCGATTGACCAGCTAGAAATGCTCGAGCGAATCTCTCTACCCTATGATCCCGAATTAGCTCGCGCAGCTTACCAAGACTGGATCCTTGATCTGGTTCAGCAAGCAAAGCTTAGTAACGCGAGCGTCGATGCCTCGCAGCCGGCTTCAGTTAAAATTAAAGACCGCGATACGCGGAAACCGAAAGAAATTTTCCTGCGTTACACGTTCTCCCTTCGAGCACGTGGAAGCTTGCAGCAAGTAAGCCGATTTCTTTTCGATTTTTATCAAGGGGGACATCTGCACAAGATCAATTCAATTGCTTTCAATCCCATTGGTGGTGGGAGCGAACTCGACTTTAGTGCGACGATCGAGGCGCTTGGGTTAAATCGCTGCCAGCGAAAAGGTGAGCTATCGTCTGAATCTTTTCAGAGACTGGAGTCATCTGCTTTCCCTGACTATCAAATGATAGCAAGGAGAAATCTCTTTGCACGGCACGGTGATTCGACCCTGTCAAAGGTAGTGCTGACTGGCATCACGATTAACGATGGCATGGTCAATGCATGGTTCAAAGACCACCAAGGTAAAACTAAGCGATTAGCACGGGGTGAAGAGATGGAAATAGCAGCCCACCATCTTGAACTGATTGATATTATTGGCGAGCAGGTCCTCGTTATGATCGACGGCCGTCCGGCAACCTTGGGAACGGGGCAAAGTCTCCAAGAGGAATCGGGTCCCATTGGGCCGTGAAACACCTTTGTTCCACGATTTAAAAACATCATTACCACATCTTCTCACAGCATCTTTTCTAATGCCGTGAATTGTCGTTCATGCGAATCGTCGATCATCGCGAATTGGCTCAAGCGCTAGTCAATCTCTTGACTGCCGTCTACTGAATTTTGTAGTACCACATGTGGGATTCTTTCATTCCGCCATAGTATTGAGCTCATGCCCTCGCGTTTTTGTATCGCAATCCTTTCGCTTGCCTTTCTCTCGGGATCGCTATACGCGCAAACACAGTTCACCGCCTATCAGTGCCAGCATCAATCAGCTGAAAAGTTGGAAGAAATCATCCGTCCCCTTTTACCAGCGGGAGTGGAGCTTCAGCTTGTCGTCGACAACCAGCGGAACCAGTTACTGTTATCGGGATCCGAGGCGGTGCATGATCTCTTTCGGCAGGTTTTGAAGCAATCGGATGTTCCATTGAAAAGGTCTCGCATTCCATTTGCTGAGCCTCTCGGTACCCAATCCAACCCCGATACGGAATCGAATCGACTCGCGCAGCAAGCGGCGACCATCGCCATCGCGATCAAAGTGGCTGAGATCAATTCGCTGATCCAACAGTTGCAGATGATTTTCGAACCTCGCTTGAGCACGATTACTCCGGGTCGCGTTTACGAGTTGTCGGTTCGCGAGCCGAGTATTCGGACATTACTCATATTTGACCCAAACAACGGGCGAATGGTGCTAAGCGGTCCCAGTACAATCATTGATCAGCTGAAATCACTGGTGGAGAGACTCTCGGAGCAGTCAAAGAATGGCTATCGAGTACAAGTTCATCGGTTGCAGCGAGAGAACCATTCGTCTCTGCGAGACGCAGTTCGTACGATCAATGACCAGCGTTCAGGACCGCGGAGAGCACTTTTGCAAAACGATCAGAGTCGTTTTACGATGCCACCGGGGAGCATGATTCGACCGGTTGTTTTTCAAACCATCAGCGATGAGGGAAATGCGAATCCAGCAGATCAAGCATTGCGTCAATTTGAGGGGGTTGAGATTGAGTCGCTACCCGATTTGGATGTAATTTTGCTTCGAGGAAGACAACCGGATCTAGATCAATTAGCAGAAGTAATCGAACAGCTCGAGCGAATCAGCGAAGACACACAGCCGACCGTTCAAATCTTGCCCTTACAGCATGCGAGCAGCGAGGGCATCGCTGCCATCATTGAGACGGTGAGTGACGATTTAATCGGAGGGCGTCAAGGACGCGTCTCGGTCACACCGCTTGTGAAACCCAATGCATTGTTGCTTATTGGTTGGGGGGACTCGGTCTCAACAATCATCGACTTGGCGAAGAAACTGGATACGCCCGTTACACCAAGTACCCAATCCACTGTCTTTCGATTGAAACACGCCTCGGCAGAAACGGTTGCCGCAGCAGTAGAAAGCTTCCTTGACGATCGCGCCGGACTTGGACCAAAAGTAACGGTTACGCCTGATCTCCGAACCAATTCCTTGGTCGTCTATGCCGCCCCGCGAGATTTGATGGAGGTTCGAAAGCTGATCGATGATCTGGATCAACCCATGGGGAAGGCAATCTTAAAAACGAAGGTTATCCAGATCAAGAATTCACTCGCAGAGGATATTGCTGAGACGTTAGAGGAAGCGATTGGTGATCCTGACCAGGGAAGTGCTTTATCGCTGGAAGTCATGGGGGAAGATGGAAAGCGCATCCTGAAATCTGGAGTTTTGGATCAAGTACAAATCACACCGAATGCTCGCAACAACACACTGATTCTCTCCGCTCATGCCGATAGCATGCCTTTGTTGGAGGCTTTGGTAGAGCAGTTAGATACACCCGCGGGTGAGGTGCAATTAAAGATTTTCCAGATCAATCATGGAGACGCTTCCAGTTTGATCGAGACGCTCCGATCACTTCTTCCATCAGAGGCTGGTGGTAACACTACCACTGTCCCCTCGGTTGCTCCAGATGAAACCTCGCTTGCGCCGCTGCGTTTCTCCGTAGATCTCCGCAGCAACAGTATTATTGCCACCGGTAGTGAAGGTGATTTGCGTATTGTTGAAGCGTTGTTGCTTCGACTTGATCAGACGACCGATCAGCAGCGAAAAAGCACGGTGATTCAATTGAAGAATGCACCGGCGGTTGATGTTGCCAGTGCGATTAATCAGTTCCTTCTCAATCGCCGACAGATTGAACAAGCAGCACCAGGGCAGAGCAATCCGTTTCAAGAAATTGAGCGAGAGGTGGTGGTGGTTCCCGAGCCTGTCGCTAACAAGCTAATCTTGGCAGCAACGCCCCGTTTCTACGATGAGATTAAAGCGTTAATCGATAAGCTTGATGAACAGCCGCCGCAAGTCATGATCCAGGTGCTGATTGCTGAGGTCTCACTCAACCATGTCAAAGAGTTCGGTGTTGAACTCGGTGTTCAGAGCAGTGTGCTTTTCGACCGAAGTTTACTCGGTGATCTCTTGACTACAACCAACTCATCGCAGGCTTCCACTGCTGCAGGAGTCACGACGGTTACTGAAGAACTTATTCAGGCAGCAAGCAACATACCCGGATTCCTCTTTAATGATTCAGGCCCGCTCGGCAACAGCGGTAGTTCTAAAGCCGTCGCCTCGGCACAGGAAATTGGAGGACAAGGTCTCTCCAATTTTGGGGTTGGAAGAAGCAGTCAAAACTCTGGATTTGGTGGACTTGTGTTGTCTGCCAGCAGTCAAAATGTGAGTGTGTTGCTGCGAGCACTGAACGAGACTCGCCGCGTCCGAGTGCTTAGCCGTCCACAGATTCGGACCTTGGATAATCAACCGGCCTTCATTCAGGTTGGCCAACGCGTCCCGAGGATTATTGGCTCAACCGTGAACCAAAATGGTCAATCTAACTCCATTGACCTCGAAAATGTCGGATTAATTCTCGGCGTGACGCCACGTGTCAGCCCAGACAATATGGTGGTGATGGAAATTGATGCGGAGAAGTCAAGCCTCGGTGATGAGCAAGATGGAATACCCGTTGCGGTGTCGACAGATGGGACGGTGATCCGAGCGCCACGGGTTGATACGACCACCGCTCAGGCAACCGTTAGCGCTGCTAATGGTGAGACCATTATTCTTGGAGGTTTAATCTCAGAGAATCGTGACGTTACACAACGCAACATTCCCGGTATCGAGAATATTCCGATCCTTCGAAACCTATTTCGATACGATGGTGACGTGTGGAAGCGTTCCGAATTGCTAATCATTCTTACGCCTCATGTCATCAAGTCCGCAGAGGACAGCGAGCGTGTGAAGCAGGCTGAAATTGCGAGGATGAATTGGTGTGAAGCCGATGTTTACCGCATCCACGGTGATATCAATCTTCCGGCGGTAATGCCGATTGGATACGAATTGGATGCTCAGTCAGATGAGACACCGGTGATTTACCCCGATACGAATCCATCAGGTGAATTGCAGCCAGTAATGGATGAACCATCAGCGAATACTGCTACTCAGTCTGCTGCTCAGTCTGCTGCTCAAGGGGAGACCACAATCCGGGAGTTGATCACAGAACCATGATTGGCTCGAAGGCAAAAGAAAGATCAACCATAGACGGCAGATTTATAGTCAGTCTTGTGTTATTGGTGTGCACCGTGGGCTGCTCCAGCTTCACCTCAGAGCGTTCCACTTTCAAGTGGTTTGCAAATTCCGAGCCGATGCTACCAACGATTGTATTGCCTATCTGGACGGATACCGTCTTGCATCAAACTGGCAAGCCTGCTGTTCGAGGGTTTGGAGCCAGAGTTTATTTCTATGAACGCGAGGGTGCTGACCCAATTAAGGTTGATGGCAGTATCACGGTGTACGTATTTGACGGTGAGGATTACACCGCAGAGAGCTCCAAGCCTCTCCGGAAATATGTGATCACTGCGGATCAATTACAAAAGCACCATAGCGTGAGTGACCTCGGTGATTCGTACAGCGTGTGGGTTCCTTGGGATCAAGTTGGCGGAACCAGTAAAACATTTAGCTTGATCACCCGTTTTGATGGCCGCAACGGAGGCACTGCCGTTTCTGAATCCGCCAGCAAGTTGCTCCCCGGTGCTCCTACCACCAATGAAGAAGACCTTTCCAATGCTGCATCACCCCTCAAACAGGTTAGTTTTACCAGCTCTGAAACGACACGGATCTCAAATCCGGAGGATTCAAATACCTCCAAAACTTATTCGCTAACGCTTCCGCGAAGTTTTCAGCGGCACTTGCATGGCGCGACAAGACTTAATCCGCAAAAACCAAAAGAGCAAGTGAGATCAGGAGTGAGTGACCTTAGTCCTCCACCGATGGGAACTCAATCGATGGTGAGGGATTCGGTTGAACAGATTGCTTCACCTGAAGTTGATTCTCAACCTTCCAAATTCCCGGTTCAAAGAGAGCTAGGGTCGCAGCGAGTTTCCTCTCTTTATCAGAAGACACCACCCCGCGAAGGATGGCGGTCTGGTTTACCACCAACACCTCGATCTTCTGCAACGAAGCAAGATTAACTGACTTTCTAATTTGCTCCTTGACGATCGGCTTGACGTCTGTTTGCATGCCCACAATCAGTTCTGGTGAAAGAACGATTTTCGGTAAATACATTTTCCTACTTGGTGGCGTCTCTAAGACCTCATTGATCTCATTTGTTCGGTCGACTGCTGCTTCGATTCCTGCGGTTGATGAGACGATCACCCCGCTGGTGGATCCCTGCTGACTGCCGACAAACGACTGCGTCTCTCCTTGATCGGCACCTACAAAGCTGTTCCGATCTCGATTGCCACGGATAAACCTTTCGCTTCCTGTGACTCGACCAGAATCAGCACTTGGTGCTGCGACTGCCCGAGGCTGGCGCGCTAGAGGCTGGCCTAAGTTGCGTGTGCCAAACAGTTGAGCATCCGCGATGGCCATTTCGGATAGTAGAAGGATTACGATTCCAAGGTATCGCATTTTGCTCATTCCGATGATTCGAAAAAGTTCGCAGCGTCCACACCGCAGCATAATCGGATCCTCTCGATGCCACGCCTTCGAGTTATCAGTTTCTTTGTTTGTGGGAAGAATTTGACTGATACAAAGCCTACAAATCGAACGGTCCCCACAAAGCGGCGTGAGTTAGGGCTGCGATCAGGTGAATTCGCTTCATGAACTGCACGCTTAATGGGGTACGGATAAGTGTGAGTGCGCCCCCCAAAGCGGGCAGCACTGAGCGTGCCGCTCTTGCCGTCAGTGGCGAGCGAGACTTCTGTCTCTCAGTCGGCAGATAAGACCAAGAAGTCAATGCCGGACACACCTAGAATCGACTCGCAAGAAAAAAGCCAAACACCGGTAATTACGGCATTTGGCTTTGAATGTCTCGGCCTGTCTGGCCCAAAGGTAGCGGCAGAGGGACTCGAACCCCCGACACGCGGATTATGATTCCGCTGCTCTAACCAGCTGAGCTATGCCGCCGGAACAGGTGAGGCGGGAAACTAACGTTCTACCCTTCCTGTAAGGTTGTCTTTCGCCCGGCCAATGCGGTGCGAGAGGCGAAAAATAGCAGAGAATGGCAAACTGATCTAGGGACCCGCCAAACAAACTTTACAACCAGACTAATTTAACGCTCAAATCGATCAAGAGCCCCAACCGTCGACCCGGACTCCCTGTCACCCTTTTGCCTGTACCCTTTTGCCTGTGCCCTTTTTTCCCGTACCAAATTCGCCTGCACTCGGTTTCACTCCAACCGGTCAATCGAGATTGACTTCGGCACATGTTTCCTCGCTCTCCCAAAGACGCACTCGGAACGCAGAAGCTCCGGTTCCCTCAAGAACTTGCGGTGCTATGTCATGGAGAAAGTGAATTGCCATGTTCTCGGCAGTAGGGTTCTTTTCGAGCTCGTAGATTCGGTGAGGCTCGGAGGATCGAATCGCAGCAAGACCGTTGGAATCGTCTTTCCAGAGAACGAAGGTGTGGTCCCAGTTTTCGTCGATCCAACCATTCACACGCTGCTTCAGTAGCTTGAAGTCGAGAATTCGCCCGATTTCATCCTGTTTCTGCCCAGTCAGATAAAGTTCAAGGACGTAATTGTGCCCGTGCAGATTTCGGCACTTTCCTTCATGACCAACCAGTCGATGGCCTGCACAGAAAGTGAAGCGACGCATGATACTTAACGACACAATTTCATCCTTTTTTACGTTACAAAACGAAAAACGGGGTGAACGAGACGACAAAGTCATTCACCCAGATTCACGCACGGCAGCACCTAGCACTCGTTTGCGAGCAGCACGTCATGTGACTAACCGGGAAACAACATGATCACTCGTTCTCAAATCTCTACGTTGCGACGAGCCACCGTGTGGAGGCCTGAGACTCCTACAGAGTAGCCCTTTGACCAGTGCTACGTCATCATCGGTTGGAATCCCCGCTATGGACTCATCTCGAACATGGTGTCCGAACCCATTCTCAAATCTTCTGATGTCGATCATCAAACGATCCATGATACGCTAAACTTTCGGTCTCGAAGGACTCACTCCGTCGAACCATTCCCCATCTAAACCACCTCATCAACCAAAAAAACGATGACTGAAATCATTCAAGCGGAGCCACTTACCGTTCCCGACTCTGATGCCCTCCGATACCTCCCTGAAGGACCGATGGCTTTGGATGACGGCAAGGTGTCTTGGGTCGGGATTCAGCATGGCTCCGCTAGCACGCACGGCAGCTTGAACCTGCTTGATCTACAAACCATGACCAATCAGTCATTTGAACTTCCGGGACGACCGGGGTTTGCATTTCCAACGAATCGCGACAACATTTTTGTCATCGGCTGTGAACGCTCACTCGGACTTTTTAATCTCACGGATCAATCATGGGAAGTCATTTGTGATGGCGTTGATCAAGCCGTCGACAACACCATCATCAACGATGGATGGGCTGTCGGGAATCACCTAATCTTCGGGACCAAGGATCTTGAATTTGCCACCAAGAAGGCTGGCTTGTATCTCTATCAAGGATCTAATGGAAACTTAATCCAGCTTCGATCTGATCAGATCTGCAGCAACGGTAAAGCTTTGCTAACGGATCAAGAAGGTCATCATGAATTACTCGATATTGACTCGCCCACACGACAACTCGTTCGGTACTCTATCGACATGAACTCGGGCCAACTCGGTCAAGCTGAAGTCGTTATTGACTTCACCGGTGACCCAGCGGTACCTGATGGGGCCGTGCTCACCCCGGATGGATCGGGGATCGTCATTGCTATGTTCCGGCCAGAGTTTGCAGAGTTTGGTGAAACCCGCCTGTATGATCTTGGCAGCGGTGAACTCAAGACAGTTTGGCAAACCTCAGGTTCGCCGCAGAATACTTGCCCCGCCTTTGTACGAATCAATGGCAAACTACGACTCCTGATCACCACGGCGGTTGAGCACATGAGCCAAGAAGATCAAGAGCGGTGTCCCAACGCAGGGCGACTTTTCCTCGCTGAGGCGAATATCGCAGACCCCGGCAATGACCTGACAACCCGTTTCATGCTTGATTGACGATCAGCCTGACACACCCGAGCCATTGTGTCGTCACTGGCTAGGTGGCTTCACGAATTTCTCTGGCTTTAGATTGACCAAGAAGAACTCTGGCATCCAAGGTCGCTGACGACCGTTGAGTCGCCGCGATCGATCGGCTCGGAACTCGTCCCGGCTCATTCCTGAACCGGTATCCTGAGGAGCCTCAAGCATCAGACGCCAGCCCGAATTGCTCAGTCTCCGAACAGCATCCGCTCTTTCATGTATGCTCGTCACCTCTTCATTGGTGAGCCCCTCTGGCAACACCGAAACATCAACGTAGATTTGATCAGAGAGATTCATCAAGCGTCTAAAAAGCTCGAGACTTAAATCTCGATCTCGCACAATCAAGTGATTAAGTCGCTTTGCATCCTTCTCCAACACAGAAAGCAATGCCTCACTAAAATCCCATCCTGTTACGTTCAACACCTCGAGATGACCATATTGCAGAAGGGTAGAAAGTGCCTCAGGTGGTAGCGGAGTATTCTCAAGGTGAAGTTCGCAGATTTGCCGCAGAGCAACAATCGCTTGCACGGTTGATTCATCCAATCCAATTCGATTGAGTGACAAACGACGAAGTGACTGCATACGAGTCAGCCAAATAATGGTTTCCGCTGAAACGATGGTATCATCAAAATTGGCCTCCCACAGATCGTGGACGTTACGCCAAGACCGCACCATTTCGTCATCTACTAAGGTCCCTGGCAGGGCAAGTGAGATCAATTCTTTGAGCTTCCCGATACCGGAAAGTGTTCCTCGAGAAATCGATGGATACGCAAACGTTAAGCGATGCAGATGAGAACATTTGAGCACCTCTCCCGCGATCTCATCGGTAAGCTCCGTTCCCCCACCGGCGAACCACTCCAAATCACGCAAGCCGCTAAGCGTGGCTGACACCGGCCAAGGCCCCTCAAGGGACAACCCCTCAAGCCCAGGAACATTTTCAATGTGCAGTACCTTGGGGCTAGCGATCATCGTCAAACTGGTTCGCATTCGAGGCTGATTTAGCAGCGAAACTTTTTCGATCTCACGCATTGTGGAAACCCCCAAATACTTCAACCGATCACGATCCCTCGTATCAAGTGAATGGATCTGCTCGCCGTTAATCAACAAACGATCCATCTCGGGAAATTGCTCCAATAATTCCTCAAAATCTTGGCCGCGAAGCAAAGTGGTACGTGCATCCAGTGAGTTGTATTGAGACATCGAACCAATCTGCTTGACCTGCGAAAAATCAACATAGGTTCCGTTGAGATTTAACTGCTGGATTTCGACATTTTGAGACAGGGGAGTCAGGTCGATCCCCTTCAAAGGTAAGTAACCTAGATCCAATTCGTATGGACCGCGACGCTCCCCGAGGTAACGAATCCAACGCCGACACTTTTCAGGATCGGTCTGCTGAGGAATCACATTACCTGTGAGCGTTACAAGGTAGGCACCTAGTCTTAACTTCTTCAGGTTGGGTGAGTCCCCCAGTCGTAACTGCTCGAGATCCTTTGCGTAACAGCCAATTTCATTCAGGCTATCTGCACCATCAACGGTAAGATTTCGAACCCAAGTCAGTCCAGGAACGAGATAATTGTCGTTGAGCACAAACCTCGCATCCACGATTTCTTCCTCAACGCTCGCGAGTCGAGGAACTTTTACAAATGACAAATCGTGCTTTTGAACGCGATCCAAACACAGTCGCTGCAATTGCGGAAGGTTGTAAAAATGAAGCCCCAAAACAGCCTCATTCAGTTCATAGGTTCTTCGCTTGACCCATAGTGTTCTCAGACGAGTCCAATCTTCAAACGAAATCGAATTGCTAACACCATTGGGCGGTCGAGATAACCACAGCAACTCGCAGGTTTTGGCCCAGTCCACTCCCTCAATCTCTTCGTAGGCAATCCCCGTTGCCTGCAAATCAACGGTCATCAGTGGAAGTTGATCAAATTGATGAAACTGCTCCGCTGTGAGTGGTGTGCCCGCAAACTTTAAATGCTTGAGCCACGGCAACCGAGCGATAACCGAGACCTCATCATCACTCAAGGAACCGTTGGAAATTAGCAAGGAGTTGAAATGAAGTGATTTGCCAAGAGCCTTAAACGTATCTGGATCATGCTTACCGCCGTAACTGTGAAGTGCGACGAGTGTTGGAATCTCAACAACGCGTCGAAGAATTTCAGGAGTCGCACCCGTCAAGCGAATCTGCCGAACTTCTAAGAGCCATCGCTTGAGACTTTGAGGGAGTTGCGACTCAATGATTTCTGGAACCCAAGCTGAAACGAAGAAATTGCCATTTCGACTCAACTGAGCTGCTATTTTCTTTTGTTGGTAAGGCGTCCATGCTTTGACCGCAACGATTCCCGTAGGAATCGCCAAGATGCAAAAAGCAAAAAAACTATCGAACCAGATCCGGCGTCGACCAGATTCTTTCTCGTGATAGAGAGACCGATGCCTGAAGGATAAAAACCAATAGACGAACCAACAGACCAGCAAACCGAACAACAAATTCACGCCAAGCAAGAGCGGTTCCCAGAGGCGATACACGACCTCTGACTCCGTCGGATAGCCGACCACGTATCGCAGCGGCCAGCCTCCCATTACCGGCATTTCAACTTGCCCGCCTTCTTGACTTGCAGGAAAGTCAAGCTGACCTAGCCAAATCTGCTCGACCTCTACGTACTGATAAGGAAGATTAACCGCAACAAAAAAAAGGATCACGACTGCTACTAGCAGACCACTGGTAAGTCGATACTTCAAACCAATTTCGCCGTCGCCATTCGTAGGAATCGACGTCGGTTTCAGTGAACTGCGAGAAAAATCAATCGGCGATTGGTCATTGTCGGCAGACGTGCGCATGACTGCTTGGCTCTGACAGGAGAATCCACCGTCACCGGATGATTGACGGCTAGCGAAAAGAAATGAAAGCCATCGTTGAGCCGACTGGATATTCATCTCTTCGATACACTAGCAGAATAGCAGAGCAGACAACCCCATGGTTAGCTTTTTCGGGCGGCGAATATCTTCCAGAGCAAGTCAATCGCGAATTTAACGGTCATCGTGGACTGTTTTTTGTTTAATGACAGTGCGTTGCGTGGTTCAAGCACCCAAATCTCGCCTCTCAGCTCCCGTTTCGTCGTACCGATTGATGGCGAAATAAAAGAACGGGATCGGTAAGCATGGCAAAAGCAAAAGAAAGTAGTAACCCAGGAGCAAACTAAAACCAAGTGTTAGCAGGACGAACCCAAGCCACAACCACCAAGTGTCTCGCCACAAACCAAGTAATTGTTTCACCATCTCGAGGCTCCCAGTTAAGAACGAAATGCCGTGGTGGGTAAGTTATTAAAATCTGTTTGATCACGATAGATCGCGTGTTAACGTCACGTCGTGATCAAAGACCTCGCTTATCAAAGGTACATCGTTTTGGCAAGCAGTTGGCGACACAACATGCAAGTCACCTGCATTAATATTCGTTATAAAAAACTTCTTTTTCCTCAAACAAATTCTTTTTAGAACATTTCCATTTCTTTGCGTTAGGGAGGTCGCAAACCGTTTTGATGATCTTTACAATGCGACCTCGCGAGTGGATGGCACGAACGATTCAAGGCGTTGAATGATGCTTGATCTTTACGACAAAATTCAAGACGCATGCAAAACCATTCGCGAGCGATTCCCTGTACAACCAAAAGTCGCTATCATCTTGGGCACAGGTCTGGGTGATCTCACTGAAGAGATCGACGTCGACGTAACCATCGAATACGAAGACATTCCACACTTCCCTAAATCGACAGCTACAAGCCACCGAGGACGGCTGGTATGCGGGCATCTCGCCGGCGTACCGGTTGTGGCCATGGAAGGCCGTTTTCATCTCTACGAGGGGTATCCTCTAAAACTCATCACGCTTCCAGTTCGAGTGTTCAAGGAACTGGGTGTGGAACTACTCGTGGTGAGTAACGCATGCGGAGGTCTCAATCCGTATTTCAATTCGGGTGATTTGATGGTGATTGAAGATCACATCAATCTTCTCGGTGACAATCCATTGATCGGGATCAATGATGATCGCTTGGGTCCACGTTTTCCGGACATGTGTGAACCCTACGATCAGACTTGGGTTGATCGTGCGATCAAGATTGGACGTGATCTCGACTTGACGATTCATAAGGGTGTGTTCGTTGCGGTGGCAGGTCCGAATCTTGAGACGCGAGCCGAATATCGTTTTCTGCGAACCATCGGTGCGGACGTCGTCGGTATGAGTACGGTTCCCGAGACGATCGTCGCCGTGCATTGTGGCCTCAAAACGGTTGGTCTCAGTGTGATTACCGACATGTGCCTACCGGATGCCCTGAAGCCCGCAAACGTCGAAGAAATTATTGCAGTGGCTGGCAAGGCTGCGCCAAATCTTCAGGCGGTCGTCAAAGGCATTGTTCAAGAAGCGGGAAATCCTCGGATTGCCTAACCTGTGTGTGAACAAACAAAAAACACAGTCAAGCAAGCAATTCAGTACATTCGCACACGAAGCTCCGTCACACCTCGGGTTGGTGTCGTACTCGGCAGCGGCTTGGGCGGGCTAGCGCATCATCTCGAGAATGCAATTGAAATCCCTTACCACTTGATACCGGGATTTCAATCAACTCACGCGCAAGGCCATCGTGGACTGCTTGTCATCGGGTCACTCGAGGGGACCCCGATCGTTGTGATGGCTGGTAGATACCACCGCTACGAAGGTTTTTCAAATAAGCAGGTGACCTACCCTATCTCGGTGATGCATCAATTGGGTATTGAACAATTGATCATCACGAATGCTGCCGGTGGACTGAACCCAAAATTTCAAGTTGGGGACTTGATGGTTCTGAAGGATCACATTAACTGGCTTAACCAATCCACTCACCAAAACAAAGTGACGCGAGCTTCCTCACTCGACAAACTGCAGATGGCTCACCTACCTGCCAACCTCATCAGAACACTCGATTTTTACCCGCAGTATCTCATTGACCGCGTGCACGCGATTGCGAGGGCACATCAAATCACGGTCATCAGTGGTACGTACCTCGCGACCCTTGGACCGACTTACGAAACCAGAAGCGAGTACCGAATGATGCGCAAGATTGGCGCAGATGCAGTCGGTATGAGCTCCATACCCGAAGCGTTGATGGCCAAAAGTCTCGGTATCGATCCGATCACTCTATCGGTCGTAACCAACGTCGCAAATCCTGACCAACGCAGCCCCGCCGATCATCAGGACGTACTCGAGGCCGGCAAAAAAACTGAATCGAATGTTGAAACCATCGTTCGTGGCCTCATCCGCTACTTACGCAATCGGAAGTCGTCCATGGACGCATAGATCATCTGGCATCTTCAGAAGGAATTCCCCTAAGCTATGATGCACCGACTCACTAGATCCACAAACTGCTGGCCCCGTTCTTCAATCGACGACAGAAATCAATGAGCGAATTCACTGAATCTCCACTAATGCAGTTGAATCTGAATCAACTCAGCATCAACGCAGCGATGGAACAGATTCGAAATATCGAAGTGGAAGACAATGCTGAGAAATTACCCGAGGTGGTGATTGATGGAGCGTCGGGACAAGAACACGCATTCATGCGACTTTCACATCCGGTCAGATTGATTCTCGAGGGAAGTCTTGGGAATTACGCTTTTGCCTTCAATCACCAGACCGATGTACAGATGACCGGTAACGTCGGTCATGGGGTTGGCGAAGGAATGAGGAGCGGTGCGGTGCGGATACGGGGTAACGCGGGGGACGGTGTTGGATGTTCGATGACCGGCGGCACACTGGCGATCTATGGAGCGGCCGGAGATCGCTGTGGAGCAGCGATGCGAGGTGGTGGCATCTTTGTGAGGGGCGATGTGGGTCAGGAAACCGGAATCGGTGCGTTGGGTGGAACGATCGTGATCGGCGGAGATGCCGGTGCGAACCTTGGTGATGCGGCGAGTAATGTGACGATCTTCATTCGTGGACAAGCCGCTAGCCTCGCTGAAGGTGTCGTCGAAGCACCACTGAGACAAAAAGAGCAAGTTCGCCTTGGACTGCTCTTGATTAATGCTTCCATCCGTGGCGACGCGACGGACTTTCGCCGTGTCGTCCCAGAAGCAATGCTTGAAGCGGAACAATCGAAATCAGGTGAGTTAAATCCGAACTGGCGGTAAAACAACAGTCATCATTACTCCTGATCGCGATCACACAAGGTGACTGCAATCTCTTCCACATCATGCGTCGGCGCGTTGAATATCATGCAAGCGAGATTAGAAAAACTCAATTTCACATCTGCCAAAGCCGACTCCCCATGGACCGGCCCTCCTGCTCAGTGGCAACATCCAAGCTTTCCCACTTTGGCTCTTAACGAAACTGCGGAGAAACGCTTTAAGGAACTACTGCCACTATTTTTGCATGAACCAAAATGGCATCACTTTGACAGTGAACAAGCTAACGCAATCGCTGTCGCCTTAGCGGAGATTGACCTTCCAGTAACGGCTTTGCGAAGTGAGGTGAGTAGCAGCAACGGCGACTCACATTTCCACGATCATCCAAATTCTGATCAGACTGACGATACCACCGCATCAGAATCAATTTGCCTGCCGAGAATTGTTCCCTATCGTCCGGAAAGATACGGCCTCACCGCCGAGGATTTCGATCACGCAACGATGATCGACGTTCGACTAACCACGCATCGGGATGAAACGGGTCGCTTTGCCTACTCTGCAGATCAACTCGCTCGCTGGGATGTACTGAGGGGAGAAGTACCAATCTCGGGTGGCAGCTGGGTTCCCTCCGCTACCTTCCCACCTGATGTCCCTTCGATGCATCAACTTGGATCCAAGTTTTCACAGCTTCGCGCGTTGGCTCCCAATGCCGTACTATTCGTCACCCTTGAACCTTTCCATCTGATGGTTGACCTTCAAGGCGTCCTAGCGGCGCAACCCGACGGTTTGATTCTTCAATTGGATTCAGTTGCCTTAGATGGACTAGAGCTCGCACTCATGGTCCTCAAAACTCGTGAGCAGATGGACCGCCTCGGTAATGAAAGCACGCCTTTATGGATTTCACCCGGTGAAATTGGAGCGGATGATGCAGCTAAGCTGATTGCGCTTGGTGCATCAGGAGTTGCAGTCGATTCTTGGTTCGAGCACGTCTGGGACAACATTACATCATCTTCTAATTCTGGTTACGCATCACGAAGTCATCATCTGAATCAGGCTCGACTTCTCGCCGATGAAATGCAATGGTACGCTAACCGCACAATGGGGCTATTGCATTCAATGGAACGTTTCCCAAAACGAGAACGTCTCACAAGCTTTGATACAACTTGGTGTGACGCACTCAACCTACAGCGAGTGGACTTGTTTGGTTGAGTTATCGATGGAGAATCATCAAGCGGACAACGAAAAACTAAAGCGTCTCAATGACTGCTTCGGCAGCTAAACGCCCCGACTGCATCGCTCCATTGATGGATCCATTGGTTCGGTAATCACCGCAAACGTAAAGATCACCACTCAGATGTGGTGGTTTAATTGGCGGTTCAAAGGCTGGCGATGACTGGTTGGGTAGAGCTCCCACAATCCGATCCGTTCTCAAATGCTTCCACTGTTTCACCTCGGCACCAAACATCGCCGCTGCCTCCTGAACAACTTGAGCAGGAAGAGTCTCAAGGTTGATATCTTGCTTGAGAACAGAAACCGAAATCAGGGACATATTTTGTGGTGCGTAAGCAGGGGCAACTTCGCTTGGCACACACAGATGATTGATCAAGCCTTTGCCTGTTCCGTTCAGCATTAACATCCTTTTTTTACACGGTGACTTTTCAGCTGCGTAGTAAAGAGTCGTAGCAGATCGCGACTCGCGCTGACTTGCCAACTCGGGTACTAACTTCGCAGCATGGTGCTGATCCAATGCCAAAAGAAGTCGGTGACTTGCGAACGACTCACCTGAGGACAGTGTTACCGTTCGCCCGTCAATCTTGTGGACCGGCGAGTTCAACCTGATTCTCTCTTCCGTTAATGCCGAAGCAAGCTGTTTAGCAATAGAGCCCATTCCGTACGCAGGCAACGTTGCATCACCTTGACTGAACATGCGGAAGACAAAGCAAAGCATTCGGGAAGATGTGTCAAGATCTTGATCTAGAAAAACTCCACCAAAGAACGGACGCAAAAATCGATCGATCATTTTGCTGGAAAAACCGAACTCCTCAAGCATCTCAAGAGACGTTTGATCGGATCCCTCAAACAGACCTTCAATGCTCCCACGACTGACACGATTCCTGAGCGAAGCGATGCGAAGTTTGTCTGTCAAGCTTCCCACCGGTGAGAAAGCGGTCTGAAACAATTGAGCGGGCCTTCGCCATGGATCTACCAAGGAATGAAATCGCCCACCGAGCCACACCAGTGATCCGGGCTCGAAGGGGCGGAGCTGCAAATCGGAAAAGTCGAGTAGGTTCTTTGCCTCTGGGTAAGAATCTAAAAAAACTTGGAAACCTCGATCCAGCAAAAATCCGTCAATCTCGTCGGTTCGTGCCCGCCCACCAACACCGTCGGATGCCTCGAGCACCAGCACCTCCACACCTTGTTCCTGAAGTATTTTTGCGGCGGTTAAACCGGACAAACCAGCTCCAACAATCACCACTGGATCAATCATGCAAACAAATCCCAATACAATTAACAAGGCTTTTAGGAGCTTCGGCCAACGAGCAAGACCTGATAGCGAGTTGAGCGAAACAACTTAATCCCATCTTGCGTCGCCTTGGATGCCACGATTTTCAGCATGATAGTACCTAGGCTATCCACGCTTCGTCTATGGACCTGAAATGCACTTAGATCGCAAGACAAAGATCTGTCGCCATGTCGTCTTTCCCTACAATTGACGCGGTAACAGAATCACTCTCTTCAATGGCGTCACAATGAGGTGGTGATACGCGGCTCGCAGCTACAATTTGCTTGGTCGACTTGTTTGGTAGACGATTGGAATCTTGATTGCAGATAAGATAAGACATAAGAGCAGTGTTAATAGACGACCTCACAATGGATCGAGGAGTAGAGATGATGAGGTTTACCATTGTCTAAGGAAACTTTCCCTGCGCCGAGATTGGCACTTCAATTTCTCTGCCAATTCCTCACGGCATTTTCCTGGCTATTCATCTCTGATGCCGCTAGGGGCGACCTAATCCCGCCAGGACACAAGAGCATCAAGCACGAGTTAGTGTTTTTAGATTCACCGCTCCTGAGAGAACATCGTCTGATTGCCGCCCCCGTGCGAGGCTTTGGTGGGTTTGCGGAAGTCAAAGCGGATCAACCGTTTTATTTCTCGACCAAGTATGGCACAAAAATCTATTCCGTCCCGAAGGACTTTGAACCACCAGAGAGTTACACACATGGTGAAGCTCTTCCATTTCCAAATAGTGAACCACCCACCCACTCGCTTACATCCGTTTCGATTCTGCGAAAGACAAATCGGATTGTGACTCGCTGCAGATTAACGGCAATTACCGATCAGTCACTTGAAATCGAAGTGGTTGAAGAGGTTCAGTTTGATGAATTCAATCAAGTGACAACAGGAGGCCTCAGTCGATTCGGAAAGATTTCCATCTCGCTGATTGGGCTCGTTGGCTGCTTCGTGCTTTGGACTCTAAAAAAAATCTACGGACGGCGTCACCCCCTAACGGATAACGCACCCGACGGCACAGTGGAGTCTGCAGACAACTATCAGATAAGCGAATGATCCGTGGCGAGAGAATCTTTCTTATTCCTCCTGATCCTCAACCTGTTGGTAGAAACAGGTTTTGCAGTATGTCTGATTCCTTTTCTAAAACGACTTCAAGGGGACGGGTTTTGGGTACCGTCTTTTGTAACTTGCTGTGTGATGATTAACCTCATGACCCACCCGCTCGCATGCCTTGCCGTTGAAAATCAAGTCGCCAGTTTCGCGTTGGTGGAAACGATGGTTTTGGTAGTGGAAACCATTTCTTACCGTCTGATTCTAGATTTCCGTTGGAGAGCCGCTGGAGCCATGGCGTCGATAACAAACGCCGCGTCGCTTTTACTGGGAATACTGATGTAGGAAGCAACTCAACAGATCGAGATGCCCCGCCATCTCTCAAACGCACTGGAAACCGGCGGGAATTCCATCCTTACCTCGAATCCCACCTCCCGATCCATTCAAAAGTTGCTTAAATTGTGCACTCGGCTGCGATTACAAGCACCGACTGTTGTTGACGTCGACGAATTCGAGTTATCTCCACTGATAGCTGAGTGTTCGACGCTAATGGCGGCGTAAGTCGTTATGTTTGACGGCACAGGGGGCTGTAGCTCAGTTGGTTAGAGCTGGGGACTCATAATCCCTAGGTCGCGGGTTCAAGTCCTGCCAGCCCTACTTTCTTCTATCGATACAATCGTCCCAATTGGCTTTTTTGCAGTACCTTGGGAGATAATCAGCACTAGAACCAAACCTCGACGGTTTGATGATTTCCACGAATTCTGAGTGAAATCCTTAGTGATTTCCTCTCACATCGCGGCTAGGCTGCACTTTTTGGAAAGCCGTGAATCTCTTTGTAATCTAGGGCTCTGACGGTTGTGAATCCAACGACGCCACAATGTCGATTGAGACTCATGCTCTGCACGGATGCAACTTCACACCGGTGACATTTCCCACCCAGTGCATCTTGGTCCAATGAATATGCCAGCTATCGGTCGAATCATTCTCGCATCACTTGTAATAGCGATATCGTCGCTTCCATCCTTTGGCGAGGGAAAGAATGTCTTTCTCACGATCGGAGGCGGCTATCTCCCATCTGGAAACCAAGCATCGCTGGAACGCAACGTCCTTTACTTTCAGCGAACGTTAGCGTCTCAGTTTGCATCCGACATTCAGCACGACATTTTTTTTGCTGACGGGGATGATGCAGGGGCTGACTTGCAGGTGATGGATCGTGATCAGGTGCCGGAGCCGAACCGGTTGATGGCTGAGTTTTTTGGAACCCAGAGGAATCTCGGTCTGAGCTATCGGGATCACGGCATTAGCGAAGTAAGGGATTCGACAAAACCTGAGAACCTAAAAAATTGGTTCAAAGAAGAGGGGTCGAAGCTTCAGCCCGGGGACCGTTTATTTATCTACGTCACATCACATGGCAATGGAAGTTCTGACAAAAACAAACCACACAATACCACCATCGCTACGTGGGGCCGTACCTCTCTATCGGTCAAAGAATTGGCAGAGAGTTTAGAACTGGTTAACGAGCAGGTGACCGTTGTCGTTGTCATGGTTCAGTGCCATGCAGGTGGTTTCGCAAGACTCATCTTCAAAAATGCGGATCCAGATCAAGGACTCTCGACACAGCGTCGAATCGGATTCTTTGCCACCGTACATGATCGCCCAGCAGCCGGATGCACACCTGACATCAATGAGGCGAACTACGCTGAATACAGCAGCTACTTTCTTGCTGCCGTATCTGGCACCGATCGACTCGGTAACACACTTGAGCGACCGGACTACAACCAAGATGGAGTGACTTCACTTGAGGAAGCACATGCCTATGTCATCCTGACGGCGAATACCATCGATTTCCCACTCAAAACCTCAGACATTTACCTCGACCAATACAGTGAATTCGGTGAGGGGGAATCGGATCTTCTGCCGGACGATCTCGCATATGACAAGGTATTGGAACTCGCGACACCAACCGAAACGGCAATTCTGGAAGGCCTCTCAACACAACTGGAACTATCGGGTAACGATCGACTGGTTGATGCCTACAACGTCCTACACCCGGAGAAAAAAGAGGGCGAAAAACGACGCCCGCGGCAGCCACCTGAGCACGAAAAACTACGGGTTAAAATCCGCGAGGACATACGAAAACGATGGCCACAACTCTCAAATCTCCTCAATCCTCTTCCCATTGAACTCATGACAACCCGTCAGGATGAGTTCTTAAAAGCAATCAAGATGCATCCCGACTATGGACGTTATCGAGAACTGCGAGAAGCATCAGGAAACGAGCTGAATGACGCGGAACGCAAGGTCAAATATGACCGATTCCTGCGAGTCGCAGACCACATCATTCTGAGAGAAAATCTACATCGAAAAAAAGAAGAGAATCGAATTCAAGAATTCAATCAAATTGTTGAAACTGAGCAATCATCTTTTTAAAGATCGCAAGCGTTCCAATATCACCATCTCTACAGGCACTCAGCATCCATCGACGCCTCTCACGCGTTCGAAGAACCGCTCAATCGCTCGAATGCCTCGCGGTACTTAGCGGCTGTCTGCTCAATGATCTCGGCAGGTAGTTCCGGTGGTTCACTGTTCTTATCCCAACCACACTGCGACAACCATTCACGAACGAACTGCTTATCAAATGAAGGCTGTGCCTGACCGGGTTGATAAACATCGGCACTCCAGAATCTGGAGCTATCTGGAGTAAGCACTTCATCAATCAGCACGACTTCGTCATCAACCAAGCCGAACTCAAACTTTGTATCGGCGATGAGAATTCCTTGTGCCTTAGCATGATCACAGGCGGTCTGATAAATATGCAAACTTAGTTGCTTCAGTTTCTCGGATAAGTCAGATCCCAAATCTTTGATCATTCGGTCAATTGAAACATTCTCATCGTGCCCCTCTTCCGCTTTGGTAGCGGGTGTGAAGATCGGCTCAGGTAAGCGATCACACTGAACCAGGTTCGCGGGAAGCTCGTTCCCACAGATCGCTCCGGTGCTTTGATATTCACGAAGTCCACTACCTTCTAGGTAACCCCGGACCACACATTCAAATGGAACAACACTTGCTTTTTCAGTCAGCATGATCCGGCCACGAAGCGGATCGGTATCAAACTGGGAGGAGAAAGACGGCAGGATCTCGGTGCTGATCAGATGATGCCTCACCCCGAGCAACTGAAACCAAAACTCACTCATCGCCGTCAGCAGACGTCCTTTGTCTGGGATGCCGCTCGGCAGAATATAGTCAAAAGCACTGATGCGATCGGTGCTAACAATCAGCAGATTATTTCCAAGATCATAAACGTCGCGAACTTTTCCGCTGCGTTTTGGGAACGGCAAATTGGTACCGAGAAGCGCCCCGTTGGAATCAAAACGATAAAGTTCTTGATCTGGCGACTGGGTCATTTTGACGATTCCTAATTTTTTCGTCTGATCGCACTGAGGAGCCTGCGTCCGGTCGCAGACAAATGAGAGAACGAGTAGGATACGAGGCGGCAGCCATTCGCGGGAGTGCCACAGACGGGGATGAAATCACTTTTCTCGGTCAGCCGATTGCATGACCCTATTTCCAGATCGTACTGATAACGCGAAAAACATGGGTCAATTCCAATTCCACATCACAAAAGACCTGCGTGAAACCGTACCGGACCATGTCTGGAACAGTGCGCATTTTTGTGGGCCGCATGGAACCCCTTGGCAGTCTCAAACTGAATACAACGACGAGTCACTAACGATCCGGACGAAAATACCTGCGTCAGGAAAGATCCAGATCTTATGGCCAATCGATGGATTGGGAACGAGACTCCTATCAACCTGTAGTCTCTCTTCATCAGATACAAAGCAATTTCACCTCCCGATTGAACTTGCTAGGGGCAGCTGCCATCGTGCACGAACTCTAAGCTCGGCGTGGGAACTATCAGGTGCCCCAAAAAATCACAAATCCCGTCGAGATCTCGACGAGGGGACGCGATATTTTCTTGAAGCATTGAAAAATCTTCCAAACCAAGAAATCGCGACGCAGTATGCGAATCAAGCGATCGCTCGACTCGAACAATCCCTTGATCACATCGCTCAAGATTACGCTAGCGCTTCGATCTCACAGCGTAAGCTGCGTGACCCAAAGCTGAGCACCCTACTTGCAGCATCGATCCTCACGGGACATCGCCACAATGCGTTTTTGAATCACCCCGAAATGCAGTTGATCTACACTGAAACGTTCAACACCGCCGCGATGCGGATCAACTGGCGAGACATCGAGCCTGAACAGGGTGTATTTGATTTATCACCCGCGAGGAACATGATAGATCAATTCCAATCAATGGGACTTCGAACCATTGTGGGACCGCTGATTGATTTTGAAAAAGAACTCTTACCAACATGGATGACAACGGTTGCTGGTGACTTTGAGTCACTACAGCAAGTGGCACTGAACTATGTTGAACAAACCATTTCAAAGCTGAAAGGGTCAGTACAGCTCTGGAACTGCATCTCCGGGATGAACACAGGCGGACCGATTCAGATGGATGATGAACAAATCATGCGTCTCAGTCTGGCTGTCCTGCAAACAGTAAGAAAGACGGATCCGGAGACGCCAGCCGTCATCTCGTTCGATCAACCATTCGGAGAGTACCTGCGTCATCCGAGCGGAGGCGTCCCGGGATTGAAAGTCGCAGAAACACTGGCGCGCTGCGGACTCGGCATGGCTGGCATCGGGCTCGACATCAAAATGAACTATGGCGACTCAGGGTCGATGCAGCGATCAGCAATAGATTTCTCCCAAAATCTTGATCGTTGGGGAAATCTTGGCTTACCACTGCTTGTACAAATTGCTGCACCGGCAGACTCCCTTGAGGATCCATTGGCAATCTTGAGTCACTCGAGCGATTCAGACCCCAATGAGATGCCTTGCAACCATCAAGAAAAGATCCTTGAGCCTCTGCTTCCAATCCTGCTAGCCAAACCCTACATCCACGGCATTGTGTGGAATGGCTGGTCAGACGAGGCCAATCATCTTCTACCGAACTCAGGATTGCTCGACGCAAACCAACAACCTCGGCCTTTGCAAAAGTATCTTGCGAAGCTTCGATCTGACCATTTAGCTTGATCCGCCTTGTATGTCTCACTCACCGACATGGATTCAACGCGAATTACAAATTCTTCTTCTCTTGACTGAATCTCGCTATAATTCTGGGCCGAGGTGCTCCTCGTTTGCATTCAACCACGGATTTAATCAGTCATCGACCTCGTTCCATGACCTGACTCTTTCCTCCTACATGATATTGATCACCAGATGAAACGATCCACATCTTTTATCGTCGCTCTACTGATTTCGATGCTCCCGTGTTTCACTTGGGCGGAAGAGAACATCGAGCCGCAGGGGAAGATTGAAACGGTCAAAACAGGATTCACCTTTACTGAGGGTCCTTCTTGGGATCCGAAAGGGACGCTCTACTTCACTGATATCCCAAACACGGCGATTCACGCAGTATCAAGTAACGATCATGTCGCCGTCTTCACCAGCGATTCCAAGCACACCAATGGCACGCTCGTCGATGCCAGCGGAAGACTGCTAGCTTGCCAAATGGATGGAAAAGTTGTTGCTTACAATACCGACACAGAAACGACAACCGTGTTGGCTGATTCCTACGAAGGTAAACGCTTTAACGCCCCCAACGACTTGGTAATCGACACGGACGGCGGTATCTATTTCACCGACCCACTGTTTCGCGCTCCGGAACCTCTACCGCAAGGAATCCAAGCGGTCTACTACATAGCCAAATCAGGAAAAGTAACTCGAGTCACGGATCATATCGCTGCTCCCAATGGCGTCGCGCTTTCACCTAACGGAAAGCACCTGTATGTCGCACCGAGTCACCAATCTGACATGCTGGTTTACGATGTCGAAGGTCCAGGACAATTGACCAACGGTCGCGTGTTCTGCAGTTTGACTCAGCCGGAAGGTAAGAGCGGAACAGGCGGTGATGGGATGGTAATCGACGTGGAGGGCAACCTTTACTTCACGACTCACCTCGGAGTCGAAATCTTTTCACCCACGGGACAAAAGATTGGCCTCGTGCAATTCCCCGAACAACCCGCGAACGTGACTTTCGGGGGTCAAGACCGAAAGATGATGTACGTTACCGCACGCACCGGTCTCTACAGGGTCAAAATGCCAATTGCCGGACTCAAGCCGAACTAATCATGGTCGCAGACGGATCACTTGCTTGACCATCCTTGAGGAGGATCGGGTTGCTGCCAAGCACTCATCCCTCCGTCAACGTAAATGGTTTGACCATGAATATGGCTTGCCGCATCAGAAAGTAAAAACACGGCAGTGCCACCGCACACCTCGGCATCGGGGACCTCACCTGATGGAGTGTGCAACTTCATCCAGTCATCAAGTTCTTTGTTCTGATTCAAGATGTCCGTGAGCGGGGTTCGAACGAGCCCCGGTGCCATCGAGTTGACCCGTATTTTGTGTGGAGCCAAGGCAACGCAAAGTGATCGCACCATGGCGGCAACGGCACCCTTACTTGTGTCGTATGCAGTGTGATCTGGTTCGGATAGCAGGCCATTAATTGAACCAGTAAACAGGACACGTCCACTGACTCCATTAGCAATCCAAGTTCGAGAGAACGCTTGAGTGAGGAAGAAACCGGCGCACACATTCAGAGACATTGTCTTCTGAAAGCATTCTTGAGTCATCTCCAAGAATGGAGGATCAATGTACGTCCCGGCATTATTGATCAACAGGTCAATCCCCGGCATCGCTTCATCAATACGCTCCATCAGCGAATCCATGTATTGATCTGCGGGCAGCGAAAGGTCCTGAGTAATCAGGCCCGAATTCACACCTTCGGAGCGACACAGAGCAACAGCGTGTTGCGCCGCATCATCATCTTTCAGCCCCACAATCAAGACATCCGATCCCGCGCGAGCTAGAGAATGAGCGATTGCCGCGCCGACCCCTTGAGTCCCACCGGTAACAATCGCTCGGTGCCCATTTAAATCGAATGGCGAACTACTCACCCGCAACTTCTCCTTTTCGTCTGTCAAAACTGCAGATCGATGACCCCATCGGACGGGATGGATCTTGGTTGGATCTACTTGAGCGATGGGCGAGGAGTTGCCGCATACTGCTTGGAGTCTTTGGCAGTCTGCTCAGCATCAAATTCATCGGCGTCAACTACAACCCGATAACTCAATCGCATGGTTTCGCCATTTTTCAGGACGACGCCATCGGTTTTCTCACCACCCTCAAAGTGATAAACCCCAAATGGGTTTGCAGCGAATAGTCCATAGGTGCGAACGTGCCAACGACATGGATACTGAAAGCTCTCCGGATGATCATGAACCGTCAGTCCAACGGTATCACCTTTGACTGGCCCGCTGTAATTGACCCAAGCCGATTTCTTGCCCCAAGCCTCTTTGTCATGGAGTCCTTCGGCGTTGGTGACCAAACCACCTTTTTTCGCATCGACTTTCATCGTTCCGGCAACGCGAAGACCAAAGGATCCCTCCTTGGTATCGCCAAAGTTGACATCGCCATCGCTCGCAATCAGCAAGAAGTCAGCATCGATAATCCGACGATCACCGGAGACCGAGAAATGGTACCGACGCACATCTGAAAGAAGCCTTTTACCATCCGGCGAATTCCAGTCATTGTGTGTCGTGATCACAACGGTGCCATCATCTCGCACGGTGGCTTCACCCGATCGATGAACGATCTTTCCGCAATGCTCATCATCAAGCCAAAAATCGACGCCGTTCACATCACCGTGCGTTAACCAAAGCGACCGATGATGGTCATGATCATTACGCTCATCGGGCCCGGCATCTTTCATCGGAAAGTCACGTGTCATCCGGTGTCCAGCCGACCCTACGAGAGGATAGATGATTGGCTTTCCATTGCTGTCAAGTTGGTAGCCTGCGAACAAGCGATCGCCCTGAGTCACCATCCAGCCGGCTGGGTTTTCCATTTTTGAAACGGTAAGTGCCGGCGTTTTGACGTCCTTATCTGCTGCATGCAGTACAGGGTCATTGACCAAGCCGACAGTCCCTAGCAGGGTAAACACGAAGCCGAGCCAATGATGAAGCCGGAAAACACTTTTCTTCATGCCGTTATTCCCAATTTCTGTGAGATCTCTTAAGAGTCGTAAAAGAAGTGATCCAAGTTAGCGGTAACCATGACACGCAGCCAACGACCCGCCCAGCAGGTTATTAACCACCTCAACTGATCAGATACCCCAATTGTCGAGGCCGGCGTTACCACAGGGCAGCGAGAATTTTGAATGAAGTTACTCAGTCGAACTTCGCCGCTTCTCCGACCGCACCCCGTAAGAAATGCAGCTTAGAACGCCATGAACAGACCGCCTGATACCGATTGAAGGGAATATGATACCGCTTTAGGCAGGTTCGAGGGTGGCTTCTTTCGCGATCATTGCTGAACTTTGCGAAGGTTTCGCGTAGAATTGAAACGTGGTTTGATGCCTTTCCGCCCCATTCTCGATGACACTCATCATGCGATTTCTCTTGCTGACCCTATTGGCTGTTTGCCTACCTTCCCTGAACGTCGAGGCACAGCGAAAACCATCCAAGCCGACTCCCCCACCGAAAATCAAACTACCGGCGAGTGTCCGAACCGCTCCCGGAAGTGTGATGGATGTCGCTAAGGTCAGCCCATCAACCCGCAGTCGTTTATTAGGGTCGGCGTTTGAGATTGATCAATTGGTGGAGGATCAACTACGTGCCAAGGACTTACGTCCCAATGATATGGCAAGTGATGAAGTCTTCTTGCGTCGCGTTTATCTCGATATTGCAGGAAGGATTCCAACGCTCAAGGAAGCAACCGAATTTCTGGATTCAGCCGAGGAAAATAAGCGACAAAACCTGATCGACCAATTGCTCAACAGTCCTGACTACGTGAGCAACATGTACAACTTTTGGGCGGACACATTACGGCTTACCGACCGCCCACAAGCGAATATCATCGCCGACCCCTACCTCAGCTATGTAAAGGACTCAATTCGCATCAACAAACCCTACGATGAATGGGTTTATGAAATGCTCACTGCTAACGGGAAGGTCTGGGAAGACGGAGCTGTCGGTTATCAACTCCGAGACGACGGTATGCCTCTTCCTTATGTGGACAACACGGTGCGAGTCTTTTTGGGAACACAGATTGGCTGTGCTCAATGCCACGACCACCCATTCGATGATTGGACGCAGTACCAGTTTTATCAGTTAGCCGCATTCACCACCGGCACGCGCACCCGAATGCTCAAAGGCTATCCCGGTTTCGAAAAAACCAATCCAGCCAACAACCTCATCAATGAAGCTCGAACCAAGTTCGATAAAGGTCGCGTTCCGGGGAACTTCCAGCGACTCGTTCGAGCAAACACTTACGTCGTCAGTGAAGTAAAAGCGACCATGCGACTACCGCATGATTACGCCTACGCAGACCATGACCCCAAGGAAGTCGTTCAACCAGCGGTGCTGTGGGGCGAGATCCCTACCAAAGCGGCTAACAGTACACCCAGAGAACAGTTTGCCGCTTGGCTCACAAGTGATCAAAACGAGCAATTCAGCAAAACAATCGCTAATCGTCTTTGGAAACGTTTCATGGGTGTCGGACTCGTCGAACCAATTGATGACTTCCAAGATATCTACCCACCATCAAACGAAGCCTTGATGGATTTTCTGAGCGAGGAAATTGTTCGCAACGACTTTGACCTCAAAGAATTCATGCGTTCAATTTTCTACAGCAGAACTTATCAACGCGAAGCGAGTGATTACGACCCAACCAGCGATGACAAGTATCACTATCCGGGCCCTGCGGTACGTCGCATGACCGCTGAGCAGGTCTGGGATTCGATCCTAACACTCGCGGTTCAAAACCCTTGGCCATTTCAACGTCCGACCGTCAACGAACTTGCACCCGTACTCGATGTAAACTTCGCTCAGGACAACTACAACCGCGTCCTGCAAAAGTCCGAAGAATTCAGAGACACGTATTTTGCTGGGACTTACAAGCGATCACTTAACGCACATGCCTATCAAGGCAATATCCTGTGCCGAGCGAGCGAGTTACCCTCGCCACTGCCACCCCAACATTTTCTGAGACAATTCGGACAAGGGGACCGAGAAACCATCAATGGGTCTCAAGAAGATGCGACGGTTCCTCAGATCCTAGCCATGTTCAATGGTCCGATCACTCACGTGATGCTCGAGCCGGGATCAGCAATTGTCGATAACGTTCTTGGGATTGACTCGACCAGAGACCGAGTGGATGCAATTTTCCTGAGCGTTCTGACACGCATGCCAGCGGGAGCGGATCGACGCATTGCTGCTGGAGAACTACAGAAGACTAGAGCCGATAATGTTGGTTACGGGAACATTGTTTGGGGCTTGCTGAATACTCGCGAGTTCCTTTTCATCCCCTAATCTTTTAGCGGCAAGTCCGCATTAACGCGAACACCGTTCGTCAACGGTGCTTGAGAATCCCAAAGAAGCGAATCAGTGACTTCACGCCTCGCTTCAGTCAAATCCGAAATTATTCCGCCTCGAAGAGAAAGTTGTTTCCATGCCCCGCATCGATTTTGATCAGAACCATCGTCGCGAATTCATGAAAACACTAGCCAAGCAAACCCTTGGTGTGTCATTCGCCGGATCCATCTCCAGCGCCGGACTATTTGGTGAAGCACAAGCGGCTGCACCGGTGACCGGCAAGGCAAAGCATGTCATCTATCTATTTATGGATGGAGCGATGACGCATCTTGATACCTTTGACCCAAAGGTTGGCGTGGAAGAAGCGGGTGAAACCAAGCCGATCCAAACTCGCGTGCCCGGCATGGAGTTTGGTGATCGCTTCCCTAAACTCGCTTACCTTGCTGGAGCCATCTCGGTTGTCAGGTCGCTAAGCACCGAGACCGGCGCGCATGACAAAGGGAAGTATCTAATGCGGACCTCCTACAAGCAGCTCAACAGCATCCAGCATCCAGCAATGGGTGCTTGGATGGTGTCTGAGACGGGACGCATGAATCAGGATCTTCCTGGCAACTACGTGATCGGTGGTGCCAACCGGCACCCCGGCGCTGGCTTTCTAGAGCCATCTCTGGCTCCAGTCCCGATCGCAAATGCGGCGGCAGGATTGGAAAACACTGCACTACCCAAATACCTCCCCTCGGAACTGTTTGATCGCAGGTTAATGCTCGCGAATAAGTTCGACGAAGCATTCCAGAAACGCCGCAATAATCGCCAAGTCGAGGCGTACAATCAGCTGTACATGGAAGCTCGTCGTTTGATGGGCAGCGAGCATCTCAAAGTCTTCGACATCAAGGAAGAACCACAGAGCATTCGTGATGCCTATGGGAACAACCAGTTGGGACAAGCATGCCTCCTAGCGAGACGCTTGGTACAAAGTGGTGCAAGATTCATCGAAGTGAACTACGGCGGCTGGGACATGCACCAGGATATTTATGGGCGACTTGACTCAAAAGCAAGTGAACTTGATAACGCGTTGGGCAATTTGATGCGTGACCTACATGCCAACGGTCTGCTTGACGAAACGCTGATTGTGCTAACCACTGAATTTGGCCGAAAACCGAACATCAATGTCAACGGTGGACGAGATCATCACCCCGGTGCCTTCAGCAGTCTTTTGATTGGGGCTGGCATTCAAGGTGGTCAAGTCTATGGGGCTTCAGACAAGAAGGGCTTTAGTGTCGAAAAAGATCACGTTTCGATTGCTGAGTTCAATACAACCATCGCCGCTGCTGCAGGTTTACCGTACACCGAAGAACGGTTTGCCCCGAATGGTCGCCCATTCAAAATTGGCGGTGGAAGCGAACCCATTGCTTCGTTACTCGCGTAAGTCAAGCACAGCGCGTTACTATTTCATCGGATGCAATCTCAGAAACAGAGATACCCCTACACCGACATCCAGTGAATTCAAAATGAAATACAGACGATCGAGCAAGCTCGATGCAGTCGCCTCCGATTCGGTATCAAAGTGAACGTTTCATCGTTACACTGTATGCCCGCAAAAAATTCCCACCTCTCAGATTGAGTCATCCATGCAACGCTTGATCATCTCGACGGCAACCGTGTTGACCTGCTTGGCGAGCAACCTGATTTGTTCCGCAATCGAGCCGGCTGAGCGTAGTCCGGAAGTCATCCTGCCGGTTCCCGATGCGATCGCATCCATCGAGAGCGAAATGAAGCCTTACGCGGAACCGATTGAGCACACCGAATACAAAATTGAAATGCTTCCAATTCCTGGGGGTACTTTCGTGATGGGGAGTCCCGATAACGAAGCCAATCGAAATGCAGATGACGAAGGCCCCACTCACGAAGTCAAAATTGATCCGTTTTGGATGGGCAAGTGCGAGATCACATGGGATCAATATGAGTCGTGGGTGAACCAAATGGATCAACTACGACGAAAAATGCTTTCGCTCCCCGCAACTCCGCGTGATGCGTTGGTCGATGGCGTTTCCAAACCCACCGAAGAATACACGGACATGAGTTTTGGAATGGGTCGAGGAAACTACCCAGCGATCTGCATGACGCAACATGCCGCTCGAACCTACTGCGAATGGCTCAGTGCAAAAACGGGACGCTATTACCGCCTGCCAACCGAAGCAGAGTGGGAGTATGCCTGTCGCGCTGGAACAACAACGGCTTACTCGTTCGGGGATGATCCCTCGGTGATCGGCGAATACGCATGGTACTACGACAACAGCGAAGATCAGTACCAAGAAGTCGGCCAGAAGAAACCGAACCCTTGGGGTCTGCACGACATGCACGGCAATGTTTCAGAATGGGTCCTCGATCAATACTCTGAGGATTTCTATCTCAAGTCCAAGGGTGCTGTGAATCCGCTAAATATTCCCAGTCAGCTCTATCCTCGAGTGGTTCGCGGAGGCGGCTGGGACGAAGACCCAGAAAGTCTACGCAGTGCCGTAAGAAAGGCTTCGAGCGAAGAGTGGAAAGAGCAAGATCCACAGTTACCACAAAGCATCTGGTATCATACCGACGCACTCAGTGTTGGCTTTCGAGTGGTTCGACCGTTGACCGAACCAAGCGAAAAAGAAAAGGCTGAAAAATGGAGCAAGACAGCACCCGAGCAGAAAGACCCAGAAGAGTAGAACGCCTCAAACACTCGGACCTTGACTTTACATTTTAATGAATCATTAAACCAAACGTAGGAATCAAAATGACCCAAAACAAGCAACCCGGCAGCCGTCGCGAGTTCTTGAAAAACACCGGCAAGGCAGCAGCGGCTAGTTCGCTGTTAGCATCAACCGCTCCACGTGTTCACGCTGCCGAAAACAACTCGATTCGAGTTGTTTTGATTGGCTGCGGTGGTCGAGGAACCGGTGCTGCATTGAATTGCTTGAGTGTTGAGAACGGTCCCAAACTGGTTGGCTTGGCGGATGTGTTCGATAAGAACCTCAACAGCACTTACGCTTCGCTATCAGGCAACAAAGATGTGGGATCCAAAGTTGATGTCCCCGAAGAACATAAGTTCATTGGCTTTGACGCCTACAAGAAAGTGATGGATCTTCTTGATCCCGGCGATGTGGTCATTCTCGCAACGCCTCCCGCCTTTCGATGGGTTCACTTCTCGTATGCGATCGAGAAGGGACTAAATGTCTTCATGGAGAAGCCAGTCACCATTGATGCCCCAACCTCGGTTCGCATGCTTGAATTGAACAAGAAGGCGATGGAGAAAAATCTGAAGGTGGCTGTTGGTTTGATGTGCCGCCATTGCCCAGCACGACAAGAACTATTTGAGCGTATTCAGGGCGGCGAGATTGGCGATATCACGATGATGCGAGCCTACCGAATGGCTGGACCTACGGGTTCTGCAGCAGCACCACCTAATGATGGCAGCTTGCCCGAACTGCAGTACCAAATCAAACATTTCCATGGATTCCTTTGGCTCAGCGGGGGTGCAGTCAGCGATTTCTTGATTCACAACATTGATGAATCTTGCTGGATGAAGAATTCTTGGCCAGTCAAAGCGATTGCATCCGGTGGACGTCACTATCGTGGTGAAGCGGTTGATCAGAACTTCGATGTTTACTCCATCGAGTACACCTTCGCGGATGGAACGAAGCTACTTGTAGATGGCCGCACCATACCAGGCTGCAAACGAGAATTTGCGAGTTTCGCGCACGGCACCAAAGGACTTGCGGTGATCTCGACGGCTTCTCACTGGCCTTCCAAAGCAAGGATCTTCGAAGGACACAACTTTGACAACAGTCGTCTGAAATGGGAATATCCGCAACCAGAGACTCAGAATCCCTACCAAGTGGAATGGAACGATCTGATCAACGCAATTCGTGAAGATCTCCCTTACAACGAACTTGAGCGAGGCGTGATGGCAAGCGCAGTGACCTCGATGGGTCGCATGGCCGCGCACACGGGACAAGAGATCACTCTGGAACAATTCATGAAGCATGATCATGAGTTTGGACCGGGGATTGAGAACCTTACTCTCGATTCTCCGTCTCCTCTGCAGGCAAATGCTGAAGGAAAGTACAGCATTCCGATGCCAGGACTCGTGAAAAACCGCGAATACCTGTAGGCTCAAATTCACTGCATCGATTGAGTGGTGGAAACGCTTACCACCACGTCCCTTACACAGCTCCCGTTAAATCCGGGAGCTGTTTTTTTGGCAAAAGCCACCACTTGTTTGATAACAAATCCGCACATGACGTTTACGACTCTGTTTCCTACAGGAGATGATTGTTAACTTTTAAGCGATTCGATGCGTGACCGCTCCAGATCAACTCAAATGCAAATCGTCCCATGAACGGACCGACCGATATGAACGAGCGAACCGAAAAAGCCGAACAGAAAGAGTGTTCGCTGATCTCGATTCGTGATGTCAGCAAATCGTATCAACTTGATGAAATTCAAGTCGATGCCTTGCGTGGTGTGGATCTAGAAATTCACAGCGGTGAATTTGTGGCGTTAGTTGGTGCGTCGGGAAGTGGCAAGTCAACCCTGATGAACACGCTCGGATGCCTCGACCGTCCAACATCTGGGTCCTACCGCCTCGCCGGGCATGAAATCGTCACGATGAATCGCGATCAGCGCGCTCAAATTCGAAACCAACAGATTGGATTCGTTTTTCAGAACTTCAACCTGCTCAATCGAACCTCAGCATTAGAAAATGTTGAGCTCCCACTTCTTTATCAACGTGGTATGAGTCGATCGCAGCGGCGTGAACGAGCATCGAAGTTGCTTGACCGAGTTGGTCTGGGCGATCGCAAAAGCCATCACCCTGGTCAACTCAGCGGCGGCCAACAGCAACGTGTAGCGGTCGCTCGGGCGTTGGTGAACGAACCAAGTATTCTGCTCGGAGATGAACCGACAGGGAACCTTGACTCCAAGACCAGTCGTGACGTTATCCAGCTCTTCGGTGAACTAAATGATCGAGATAGCATCACCATTATTTTGGTCACTCACGATCCAGAAGTCGCGAAATCGGCAAAACGTCAGGTCGTTCTTCGGGATGGGCTCGTGGTTTGCGACACGACGGATTTCAATGAAGCTTTTGAAGCTTTACGAGGATCAGCGGAAGCGAATTGAGAGAGCAAAAGATTGCACTCGATCGGAACCCAAATCCTTTTCAAAGCGAATACCGTAGCGCGTCATTACCGATGTTGCTGCAACCGATCTCTCGCCTCTTGCGCCCACGGACTTTCAGGAGCGAGCTCGAGAAACCTCTGCCAATGGTGTTCAGCTTCTTGATCTTGCCCCAATTCATCCAGCAGATTTGCCATGTGGTAGTGCGCTTCGGAATAGTCTTCGTGCAGCTCCAAAGCACCACGAAAGGCTGCCAAAGCGAGATCAATTTGGCTTGTCTCTTGCAGCACGCAGCCAAGCCCCATTCTCGCCTCAACAAAGTCTGGATCCGTTTCGATGGCAGAATAAAAACGCTCTCGCGCCGCTACGACTTCTCCCGATCGATAAAGTAATTCTCCCAATTGAAAATCGATATCAGGCCTTGGACCATCTCTCGCTAAAATGGCGTGACAATAATCAACAGCCAACGCCAAATCACCGTCCTCTTCCGCTTCAAATGCTGCATCGAGCAGATCATCAGAAAAGAGGTCTTCGGGAGAACGAAAAGGTACGACGTCGGGCGGTTCTTCATAAATCGCTAGTTTCGTAACACCGCTCTGGTTTGCTTCAATGGCATCATCTCTTGCGTTTTGATCGAGTGAGTCAAAATCGAATCGCAATTGGCCATTCGGCTCAAGCAGTCCTTCTCCGCCACGCAACAGCACATGGCTGCCTTCGACGAGTATCGATAGTTGATCAAGTGGTCGCTGAAGTTCCGGTAGCACTTCTACCAGCTCAACCAGTCGTCGCTCGATTGCCTGGGGACTTGCTCCTGTTGCAATCCACTGCGCGAGTCGACGGGCGGTCGCCACCTCCTGAAAATCAAAATAGGGCAAGCGATGCAAGGTACGTACGGGAGTAATCAGACCACGCCGCTGCCAACGTCGTATCACATGAACTGAAACACCCAGCAAGTGAGCAAGCATGGCTGGCGTGTGATATCGGCGAATCGATTGCTCGATTTCAACTAGCCCCAAGCGTTGCCAGAGATCGGTCTCGTGCACCACCTCAACGTCACCCCGTGCGGCTGAATCACGCATCCGAGTTGAGAGTAGATCCGCTTCGGCCAACGGTGATTCTTCGGCCCCGATCACGACCCAATCAAGATTCGAATCGTCATGATCGACCACCAACGCATCGAATGAACGTAGCACGTGGGCAGCTTGTTTTTGGTTCATACCTCCAAAACGCCCAACCAGAGCGATTCTCAGGCCCGCAATTGATTCAGCGTCTCCAGAAGACGAAGCAGCAAGCGAATCCTGTTCGCTCTGCATGCTGTCCTCGCTGTTATCATCGTTGGAGATCGACACGACTGAGCCAAGAAGTAGGAGACGGAGGAGACGAACCGATGCTTTAATTATCCAGATTCAGAGCAAAAGAACGACCGGTCAAAGAAAAAAGCGGCAAGATGCCCAATTGCCCCATGCATTCGCCTTTCTAGGCATTAGCCTTTCTGGACCGTGGTCGGCGGCTGGAAGCTGGAAAGTACCTGCAAGCCTTGCTTCGCGATAGCGACCGTCGCACCTTGTGAAGGAACGCTGGATGCATCATTCTTTGGCGTGGCTTGTGAGTGAGTGGGGTGATCGCTGGTGGCTAAGTTCCACTGGAGGAAAGTCCGGGCTCCGCAGGACAGGATGGTCGATAACGTCGACCGATCGTGAGATTAGGGAAAGTGCAGCAGAAAGCAAACCGCCGAACGGTGTGTCTAAATCGCAATGCGGTGCACGAACACACGCGTGGTAAGGGTGAAACGGTGCGGTAAGAGCGCACCAGCATCTAAGGTGACTTAGGTGGCTAGGTAAACCCCATCCGGAGCTAGACCAAACAGGGTGGAGGCTAAACGCAAGTTTAGCGCAGGGCGGTCCGCCCTGAATGACACTCGGGTAGGTCGCAATTGAGGCGGCGAGCAATCGCCGTGCACAGATAAATGATCACCCGTTCGCCATCATTTGATGCGAACGACAGAACCCGGCTTACAAACTCACTCGCAGCCATTTTTTCGTCTTCTAACCATTTCAACGCCCCGATCCAAAGCGAAAATACTCCGGCAACAGTTCCCTTTCGTAACGAAGCACGAATCGACAATGGCCGGAGTAAAATCTACATTGGAATCTGCGAACGTCAGAAACATACGTTTAGTTTGAAATAGGGCTATGTCTCATTCAAAAACATCTCCTCACCGCAATAACACATTGATGCATTGCGGTACCTGCGGAACCAGCTTCTACCTCGACGAAACGGACTCACCTCCATTTTGCTCGGAACGCTGCAAATTGGTCGATCTGAATCGCTGGATGCACGAAGAGATCTCATTACCTCACGAGGGCGGCCCCGACGGGATGGATGATGAGTCTCCCTCGGAAATCACGTGATCGAGCAACCTAAGTGACCAAGTGGGTAACGAACTTGAAACAGCACGGGCAGGCCAGGAAACCCCAAAATCATTGACTCGGGCGGCATTTGTGCGTTGGAAAGCCTTTACAGCTTGTTGAGAAGTGGTGAAAATCTAGCGTACGGAAGAACCTTTCCCGGAATCTGGGGAAGGTTTTCTTTTTGATCAAGCCGATGGAGACGAGACGCAATCGGCGAGCGTTTCAAGGAAGTATCATCGTTCCCGCGTGTATTGAAGTTTAAAAGGGCACTTGCCATGGTTGAATCGGTCCCGATGACCCGAAATGGGTACAACAAAATCAAAGCTGAAATTGATCGTCTCGAAAACCAAGAAATGCCATTGGTGACCGCAAAGATCGCCGAAGCACGAGAAGAGGGTGACCTGAAAGAGAACGCTGAGTATCATGCGCAGCGAGAAAATCAGGGTATGCTCCAAGCCAAAATCAATGAGCTAAAAGACAAGATCGCTCGCGCTTCGATTGTCGATCCGTCCACGCTACCCAAAGACGAAGTTGTTTTTGGATGCACCGTGACGGTCGAAGATCTTGCGTATGGCGATGAAGAAGAGTTCACCTTGGTGGGTGCCGGAGAAGAAGACTACAACGCCGGAAAAATCTTGGTGACTAGTCCCTTCGGCCAAGGACTTATTGGTGCCAAAGTTGGGCAAACCGCTGAGATCGAAGCGCCGGCCGGAAAATTGAAATTCAAAATCCTGAAAATTGAGTTCAGGGACTAAGTAGCCTTCAGGCATAACCAACAAGGCAACAATGAACCAGCCGGAATCCAATGATGATCCTCAGGTGGAGCACCTTGACCAACAGGAGCTGGCTTTAACTCACGAGGCTGGCGACACAGACCGTTCAAACGCAGCGGCCGAATCGAGTCAGCCGGCACCAGAGGGTACTGACTCCGAGGAATCGGAGACTCCTCCACTGGACGACGATCAGGGTCCGGGCTGTATGCCTGCCGTGGTAGCTGCTGCAGCTCTGATGGGCATCGTTGGTTTTATCACTTGCGCACTTTTGACTTGGGTCATTTTCGGTAAACGAACCGAAATGGCGGTGCGCACGCTTGAAGGTTCTCTCATCCCAATGCTTGAGCAAAGTCTTCTTGATCCCACGACCAAGCAGGAAGTCATTCAGGAGATGACTGTTCTTGCTGAAAACATGAAGGCTAATCAGTATGAGAATTGGCAATCTGCGGCGATCATGCAAAGACTGCAAAAATTACCCATCTTGCAGTGGGGCGAACTGCAGGCACTCGAGCAATCGATTCGGGATTCAGATGAATTCGATGATGGCGAGAAACAAGCGGCACTCTCGACGCTTCAGCGATTAAAAATTGCCGTGCAACAGCATAAGGTTTTCTCTTTTGATTTCGAAGATATCCTGGAGCCGATTCGCCAAATCTCCAACAGCTCCTTAACCGGCTACATTCCTAAATCTCCGCTGGATCTAGATTCAATGAGAGAAGCGGTAAGACGGGCTGAGCTACTGGCGAACCGAGCAGAGGTTGAAAATAGCAACAGTGATCAGAACATTCGCCTCACCGAAATCCTTCACAGTGAAATACAGGCGGGTATCGAAGCCGACAAGTGATGATCGTTGATTACCAAGTCGAATTGGCATCGTAAGCTCGGAGCCATAGGTTAGCCTCTTCAAAAACGGCCAACACTACACTACCGCAGCCAAATCATTTTCAATGAAGCGATTGTTGCAGACGCCCCAATAACATCCAAAGTCCAGCCGATTGGATTCTCATCGATGAATTCCCGGAACGGTAAGCGAAAAAAGGTGGTGATTGTGGGCGCAGGTCCCGGTGGACTTGCCACGGCGATGCAACTTGCCAATCAAGATTTTGAAGTCACCATTCTCGAGAGAAAAGAACAAGTTGGGGGACGCACCTCCTCCATCAATGCGAATGGATTTCGGTTTGATTGCGGACCAACCTTCTTCCTCTATCCACGTGTTCTAGCTGAAATTTTTGACTCCGTGGGACGTAACCTGTTTGAGGAAGTTCCCATGGTCCGTCTTGATCCGCAGTACCGTCTAACCTTTGGAGCTGGTGGGCAACTTGACTGCTCGGCTGATCTCCAAAAGATGGACGATCAAATCGGAGAGCTCTCGCCAAATGACGTTGGGGCGTTAAAACGGTACCTCGATGACAATCGAGTCAAACTGGCCAAGTTTCGGCCAATTCTTGAATCACCTTTTTGTTCGGCGCTGGACCTTTTGAATCCAGCTCTTCTTTCTGCTGCCCCGCATCTGCATCCGCTGCGTTCCTTGGGGCAAGAGCTTGAACGTTACTTCACCGATCCGCGTCTCGTCATCGCCTTTGCTTTTCAATCCAAGTACCTCGGCATGTCACCATTTCAATGCCCGAGTCTCTTTAGCATCCTCTCTTTTTTGGAATATGAGTACGGGGTTTGGCATCCAATCGGCGGATGCTCAGCAGTCAGTGAACGGATGGCAGAGATCGCCGTCGAAATGGGAGTAAAGATCCGCCTAGGTGAACCCGTCACACACGTGAGCATGGTTGGCAAAAAAGTTACAGCAGTCTCGACCGATCAATGTAACTACGAAGCCGATGCATTCGTCATCAATGCAGATTTTGCTCACTGGATGGAAAGATACATCCCCGATAAGAAACGCCGACGGTGGAATGATAACAACCTAGAAAGTAAAAAATACTCATGCAGCACGTACATGCTCTATCTGGGAATTGATGGACGCTACGATCAGTTACCACACCACAACATTCATATCAGTGGTGACTACGAGAGAAACCTTCGAGAAATCGAACATGAGCACATACTCAGTGAGGATCCATCGTTTTACGTTCAAAATCCCATTGTGACCGATGACTCACTTGCGCCGCCGGGGCAGAGCGGGCTTTACATTCTTGTGCCGGTTTCACATCAACATTCCAACATTGACTGGAAAAAAGAAAAGAGTCGATTTCGTGAAGTCACCCTCGATTCTCTAGCGGCCATTGGATTATCAGACCTCCGTGAACGTATTCTTTTTGAGCACTGCATCACCCCAGCCGACTGGCAGCATGAATACGCAATTTATCGCGGAGCCACTTTCAACCTCGCCCACAACCTCGGTCAGATGCTTCACCGAAGACCACACAATCGTTTCGAAGACCTAGAAGGTGTCTATTTGGTGGGTGGCGGCACGCACCCTGGGAGCGGCCTACCAGTCATTTACGAATCGAGTCGAATCACGAGTAAGTTGCTTCTGAAAGACCTGAGATAAGACCTAAACTCGTTTGATCTTTTCGTTTTTCATGAGCAATCTGGCTCGCAAATGCACGACTCAGGAACTGAACCCAAGTGGATCAGGATTGACTTAGGTCAATGACTGAGATTTTGCGAAACCAAACTGGTTTTCCATGATTTTGAAAACCAATTCGTCCCGAGGCGGGACGTTTTGCTAAGGCATCTTTAAACTTGTTTTCGGTGCCATCGGGGTTCTTACCAGGTTCTTGCCATTGCCCCAGGTCAAACTGATTGACCATCTCGCCATTAAGCTCAACTCGAATCAAAGATCCCCTGCAAGTCAAACGCAGTTGATTCCACTGTCCGTGATGAACCACACCCTGTTTCGAAGGCGCTTGGCAATCATAAAAAGCAACATGACGTTTTTTTGCCGCAAGTGTACCTCCAGACTCTCGTACTCCTATCTCATCCAGCAACTGAATCTCAAATCCACCCTGCACTGGATTGCCTGGATCAGTGCGAAAGAAGACACCACTGTTGGCAGCATGGGACAGCTTGTACTCGAATTCAAGGACAAAATCTGAATACTCACTCTGCGTCCAAATGTAGCCCATACCACGCTTGCGTTTTTCACCATTCTTCTGCGTGACCTCCTCCATCTGGCAAGTCAAAGAACCGTCTGAATCAGCCACCCACGCTCCTTCGCGACACTCCCACTCACCAGTTAGCTGACCATCGAACAGCACCGATTTTTCTGAAACCAGATCTGGATCATCTGCAAGTAGCTTTTCATGCATGATCGCCGAGCCAAGCAAGCACAGCAAAGAAAGCACTGAAGGCGACTTACAGATGGAATGCAAGCCACACCTACCGATGATGTTAAGTTGACTCATCATTTTCAGTGTCTCCGCTGAGTGCTTCGCTATGTGATTCGCTTTGCAGTTTTGGATTCTCTTGATGCCGAACGGCATCGCGTCCGGTTTTCTTATTGAGGTTTTGATGAAATGCATCTGTCAGATTGATGCCACTCTGATTCGCTAGGCAGATGGTCACAAAAAGCACATCCGCTAATTCATCAGCCAGATCACCGGGAGCTTGCCCTTTTTTATAGGACTGCTCGCCACAGGTACGCGACAGAATCCTTGCTACCTCTCCAACTTCTTCCACTAACTGTGCAAGGTTGGTCATTTCATCAAAGTAACGCACACCAATGGTCTTAATCCACTGGTCGACTTCGTCTTGAGCCTGCTGCAGCGTGAGTTCGGAACGTGCCCTCGAGACGACTGATGGATCCTGAACCACGACCATCATCCTTTTTGATCAAAGAAAGTTTAGAACGGCATCCCCAGGACAAAACGTTACTCTGCAAGCAGGAGAAACGTGCCGCTTTTTCCTGCAACTGCAATATCCACTTTTTGATCCTGATTGAGATCCGTTGTGACAATTTGCAAACCACATCCAACGTGGCCTTCCTCGATCGTGTGGCGAGTAAAAGACTTGTTCTCAGGGTCCCATTGATAGTAGTACAAACAAGGCATCTCCATACCACCGGGGTCGCGACCATTGTGACCGTAGTACCTTTTTCCGGTGATTAGATCAGGTTGTCCGTCGCCGGTAATATCCTGCCACGCGAGGGTATGCGGCTGGCTGTAACTTTTGTCGATCATATGCTCCGCCCAAGTGATTTTCCCATCACCATCACGTCCTTCGTTCTCCCACCAAAGCAGGCCGTAATCATGTCCTTTTCCATGAATCAGATCGCCATCACCATCACCGTCAAGATCGACCACGATCATGGGAACACTTGCATGTAACTCCCAGTCTGCATGGAAAGCCCACGGCTGTGACCAAGGATCGGAAGCGGGTTGCTCATACCAACCCTGCCCAACGAGCAAGTCGGGCTTACCATCACCACTGATGTCGCCAATCGCCATTCCGTGACCATTGCCTTTTTCACCAACCTGATGAGGCACCAAATCAAACATCGCACCGCTCTCGGCGGCTTTTTCGCGATCTACTAATCGCCAGATCACCGCGGGGACATCTTTTGCCCAGCTGTTGACCAACCATTCCGGGCGTCCATCACCGTCGACATCCTGCATCACCTGACCTTCGTTGCGGGAGTTCCCGGTATCAACCAATAAGTGCTGAGTCCACTGCTTACCAAGTCGAAGTGCTTCTTCGCCTGGGTTCTCGTACCAATGAACTTCCGTTGGGATGAAAGATCCAGCGATCACATCAAGACGACCATCGGCGTTGACGTCAAAGAGGTAATCGCCATTACTTTGAACGTATCCGTTCCAATCCTCGATACTTCTTAGAGGCCGCGGTGCCCAGTCGCCGCCCTTGTACCAGTTACGTCCAGCAACCAAATCCTTGACACCATCACCATCGAGGTCGCCACATGCGATCCCCTCATTCGCGTCAACGTGCAACAACCTGGCGACAAACTTTGGAGAGTTCGTTTCGGCAGCGAAGCTGGCAGAAGTCGAAACAGCGAGAACAAGACTCAGGATAGACGACACACGCATGGCGTTCCTCGATGAATGGATAATCGCGTTGACTCACCGAGCCAAGCGGAAGAAGACTGACGCAGTAGTATATCCTGTCACAATGTCGCTGTAGACAATGGTCGCCTGAAAACATACCGCCACCAGGTGGTCTCCAGTAGTTAAAATTTTGACCCTGAATGAATTCAGTGGAATCCCGTTCACCACCATCAATTCCCCGCAGTCCAAGAACACTGGCCATCAAGTGCGAAACCTATCATTCTCCCGATCGCTGACAGCTCAATCAAAGAATCTTCCACTACTGATGCTACTTTTCCAGCTAGTGTTTCTGTCTGGGGAAGCCACACGAGCAGTAGGTTTTCCAGATCGACCACACATTATTTTGGTAATGGCGGACGATCAGGGTTGGGCCCAAACTGGCTACTACGATCATCCCGTCTTAAAAACACCAAATCTGGACCGAATGGCCAGTGGCGGGATTCGCTTTGATCGTTTTTACGCTGGAGCTCCAGTCTGTTCCCCCACACGAGCGAGCGTCTTGACGGGTCGAGCCAACGACCGGACAGGTGTTGAGAGCCACGGTTATGCACTGCGAAGACAAGAGATCACACTCGCCACAATCCTCGGTAACGCGGGGTACGCCACCGGGCACTTTGGTAAATGGCACCTCAACGGGATTCGTGGACCGGGTGTCCCGATCCTCAAAGATGACTCACACGGGCCGGGACCATTCGGATTTAATCACTGGGTATCGGTGACCAACTTCTTCGATATGAATCCAATACTCAGTCGGAATGGAGCGTTTGAGTCAATGATCGGAGACTCATCCGAAATCACGGTCCATGAAGCCATCCAGTTCATTGACGCTAACTATCGCACGCAGCCAACTTTCTCTGTCATCTGGTTTGGTTCACCACATGATCCAGCAAAAGCGTCCGAGGATGATCGCAGAGACTTTTCGCACCTTGATGAGAAATCGCAGCACCACTACGGTGAACTTGTTGCAATGGACCGAAGCATCGGAAAACTCTTTTCCGAATTATCAAGACGAAATCTTGACCGAGAAACATTGGTTTGGTTCTGTAGTGATAACGGCGGATTACCCAAAATCAAACCTAGCAGCGTAGGCGAACTACGCGGAAACAAAGGCACCATCTTTGAGGGCGGCATCCGTGTTCCCGGTATCATCCACTGGCCTGATGTGACGGGAGGGTCTCGTGTTACATCCTACCCTGCAAGCGTTCTCGACATCCTCCCAACGATTCTAGAAATCACGGGAATGAAACATCCAACTCCACAGATCCCAGTCGACGGAATTAGCCTACTCCCCGTTTTGCAGAATAAGTTGACGCAACGGCATCAACCGATTCCGTTTCGACATCTACAGCGAGCAGCGTGGATCGACAACGATTACAAGATCTTGACTCAGAACTTGGGCGAGGGTCAGTTTGAACTCTACAACCTCAAAGACGATCCTGCCGAAAAACACAACCTCGCTAGAACCGAGCCACAAAGACTAAAAAAGATGGTTGAAGCATTTAAAGTTTGGAATGGTAGTGTTGAGCGCAGCATCCAAGGACACGATTACCACGAGGGAAAACTTCTCCCGGGAGATCCTGAACCACGCTTTTGGACTGAGATGGATTCTTACCGCCCTTACTTTGAAGAATGGAAAAATCGCTGGGAATACGCTTCTCGCCTGACACCCAAGCCGGCTCGCAAAAACTCACCGGCAGCAAAATCAACTTCTAACAAGCCTTGATGCCTAGCGAGCATTTCTTTTTGGCGGTGGCTTGATATTCGTATCAGTATCCACGCGGTACTGCTCCCTCATTCGAGCCAACTCCACCGTCAGTTTCGACTGGATGGTAGCGTACTGAGGGCTACCATAAACGCTCTTTAATTCATTGGGATCTGCCTCTAGATCAAACAACTCCCAATCATCGAGTTTTTGACCTTCGAGAGCATAGAAATGAATCAGTTTGTAACGTCCATTGGTGATCCCATAGTGACGAGCAACGTTATGAGCGCCAGGATTCTCATAATAGTGGTAGTAAAACTGTTGCCGCCAATCGCTAGGTGTTTGCCCCTTCAGAATAGGCACTAGGCTACGTCCCTGCATCTCACTTGGAATCTCAACACCAGCAATCTCTAAAAAGGTTTCCGCGAAATCAAGATTCGAAACAATATCCTCATTAACAGACCCAGCTTTCACTTTACCCGGCCAACGAACAAGTAGCGGCGTCTTCAATGACTCCTCATACATCCACCGTTTGTCGTACCAACCGTGTTCACCCAAGTACCATCCTTGATCTGACGCGTAAATCACCACGGTGTTATCGGAGAGTCCTGACTCATCAAGGTAATCCAAAACGCGTCCGACACCATCATCAACACTCTTGACGCACCTCAAGTAGTCTTTGACATAACGCTGGTACTTCCATTTGACCAATTCCGTTTCACTCATTTGATCACGAACTTTTAAGAATGCTTCGTTCTTTGGACCGTAAGCGGCATCCCAAACTTTGATCTGCTCGGCATTCATGGTTCCGTAACCCTGTAACTTCAAGTCACGATCCGTTAGATGAGCGCGAATCGTCATCTGTTGGCGCGAGGCAGCTTGGGTACGTCCAGAGTAGTCATCCCATAAAGTTTCCGGCTCCGGGATGGTTACATCATCCAACCAATTCAAATACTTGGGACCGGGCATCCAGTTACGATGCGGTGCTTTATGTTGAAACATCACCATAAAAGGGCGATCACCATCACGACGGTTCTTCAGCCAATCAAGCGTCTTGTTGGTAATGATGTCGGTGGTGTAGCCGGTATGTTTTCTGGTCACTGGCTTACCATCTTCACCCGCAGTAATCATCGGCGGATTGTAATATGGACCTTGCCCCTTAAGGACATCGTAATAGTCATATCCCTGTGGTGTACTGACCAGATGCCATTTACCAACGATTGCGGTTTGATAACCCGCCTTCTGTAGCAACTTTGGAAAGGTTAACTGATCACCATCAAAACGATCACGATTTGTCTTGAAACCGTTGATATGGCTGTACTTGCCAGTCTGGATCACCGCGCGACTTGGGCCGCAGATTGAATTGGTCACATAGCAGCGATTGAACCGCATCCCCTCGTTGGCGATCCGGTCGAGATTCGGAGTTGTAATCCGAGAGGGATCGTAAGCACTAATTGCTTGCTCACAGTGATCGTCAGAGAAAATGAAGACAATATTTGGTCGTGGATCAGCGGCGGACAACGTCAACTGACACAATACAATCAGAACAATCGACAAAACAGAAATACGCTGAGTCACAATTCTCTCTCCTGAACCAACACCCCTCGTGATCCCTCAAGAACGACCGGGGATCTCAATTTTTGGTTCTATAATAGCAGGTTCACCAATTGCAGATCGCTTGCTGGTTTTTGCCAGAAGACTGATTAAAGTTGGTGGAATTAGAGAAGGTCGATACACATCGTCTTTTTCGCCTCCAAAAAGACCTCACCTGCACGCACCTCACATCGCGTCTCCAAAGGATTCCCATGCTTCGAACGATCAGTTCTGTTGTCTTGTCTTCCGCCCTAATTGTTGCTCCCGCATCCTTTGTCGTTGCTGCGGACGGCAAAGGAAAAGGACCAGCGTTCACTTCAGCACCCGAAAATGACGCCAATTTCGCCTTGATGGGTGAATTCATTGGCGACATCAAAGCCGACGGAGACACCACTCGTCCTTTGGGCCTGCAGATCCGTCATGTGGGGCATGGATCATTTGAGGCGTTGTCTTTCTTGGGAGGGCTTCCAGGTCAAGAAGGCCATGACTCGAAACCGATGCGCATGATTGGTCAGCGCTCAGAAGATTTCGTGGTTTTGTCAGGTGGTCCTTGGGCGATCTTCGTCGAAAAAGAGCATTGCCTCCTCCTCAACAGAAAGGGCGAGCAGGTCGGGAAACTGGCGAGAATTCAACGCGTCAGTCCGACATTGGGAGCTCAAGCACCCGAAGGTGCAACCGTTCTGTTTGACGGTTCCAACGTCGATCAATTCAGTAACGCGCAGATCTCAGAAGAAGGTCTGTTGATGGAAGGTGCCGACATTAAGCCCATGTTCCAAGACTTCAACTTGCACGTTGAATTCCGAATCCCATACATGCCTCAAGCAGATGGGCAGTCCCGAGGTAATAGTGGTCTGTATCTTCAGAGTCGCTATGAGTGCCAAGTGCTCGATTCGTTTGCGACTGAACCAGTCATTGATGGACTCGGTGCCCTTTACCGGTTCAAAGTACCAGACTTGAACATGGCTTTCCCGCCGTTGACTTGGCAAACCTATGACGTTCACTTCACAGCACCCAGGTGGGCAGCAGATGGAACAAAAATACGTGATGCCCACATCACCTCCTGGGTCAACGGAGTCAAAGTACAAGACAATGTCGCTCTGCCTAACAAAACGGGCGCTGGAAAGCAGGAGGAACCCACTCTTCTTCCCATCAGAATTCAGAATCACGGTGACCCCGTTCGCTTCCGAAATATCTGGATCGTTGACAGGGGGCTGGCAAGCGGCGAGTTTCCTGTACGGCCAACTCCCGAACAACTCATTGCGATCGCCAACGCAGATCAGAACGCGAACCAATCCGCTGATGAGGAGCCTGAAGTAGCCGAGACACCTGAGCCTTCTAAGGAAGAGGAAAACACTCAGGCCGAAACCACGAACGAAACCCCCGAGCCAGAGTCGGCAGAGACCGCTGAAGAATCAAAATAAACCTTTCAGCACTTGATCAAAGCGATCGACGGATAATTTGACTCTCAAGTCTCCGGTAAGGAATCGAAGTTAAAAATCGTATTTAGACACTGAAAGTAAACGATTAATAAAACCCCGCAGCGATGCGGGGTTTTTTATTGCGTTTTATTGCAGCTTAAAATCTTTTCTCGGTTCACATCCCGACTCCAAATCTGCCTGCTTAAGAAGACGCGTCAATAGTCGATCAAAAGTATTCGCAAACGCTTGTTTATCGCGATCACCATAGGGTCGGCTACCTTCGGTCGTCATCCCAGCACCCCGCATCTGATCCATAAAATCTCGCATTGATAACCGACTTGCGATGTTATTAGCGTCGTATGC
>CALIBL010000056.1 GCA_938045805.1 uncultured Rubripirellula sp. | reverse complement strand
CTCGGTGGAAACCTCAAGAACATTCGATTCGCACGGATCGAGAACTGAATCAGCCAAGCAATCAGGCTGGCTGAACCGAGTCGCAAAGTCGGCCGAGTGTCGCAAAGTCGGCATAGAACGACGGTTTTCGCAAACGAACGTGTTAACGCTTTGAGCAAAACAAACGGAGAATGAAGTAGGTGGGTACGAAGAAAACCGGTAAAGGTCGAAGAAAAGTTGGTCGTAAAAAGCGTCGTATGCGTGCAAAGATCCGTCATCGCAAGAAATAATTGACGGTGTGGCTGATCCGAGCGAGGTCAGCTTTCCCATCATCTCGGCTTCGTCGATTGCGAATCAAACGCAACCGACTTCTGCCAGAAAAGCATCGCAAACTCCCGTCATCGGCACTAAAAAGCATCAGCCAATGGTTTCAACGGGAGTTTTCCGCTGCGCGGTCGCCGGAACCGAAATACGTCAAATGAGCAATGAAGCGATCATGGATCGCACGTGCTGGGCCGGCCAAATCGATTTAGCTCTGCTGTGAAAATGGCTCGAACAGGCCGGTTTCAACGCTAAAGCAACCGATGAAGGCGAGGAAAGAGCCACCTGAGGTGCTTTTTGAGGCAGCACGGAATCGTTAATCTAGCTAAATTAAAAGTGGATTCAGTCGCAGAGAATGGATCACTTTTTCAACGAATGAGAGAAGGTCCCTTCATTGTGGATGATTCCATTCACCCATCGTCCCAGCCTCCTCCCGAGCGAAAACGCCGAAGATCGCCTATGTCCACCGTAGAATCAGGCTCGTCTCAAGCGAAAGTTGAGGAAACTCAAGCCGCACCCGCCAAAAAACGTGGTGTTCCGGAAGGCCTATGGGTCAAATGCCCCGGCTGCGGCGCATCGATTTACCGGAAGGAAATCGAGCAACGTCACAACGTCTGCCCAAAATGCGACCATCACTTTTACGTGTCGGCCAAGCAACGCATCGTGCAGGTTCTCGACGAGGGGACCTTTGAGCCAATGAACGAGCAATTGATCCCGACGGATCCGCTCGAATTTGCAGATCGCCGCAAATACGCCGACCGTCTCGTTGCAGAACAGAAACGAACAGGACTTACCGACGCGGTGCTCACCGGGACTGGGATGATCCGAGCTCGACGTGTCGCCTTGGCCGTGACCGACAGTGCGTTCATCATGGGCAGCATGGGATCGGTCGTCGGGGAACGACTCGCTCGGCTCATTGAGTGGGCAATCGATCAGGATCTGCCTTTGATTATCATCAGTGGCAGTGGTGGTGGTGCCAGAATGCACGAGGGCATCTTATCTCTGATGCAGATGGCTAAGGTCTCCGCGGCGCTCGCTCGATATGACGAAGCGGGTGGTCTGTTCATCAGTGTGTTGACCAACCCAACCATGGGCGGTGTGGCAGCGAGTTTTGCCTCACTCGGTGACCTCGTATTCGCTGAACCCAAAGCGTTGATTGGCTTCGCCGGCCCCAGAACGATCAAAGCAACCATTGGGATTGAATTGCCGGAAGGCTTCCAGACCAGCGAATTCCTACTGGAGCATGGGTACATTGACCGAATTGTTGCAAGAAAGAACTTGAAAACCGAGATCGCTCGCGCTATTGATTACTGTGGGAAGTGATCCCACTGCGGGAGTGTAGACATGCGCTCCTTTGCGAACTTCGAATAAGTCACCGGCCGCAGCACGATGCTGACGCTCGGAATTTTGTCACCTTCTCCCGATACGCTCATGAGCCTGATTGATTCCCTTCGCTCGGCGTTCAAATCCTCGAAAACTTCTTCTGGACCAAAGAAAACTGTTTCCAGGGGTAAAATCGACGTGGAAGCCCGCTTCTCACGTCAGAGAACTGCCGTTACGGGAACGATGGCGAACTTTTTCGTTGCCAAAGATCACGAGCATGATGATCGTCTTGTTGGCGTGAAAGTGGTGGAACTCGAGAAGTACAATCTCTTTGAGAGTCGCTTCAAAGGTCTGAAAAAACCAAGCGAAGGTGAAATCGCGATGGGGATGACCCATCCCCATATCGCCGAGACTTACGAGACAGGATTCTCAACTCGCGGCGAACCCGTCATCATCATGGAATATGTGGCCGGTCCGAGTTTGCAGAATATCGTGGTCCAGAAACAGGAACACCACCTCACCGGTAAACGAGTGAAACTGATTCGCGAGATGGCCGAAGCGCTTCAATATGTCCATCAAAAAGGCTTCATTCACCGAGATATTTGCCCTCGAAACTTCATCTGCACGCCGGGTAGCGAAAGCATCAAACTGATTGACTTTGGGCTCACCCTGCCCGCCACGCCTCCGTTCATGACCCCCGGGAACCGCACCGGAACTCCACTCTACATGTCACCCGAAATCATTCGGCGACGCTCAACCGACCAACGGGTTGATATCTTCTCCTTTGGCGTGACCTGCTACTGCATGTGCTGCTTTGAGCATCCCTGGCAGGGCGAAATCCTCAACGGACGAGCCGCCTTGCATCATGACACGTCCCAGCCCAAGGAACTTCTCGATCGCTGTCCCAAGCTCGATCCACGTCTCGCTCGAGCGATCATGGGAGCCCTTCAGCCCAAGGTCGAGGACAGAACCCCCGACATTGGGCAGTTTTTGCAGGCGATTCGAAGTGTGCAAACGGACGAAGTCGAGTAGATGATTGGGATCCACGCGCTAAGCAGTCTCAGAGAAAAACCCCTCGAAATAGCCACTTCTTAGCGAATCTTAAAAATCCGCGACCAACTAGCCAGATTCGCCTACCTTGGCCGCCGAGATCCTGCTAGTCTCGCGCGAAGCGATGGGGAAGGAGTCCTCATTCGTGGTTTCGAGCGATTTCGTCGGACTTGTCTTCGGATTGACTGGCGAGATGTCGAGAAACAGAAAAAAGGGGTTCCGAACCCGTCAAAATCCGACTGGACTCGGGAAACACCGCCTGAAAACGGTATTTCATGACGATTTCGTTGACACTCTTTTTTTGACGTAACTATACTTCGGAGGATGTGGTGGTTTAGGCAAGCTGTAATGGCTCTACCCAATAACACCGAAACCGTCCCTCGGGGTAGTAACGATTGCGAGGGTTGATTCCTGTCACCTCTCGTCGGTCTCATCGTTCACGGAAACAGTAATGACACTACTAGGGAAGGCCTTCACGGTCGTCATCTTTCTCCTCAGTGCAGTCTTTATGGTACTCGCATTGGCAGTGAATGCTTCTCACCGCAACTGGCGAGATGTGGTACTGGGCGACAATGGACTGAAAAACGATATTGAAAAAATTTCCAGAGTCAACGAACAACTCAGAGATTCGAAAGATCGAATTCAGGCTGATCTAGACCGCGAACAAGCTGCTCGCAGAACTGCCTTGGCGGCTTTGCAAACTCAGGTAGATACTTTGCAAGATCAGCTCGAAACGAGTGAAAACGAGGTTGTCTCTCTTCGATCTGACAACAGCACACTCGTCCAGCTTGACGAGAGCCGTGCGGCTGAACTGCAACGTCTTACTGACAGCAACATCGCCCTGAGAGATCAGATCCGCACCGAGCAACAGGACCGAGATACCCTGTTCACCGAAACTCTTACCCTTACCGATCAGATGAACACCTTACGTGGCTTCAAGCAGGAACTTGAAGTTCGTAATCAGCAACTGATCGCTCAGGCGACCCGCTATAAAGAAGTCATGACCTCCAAGGGGATCGACGTCAACGAGCCACTTGACGGTGCTCCACCGGATCGCAACGGCAACATCCTTCAAATTGATCGCCCCACGTCACTCGTTCTCGTGTCGATCGGCTATGACGAAGGACTCCGCAAGGGACACCTTCTCGAAGTCACTCGGAACGGACGCTACATGGGTAAACTGAAAGTTCGCAACACCGAGCCAGACCGCTCCGTTGCTGAAATTCTCGACGACTACAGCGAGGGAATCCTGCAGGAGGGCGACCGTGTCGACACTACCATCGAGTGATAATCGCAAGCAGCCCCCCAGCATCTATACCGTGATGCTGCTCATTAGCATGTTATTCATGGCAATTGCAGTCTTTGCGATGTACATGGAATTGAATCGCTGGGCACCTGATTACTACCGAACCAACACCGCGCAACCTAGCGTCATGGTTCAGCCGATCGCAGACATGAACCACTACGGTTAAACGCTAGCTAACAGCTGGCTTAAGCAAGCAGACATAAAGAAAGCCCGCAGCTCTCAGTCGCTTCGGGCTTTTTTAATGGCTTTGACCAGCATCAATGCGGTTAAGCCGCGTATCGATTCGTGTCGGCACCATGACGAGGCATCAAAACGATCATGCCTTGGTCGTCACAGGTAAGCACTGAATCGAGATGGATTTGACGCTTCAAGTCCTTTGACAGCGGAGCCAAAGATTGCCCTAAAGCCTCAATCAACATGCTGGGACTTGTGAGGTTTGAAAGACACGCCAAGCCGGCTGAAAGCAAATTCTGGGTGGAAGTCATGCCTGCAAAATGATTTCGGATCGCCGCTAGCCGCATCCCTCTTCGCAGAGATACCCGTTCCCAAGGTAATGATTCGAACTCGCAGAGCACTGAGCTATCGGCCACCAAATCGGTTCTCCACCCTGCCTTTCTCAAAAGGTAGTGGTAGACCATGGAGGCCTCGAATACCTCGTGTCCATCGAATGCCGCGGAGAGGCTTCGAAGCACATCCCGTCGCCAAAAAGAAGCCTGCAAGTAAGCCCCAACGACCTGCGTTGCTTGCTTACTTTTCAGCGGAAGCTTGGTCGATGGCTTGCCCAACCGAGCGATTCCGTTGGACCATCCTGCAGCCATAATTTTCTGATCATGTTTTGAGCGAATGACCGGAGCGACTGCGGCGGTATCAAAATGATCCAAGGCATGCACCGCATGCTCAGTCCACCCCTCGGTCGCCTGCAGTCCATCACTCAGTAGGTGGACAAATCGTCCACGTGCTTGGTGTGCAGCGGTGCTCACAAGGTCTCGATACTTGCCCGAATCTGCAGAAACGAAACGAACTTCCTCGCCCAGATCAAACGGATCATCATAGGATCCATCATGCGAGACGATCACTTCGCTTGCAGCGGGTTGGTTCTCCAGAACGCTAATCAGTGTCGACTCGAACGCCGCAGCGTCACCATGAACGGGGACGACGATCGATAACTGAGGAATCGGATTTGTCTTGGGCACCGAAACCATTCCAACGAGAGAGGTGTCAGGAAATCTCGAGATTGTCTTCGAGAAGGAACACGGCTGAAGTCCTCATCGAAGACTCTGCCTCAGGTATTCGGAAACTCGGGCCAAAGAGTTGAGCCGATCAGAGCGGCAAATCGCTGAATCATCCGAACTTCCAATGGACCCTCACCGAGCCATTTGCTAATCCTCATATCTTCACAGACCCGATCGATTTTCCACTAGCTAGCAATCTCATCATGCAAAACCGATCACTCGGCTCGGACGGTCCCTCAGTTTCCGAAATTGGCTTCGGCGGTTGGGCGATCGGTGGTGGGTGGGGGCAGCAGCCCGACAGTCAATCAACGGCGGCACTTCACGCGGCGATCGACCAAGGAATCAACCTGATTGACACCGCCGCCGGATACGGCGAAGGGCACAGCGAAAAAATCATCGCGGCAGTGCTCTCGGAGCGATCTGAAGAGGTGTTTGTGGCCACCAAAACCCCCCCCACATCGGGACCTTGGCCGCCCAGCCCGTACTGTCGCTGGCAAGATCGCTACTCGGCCGCCTACCTTCGTGACAATGTTCATCAGAGGCTTCAAAACCTCAAACGCGACCGGATCGATCTCCTTCAATTGCACACATGGACCGCTGCTTGGAACGACGACCCACAGCCCCTGCTGGTGCTTCGTCAACTCAAAGAGCAGGGCAAGATCGGGTTGATCGGAGTCAGTGCTCCGGAACATGACCAGTCCTGTGTCATCCAACTGATGCGGGATGGGCTAATCGATACCGTTCAGGTCATTTTCAACCTGTTGCAGCAAGAGGCAGCGTCTCAGATCCTGCCTGTTGCAGCAGAGACGGGCACTGGAGTCCTCATCCGAGTCGCTTTGGATGAAGGCTCACTGACCGGCAAGTACGGGCCGGACCACGAGTACGCGGAGAGTGATTTCCGTCGGACGTTTTTTCAAGGGGATCGGCAAAGCAGAACCGCAAATCGAGTGGCCGAGATACGACGGGATCTGGAGCAGTTTGGGATCGACGAACAATACTCCCTCACCGATGTTGCACTCAAATTTGTCTTGGCTCGTCCCGAGGTGAGCAGCGTGCTGGTCGGAATGAGAAACACCGATCAAGTCGAAAAGAATTGCCGCGTTTCAAACAGGCGTGACTTGAACCCAGAGATCATCCAACACCTACACCGGCACGACTGGAGGCGTGGTGTTTGGTATTCGGGAAAGTGATTTGCGTCTGATCAATGGTGATGCATGATCGCCGATCTCACGAAGTCGATTAACACACGCTTTCAACTAAGACTTCTGGTAATGCTTACCGGTGATCTCAATCACGATTGGATGCAAGTGACCATTGCTCGCTACCACACTCGATTTTTCAAGCGGCAACGGTTCACCCCAAGCGTTGGTGATCTCACCTCCCGCTTCTTGAACAAACAAGACACCCGCCGCAAAATCCCACGGCGATAGCAGGTATTCAAAGAAGGCACCAAATTGCCCGCAGCCAACCTGACACAGATCGAGCGCCGCGGTGCCAAACCTTCGAATGCCATGAATGTCGTGGCTGAAAAACTCTTCGATCGCACCGAGCGTACTTCGCATCATCGCACCTCGGTCATAGTAGAACCCGCAACCGACTAGTGTTTTGCCAAGCGTTTTTGAATCACACACCGTAACCCGTTTGCCATTACGGTAAGCACCACCTCCGCGAGTTGCGGTGTAAAGATCGGATCGAGCTGGATTGAAAACAACGCCCACCTCAGGTTTGCCCTGATAGTAGTAGGCGATCGAAACAGCAAAGTGAGGGATCTCGTGAGCGTAATTATTGGTTCCATCGAGCGGATCGATAATCCATAGGTGCTCCGCGTCGACACTTCCACTGAGTTCTTCCTCGCCAAGCAGTTCGTGGTCTGGGTAAGCCTCGCTGATCAGTGCCGCAATCGCTTTCTCACTCTCCAGGTCAGCATCACTCACAAGGTCATAAGACTTACCCCCAGAGGCAGTTTTGTCACTCATTTTCACGCCATCGCGCAAATAACGCATCAACACTTCGCCACCCACTTTGGCAGCTTGTGTTGCAACTTCCAAGAGAGCGGAGTGATCGGGTCGCATGACTTCGGGTTCCATGGGTTCAAATTCATTTGCCTGTGAGCGTGACCGCGGTTGGCAAGTAATCACCCACCTCGGCTCCAATGACTCTAGTCGTCTGACGAGACATTGACTACCGAGGCAAAAATTGCATCACGCGGGAAACCGTCAAGCGATCGCAAAAGTTCAACGTTCAAGCGAAACCATGTGCGGAATCAAAACAGTGTCTCAATTCGGACGATCCCAAAAGAAATGAAGCGTTTTCGGCTTCTGGCACATCCCAACACTCTGACTGCGATACAATTCTCCGCTCGAGCGCAAGAGACCTGCCAACAACACTCCTACCCGAACGGATTGAATCAACATGCTGCATTCAAAAAACTCCATCGGCCTCGCGGTCGCGATCCTCTTCGCCTTTTCCGCATCGCTCACCCAAGCGAGTGATCTGGGATGGGTTGATCTCTTCAACGGAAAGAACCTCGAAGGTTGGTCACAAAAGAACGGCACCGCCACCTACCGCGTCGAAGGTGATGCGATCGTTGGCAAAACCAACGAAGGATCCCCAAACTCCTTCCTTTGCACCGACAAACTTTACGGCGACTTTGAACTAAAATTTGATGTCAAAGTCGATGACGAACTCAACTCCGGTGTTCAGATTCGCTCGCAAACCACCGATGGCACTCCGGCCGGACGTGTCAACGGACCGCAAGTCGAAATCGCCATCAATGGATCAGCAGGTTACATCTACGGCGAAGCCGCAGGCGGTTGGATGACACCCGATGCCGTCCGTCAAAACCACGATCACTTCAAACGTGGCGAGTGGAATACCTACCACGTCAAAGCGGTCGGAGCACACATGATGGTCTGGGTGAACGGCGAACTCGTCTCGGATCTTGTCGATGAAGCCAAACTAGAATCCCACCCCAAAGGTTTCATCGGCCTGCAAGTTCATGGCATCGGCAAGGGAACCGGTCCCTACGAGGTTCGCTGGAGAAACCTGAAACTGCGTGACCTGTCCAATTTCCAATCCTTGTACAACGGCAAGAACCTCGAAGGCTGGACGACCAAAGGCAACTGGATCGCGCAAGCCGACGGATCGCTTCTGATTCAACCTCGCGAAGGCGAAAACGGTTGGCAGCGTTATGACGCTTACATCTGGACCAACAAGCAGTACAAAGATTTCATCCTCGATCTTGAGTACGTCTATCCACCCAATGGTAACAGCGGTGTTTTCTTCCGAGTCGGCGATACAGCAGATCCGGTCAAGCAAGGCATCGAAGCGCAGATCCTTGACACCTTTGGTGACGAGAAAGCTCTCGGTGCACACGATCACGGCGGAGTGATCAGTACCGTGGGCCCCACCAAGAACATGTCGGCTGCCCCGCATCAATGGAATCGCATGGTCGTTCAGTGCGTTGGTTCACAACTCGCCATCGAACTCAATGGTGAAAAAGTGGTTGATGTCGACCTGAGCGAAACACCTGTGAAAGATCGACCTCTCAGCGGTTACATTGGTCTGCAAGATCACGGCCAACCCAACAACCTACGCTTCCGCAACATTCGAGTTCTAGAACTTTAGGTTCATACGCCGAGAAGACGTGAGTGAATCATCGCAAGTGATGTCTCGGTGCCTTCCTAAACTGATCCATTAAAAAACGCCGCTCAGCCCATTTGGCTCAGCGGCGTTCTCTTTTATTGAAGGATGATCCCCGAAGCTGGAAACGGAGGCTTGTGAGGTTATCTTTTTAAAATCAGCTACCTACTCAAAGCAGAATAGCGAATTGTTGGTTCGCACAATCAACTTGCCACCCGCGATCGCTGGCGAAGCAAGGACAGGTTCACCAAGATCAACCTCAAGAATCGTTTCGGCCGAATCTCCCTGATCTTCCACGACCAATCCAACACCTGATTGATCGAAGATGTAGATCCTGCCGCCGGCAGCAACCGGAGTCGCCCACGTTCCACCGAGACCTGAGAGTCGTTTCTGCCAGACCTGCTCACCATCAGCAACAGTGCCCGCAACCAAAACCGATCCCTTGAGAGAATAAAAACGATCATCGTTCAACACGGCACTCGCATTGCGTGGTGAAAGACGACTGTTGCGCCACATCACTTCGGGCGTCGTCGCACTCTCACCAATGTTCAGTGCCATCATCTCGCTACCCGGCAGCAGCAGGTAATTGCCCGCTGGGGTCCCACTTGCAATCTTATCGGCTCCCTCTTCGATGATCCACTTCACGTTCCCGCGACGCGGATCCACGCCAACGATGTTGCTACCCGACTGCATCACCACTTCAACCGACTCATCAGGCCGATTGATCGCAACGGGTGAACTCCAATTACTTTGGCGTGGCCGAGCCATTCTCCAAAGGTTCATCCCGGTTGCAGCATCGATCCCGATCGCAAAGGAATCACCCTGTGCTTCAACCTGAGCGACGATCGCACCTTCGGCGATGATTGGCGAAGAAGCCATGCCGATATCGTTACCCGCTTTGGGATAATCAAACCCGAGTCCGCGATACCACAGCAGATCACCTTCAAGTGACAAACAGATTAGATCGTTGCTGCTGTAAAACGCAAAAATACGCTCCCCGTCACTCACCGGTGAGGGAGCTGCGTTGGCGCTGGTTGGATGACAGAATGGACGCCCCGTGGCACGGAACGACTGCTCCCATAACTTCTTACCGGTCGACAGGCTGACAGCGGTGATGAAAAGCTGTTCACCTTCTTGACCACCGGAACTGGTCGTAATGACGCGATCTCCCACCACGATCGCCCCGGCAACGCTCTTTCCAGGCATCGCCACTTTCCAGGCAACGTTGCCACCTTCACCGACCTTGATTTCAGACGGTGCACTCGCCGAAGCACTCGTGCCGTCCCCGCGAAAACCTAACCAGTTCTCAGAGTCTGCAGCCAACGCACTCGAAGACGTATTACCTGCGAGTAGACCAAAGACACATGAAGCGGCGATGATTCGGCTCAGCACCTGCTTTTTGATTTTGTACATAGACATGTTTTATTACTTCAATGAATGATTTGTTTTTTGATTTAACATTCAAACAATTGACAGATTTGCCAATCGCTCAGAAGACTACTCGCCACTTTGAAGACCTTTACCGGTCGGATCGGTGACGCGGAATTGAAACTCCCATCGCTGAGCCCAAGACTCTTCCTGTTCGTTCTGACAAATCTTTAACAGGATTGTGTTCTTACCCTTCTTTAGATCAAACGGTGCAACGTATTGATCGAGCATGCTGCCCGCGTGATAGACTTCGGTTGCCATCACTTCCTTACCGTTGACCCAAACCTTATTGGCGTTGATGCAACCGAGTCGAGCCTGTGCGGCCTTGGCATCAGCAGAATCAAACTCGGCGTACAGGTAAGCAACCGCACCTTTCTCTTTGTTGTAAGTGTCCGCAAGATTCACGAGCCCTTCGTCGCTCGATCCGGCAACGTCTTGCCAAGCGATCTCTCCGTTTTTGCCTTCGTGCTTGACCGTCAAATCAACACTTCCGTCAGCAGCGAACTGTTGCTCGGGCGCATACACTGCGGCGTAACCGACGCCACGTTCGTTATCGAACGGTGCAATGCTTTTCCAATCAAGAATCAACGAGAAAGCATCCGCCGTGGTCACCGATTCACCGAGTTTCCCCAGTGCTTCAACGATGCGCGACAACTGCTTGGGGTGGCGAGCGGCAGTAAGAGCCTCGCGATAAATCGCCACCGAACCTTCCGCTTGCGATTCGGAAAGGACTGCCGCCTTCACGATCGCTTGCTCAACCGCCATCTCACGAATCGCAAGACTTGAATCATTGAGCAGAGTTTCCAGCATCGCTTGTGCCGCAGCGGGATCTTCACGCCGAATCAACTCCATCGCGATCCCACGACCAATCGCATTGTGACCTTGGTCGTTGACATAATCTTTCAGCACATTGAGTTCGGGCGTTCCAGATTGCTGAGCGATCCCAAACACAATTCCGCGGATCCAATTCTCGGCGATCGGATTGACACCGTCCGCACCATCGAGGACCTGAGTGATTTTGTCGGCAGGAAGTTCCTGCAGCTCACGTGCGGCGGGAATCGCCTTCTCAAAACCTTTCCCCTCGGTACCCACACTTCGGACCGATTCGATTGCCTCTTCAATTGAGTCGGCTGCATGCACCATGACAGGATTGATCGCACAAGCCGCAACCAGAGCCGCCATACCTCGAAGGGATCGTTTCCCTTGCCTGAATAACTTTTCCATCTCGGGTGACACCCTTTTTGGTTGAATCGAAAAACGAACGGACCTGACTCTCGCAATCTCGCGGATAAGCCCAAAGACCAAGTTTCCCAATGGAATATTTGCCAAATCATTGGGACCACTTAAAAGACACCGGTTGAAGCACGGCTTAGTAAAATCCCAAACCGACCAATAAACCATTGTCCCCGAGACGGCATTCTAAAGGTTGATCCGCCGCTTAGCACGATGGGGCAGCCGAATCGCTTTCCCTCCTACCCCTATTAGCAACGTAGTCGGGCTATTGGAAGTCATGGAAAGCAGGTTCTCGACGCACCTCAGCGGCTCAAATGCACATGATTTATTCACTTTTTGACCTCCGGTTGTCATTTCGCAAACTAAGGTGAATCATTGTGGTCAGAAGATCGGCGAATGCGAGAATCCAGCTCTGCCGGAAGAGACGACCAACAACCGCACTCCAAAAACACATCCGAAGATTGAAACCGACGCAGTGCTAGCTCCCAAACGACGCAAGAAGCTTCAAAAACGTCTCGATACCGAACACGGCTATCGCGCCTACTGTGACCATGACGTGGAGGTCGGAACCAACGCATGCGGTCACGGCGTCTATGCCGTTCGTCAGTTTCTACCAGGTGAAATCGTCATTGAAGTTGAAGGGCAGTTCATCCCCACCAAAGGTTATCCTGGGTCGGATTACCTGATGGAACTGACCAAAGAGTGGTCACTCGAACCGTCAATTCCAGCGGTCTTCATCAACCACTCCTGCTCGCCCAACTGCGAACTGGTTCAGCTATCCGATTTTGAGATGCTGATCGTCGCGGTCTGCAACATCGAGCCTGGAACGGAAATCACCTTCGACTACCGTTGGACCGCACACGAATGGACGCCGAAATGCAAATGCGGCTCACCCAATTGTCGAGGCTGGGTGTGTGATGCAGAGGAAGTCAAAAAAGCAAAAAAGCTCGCCGGCAAGAAAAAGAAGTAAGACAGCTTCTTGTTTTGAAATCAAACCCAAGCCGTCAGCCATCATCTGGCTCGCCTCAATCGAAGACACCAGCGATCGGCCGCTTTCTAATACTCAAAAACGGCCAGCACCGGTCGATGATCCGAAGCAACCGGTTCATCAATCACTCGACTCTCTTTTAGCTTCAGCCCAGTACTCTGTTGATAAAAGATGTAATCGATCCGAGAACTCGGTTTGCCTGAGGGCGCAGTCGGTTCAAAACCTGAATCACTGGTGTGCCGCCAGTGTTCAGTCAGAATCGCGATTGGCTCTGACTCTGGTCGCGCATTCATATCACCAGCCAAAATGCTGGGAAGCTGATCGGCTCCGGAAAAATGTTTGACGATCGCTTTCGCCTCAGCCACACGATCCTCTTCGACATTGTGCTGGAAGTGAGTGCTGATGAACTGCAGACGTTTACCGTTCTCCAAACGCACCGTCACCGAGATCGCACCACGAGGGTAAGTCGTTCGCTGCGCATTACTATTGCTGTAGGGCAGCGGCTGAATGTGGACGTCTTCGATCGGCAACCTCGTTAAGACCGCGTTACCGTAGAGACCACCGTCATAGTGCTGAGTGGGCCCGAAGCGTACAGCCATCTCGGTGAGACTACCAAGTTCCCGAGCTTCGTGAATCCTCGCCGAACGGCCGACCCCAACATCGACTTCCTGCAGTGCAACCAAATCCGGCTTCGTCTCGTTAATGACCTTGGCGAGACGTGGAATATCGTAGACACCATCGGTGCCTTGCCCGTAGTGAATGTTGTAGCAAAGCACACGAAGCGTTCTCGATTCCTCAGCCTGCAAAATCGGGGACAAGGCGACTAGAAACGCAATCACTTTGAAACAATCAATCAGCCGATGATGCATTTTCTCTACCCAACCCTTCAATGATAAAACAGCTCTTCGCAAGTCAAAAGCGGAAAAACCCGTCAGCGTTCAACGACCAGAGAGCCAAAATTCTGATTTTCTTGGGGACCTGTAAAGAGGCCGACCTCACTGGACACGTTTTGAATAATGCATTGCCCAAGGGTTGCATCATAACGCCAAGACGATTCGTCGGCTAATGAGCACGGCTTCTTCGATACAGATCGTTTCGACCAGCCGACCAAATAGCCATCTGACCACTCAGCCCACCACGACCCGACCTTGAAACGCTTCCTCATCTCCTCCATCCCTCGCTCATCGATCTTCCCGATCTGGCTGGCGATTTTTTATGCCACATGGCTCGGGATCGTTCTCGCGGGTGACCTGTTGAAGGTGATCGGCGAGAACTGGGGGATTGCGGTGGCCATGGCGGCGGGATCGTACGTCGCGGGATCGACTCCGATGGGCGGCGGAACGGTCGGTTTCCCCGTCCTCGTTCTGCTATTTGACCAGTCTGGTGCAATCGGTCGCGATTTCGCGTTTGCGATTCAGTCCATCGGCATGGTCTCGGCATCGATCTACATCCTCACTCGCCCTGCAGACACATCCACAAGAGACAAATATCGGGACAACCAGAACAAATCAACCGTCGGCGGGTCAGCAGGGGAGTGCAACCCCGCACTAGACGGTAACCCTGCGTTGGACGGTAAACCGACTCTCGAAAGCAACTCGGCACTAGATTGGGGATTCATCCGGCCCGCCCTAGTCGGCTCACTCATCAGCACACCGCTCGGAGTCAGCTTTTTGGCACCTCAACTACCCGATCTTTCGGTGAAACTGATTTTCGCCGTGATCTGGGCCAGCTTCGGCTTGATGCATCTGGTGAAAATTCGTGAATTCGTCAGCTACTCGGGCCAAAGCTCGCGCTGGCTTGTCCATCGCGGCCGGATTGGGTTCGCAGTGGGTCTCCTCGGTGGACTCATCTCCTCCATTACCGGCGTCGGCATCGACATGCTGCTCTACGCCACTATGGTGCTAATGTTTCGGTCGGACCTAAAAATCTCCACCCCCTCGTCGGTTATCGTGATGGCTTTCACCTCGGTGGTGGGGATCGCTAGTACCCTCGCACTGAGCTGGATAAGTCCAGGACAATTTTCCATCGCCTCGGAAGTCTTCCAGTGCTGGATCGCTGCCGCTCCGGTTGTCGCTTTGGGGGCGCCGGTCGGAGCATGGGCGGTGCAGAGATTACCCAGAGTGCCCACACTGGTGCTAATTTCGATTCTCTGCCTGATCCAGTTCCTTTGGACACTGCTAGAAGAGCAGGTCAGCCCAGCGGGTAGCCTGACCGCGATTGCAAGTGTCCTGCTGATGAACTTCGCTTTTCACGCTCTTTACCGTCTTGGACGACCCTCTCTGACCGATGTCGAAACAAAATTAAAAAGTGCCTAAGTCGAGCGTTTCTTGTGACTTCGTCCGACGGCTACCTCACATGCAGCGTCAAAAGTCCGTACAATCTTTGGTTCGGTAGTTAGCCGACAACAATGACCAGAGACGAAATACGCACATCAACTCAGCCCTCGCATTTGGAAAACGAAAATCATGAGACTTTTCGCAACCGCAATGCTGACCGCTCTATCTGTCAGCTTATTGACCACGAATCAAGTCAACGCTCAAACACTCAAGATCGGTGATCAAAGCCCAGGTTTGGAAATTGCCAAATGGATCAAAGGCGATCCGGTCGAAGCACCACTCAAGGACAAAGTCCACGTTGTTGAGTTCTGGGCAACTTGGTGCGGACCGTGCCTAGCGGGCATGCCACACCTGAGCGAACTGCAAAACAAGTACAAAGAAGACGTCGTCTTCATCGGTGTGACACGCGAAGATGAAAAAACCGTTCGTGGTTTCCTCGGTAAACAATCCCGCACAGGCGGAACTTGGGACGATGTGATCCAGTACCGACTTGCTCTCGACGCCAACAACTGGACCAACACCAACTACTTCCGTGCCGCCGGCCAGACCGGCATCCCGTGTGCCTTCATCGTGGGCCGAGAAGGCAAGATCGAGTGGATTGGCCACCCTGCACGAATGGACGAGCCACTTGCAAAGGTCGTCGCTGGCGAATGGGATCGCGAAGAAGCTGTCGCTCAGATGAAGCAGCAGCAAGCGATGCAGCAGGCATCACGTCAGCTTTCGATGATGCTTCAAAAGAATGATTTCGACGGAGCACTCACGACTCTTGATCAGCTCGAAGAGACGGTGGGCAAGTCGATGAACACCACCCTTTACCGCATGACCATTCTTGAGCGTGCTGGCCGCACCGAGCAGGCGACCGAAGTCCGTGGTGCGGTCATCGAAGAAGCGTGGGAAGACGCAAATCTGCTCAACCAAATTGCCTGGAATACCGCCCGAACCGGCAAAGGCAAAGATACTGATTTACAGTTGGCACTCAAAGCAGCCACCCGAGCTTCTGAATTGAAGGAAGGAAAAGACGCCGCGATTCTTGATACCGTTGCGAAGGTCTACCACACCATGGGCGATCTCGATTCCGCGATCGCATGGCAAGAAAAAGCGGTAGCCCACAACAA
>CALIBL010000055.1 GCA_938045805.1 uncultured Rubripirellula sp. | reverse complement strand
TACGTCGAGGGTGGAACGCTGGGAGCCGCGGAGTTTACGTTCGGCGATGTAACGCCTGAACGCTACCCTGACGGCATCACCGTTAATCTTTCACTACGTGCTTACCGTTCCTACAAGGGCGATATCGAGTCGGGTATTCGTGGGTCGGTCACGCTAAAACATCCGTCGAAAGAAATTCAGAGTGAACAGCGGTCTTTCACCATCGACGAGTATGAAATTGATGAAATGGTACTGCCTTTAACTATGGAAGGAACCGACGCTTCGGGCACAAGACAATTGGACGTATTCAAAGATCTTGTTGATGAACAGGGTCAAGTCAAGCTGATCATTCGCTGCCTGGATCGAAATCAGTACTTAGGTGTCACCAAGAGCGGCGTGTTCTTGCAACCTGCTGAAAACTCGTTCGAGTGGAACCTTACTAAGGCTTACGCTTCCATCTGGCTACAGATGACAATGGTGATTGCGTTTGGGGTGATGTTCAGTACGTTCCTCAGTGGTCCCGTGGCGATGATTTCAACTGCTGCTTGCGTTCTGCTAGGTTTTTCCGCAGAGCAGATTTACGATACTCGGCACTTCATTGACGCTGGGATCGAGCGTGGAGGTGGACCGATCGAGTCGGTGATTCGCCTTTTGAAGCAGGATGCGATGACCACGCAGTTGGACGTTGATACCACGGCAGCGAGCGTGATCAAAACCGTCGACGCGGGAATCATTTATTCGCTTGATGCGGTGGCGACGGCTTTGCCTAACCTTCCAAAGATGGTTGCGACGGCAGAATATGCTGCTAGCGGCTTTGATATCTTCGGAGCGTTGTTGGCTCGTCACGCCGTAGCAACCTTCGGCTACTGCTTTATTGCGTTTATCATTAGTTACTTCTTCCTGAAATCGCGTGAGATCGCGGCATGAATCGTACTACGTCTTTCCGTCGCAAACTCATTTACCTAACGGTGATGGTTGCCATGTTGATTCCTCTCTACTTGCTGGGACAGCCAGCTGGTGGTGATGGTGATTTAGGTGGCCGTCTCTCGGTGATGAGAAATGAATACAACATTGCCGAGAGTGATCTGGGAGAGATTAGTCCCGCGAGTGAGACCATGAAGTTGGCCTCGCTCGGCCTCAGGGGAGTCGCGGCCACGTTGCTCTGGAATAAGGCTCACGAGTACCGGGTGATGCACGAATGGGATCGTCTTAAGGCGACGCTTAACAATATTGCTTTGTTGCAGCCTCACTTTGATAAAGTTTGGGAGCACCAGGCACATAACCTCGCCTATAACGTCTCAACTGAATTCGATGACTATCGCCAGCGTTACGAGATGGTTCGTGAGGGAACGGAGTTCTTGACTCGTGGTTTGCGGCAGAACACGAACGCAACTCGACTTGTTTGGTACACCGGTTGGTTCTACGGAGCCAAGATGGGAATGTCGGACGAGAAGGTCCAGTTTCGACGACTTTTTTCAGATGATGAAGTTCTGCATGAATCACTGCTCAACGAAAATATTGCGGTAGACAGCCCTGAAGCACGCGGACCTCTCGGCAAGCCTGACAATTGGCTCGTGGGTCGATTATGGCTCAATCACGGCTATGACATTGTTGACAGCGGCGTGAAGATTCGCCGACAAACGCCCCTTAACTTTTACGAAACCGGTCCTAAGTGGCGTCTGAAGCATGCCGAGTCAATCGAGGCCGAAGGGATTCTTGATCAGAGAGCTCAGAACGCGTGGCAAATGGCCAGTCAAGACTGGGCTGGCTTCGGTCAACGTAGTATTCCAACGACCTCGCCGTTCACCATCAAGTTGGGTGAACTGGATGTGTTGAAAGCTCAGCGAACCGAAAAGATTGAGCAGTTCAGACAACTCAATCTTGATGCGTATGACGCGGCACGCGCCGAACTCGTCGAAGCGCTTCCTGAAGAGTTCAAGGCGTTTTATGAATTGCCGCCTGAGCAGTTAACCTACGAGCAGAGAGCCATCTTGCCGTCCATTCTTGATGGGCTCATTCCCAACCTGCAGCCGATCGCTCGGTTAGCCGAGGATGACGCTTCACGATTAGCTTCGGTCAATTTGATCGATGAGATTTCGGATCTCAATGAACGCATCCTCAAGACAAATGGGTATCGTACACAGATCAACTACCCGTATTGGGAATCTCTGGCTCTCGCCGAGCAGGAAGAACGAACGGTCGAAGCACGACGGCTCATTTATGAAGCTGAAAAGGCGAATGCGGCAGCCGAACTAGATGAATCGATTCGGCTTTATGAGGAAGCATTCGCAATCTGGGAGAAGATCTTTGACGACTACCCTCTGCTAACGCTTGATGATACTGCCGAAGATTTGTTCGCCTCGATTCGCCGCTACATGGTCGTCACTGACTCGGAAGAGATCCCAGAAGACTTCCCGCTGCTCGAGTTCGCCATGATGATGGGTGAGTTTGGGCGGATCGATTCCCGAGACTACCAGCGTGTTCGTGAAGAAGCGTTTTCAATACGCAAGGATGAAGAGTCCAACCCGAAGCCAGAAACCCCGACTTCCGAAACAACGGATTCCGAGGCGAGCACAGAAACCGCTGTGCCCGCGGCGAATGTGGAGTCTGAGCCCGTTTCGGAAGAGCCGCCCGTTAAGGATGGGGCGTCAGAGTGACGCCATCAATTTTTAAAGCGTAAAACGAAAAAGGCAGGCCGTTGGGCCTGCCTTTTCTTTTTTGGCATTCGAATTTTCAATTAACTCCGTCGTTCGATATGACGGGACAACCGGTCACCCGATTATTCAATTCCGAGAAGTTCAACTTCAAAGATCAAAACTTCATTTGGGCCAATGCCTCCCGATGGGCTTCCCTGTGGTCCGTATGCTAGATCAGAGGGGATGTAGATGATCCACTTCGCGCCAACTTTCATTTTGGCAATCGCGATTTGCCATCCTTGGATGACGCGGTTTAGTGGGAAGGACGCTGGCTGTCCGCGATCAACTGAGCTGTCAAATTTGGTGCCGTTGATCAGGGTACCTGTGTAATGAACACGCACGGTATCAGTCACTGCAGGAGATGGCCCGGTACCAGCCTTGATTTCCTTATATTGAATCCCTTGGTCTAGGGCTTTGACTCCTTCTTTCTTGGCATTCTCAGCTAAGAACTGCTTTCCCCTCTCAAGGTTTGCTTCACCCGCTTTAGCCATCTCAGCTTGCTGCTGCTGTTGTCTTGCTTGAAGAAGGGTTTGGATCTTTGTGCGTGCCTCAGTTAATTGCTCTTCGCTCAATGCTGGCGGCTTGCCCTGAATCCCATCCTGAAAACCAAGGAGTAATTGTTCCAAATCTAGATCTGTCACTTGAAAACCTGATTGGCCCATTTGCTGCCCGACTGAAATGCCAAGGAAATAGCTGAGGGGGTCTTTCACTGTGTTGTTGCCTTCCGGAGCTTGTGCCATTGAGGGGGCGATCAAAGCGAGTTGGAATAAAACGGTCCCGAATAAAGAAAATCGGTGAAGCATTTGGTGTTCCTAAGTAGTAAAGATGACTGATGTGATAATGATCAGTCCGTTTCAAATGGTTTAAATTTAAGATGTCCGAGTGACGTTCTTTGATGATCTGAAAAATTCAAAGCGGGAATCAATCTTGGCCAACACCTTCAGGCGTAAGGAGATTCATTGCGGGCTCGAACGCATCTCAAGCAAGATAACAGGAAAAGCAGTCGACCGGAAAGCGACGACCCACTGTTTTGTTCTGAAACTGATAATTTGCTTCTCAGCGAGCAAAGAAAATAGAAAGTCCAATGATGAAGACTAATGCGATTAAAATAGCGGTGATTCGCAGCCATTCGATTTCCCGTGTCTTCGCACCAAATTGCTCTTGAATCTCCTGTTGAAGTAATTGATGTCCTCTTTGCGAGGTCTCCGCTGCTGAAATGTCATTGGATTGTGGTTGGCCTTCAAGCTCGCACTGGATTGTCTCATCCAATTGAAGCATCACAGCCTGAACTTGTCTCGCATTGAATGGACGCGATTCTGGCGACTTCTCCAACAACTTTGCGATGACCTCATCCAACGCTGGGGGGCAATGTGGGACGAGTTCTTTGATGCGTGGAGCCTGTTTTTTTAAGTGCTGTTCAAACAACTGAGCAAAGTGTTCTCCCTGAAAGGGTGTTTGGCCGGCAAGCATTTCGAAGAGACAGCAACCAAGCGAGTAGAGATCTGCCTTCCCTGAGACATTCTCATCACCCGTGATTTGCTCGGGAGCCATGTATGCGTGTGTCCCCACGGTCATACCGCTGGTGGTGATATCAGCTCCGTGTAGATCTCGGGCGATGCCAAAATCCCCCAGTTTGACTTCGGCGTCACGGGTCAAAAAAAGATTACTCGGTTTTAAATCACGATGAATGACTCCGTGGTTATGAGCGAACTGCAATGCGGAACAGACTTGTCGAGCAATTTCCACCACAATTGGCCACGCGATAACATTCGATGACTCAATGAGGTCTTTGACCGTTCCACCATCAAGTCGCTCCATCACATAGAACAATTGTCCATTATCTTCTCCGCCACCCATTGAGCGAATGATATTGGGGTGCCGAAGGCGTTCCATGACAACCGTTTCGCGTTTGAAGCGAGCTCGGATCAGCGGATCTTGAGAAACTCCAGGATGGAGTTTTTTGATGGCAACTTGCTCTCCCGTCTCGCGGTGTGTGGCGGCATAGATCGTACCAACGGTACCCGCACCGATCACTTCCCCGATTTCGTAGTCGTCCAGTTGAGCCGAAAGCATCGTCCCTCTCGTTCAAAAGGCATGACGCTGCGGGGTGATGCCCGATGAATCCCCTATGCGTCTAGAATCTTTCTAACTCAGTGTAGCGAAGCATCGAGCTGTGGTGGGTCAACTATCCCAGAAACGTGGGCCACCTGCGCATCAAAAAACTTCCCGTCTCATCGACGGGAAGCATTGATTGATCTGTCAGATCCCGAGCAATCTTGCTCAGAAATCAGACTGCAATTTTTTCGATTCGCACACGGGTGTGTGACTGTCGGTGACCGGTTCTTCGACGGCTGTTTTTACGACGTCGGAACTTCTGAACGTAGATCTTCTTGTCTTGCTCAGTTCCAATGACCGATGCGGTCACGCTCGCCCCATCAACGGTGGGCGAACCTAGCTTCATTCCGTCATCTCCGCTGACAGCGAGAACCTTCTCAAAGGTTAGCTCTTCACCGGCAGCAAGATCACGGAAATCGACATCGACTTCCATTCCGGGTTCAACACGATATTGGCGACCGCCGTCGACGATGATGGCGTACATAATTTCTGTCTCGTAGAGGACTTATCAAATTTTTTGAGCCACGTAGTGTACCGTTGGACTGGCTCCAAGTTAAGGCCTACCGGCAGTAATTTTTCAGTTGATCTAGAGCTTTTCTTTTCGATTTCGTGGCACAACCGGAAAGCATAAAACCCCTCTGCGGAACCATCCTTCCTGGTTCAAGCTTGATTCTTCAGACCGATCGCCGCCAATCATCGCGTTTTGAGTCTCTGATCGGTCACTATTTGAGAAGCAGTTAAACCAGTACGCGGGGTTATGGATTCTGAGGCAACAAAGCACTCCTGAGGAACCGGTGAGTGAGTTCGGCGAGGTGCCAAACGTGGTTTGCCTGCCGAATCGCGTGAGCTTCGCCTGGGTAAAGCATCAGATCAAACTGATGACCCGCCTTCTGCAAAGCACTCGCCATTCGCATTGTGCCTGACGGATGAACGTTGTCGTCAGCTTCGCCGTGAATCATGAGCAGTGAGCCATGTAGTTTCTCGGCGCGGTAAATCGGAGCCGTGGTTTGATAACCGGTCGGATTATTTTGAGGAAGGCCCATATAGCGTTCTGTGTAGAAGGCATCATATTCCTTCCAGTCGGTTACCGAACCGCCCGCGATCCCCGCTCGGAAGTCGGTCATGTTGGTCATTGCACTTATTGTCATGAATCCACCAAATGACCAGCCACGAATCAAAATTCTTTCGGGATCGACCCAATCTTGATTCTTGAGCCACTCCACTGCGTGACCGAGATCTTGTAGTTCAAGTTTTCCAACTTGTCCTTTGATTCCCCAAGCATCTTTCATACCTCTTCCAGCACTCGATCGATTGTCAACCATGAAAGTTGCGATCCCTTGGCGCGCTAAGAGTTCGCGGTAGAGGTTGCGCGTGCCTCTCCATCGATTGGTCACAATTGCGGAGCCTGGCCCACCGTAGACTTCTACCACGACAGGTAATTTTTCCTCTGCATTTGTCACCGGAAGAATGAGTGCGGCAGGCAACTGTAGACCATCAGGAGTTGGCACTAAGAAAAACTCAACCGGGTGCACCGGTTTTTGAATTTGTAAATTTCCGGCATGAAGGTCGTGAATCGTTTCCCCGTCAATCGAAAGAACCGTGAGGTTGCTTGGAGTGACTGCTGTGCTGTGCTCATTCAATATCCATTTCCAGTCAGGGCTGATAACGGGTTCAGACCAACCGGAAGCGGGTGTCACGCATCGTATCTCGTTTGCAGAATCTAATTCCGTGTTATCCACGGAGAGCAGGTACAGGTTTTGCTCGATGGTTCCGGTCGCCTGATCAGCAAGAAATGCCAACTGATCCTCATTTGGATGAATCCAAAATGAACGAACGTTTATACCTTGCGGAGTGATGCTTTGAGCACCTCGCGGAAGATCCGCCGACTCGCTTTTTGATAAGTTGATTCGGTAAACCTGTGAGTAACCTGACGGGATTTCACTTAGCCAAAGCATGCTTCCGTTGCGTAAAAACTTTGGCTCGCTCGGAGGCTCAATCCACGCTTCGGTTTGTTCGCGGTGGATGATCCGCTGAAAGTCTCCACTGCGTCTGTTGCTCGTTGGCCGAACCTGGACAACCTCTCTCCAAGTTTGGCATCGATCCGAAATCGAATAGATAAGCGTTTGATCGTTAGGGTTCCACCAAACTCCCGTAATCAACCGCTCTTGGTCTGCAGTCGACAGGCACAGCGTTGTGGGTCGTGGAACCCGACCAGATCTCAGTTGCCGCAAATCCCAAAGCAAAAGAGAGGCGTGAGGGATCGGGTCTCCGGCTTTGGGGTAGCGGCTGATAAGGCCGGTTCCTCGTTCGCCGTTTGACGCGGATAGCGTGTATTCCGGAACCGATCGAGTATCAATTTTAAGCATTGCCAGCCAAGAACCATCTGGGCTCAACCAGAAACCTTTGTAGTTGCCGCGCCCATAAATCTCTTCCTGATAAGTCCAGTCAAGTCGACCGTTTCGTGTCGTTTCTGTCCCGTCTTTGGTCAATCGGAGATGACGTCCGGAATCTGTGTCCATGACGTAGAGATCAAAGTTTTTGGTATAGGCTAGGGTCGAGCGGCTCGGGTTAATACTCAGGTCACGCCATTGCTCAATATTTTTTGCAATCCATTTTGCAGAGCCATGGTTGGAGACCAAGGCGATGCCACCATCAATTTTCACCATAAGCCCGTCATCGGATTCATGCATATTTGGTACCGCGGCATTCACTGCCGAAATTGCGGTCTGCTCGTTCACGCCTTCAAGCTTGGTTAAGTTGTCGGCAATCAGATTCACATTCGCGAACTTGGTTTCGTTACCTGTCATCAGGTCCACTTCATTCCAAGTTCCTTCTCGCTTGACCAGAAGCTTTGAGGATTGATTCCCGATCCAATGGGTGACCGGGGCTTCGGAAGAGAACTTGATTTTCTCCAGTGGGTGGTAAAGGCTTTTGAGGCTTAATTCATCTGACACCCGTTGCAGGCTGGAATTTTCGTTTTGTGCCACACAAAGCTGGGCTCCAAGCATGAGCAGAACAGCAAGCAGCATAGATGATTTTCGAACCATAGCGATGAAGTGTCTCAAGGGTGGCGTGTTCGAGATGATGAGTGCTGGTGATACGTTCACAGCGTCAGTGGTTGGTTGAGCAAGGTGCAAGAAGGTCTAGATGTATCAAGTGCGACAGTATGCTGAACCGATACCCATTCGTTGTTTAGGCCGGCCATACAGGTTCTCGTTTTTCAAGAAAGGACCTTATGCCCTCCCCTGCCGCATCGGTTGTGCATGCTGCAACACTTTGTGCAGCGCCGGCAGCAAGTTGCGTCATAAGTTGTTCACCAATACATTCATTGAGGATTCGTTTGGTAGCTTGTTGCGATTCCCTTGGTGCCAATGCGCATTGGCTTGCTAGTTCATTTGCTCTCACCCAAATCTGTTCAGAGGTAACCGGTCGATCGATCAGATTCAGTGCATGTGCTTCGCCTGCGGGAAGGCTGTAGCCGGCGAGAAGCATCTGAGTTGTCACTCGCGAGCCAAAGCGGAAGTGCAGCAACGCTGCGGTTGGACCGGCGGCAAGACCGAGTTGTATTTCTGGTGATGCGAAAAACGCATTCTCACTGCTGACAATTAAGTCTGATGCTAGGGCTAATCCCAAGCCCGCACCGATCGCACCTCCGTCAATCGCCGCAATAATCGGTTTTGGAAACCGCAGCATCGTTTCGAACAATTCACGGAGACGTTCCCAGATTGAAAACCATTGCGGTAACGCTTCGCTAGCCTCCAAATCGCTGATTGCCAGCAGCGTGTTTAGGTCCAATCCTGAGCAAAAATGTGGTCCACTACCTGAGAGCACCACAGCTTGAACTCTCTTTTCTTGATGAATGTCTGAAAACGCGGTGTTCAATTCCTCAAGCATCTGAGGGCTTAACGCGTTACAAATCGATGGCCGCTGTAGCAAAACGGTCGCCACGGCTTGGTGGATTTTCACATCGACGTATTGCACAACTAGCGATCCTTGAGAAAGCGGTAAGTGGGTATCAATTGAGCGGTTGGGGCAGACATTGATGCAGACCGTGAGCAGAGAAGTATAAACGAGCCGGTTGACTCTACTCATCCCCCGACGGATCCAATCAATGATGCCGTTGGCGTGTTCCACCGGCCAGGTCGTCCGCTGCTTGGAACATTCAACCGGTGAAGCGTTTTCGTCCAAATCCTTAAAAAGACTTTTCGTTTCACCGTGAGGATTTCGGTAGGGGCTCGATCATGTGCGCGATAGTGAAATTTACGTCAGATTAGCGTCAGCGGTGTGTTTTGCTCCGTTGTTGTCCGCTCTGGGAGGCGGTCCTTCCCTAGTGAGTGATAATCATATCAAGCCAAGCGCGACCAAGTGCCGACCAACATCAAGAAACTCGTCGACCTCTTGTGATCGACCTATGACAAACGGTCGACCGTTACCTATTATTCAAAGATCATCGCAACAAGTAATGACTTTAGCGTTTTGGGCAGCAGATCGATTGAGGGCACAATCGCTACCGCTTTTCTCTTTGGCGAGCGGTAAGCTGCACGTAGGCGGGTGTAGTTTGGGAGAACGAGATCGATGAATCGATCGCTTCAGGAATCTTGCTCCGACAATGAGCAACGGAAATACATTTGTATCGGCGATCCATCTGGGATGCCAACGAATTTTGGAAGCGAACAAATCATCCTGCTCGATGGCTCGGTTCCCGTACTCGATGAATTGAGTGAGCCTCTGGTCGAGGGTGTCTGGATCACTCGGGATCAGTTCCCTCGTGTTAGTGAGCTTCGAGGATTAGCTCAAAGCGGAGCCATGCTGCGCGACATGCCCGAAGGGGTCGCGTTAATCGATTTTGATCATCGTGTCCTGTGGGCCAACCGCAGGTTGTTGGAGTGGGCGGAAAAGACAGAAGATACTGCAGTAGGATTAGATTTCTACGAATTACTGGGTAACCCAGAAATTATGGGGCCTGATTTTTCACCATTTCACACAACGATGGTTACCGGTGAAGACGGTAACAGCACACTACAAGCAGATGACAATCGTTATTTTCAGATCAACGTATCAACGATTGAGCATCCTCAAAAATCACAGCAATTGATTGTCACGATTCATGACATCACCAAGGAAATCCTTCAGCAGCAAAAACTAGAAGCGATTCATCAGGCGGGAAGAGATTTGGCGGATCTACGTCCCAATGAAATCTTCATGATGGAAGTGGATGAACGCATCGAGTTGCTGAAAGAGAACATCAGGCACTACCTAAGTGATTTGTTAAATTTCCAAGTGATTGAAATTCGGCTATTGGAGCATTCGACCGGTAATCTCGTTCCGTTGTTGAGTGTTGGGATTGATCAAGATGCCGCGGATCGTCAACTCTACGCACACCCGCAGGGAAATGGTGTGACCGGCTACGTCGCTGCGAGTGGGCGCAGTTACGTTTGTCAGGATGTCGAAAACGATCCCCTGTTTCTGCCAGGTGCCACCAATACCAATAGTTCGATCACCGCTCCATTGATTCTGCATGATCAGGTTCTTGGAACACTTAATGTTGAAAGCCCAGATACAGCCGCGTTTTCAGATAGCGACCTTCAGTTTTTAGAGATTTTTGCCCGAGATGTAGCCTTCGCTCTCAATACGCTTGAGCTGCTCGTCGCACAAAAAGCCAACACGGCGCAGCAAAGTTGCGATGCCATTCACAGTGCAGTTGCCTTGCCCGTGGATGAGATCCTCAATGACGCCGTCAATGTGATGGAAGGATACATTGGGCACAGCACCGAAGTGGTAGATCGGCTACGTTGTATTTTGCAAAACGCTCGCGATATCAAGCAAACGATTCAGCAGATTGGTGAAAAGATGACGCCAATCGAGGCGGTTCCAGTCGGTGAAGAGACAGCCCAGAACTTGGCTCTTCGAGGTAAAAAGATTTTGGTCGTTGACGCGGACAATCTGGTCCGTGAGGATGCTCATCGCCTGTTAGAAAAATATGGATGCATTGTGGAGACGGCTCACAAGGGTGATGAGGCAGTCTTGATGGTCCGTAGTAGCGGCGGCTTTGACAGTTATGACGTGATCATCAGCGATATCCGCTTGCCGGACTACAGTGGTTATCAACTGATGCTTCGTCTCGGAAAAATCATGCAGCGAGTCCCGATGGTCTTGATGACGGGATTCGGATATGACCCGGGGCATTCAATCGTGAAGGCAAGGCAAAACGGACTGCATCCGAAATGTGTCTTGTTCAAGCCTTTCCGGTTGGATCAATTGATTGATGTGATCAACACGGTACTTCAATTGAACGAGTCGGATCCTCTACGGGTTGCCTCCGAAGGTAGCGATTCAACGCCGTCATCTGATTGACCCGGCATCAGCCGTTATCGGTCGATGAGGCAATGTGTGCTGGATCCAGCTGAGAGAGTTTAAATGGACTTAGCCGTCTGACCGACTTTCCATTTCTTCGATGTATTTTCGAAGGCGTTCAAGTTCGTCTTCGGTCCCTTTGAGTTTGAGCATGTTCTCAACACGCTTTGTTAACTCAACGCGGTTGACCGGTTTGCTCAGAAAGTCATCCGTACCTGAGTTGACTGCACGCTCGATGTCCCCGAGTTCGTTGAGAGCGGTGACCATCAAAATCATGATTCGGCTGGTTTCGGGGTTGTCTTTGATCTGACGACAAACTTCGAAGCCACTCAGTTTGGGCATCATGACGTCAAGCAAGACTAAGTCTGGCTTAAATGCTTCAATCTTCTCGAGTGTGTCCTGACCATCAACGGATGTTTCAAGTTCACAGTCGATATTGATCAGATAGGCTTCGAGTAATTCTCGATTTGCATCGTTGTCGTCGGCAATCAGAATTCGGTGCATGAAGTTAGCTTTTGCTACAGAGAAGACAAGTCAACGAAGTCCGTCTCGCAAGGTGGGAACCACTCGCTTCAATCGCCAGTGGTATCATCGTGGCTCGGGATTGGATCCTCAAAGACATTCTCGCCAGATTTCAATTCCTGTATTCTAAACAGGATTTACCGCAGCAACACGCCCCGCTGGTACTGGGAAATTTTGGCACAGAGCCGAGATTTCCTGGCGAATGCTTTCCAGTGTTGAGTCGTTATCAGCACCCTCGAGTGCTTGATGAATCCAATTCCCAACCTGTTTCATCTCGTCTACTCCCATGCCACGAGTGGTCAGTGCCGGAGTCCCGATACGGATGCCTGATGGATCCATAGGCTTGCGAGTATCAAATGGGATCATGTTCATGTTCACCGTGATTCCGCACTGATCTAGGACGGCCTCGGCCCGCTTACCCCCGAGACCGAGTGCAGTGACATCGACAAGCATCAGGTGGTTGTCGGTTCCGCCACTGACCAGTGGTAGTCCAAGACCCATTAGAGTTTCAGCCAGAGTCTTCGCGTTGTCGATAACAGCTTGCCCGTAAGCTTTGTAGTCATCCGTCATTGCTTCGCCAAAGCAAACCGCTTTCCCCGCTATCACATGCATCAATGGACCGCCCTGCGTTCCGGGGAACACGCTGCGGTTAATATCTTTGAGGCGTTCTTCCTTGCACAGGATGAGTCCACTTCGGGGGCCTCGAAGAGTCTTGTGGGTTGTTGTGGTCACAAAATCAGCATATGGCACCGGACTGTTGTGGACGCCTGAAGCAACAAGTCCAGCGTAATGAGCCATATCAACTAGCAATAAAGCACCAACCTCGTTGGCGATTTCAGCAAACCGATCATGGGGAATCTCTCGAGGGTATGCACTCGCACCCGCCACGATCAGCTTGGGTTGATGTTCGCGAGCCAGCGAGGCGATTTGATCAAAATCAAGTCGGTGGTTCTCGGGGTCAACGCCGTAAGAGTGGAAGTTATAGAGCTGACCGCTGATGTTAAGACGCATCCCGTGTGTGAGATGCCCGCCTTGGGCAAGGTCGAGTCCAAGGACGGTGTCACCCGGTTTCAAACAACTCAGATAGACAGCGGTATTGGCTTGGGAGCCGCTGTGCGGCTGAACGTTTGCTGCCTCTGCACCGAATAGCTCTTTGGCTCGGTCAATCGCAAGCGTCTCGATTACATCAACATGGTGGCAACCGCCATAGTATCGACGACCAGGATAGCCTTCGGCGTATTTGTTAGTCAGAATGCTGCCGGCAGCTTCCATGATCGCGAGACTGGTGTAGTTCTCGCTTGCAATCATTTCTAGGCCGTCTTGCTGACGCGCTGCTTCGGCTTCAATGGCTTCCCAAATTTGTGGATCTTGCTGAGGCAAAGATTTCATTCGATATCGTTTTTGGATGAGTGAAAAGACGGAAGGCCTTTGTTGATCCAAGTAATGAGAATCGAAAAGGCCGATAGGGTCGGGGCGTCCATGCAATTGCGTTCGAACTGATAATTCTCAGCCCAAGGACACGAATCGTCAATGTCCGCCGGCTAGTGACCGCATCAACAGAGCATTCTCAACCATCAGGTATTTTTCTCGGCGGGTTTAACGCCGCAAAGAATCAACAAACCCTAGTGTTAGCAAGAAGAAATGGGAATTGATCTTGATGAATCACGGGCACCCAAGAGGCACCTCTTTGGGGGGTGCTCTTCGCGATCTAGTTTTCTCGTGCTTTTTGGTGACCAAAAAAATAAATAAGTTACCTATCTCTCCCGGTTTAAAAGGGGCGGCAAGGTTAAGATAGAAGGACACCGGTGGGAGAGTCGGGTTTTCGATCAGCAGGCTGAATATCATGACCTCGACCAAATGGTCGGTCGTCAAAATGGTCTGAGTGATCAACAGCGTATCGCCAACCCGTGTTTTATTGTCTTTTGATCACTCCCGATTGGTTAACGTCGTCTTGTTATTCGGTGAATTTTGGTGCTGTTGCGCGGTTGATGAGATGGAAATCCATTTCGTCTCTCGCACCAGCGAATTTTACCGAGCAGAAAGGAGCATGTTCCGGTTGTGCGGGCATGGTTCGCACGGAATAACGCTGGATGACGGTTTTTGCACGACGTCTTAGATCAAGTGACCTACCGTTGAAGGATCTCGTTCCTCTTCTAGAAATAGATAAATTATGAAAAAGCTCAATCGAATTGCAGCGATTGCTCTACTTGCCCTCTTCGGGCAGCATTCGGCTTCCGCAGCATTACCCCCCTTTGACCAGGTGTCAGAGGGCTATACCAAAGTCCCAGTGACGGGGCAGGAGAATCCCAAGGGATTGTTCAGTCTTTGGTCACGAACCTCTGATTCTCAATTGCTCGGTGAACTACCGAAAACCTTCGCGGGAAAGCAGTTCTTTATCGCTTTGACCGTCAGCAGCGGCGACCGATACGCTGGGTTGCAGTCTGGCGATTGGGTGGTTGAATGGCGACGGTACGATGATCGCCTCGCGTTAGTAGCTCCCAATCTTGATATTCGCGCAACCGGTGACGCAGAAAGTAAGGCTTCCGTGAAGCGACTTTTTACGGACCAAGTCCTTTTGGACATCCCCATTGTGGCAATGGGGCCCTCGGGCGGACCTGTCATCGACCTTGATTCACTTCTAGTTGGAAATGCGACTCGGTTTTTTGGTTCGTCAGTAAGAGTAACGAACTCACGGATCTCAAAACTAGCATCTGCCAAAGTCTTTCCGGACAACGTTGAGGTGGCATTTGAGATCGTGGGAAATAGTGGACGATTCCAGACCATTCATTATTCATTCAGTGAGGTACCCTCTGCCTCTTCCGGTTTCAAGCCACGCGTCGCCGACGAGCGCGTCGGGTATTTCACCACTGCCTTTTCGGATCTCAGCAAGTACACCGACGACGAGACGCGTGTTCGCTATATCAATCGATGGCGACTTGAGAAACGCGACCCTGCCCTGAAGAAGAGTCCTCCAAAAGAACCAATCCGATTCTACGTCGAGCACACTGCTCCGGTGCGATACCGACGTTGGATCAAGGCGGGGGTGGACTATTGGAATAAGGCTTTCGAAAAAGTTGGTTTGGTCGACGCAATCGTGATCGAATACCAGGATGCGGTGAGTAAAGCGCATATGGAGAAAGATCCCGAGGATGTCAGATACAACTTTATCCGTTGGTTGAACAATGACATCGGTACAGCAATTGGCCCAAGCCGAGTTCACCCGATGACAGGACAGATTTTGGATGCGGATATCATCCTGACTGACGGCTGGATTAGACACTTTAATTTCAATTACGAAGACCTGATGCCACAACTAGCTATGGAGGGTGTTTCCGCAGAAACTCTTGCTTGGTTAGGTCGACATCCAACTTGGGATCCTCGCGTGCGGATGGCTCCCGCCGAGCAGGCGAACTTCCTGCGAGAGAAATTGGCCAAAGAAGCTTATCAGCCGATGGCTGGATTCGGTCTTGCTCAGGCAGATCCAACACTGTTGGGTGATGATGAGTTCGATGGTCTCTACGGTCGGGTTAGCCAGAAGAACGGGCTATGTATGGCTGCGAGCGGTCGTAGTCTCGATCTCGCTTTGACTCGCATGAACTGGGCTTTGACGCTGATCGAAGCCGATGATGCAGAGAAGAAAAAGTCCAAGAAAAAGAAGAAGGATGAAGAGGATTCTTCCGACGAAGAGGGATCTGAAAAAGGCGAAGATGAAGATGCATCCAAAGAAGATGCAGATGGTGAAGAGTCCCAAGAGGAATCAACCGAGGAAGGTGATGATTCGAGCGAAGAGGAGAAGGTCGTCGAGGCTGATCTTCTTGACGGTATGCCTGAATGGTTCGTCGGACCACTGCTTGCTGATCTTGTCGCTCACGAAGTCGGGCACACACTGGGTCTGCGACACAACTTCAAAGCTTCCGCTTTGTTCACTTTAGATGAGATCAACAGCGAAGAGGTGAAAGGTCAGCAGACGTTCACAGCATCGGTAATGGATTACACGCCCATCAATTATCGTTTTGAGTCCGGCGATGTTCAGGGCGACTTCGCGATGATCGACATTGGGCCGTACGATTTTTGGGCGATTGATTACGGTTACACGTTCGATGAGAAGCGTCTTCCCGAAATTCTCAAGCGATGCAGTGAGCCGGAATTGCAGTATGCAACAGATGAAGACACTGCCGGTCCCGATCCTTTGGCGCGTCGATACGACTTCTCAAAAGATCCGCTCGATTACGCACAGGAGCAGGTTCGGTTGATCAATCTTTATCGAGAGCGAATTCTCTCCCGCTTTGTTAAAGACGGCGACAGTTGGGCCAAGGCGCGACGAGGTTATGAGTTGACCTTGAGTTTGCAAACTCGTGCCGGGAGCATGATGGCCAATTGGATCGGTGGAGCCTTTGTCAATCGCGACAAGAAAGGCGATCCTGGCGATCGTGCCCCTGTTGAGGTTGTTCCACCTGAGCAACAGCGTGCTGCTCTAAAGTTCGTGATTGAGAACACGTTTAGGGATGCCGCTTACGGGTTAACACCCGAGTTGCTCGAACGGATGAGTGTTGATAAGTGGCTCGATGGAGGATCTCGTTCTTCCATGTCCAATGAAGCCACTTGGCCAATTCACGATCGAGTGCTTGGTGTTCAATCCTCCGCTTTGACATGGTTGATGAATCCAACCACATTGAGGAGGGTTTATGACAACGAAATGCGTTTGCCAGCGGATCAAGATACGCTGACCCTCCCTGAATTGTTGGGAAGTGTTACCAGTGAGGTTTGGTCCGAACTCGACGGAGATTGCCCAGATGACAGCTCAGCACGTAAGCCGATGATTTCATCCTTGCGTCGAAACTTGCAGCGTGAGCATATGCAGCGTCTGGTCGATTTGATTCTTGAAGATGCGAACGATACTGCTGCGTTTAACGCAATCAGCAATCTCGCTCGGATGGAACTCCGTTCGCTTGCCTCAAAGGTTTCAGGGACTGTGGAACGCTGTGGTGAGAAAATGGATCCTTATTCCAAGGCACACCTTGCTGAGACAGTCGAGCGAATTGAGCGGGCTCTTGAGGCCGGATACACCTACGGCGGCACCGCTTCTCGAGGACCAGTCATGATGATGATTGGTCGTGAAGAGATTTCTCAGTAATAGCCTTACATCCATAGCGGTTCAATCTTGAAGCGAGAAGCCTATCGGCTTCTCGCTTTTTTTATTGCCGCAGTACTTCAAACCTTTTTGCCTTCCGTCTCTAACTATCCACTGCATCAAAACTTCCAGATCATGACGTTGTTTCAAGGCATTTCAATATTTTTGCAACGGCATCACGTTCGGGTTGCAGGAACCGATTGAAGGGAGGCGCTAAATGATCACTGCAGATTCCGATAATCGATAACGAGCTTTTGGTTGCTTTAATGAAGCGACTCGCATATTTACCGACCGAGTAAATTTGCTGCAGTTTTTCGATTCGCTGGTTCAGTACTAGAAGTTTCTCTTGATCTCCGGCTACCGCGGCTTCATACATGGAAACGAACAATTCAGGAAAAATGTTGGCTCCACCGTTGACGCCGCCGTCACCTCCAAAGGCAACCGCCTGAGATGTTAGGTGTTCGGGGCCGATAAGCATTGACCAGTCCGGTCGGCATTTTTTGAGTTTTAGAACCTGCTGGAAGTAATCAAGATCACCGCTGCTATCTTTGATTCCTATGATCTTTGAGGCAGAAGTGAGTTTCGATAACGTGTCGACTTCGAACCATACTTTTGTCATGCTCGGCATGTTGTAGAGCATTAAAGGTAGAGGTGACTCAGCAACGACACTCTCAACGTATTGAATGAGCTCAGTTTGGCCTGCCGGGAAGTAGTAGGGGGTTGTCAGGACGGCTGCTTGCGCACCGGCGTTACAAGCAAAATTCGCTAGGTCCAGACTTTCTACAATCGATGTATCCGTGATTCCAACAAGGATAGGAACGGCCTTCGCAACTTCGTTGCAAACAAGTTGGATGAAGTCTCGTCTGAGACGATAGCTCAGGCTCGGTGCCTCGCCGGTCGTGCCGAGAATGAAGATACCGTGGACGCCTCCTTGGATGACGTGATTGAGTAGTCGTTTTGTCCCATCTACATCAATACGGTCACGATCGAGAAGCGGAGTGACTAATGGCGGGATAATGCCTTGGTATTTCGTCATTGTGCGGCTCGTCTCCTTCAGGTCTCACACATTCATCCATGCGGGTTTATAGTTGAGGCCTAAGTTAATGATTCTTTGCAAAAGTGCTTCGTATGAAATGCCTATGGATTCAGCGGATTCGGCAAAATCCTCGCCGTATTCAATGTTGGGATTTGCGTTCGCCTCAATCACGTAGATTTCACCCTGATCGGTCATCCGAAGGTCCATGCGAGCGTATCCGCTGAGACTCAAAGCACGGTAGACTCTCTTACAGATTTTGGAAATCCGTTCTTGTGTCGCGTCATCTAAGTCCTTTGCAGCATGAGTAGTGATTTGGTGTTTCTTTTGATAACCACGATCCCATTTAACGCTGCTGGTTGCGATCCTTGCAACTTCTGGTGGTAGGGTACCAAAGTTCATTTCCCAGGCGGGGAATGTCTTGAGTCGACTGTTACCAATCACGCCAACGTAGATTTCGCGTCCTTCAATGTATTGTTCAGCGATCGCTCGATCGTTCGTTTTCTCATGGATGAATCGTACTCGTTCGGCTAAAGCCTCATCGTTGTGAACAATGGATGCCTGCGAGATTCCAAAGGATGCATCTTCCACCACTGACTTAACGAAAAGAGGAAACGATAGTTTCTTCGGTCGACGAATGGCTCGACCAACAGGAAATACAGCGAATCTTGGCGTGGGAATGCGGTGGTAGGTGAGCACCTTTTTTGAGAGAGCCTTGTCTTTACTCAACAGGAGACCTCTAGGGTTGCAACCGGTGTAGGCTTGCTGCATCAATTCGAGGTAACTAATCACGGCGAAATCATAGGTGACTACACCATGGAATTCTTCGAGCATCATGAAAGTGATGTCGGGTTTAAACTCTTGGATCGCATTTCGAATCGGGGCTAGATCATCATAGACACCAAGGGGAAGTACTTCGTGTCCTAGATTTCGAAGTGTTTCACAGACGTCAAATTCGGCTTTCCATGCATCGAGTTGGGTATCGCTGATGCCGTCCAGAGAAGCCGGAGGAACTTGGCCATCTCTCACCAGTACAAGGATTCGTGTTTTGCTCATCCGATGATGCCTGGGTAATGACCGGTGTGTGGTGGAATGGAAAGAGGGAGTCGAGCAGGGATGCGCGAGCGGAGTTAATGGAGGGAAACCACCTTCAATTATAACGTGAATCGGTGGCGTCCTTCATGGAGGAAGCTTGTTGTACGAACAGCTACGAGAATGATCGCGTCGCGTTTTGTTTCTTCGGGGTGGTCACCGAGTCGCAGTTGCAAGCGTCGGCAGCGTTCAATCATTTCTTGAACCACTTGGTCGATGGTATAGCTGTATTCTCCGGTCCATCTTGCGACGCTTCGTCGTAGCTCTCCGCGAATCTTATTCAAGAATGCAGCAGCCGTCGGGTTTCTTTTGTGCGCCGCGTCATTTGAAAAAAGTTTTCTCAGGTCGTTGTCATAAATACTTGGATAGTCAAGTCCATAATGGAGTCGCTTGCGTTCGTAGTGAGTCCTGAGAGTGCGGCGTATCCGAGAAAGAGAGTCAATCGTCTTTCGACTCGTCTGAACAGGCTTCTTTTCTTGGATGGTCCTCATCATCTCGTCAACCGCCTTCAACTTTTGGATCGCCGGCCAATTGTGGTAGCGTGTTTTCCATCGAGACCCCGGCCGCAGCCAAACAGCGAAGGTTTCAGCAAAATCTTCGACAGGATGTGCTTGGGCGTACCACATCTCTAAATGAAGGACAAAGTCACGACTGGAGGGTTTCGGTTGATAATGATCTGGGTAGGGTGCTTGAGGATTACCGAAAACTTGGCGATAGTTCCTTTGGCGATAGAGTCCGTATGCGGTATCGATTGCATGGCCGGCTTCGTGCCTGAGGATCTTCATACACCACTGGTGTGTGCCACCTTCAACTTCAAGCAGTTGTTTTCGCTCAAGTCTCGCAAGCCGAGGGTGAGCCAAATAAAACGGAATCGCGATTCCGGGAATATCATCAGGTGAATACCAGTCATCGCTCAGCCAGTAGTGCGGACGAAAGCGAATACCCCGAGTTAGAAGTTCCTGATTGAGTTGTTCGAGTTTCTGCTCAAGTGGTGTTCCATTAATTTGAAGCCTTAAATCGCAGAGACGCATATCGAGCAGTTCATCGTCCGTCAAAGAGTCGAGATCAGGATTGGTTCGTGCCATCGTGCTCGGCGGTGTTTTTCGGTCGATTGGTTGGTCAGGCGTCTTTGCGATGCCTCAGTTTATTTACTGTATCAAGAATGTCTGTACCCAAATCACAAGAGACAAGTAAACCGCTACTTGGTCAATTCAAGACGTCTAGCTCACCGCTGGCCTGCTGTGTGCTCACGGGTCGAGGGCTCGGAGCGGTTGCGGTCATTGGTCTCAAAGGCGCTGCTGCTGATTCTGTGTTGCTGCGGTGCTTTCAACCAACAAGCAGTGTAGCGTTCGCAGCGGGGCAAATTCGATTTGGTAAGTGGGTGGGCGATGACTTGAGCGAACTTGCACCGGAATCGGTAGTGGTGACTCCACTTTCAGCGGAATCTTTCGAAATACATTGCCACGGGGGAGCGGCGGCGATCGAGAGAATCGTGTCCGATTTGCAGGCACTTGGAGTCCAGCATCTCGAATCCGTTTTTGATTTTGGCGGGCAAAGTAGGCTGATTGCCGAGGCGAATCAGGCGTTAATGCACTGCACGACGGCACGCACGGCGGCCGTTGCCATGGATCAGCAGCGAGGAGCAATGTTGAATTGGTGTCTCGATGCGGCGAGGCGAATCAGGGACCAATCCGATTCATTCGCTGTTGTTCAGAAGCAGGCGGGTCAGATTCTGAGTCGGAAGCTAATTGGTGAAGTGTTAAATCGACCATTTCGTATTGCATTGTGTGGGCCACCCAATGTTGGAAAAAGCAGTCTTCTAAATCGTATCGTTGGCTATGAACGAAGCATTATCTTCGACCAAGCTGGCACGACTCGCGACGTACTTTCTGCAGCGACTGTCATCGATGGTTGGCCGGTCGAGGTGATGGACACAGCTGGGATTCGTGAGAATGCAGACGCGATTGAACGTGAAGGTATCGATCGAGCTTTGTCCGTTGCTAGCCGGGCGGATCTGGTTCTTCTGGTTGACCAGCCATGTGGTGATAAGGACTCAGATCGTTCTGACCTCGATTCTAAAATTGAGTCAATGCAAGATCGAGGAATGATCATTCTTCGCGTCTTGAATAAGTCAGACCAATTGCAGATAGCAGATCCATCATTGACTAGTCGATATGACTTTGTCGTGAGCGCGTTGCAGGGCGACGGTCTGGATCAACTGGTATCTGGACTCGTCTCGACCCTGAACAATATTCAGCCAGATCAAGGTTCTCCTGTTCCGATTGTGTCGCGGCAGATTGAACATTTGCGTGACATCATGACTGCGGAAAGTAAGGTTGAGTGCGAACAGGTTTTGTTCCGATTAATGAATGACTAAACCAACTAAACATGCGTTGACGCGGTAAACTGACGCTCCACGTGGTGCCCAGCATCGTCGAAATTAGTGCGGGTTCGAAAAGATACTGCTGGAAATGAGTATTCATCTTTCGCCTTTTGAGAAGAAGCATTGTGATTTCACCTTTCTTCAGACTTACGCTCGCTGCCTTTTCGCTCCAATTTGGGATTGCCGCATGTCAAGCTCAGGAACCAGCCGAGGTGCGAGAGTCGCTTGAACGAGCTGTCAATTTTTTCAGGACTCAAGCGGCTGTTCACGGCGGGTACGTCTACCAATACTCGTCAGATTTAAGCAAGCGAGAGGGTGAAGGTGCGGTCGGTCCTGATACGGTTTGGATTGAGCCACCCGGGACTCCGGCGGTGGGGCAAGCGTACCTCACTGCTTACCAGTACAGCCAAGACAGTCAACTGCTCGAAGCGGCCAAGGAAGTAGCTCAGGCTTTGATTTGGGGGCAGCTTGAATCAGGTGGATGGGATAATCAAATTGAATTTGCGCCGGAGCAAAGGAGAAAATATCGTTACCGAAATAGCGATGGTTTGCCGGTTGCGAAAGATGGTGAGTCGACGAGTAAAAAACGCAACACCACAACGTTTGACGATAACAAGTCACAATCTGCTTGCCGATTCTTGATGAATCTCGATCAGGTTCTAGGTTTTAAGGAGGCGGAGATACACGAGGCGGCGATTTACGCACTTAATGCATTTTCCAAGGTGCAATATCCCAATGGAGCGTGGCCTCAGCGATACAGCCAATTCATGACTGCCGAGATTGAGCACGTTTCGCTGCGGGCGAGCTTTCCAGAGGACTGGTCGCGGGAATATCCGGCAAAAAAATACGGTGAATATTACACGCTAAATGATCGTTCGATCTGTGATACGGTTCTGCTGATGCTCGATGCATGGCTTGTTTACGAGGATCCAAATTATCTCGCATCTGCCCAGCGAGGTGGAGATTTCCTCATCTTGGCACAACTGCCGGCTCCACAGCCCGGGTGGGCGCAGCAGTATGATCAGCAAATGCATCCGGCGTGGGCCAGAAAGTTTGAGCCTCCTGCTGTGACAGGCGGAGAGTCGCAGGCCGTTATGGAGACTCTTATGAGTTTGTATCGGCGTTTGGCAGTCCATCAAGAAGACGCTGCGAAATACCTTGTCCCCCTTCCATCTGCTTTGGAGTATTATCGTCGCTCTCAACTACCCAACGGAAAACTAGCACGATTCTATGAAATCAAAACGAATCGGCCCTTGTTCTTTGACCGAGATTACAATCTGACCTATCGGGATGATGATTTACCGACGCATTACAGCTTTATCGTTACATCGAAGTTGGACCGATTACAGAGACAGTATGATGAACTCCTGAGCACACCGGTGGAAAAGCTGAAACAGCCTGGACCGGCGAGGATTCCTGAGCGATCGAGTGCTACTGCTCGTAAGGTCACGCAGATTATCGATCAAATGGATTCACGGGGAGCCTGGGTCGAGAAAGGCCGATTGAAATATTACGGTCAGGAGGACGATACCGCGGAGGTAATCAGCAGTAAAACGTTCTCTGAAAATATCATCGCACTCGCTGCATGGTTGGGGGCCAGCTCACAAGACTGAACGGGTCTTTCTAGCGGTTTGATGTAGCGACCTAAGTGCAAGGACATCTTGATGTCTGATTGTTTCGGATCGGATTTGAATAGTGGAGCAATTTTTGGACATGAGTGCACAGTTGCCCGATGCTTGCGATTTATTACCAATCAAGATTTGGGATGGACTCCATCCGTCTTGTTTGCCGGCCGACGAAATCGCGAGGCAGTGTGAATTACGTACTCAGCGTCGTAGTGGGCCCGGTGGGCAGCACAGGAATAAAACAAGCAGCGGAGTGTTCCTTTTTCACGCGCCGACAGGCGTTGTAGCCGAGGCAACCGAGCGGCGGAGTCAGAGTGAAAATCGCAAGATCGCACTGGCCCGGATGTTGTTAAAGTTGGCGGTAGAAATCCGAACCATCTCGCCAATCGCTGGGTCGATTGATTTGGTGGAGCGAGAGATTCGCAATCATTTACAAAAACGCGAGATGCGGGTTGCTCGTCACAGTACGGATTACCCAGCATTATGTGCTCTATTGCTAAACGATCTCTATTTTACCGGTGGTCAGCCAAGCCTTGTCGGGCAGTACTGGCAGGCAGGTTCGAGTGGTTTGGTGCGTTTCCTGAAATCGCATCCTCCAGCCATTCTTTTTGTGAATGAGATCCGAGGTCATCATGGTCGCTTGCCACTTCGTTAATCCTTCGCATTATTCGTTGATTCTTACCATCCAAAATTCAGTTGTTGTGACGTTTTGCGTTATAGTGTTCGTGAAATTGAGGCATTGTGGGGGAATCCCTGATGTCGAAGTTTGATGAATTCATTTTTAGAGCCATTGTTCGTAGCGAGTTATTTAATGCGAGCCCTCTGTTCAAGTCGTGCCTGTGGATTATTGGTATTGATATTCAGCTTCAATTTGATGGTTGAATCGCAATCAGCTGAGTTATTTGTTGAGGCAGAGAGTTTTAAGGATCATGGCGGTTGGAAGCTGGACACACAGTTCATTCAGTCGATGGGATCACCTTATCTTTTGGCACATGGTTTGGGAGAAAAGGTTGCAGATGCGACGACTCAAATTCAGGTAAGAGAGTCGGGAACGTATCGCATCTGGGTGCGGACTTACGACTGGGTCGCACGATGGAATGCTTCGCCTTCTCCTGGGAAATTTCGGATTGCGGTTGGTGGTAAGACACTGCCAGTTATTTTCGGCACTGAAGGTAAGCGTTGGGGATGGCAGGATGGCGGGAAAGTTCAGCTGCAAGCAGGTGAGAATGAACTGCGATTGATGGATGAGACTGGATTCAACGGTCGATGTGACTGCATCTATTTCACGTCTGATCTCGAAACCGTGCCGCCACCTGCAGATGATGTCTTATCCGTCTGGAGAAGAAAACAACTCGCTTTGCCAGAGATACCCATCAGCAAAGGTCCGTATGACCTTGTCGTCGTAGGTGGTGGCTATGCAGGGATGGGCTCTGCTCTTTCGGCAGCACGTATGGGATGTCGTGTTGCGTTGGTACAGGATCGCCCTGTTCTTGGCGGAAATGGTTCAAGTGAAGTGCGGGTGTGGGCAAAGGGAAATATCCGTCGCGGGAAGTTCCCACGAATCGGGGAGATCATTGAGGAGTTCGCAGATCGCGCTACCAAGTCGCCTGGTAGGTACGAAGAATTCGGTGATGATCTTAAAGAGCAGATCGTACGAGCAGAACCAAATATTGATTTGATGCTGAATCACCATGCCTTTGCTGTCGAGATGGATGATCAATCCATCCGTGCGGTGAAAGCGGTCGATACTCGATCCGGTGCCGAAGTGAAAATCTTGGGGAACTATTTTGCTGATTGCACCGGCCATGCTTGGATTGGATCTTGGGCTGAGGCTGACCTTGAGATGACCCCTGATGGTCGCATGGGGATGAGCAATATGTGGGCTTGGGACGAACAGGATCAGCCCGTCAAATTTCCTCACACACCATGGGCCTTACCATTAGAGATGGAGGACTTTCCCTATCCGCGTGACCATCACGGGCAATGGTTCTGGGAAAGTGGATTTGACAAAGATCCGCTTGGAGACGCAGAAGGGATTCGAGATTGGAATCTTCGAGCCGTCTTTGGTGCCTTCAACGCGATGAAAAACCGTGATGGTGCCGCCGACCACGAAACTGCATTTTTGACATGGGTCGCTTACATCGGTGGTCCAAGAGAGAGTCGGCGTTTGATGGGTGACGTTGTGCTCACGGAAGAAGACGTTGTTTCCAAACGCGATTTTCCCGATGGATGCGTACCGAGTACCTGGTCCATTGACTTGCATTATCCAAAGCAGCAGTACGCAGAGAAGTTTCCCGATAATCCATTCATCTCAATCGCTGTTCACGGTAAGGGAGTTGACCGTAGTTACGGCTACCCTGTTCCGTATCGATGTTTTTATAGCCGCAATATCGATAACTTGTTCATGGCGGGGCGATGCATCAGTGTGACACACGAGGCGCTCGGAACCACACGTGTCATGAAAACCTGTGGAATGATGGGTGAAGTCGTCGGTAAAGCGGCTTCAATCTGTACCCTGAATCAATGCACTCCAAGACAGGTCTATGAAGATCATTTGAGTGATCTGCTGAATTTGGTCCAGCTTCCAGGGAAAGCACGTCGCAGCACACCGTCTGGGGAAATTGTGATTCCCAGCGATGCGTTACCGTTAGCCGGGCCTATGGGACCTCCCACGGGCAAAGAGCTGGGTAAGCTCAAAGGGATTGTGGTTGATGATGATCAAGCTGTTTTGAAAGGAACTTGGACGGTAGGAACTGGACTGCCAAACTATGTTCAATACGGGTACCGATATGGTAGTCCAAACTCTAATTCTTCAGCGAGCTATGCGTTGACAGCGAAAGCAGCTGGAGAATATGCAGTCGAAATTTTCACTCAGTCACATCAAAACCGATCAACCAAAACACCGATCACGGTCGTCCAATCTGGCCAAGAGAGGACGTTTTACGTAAACCAGCGAGAGGCAAACCCCGAGGGCGTTGCGCGAGTGGTGAACATCAATCTGGCCCAAGGCGAAACAGTGACCGTGCAGATTAGAACGAGGGGTGCAGATGGAACCGTTCATGTAGATGCCGTCCGGTTGCTTGAGTTGCCGTGAATGCGTCGCTACCCATCGTTCAGGCGAGCCCGCGGCATTCGCGTTGGCGTCCCTATTTCATGCAGGCTTTGCGAGTGTCACTAGTTGCATTGTTGCTGCTTGCTATTCCGAAACCAGCAACAGAGCCTAGGGACGGACTCTTGCCGCCATCGGTGGATGAGTTGGTTATCGCTGGCCATCCATTAACCACTAATTGCGTCATTGGGCGAAGAGATACTGCTAGCGGTCTGTGGCAGCTCAAGGATGCCGAGCAGAATTCGTTGGGCTGGGTAGCAAGGACCTTCCCAGATGCTCAGCATGCGATTGGTTATCGGGGTCCAACGGAAGCGTCGATTGTTTTAAATAACGATTTGCGTGTGATCTCCGTCAGATTGCTGTCCAGTGAGGATACAGATGAGCATGTTGATGCAGTTTCGGAGAATTCGGAGTTCTTGGAGCAGTTTGTCAATTGGGATTGGACACGGAGACCAGATGTACATTCAATCGATGGTGTTTCTGGAGCCACATTGACCTCTTTAGCCCTCGCGGAAGGGATCGCGAGACGCATGGGAGGTGATGCACCGTCGCTAATCTTTGCTAACCCGTTGGGCCTAGAAGATGCAAGAGCTTGTTTTCCTAACACGGTAACGTTCGATCAGGCAACAGGTGGCGTGTATGATGCCGAGCAATTTCTTTTAGGGTACGTCATTCGCACGGGTGATCTGTCGGATTCACTCATTGGATACCAAGGTCCTACTGAATTATTGATAAAGCTGGATATCCAAGGCGCGATCGACGCAATAAAAATCAGAACGTCTTTTGATAACGAGCCTTATGTTGATTATGTCCGCACCGAATATGGATTTTGGAAACGATTTCGCGGAATGGATCTACAACAGCTGGCGAGATTTGACCCCGTCGCGGAAGGTGTTGAGGGTGTTTCTGGTGCGACGATGACGAGTCAAACCGTGGCACACACTCTGGCTGCTGCCGCACTCCAATACCAGAAAAGACAAGCCGATAAGAAAGCCAAGGAAGTTGATCCTGTATTTGAATTGAGATGGAGTTGGCCTGACCTCATCACCCTAGCGGTTGTCTTTACTGCGGTTTTGATGCAGTTCTCGTTCTTGAAAAGATTTAAACATCGTCGACGAATATGGTTACTGACGATTGTTTTGGTGATTGGATTATGGTCAGGAAATCTATTGTCGATTTCTTTGTTAGCAGGTTGGTCAGCCGAGGGTATCGCTTGGCGATTAGCGCCGGGTCTCGCTTGCGTTGCTGTGGTTGCGATTTTGATTCCGGTTTTTACGAAGCACAATCTGTATTGCAATCACTTGTGTCCACATGGTGCAATTCAACAGTTGGTTAAGCCTCGAAAGGTTTCTAATCGCTGGAAACGCTTGAGATCTTCGGTGGGTTCCTGGTTAAGCTTCGTTCCAGCGATGACTCTTTTTTGCGCCTACGTCACCATTCACCTCAATCCAGCGACCGACCTTTCAAGCTGGGAACCGTTTCACGCGTATTTATTTAGCGTTTCGAGTTGGACGGTTATGGTTTACGCGGGGATAACAATTTTTGTTTCCCGATTCTTGCCGATGGCTTACTGCCGTTATGCATGTCCAACAGGCTTCTTTCTAAGTTACCTTCGCCTTCACGCGGGAAGTGGAGCCGTCAGTAGAGGTGATATCCTGGTCTTGGCTACTGCTGTCGTCGTTTGGATGTCGAAAATAGGTTTTATTGGATGAAAGTGGGGCTCTTTCGGAATTTTAAATAAGCCCAAGTGTGAGCGGGTGTCAGGAATAATGCCATGCCTAAAGCGTACCCGATTAGCACACCGTTGGTACTAAAATAAAAGCCACCGACCCAAACCGCGATCGCAGTTGGAATGGAGCCAATCAGAGATGCTTTGAGCAATGGTTTAGCTTTCATCGCGAGGACATAGAATCCTTGAACCGCAGCGATGTGATTTGCGAGTGCGCCGATTGCTAAAAAGATCACTTGCTCGGGAGTGAGGAATCTTTGTCCTAGCCCATCTCGGATCAGGGGCAGGCAGTAGGTCAGGACTGTCAACGCGACGAAACCGAGGCAGAGAAGAACGGTGGAGACGATTGCGGTTCGCCTCCACAAAGCTCCTGCCGTCTCTCGGTCGCCTTTTCCGTGATGAGTCGCCACCAATGGATACTTGGTCTGAATCCAAGAGAGCGCAACCATTTGAATAGCGGATGAAATACTGAGGGTCATGCCCAAAGGTGCTGCCTCAGCGTCGCTATGGAACTTGCACACAATAATGGTGAAGAATTGAGTTGCGAAGTGAAAGCTTGCCGTAATGAGGGCCATTCGCCATTGGACTGGCACCACTTCTCGCATCCAACCAAATGTTGATTCTGTCGAAGGGAGCTTGTCATAGGTTGAAAAGAAATCGCGTTTTACAACCAAGACAATGTAAGCGGAGACGAGCGTCTGCGTAAAAAAAGCAAAGACCAAGGACCATAACTTGAATCCTAACAACAAGGTCGTCCAAACAGCGACTGACCCGATAACCATTTGCAACAAACGATAGCGGTAGATCGTGTCACGAAAGCCAGCGCCCTCAAGTATTGATAGGGAAGGTGCTAACGCAATCGCGAGCGCTGCAGCAGGAATGGTGAAAAGGAACGGTATTCTCCAAGAGGTGTCGGAATCAGCCAACGTCAACCAGCCGAAGCCGATCGCGATCAATGCGTATGCCGCAGCGGCCCAGCCGAACCAGCGACCCGAGGCTTTAATTAAATCACGCATCCTTGCGGCAGCACGCAGCCACTCCGGATTCTCCGAAGGTTTCTCATTGAGGGAAGAGCTGTTCTCGTTCAGGCTTGCTAACTTAGCCGATACGTGGCTGCTTTGGCTGACAAGAACGTTCAGTAAGCCGAGTTCAAAATAGGCTTGGATTCCAACGATGCTAACAATGGAATAGTAAATTCCCTGTTCCGACAAGCTTAAGGCTTCAATCAGAAAAACAATTGTGATGGGTCCAGAGAACGCTTGCCAGAACCTTGTGCCAAGCGCATAGCCAAGTGTTCGATCCCATTGCAGCTGATGAAGCATTCTTCTCAGCATCTCATTCATGCATTCTTATCCGGAACATTCTGTATCGTCATGGATTGCTGCCTAGGTTGTCGAGCCTTTAACGCGTTTTTGCATCCATCGCCGACGAAGGTGATTAGCAAACCTTCCAAAGCGATAGATGGAAAAGATAGGCAGTTTTTTAGGCTCGGCAGATCGGCCGCTTTGAAATCGTTTTGTCCGATTACCGAAGCTAATTAAGGTGTCAATTAGTGAGGCAAAGGCAGCCAACCATAGAACCAAGGAGGTGGGATGCTTTCTGAGTGCAACGACCAGCATTTCTAATGCAGATCGTGCGTTGCCAGATTTTAACGCAAGGTTAATCCAAAAGATTCGTCGGTTCCAATCATCTTTTTTGGCTGGAGGAATGACCGTGTCACTGGGCTGAATGGGTGCAAGGCCCCTTTTGGCACGTTCCTCATTCAGGATCTGTTGTCCTTGGTTTCGCTGGTCAATATTGGAGACCCAATTCGCAGAGGTTGCGTGAACACGGTAGTAAAGATGAATTGAAGGTAGGTTTTCAAGTTCGCCGATTTCAGCAAGTCGCAGCCAAAGTGAGTAATCCTCGGCGCAGGGGAACCGCTCATCGTAGGCACCTGCTGCAGAAACAGCGGATTTTCGAATGGTGACACACGATTGGAAAAATGCATTTGCTTGACCTCGTAAATGTCGATCATGAATTGTTTGGTGGTCATGTGGATGTTCGATCGGACCGATCGCGTGTCGTTTGCCCGTCATCGCGTAACCTTGGGCGCTAACCGCAACGCAGTTGCTGCGGTCTAGGAGTCGCCCAATTTGCTGTTCAATCCAGTTCGGGGAGGCAATGTCATCTCCGTCAATCCATGAAATGAATTCCGTATTTGCTAACTGCAACAAATGATTGCGAGTTTTCGCTCTTCCTTGATTTGGCTGAGTGTGTGCCGTGATCGATTGATAGGTGTTCGCGTAGTTCGAAGCAATTTCAAAGGAAGAGTCAGTCGAACCGTCGTCGAGAATGATGATTGATAAGGGGCCTTGGTAGCTCTGAGAGAGGACACTTTCAATCGTATCAGGTAGATACGCGGCCAGATTGTAGACCGGAATCACCGCGGTAACCGGCGGTAGCGTATGGGTGGAGTGCGACGTCATCGGATTGTTTTCATTCTTGATGCGTCTTAGGAGCGGGGAAACATGCGAAAACTTGAAAGCAAGATCAGCGACTAAAGAACCTAGTGGGAGCGGTACCTAAAATGGATCGAGCCGCTTCGATTGCTCCCGTGTCACTGCGGTGGACCCAGAGAACGGGAAGCGTGGTCTTTTGCTTTGATAATAAGATAGCTTGGTAATCGATTGCATTTAAGACATCGGAGCAATGGAGGGCTTCATGGATTCCATGCACTTCAATCAATAGTCTTGGTTTTGCTGTGGGAATGGTCTGAAGGCCACCCTCCAAAATCGCTCCCTCTGCTCCTTCAGCGTCGATCTTAATGAAGTCAGGGGTGCCATGAAGATGTGCGGCTCGATCGATGGAAATTGTGGGAACGACCGTCTCCCTGAATTGTTGGTAATTGACTTTTGCTGCTTCGGTATCGACTCCGCCGTATTCATCGAGGTAGGCCATGGAATCATCGCTGCCCTCGCCAGCGAATCGAAGCTTCATTTCTCCACATTCTTTTGCAACCGCCACTTGGTGAACACGCGTTTTTGGCAAAGAGGAACGTTCCACTCCCTGTTGGATTCGGATCGCATGATCGGGCACTGGCTCAAAAGTGTGAACCGCTCCCTCGGTTGCAATTACTGACAGAGCCATCGTGTAATAGCCATAGTGACCGCCAATGTCAAAGCAACACGCGTTAGCATTGACCAGTTTGTTTACGAAACGCATGATTTCCGCTTCGTACTCACCAGAGCAGATCATGCTGGTGATTGGTTGGTTCTTGGGTAACAGTAAATTACAGCCTGAAGCGACACCATGTTCGATGAGATGCCAGTCGAAGGTGATTGGTGCTTCATCGGGAGTTAAAGCTTTTCGTGCCGCACGAGCGATCGGTCGTAAGACAGCACGGCAACTGTTTTGTAAGTGTCGTTTCACGGTTACTTCCGCTATTAATGATTGACGTCTTGGGTCGATCGTGGCGTGATGAGGCTCGCCATTGTTTCATTCTTCAATCTACTTTAATTCAATCCCCAGCGGCGTCGCAGTATCCATTCGCTAGTGGTTACCATTACAAAGAGCATGAACAAAATCCACCCACTGACTGGATCTTCACCAAGTGGGAAGGCGGTGGTTACCCTGCGTTGAGAACGTATGTGATTTTCTTTTATTTGTTCGCAGAGTTGTTCGACCTCTTCTGGTTGATAAAGCCTACCGCCGTAGGCTTCCGTTGCGGATGCTAATTGGGCGAGGAAGTTTGTGTCGGCCTCAGGTCTGGTAAGCTCTTCACTATTATCCGTGACCTGAAAAGTGATGGTCGTCGATTGGTCTGTATCAACCGCTCCCGCTTCCGACACTTGCAGGCCGTAGATTCCGGGTGAGAGTTCATCTAGCGTTCCTTTTATGACCGGCTTGCCTTCGGAGACTTCGACACGAAGAGGAACGGGTTGGACGGCTTGCTTATTTTGAGTGATGGTTGCTTGCAGTCGATCAACCGCCATGGATTTACTAGGGGTAGATGTGGTGATCGTGAAATCGCTCGAGCTTCCAGCCATGATCCTTCGAGAATCTAAGTCTATCATCAATTCATTGTCGTCAAGGTTTTCACGCGACAATAGCCACAGCATGCATTGCCGCCAAAAACGACGATGGATTTCGCTTTTTCCCGCTCGCCACCACCTCCAACTCGAATCAAACGCTATCGAAGCAACCCTCCCTTTTCCATATTCACCAATGACCATCAACGGATTTTTTTTCTCGGACTCAAGCAGCGTGGCCACTCCTGGAATCTCTTTCGGACTCACCCATTGATTTGCTCCAAGTAGTGGAGGGAGGTCGCGCCAAGCAGTGTCAATGTCGCTACCTCCGAGGTCAACGATCGGATGAGCCCGTGAGGGTAAGGCGAGAAGCGGTTCATTGATCTGGTTTTGATCTGAAGTTCGATTCTGCGACGTTGAGGGCTGGCTCTGAAGTGTTTTGATCGTTTGATCAAACATGACCGGAAGCACTTCCGGTAGCGTTGTTTCTTGATAGTCACCGGCCGAATAAGCATTCATGCCGCCCAAGGTAAGCAAACCAGCACCTGAAGCCACGCAATCAGCTAACAGCTTGATTTGTTCTTGTCCTAATGCTTCGGAATGAAGATCGCCTAGGATGTAGATGTCATACACTCCGGCCTGAAACTCACGATTTAAATCGACCGGCCATTGGCTTCGTGTGTCGCTCGGTATCCACGTGAAATGGAGATCTAAATCTGGAAATCGACGCAGGCTTCTTCTCAGGAACGTTTGTTCCAAACTTGAGCTGCCTTCGAGGTAGAGGATTTTTCCTCCCCCTTCGCGAGTGTCAACGAAAGTGATTTGTTGATTGTTCGAGGTGGCGATTTCGTTGGCAGTCGCCAACGCTTCGATTTTTAATTGGTAGCTTCCTGCTTGTGGGACGGTGAACGGAATGGAGACAGAGAGGGTGTCAGACGCTTGAGTCGGCACAACGGTTCGTGTTGCAAATACTTCCTCTTTACCACTTTGATTGATCCACGAAATTTGAATAGGGATTTCTATTCCCCTTAGACCCTTCGTAACAACTTGAAATTTTATCAGCGACTCGTTGCCGCTAAAGAGTTTCAATGACTCAGGTGCTGCCTCAATCGCGATGTCTCGAGTGGCTTCACCGGTACTGTCTTTTCCCATCGGAATGGTCCAAAGTGGAACTCCAAAACCGCGTAGCGTTTCGATGGTTGCCTGCGATGAATCTGTCTCTTCAATGCCTGTTTGCCTTCCATCACCGAGCAGAATCACTCCAGAGAGTGTGTCTCCACGTGCAAGATCGAAGGCAGCCATGGTCGCGTTGGCGATCTGTGTCACTGGAGCCGTGGGGGAAATCGCACCAAGTGAATCCGGTGTAGGATTTTCAATTTCACGGGTATCGTCGCCATAGGTCATTAGTTTGACGCTGAGGCTCGGCTGAAGTGAGTTAAGTTCGCTAAGGATTTGCTTCCAGACATCCTCCTGCATCCTTGCTCGGGTTTGCCCCTCTCCGTTACCCAGTGTCATGCTGAGAGATTCATCAGCAGCAACCACGACTGCGGTTGGGGTCACCTGATCTTGGGAAAAACGAAGCGTTGGCCGGAAGATTGCTAGCACGAGAAGCAGTCCAGCAATCAGCCTGAGGACGATCAGTGAGCGGCGGTGGGAGGGATTGGTTGTTGGTGGAGTGAACCGCAGAATCACCAAGATTAGGACTATAGAGACGGCAAAAGCCACCCCATAGGATCCGTAAATCGGGTCAAGTGCGAGTGTGTTCATTCAATCTTTAAAGTGTGATTCTGTTTATTTACCGCGTGAGGAATTGGAAAAGCTTGGAATAGCGTTCCGGTGTTCTTAAGCCATACTCTTGTAATCTTCGTCGTGCCATTTAGCCTCGGCGAGTGAATCAATCTGAAATTGATGGATTTGGCTGACTTTTGGAAAAATTGATGGGATCTTTGTCACACTACACCAAGGTGTGATCGGCTCAAGTCTCGGTCGACCAAGATGGTTTTACCGATCATGCTGGTGGCCTCCTAGAGCGAATGAACGTAAGTTGATCAACGGATCAGGATACTTGGCGAGTTTGGTTGGCATTTTGGCGGCCGTGTTCAAATGGGGAAGCGGAGCAGGATGAAGAAAGTCAGTTTGTTTACCGATGGAGCGTGTAGTGGTAATCCAGGCCCTGGTGGCTGGGCGTTTATTTTGCGTTGTGAACGTACCGACAAGGAGTTGGAGCGTAGCGATGGAGTCCCGGAAACGACCAATAATCAGATGGAGTTGATGGCTGTTATCAAGGGTCTCGAGGCGCTCAAGGAGCCTTGTGGAGTCACTCTCTATGCCGATAGCAGCTATGTTCTCCAAGGTATGCAAAAGTGGATGGCGGGTTGGAAATCCCGCGGGTGGAAGCGTAAAGATGGTTCTAAGCTTGTGCCCGTCAAAAACGTGGAACTGTGGAGGCAGTTAGATGACCTGATGCAGCGTCACCATATCGATTTTGAGCACGTCAAGGGGCACTCGGGGCACCTCGAAAATGAACGATGTGATGAGCTGGCGGTCACTGCCTATCAGAAGTACCTAAAAAAAGGTTGAGCGGTGGTTTGATCTTCGGAAACTGGTTTTTTGAGACCATTGCCGCATCGCGGCCATAACGAAAAAACGTTAGAATTTAGCTAGAAATAAGTGTCTCAAGACACGAATCTTTTCTTTCGAAAATCATTTCGCAGGTCCCAATGAGCGACGCTCCTAATTCCGAGTCAAATGACAATTCGCGTCCGGCGTCAGCAGCCATCGCTGCAAATGCTGAATACACGGAAAAAGATCTTCTCCACCTCTCGGACCTCGAACATGTTCGTGAACGTCCTGGTATGTATATCGGCGATACGGCGGTTCGTGGATTGCATCATCTTGTGTACGAAGTCGTCGACAATTCAATCGATGAGGCGATGGCGGATTTTGCCAAGATGGTATCCGTCACGGTCCATAACGATGGGAGCGTAACGGTTGAGGATGACGGACGTGGTATCCCTGTAACACGCCATGATCAACTTTCGGAAGAATACGACCGAGATGTTAGCACGCTCGAAGGTGTGATGACGGTCTTGAAGTTTGGAGGAAAGTTTGAAAAAGGTGCTTACCAAACATCCGGTGGATTGCATGGGGTGGGGGTAACGGTCGTCAACTTTCTAAGCCAATGGGCCGAAGTCGAAGTGAGCCGTGATGGCTTTACATGGACACAGGAATATGAACGCGGAGTTCCCACCGGACCGGTAACCAAAGGTCGAGCAACGAAAAAGACTGGAACCAAAACGACCTTCAAGGCTGACGGTCAGATTTTCAGTGTCACAAAATATAACTTTGATACTCTTTACAAGCGTCTTCAAGAACTTGCGTTCCTCAATAGCGGCGTTCACATCAAATTTCATGATGAGCGAAATGGTGAGGGGGGTGATTTCCAGTACGAACGCGGCATTATTGAGTTTGTCGAGCACCTTAATCGCGCTAGCGATACCCTGCATTCAGACGTGATCCAGATCTCAGGTGAAAAAGATGGGGCGGAGTATGAGATCGCACTTCAGTACAGCACTGAGTTCACAGAAAATGTTCAGTCGTATGTAAATAACATTCATACGATCGAAGGTGGGACCCATGTTTCAGGATTCCGCAGCGGTTTGACTCGGACACTCAATAATTACGGTAAAAGTGAAAACCTCTTTAAGGGTGGCGCCGCGCCGGGGGGTGACGATTTTCGTGAAGGTATCACCGCAGTGATCAGCGTGAGGGTTCCGCATCCCCAGTTCGAAGGGCAGACCAAAACTAAGCTGGGCAACAGTGAAGTTGATGGCATCATCAGTGCTGCCGTGGGGGAGCAACTCAGCAAGTACTTTGAAGAGAATCCTCGCGTTGCACAGACCATTATCCGCAAAGGGATGTTGGCCGCCGAAGCCCGCGAAGCAGCACGTAAAGCAAAGGATCTGCTGCGAAAACGCAAAGATGCTCTAGGTGGCGGTGGGCTGCCGGGTAAGCTCCGAGACTGCATCAGTAAAAATCGTGAGGAGTGTGAACTGTACCTAGTGGAAGGTGACTCGGCCGGTGGATCGGCCGAGGGCGGACGGATGCGAGAGTATCAGGCGATCTTGCCCCTGAGAGGTAAGATTATTAACGCCTATAAAAGCCGCGAAGCAAAGGTGCTGGAAAACCAAGAAGTTCAAGCAATGATTCAAGCAATCGGAACCGGAATCGGGGCCGATCAGGATCTGACCAAAAGGCGATACGAAAAGGTCATCATCATGACCGACGCTGACGTTGATGGTAGTCATATCAGAACTCTCTTGTTGTGCTTCTTTTATCGACAAATGTACGAGCTTGTCGCCCGCGGTCACGTGTATGTCGCGCAGCCACCACTGTTCCGTGTTCAGCAGGGAAAGAACCGATATTACATTCAGTCTGACGGTGAAATGAAATCTCAGTTATTGGATCGCGGTCTTTCTGATTCGCGATTCGAGGCCGAAGACGGACGGAAAGTGGAAGGCGATGAAATGAAATCGCTTTGCAACTCGCTCGCTTCCATGGAGGATTCAATTCTTGCACTTGAGCAGAGAGGCTTTAGCCTGCGAACACATGCAATGCGTCTCGACCCCATCTCCAATAAACTGCCAACGCTGCTGTTAACGCACGGTAACGAAGAACATTGGTTCCACACGCAGGAAGAGGTCGATAAATATTTGACCGAGAATCATCTGATTCTTGATATTGAGCAGGATGATCAAGCCGAAGAAGACTCCGTTGCCGAGGGTACGGAGAATCCAGAGTCCCCCTCTGCACCGACCGCACACCTTGCCGAGGTACACGAGGTCAGGACCATCAACAGCGGACTGAAGGATATTTCTAGCCTTGGGTTCAGCATTGATGATTTGATTCCAGCCGATCGGACCGGTTCCACCACGGCTCGGTTCGAATTGGTGCGTGGCGAAGATATTCGCCGGCCGATGGAAGACCTGAGGATGTTATTGCCGGAGGTTCGAAGTGCTGGGGAGAAAGGTTTGCAAGTGACCCGCTTCAAAGGACTCGGTGAAATGAATGCCGAGGAATTACGGGAAACCACTCTCGACCCAGCTAACCGGACCCTCTTGAAAGTCAGCTTGACCGATGCCGGTGCTGCCGACGAAATGTTTCGGTTATTGATGGGTGATAAAGTTGAACCCCGCCGTGATTTCATCGAGAAACATGCACTCGATGTTCGAAATTTGGATGTTTAACGATCAGCTGAGGATCAATTTGGAATCAAAGATTCGATCCCACGTCCGTGCGATAAGCTGACCAAGCGGGGAGCAACGCCGCAATGAGTGCAAGGAGAACCACAAGCGGCAGGATCCAGATTTCGTTGTTGCTCGTCGTGAAGAAGCTAACCTGTACGCCAGTCTGTTCCTCTATCGTTCCCGAGTAAGCAACGATTCCGGCGTGAGCGATGACCCAGCCAATGATGACCCCGATCATCGCGACCAACATGCTCTCGCAAATGATGATGCTGGTTACCGTACTTCGACGTGCTCCCAACGCCCGCATGACGGCGATGTCTCGTTTGCGATCATTCATTGAGTTGTAGATTGAAACGAGAATCCCCACCGCTGCCACCACGCAAGTGATAAGCGTGATGACTAGCATCGCGTTCTTCAGGGGACCAACAATTAGCCCCATTAATTTATTGATTTCGCCAACCGGTGCAGCTGCTTGTGATCGAATGCCCTCATTAATTGCATTTTGCATTTGAGGCGCAAACATGACGTTACCATTGCGTACCAAAATAGAGGTCACTTCTCTCTCTGCAATCGAAAGCAATCGGTAGTCATCTGGCTTTGCCGATTCGATTGCTTCGTCAAGTTTGGTTTTTGATTCGGCAGATAGTGTTTCATTGGCATTTTCTGTTTTGTCTTCTTCAATTGGCTTTGCGTGTCCGTCCATCAGGTAAAAACCTTCAAGATTGACAAAAGCCGCGCGATCATTCGGCGTACCGGTTGGATCCATGACACCGACGATCGTGAACCCCAAATCGTGACCATGGCCGGTTGGATCACCATGCGTTGGAAAGAATTTGTCGCCAACAGTGACATTCATCTCTTTGGCAACTCGCGACCCAACTACAGCTTCGAAGTAGCTATGTTCTGCTGAAAACTCTTGAAAGGCACGTCCGGTTGAGAAGGTAAATTTTTGCTCCAGTGTGGGGCCGTGTCTCAACTTTTCAAAGAAAAGAGGTGTCGTGCCGACCACTCGGAATTCGCCAAAGTAATCTCCGAGTGCCAGCGGGATCACAAAGCCATCACCGATGTAAGGCGAGTATCTGCCACCACGATCCTTGAGTGATTCGTCGCCACCAAATCGATCGACCATTTCGGTTCGTTGTGATTTGGATAGAAACTCCATGTATTCCGTGTAAGGAAGGTTTTCAATGGGTTGGCTGAGATAGAAAACGCTATTGAGCGTTAGTTGAAGTGGACTTCCCTTGGGACCGACGACCAGGTTGTAGCCCACGGACGCATTTCGGGTGAAAGCCTCGTTGATGACCCCGTAGATCGAAAGCACCAACACAACCAACCCAACTCCGAGAGCCAAGGAGAAGGTCGTGAGGATGCTGGAAAGTGATCGGTGGCAAAAGTTACGCCATGCAATTTGAAGCAGGTTCATGGTTCAAGCACTGGTTTCAAAGGTCGTGGGCAGCGCGATATTTCAATGGATTCCGTCAAAATGATTCTTTGAAGAGCAGCATCTGCGGCTTATTTCTTCGAGGCGATGGCGTGGTTGATCTGATCAAGTTGCTCGATCCGATCAAAACGGGAGGCGATCTGCATATCATGCGTTACCATCAGCATGGCTACGTTTTCTTCCTGGCACGTTTTCCTGATCAGATCCAGCACCACTTCGGCACTCTTAGGATCGACGTTTGCGGTTGGTTCATCAGCAAGGAGAAGACGAGGGCGACCCGCCATTGCTCGGGCAATCGCAACACGTTGTTGTTGACCCACAGACAGTTGTGAGGGTCGGTAATCAGCGCGATCTGCTAGGCCAACACGGTCCAGCAGATCCATCGCCCGCGAGCCTGTGCCCTTTCCCGAACCGAATGTCATACCGAGTCGAACATTTTCCAGAGCCGTGAAGGCGGGTAATAGATTGAAGGTCTGAAAAACATATCCAATGGTGTGGGCGCGAAAGCGATCACGTCCCTGCTCGCTCAACTTAGTTAGATCAATGTTGTCAATGACGATAGAGCTTTTCCGGACGGTCGCGTCCTCATCTCCAGTTTCATCTACTCCAAGCTCTTTCTTGGACGGAGGGACGTCAGGCGAGAGTAAGCCAGCGATCAGGTGCAGGAGGGTCGTTTTTCCTCCCCCGCTCTGGCCGATCAAAGCAACTTGTTCGCCCTCATTCATCACGAAAGAAGGAATGTCCAGAATCGTGACGACACCACCGTCAGGCTCAGGAAAACTCTTTACCAGATTGTCTATCTGCAGGATCACGCTCATCGTCCTCTCATCGCACGCTGTAGGCCTCGGTCAGTGTCTCGCTTTTTAAGTGATTCTCGCTTGTCGTGGAGCTTCTTTCCCTTAGCGAGACCCATGACGCATTTTGCGATCCCGCGGTCATTGAAGTAAACATGCAGGGGAACCAAGGTGAGTCCACGCTCGTGCGCCCGGCCGGCAAACTTGTCAAACTCACGGCGGTGCACCAAGAGTTTTCTCGGACGTCTTGGATCATGGTTCCACATTCCCGCATTCTTGTAGTGGGCAATGTCCGATCCAATTAGCCAAAGTTCACGATCTTTCACCCTGATATAGGCTTCATCCAAAGAGAGTTTACCTTCCCTCATCGATTTTACTTCACTACCCATCAACATCATTCCACATTCCATGGACTCGATGATTTCATATCGATGTCGTGCTTTTCGGTTCTCAGAGACCGAAGTGAATTGAGCATTGCTTGTTTTTTTGGAACCCGCTCCGCCCTCTTTTTTCTTTGACTTCTTCTTGGACATCAATTCTTTCAGCTATCGGGTACGACTATCGGGCGTGTTTTTCTGATTTCGAGAAGCAAATGTTGTTGGAGCTAACGTGGGAATGCATCGGAAATCGTATTCGGAACCTTTCAAAGTCGCCACTTGATTACCAAGGGATCGCTGCCTACTTTCCTGATTTAATCCCCTGATTTAATCCTTGGTGCTCAGGTATTTTCCTTTACAAACAGGGAAGCCCTTCAGAACCGGGCAGCCGAGGCCGCTGTTCTGCGTGGACGAAACACAATACACCTATGTTCGACTGTGTGCGGGTTCTTCCACCATGTTCTTGTGGTGATTTCTATCTACAATGCGGTTTTCTCGAGCAGATGGTTCAATCTTTTCTTCAATTCGGCTAAATCCATGGCATTTCGACTGCCCGTCGTCTCTCCACCGGAATTTCCTGAGGATGCTCCCGTGAGCGCTTCAGGTCGGCTTCCAAAGTGGTTACGCCGGCCAATTCCACGCAGTAACGCAAACCATATGACTCAAGGTTTGTTGGACGAGCTGCGTCTGGAAACGGTTTGCGATAACGCAAAATGCCCGAACCGCATGGAGTGCTACAGTCAACAAACTGCAACCTTCATGATTTTGGGAAATGTTTGCACCAGACCATGTGGTTTTTGTGCCGTCCATCGCGGTCGACCACCCGAATTGCCCGAGGAAGATGAGCCATCACGGGTTGCTGAGGCAGCAGCTAGACTGGGTTTGAAACATGTTGTGATCACAAGCGTGACGAGAGACGACCTACCTGATGGAGGTGCCGAACACTTTTACCAGTGCGTCGTCGCTGTGCGAGAACGCACTGGCGCTACAACAGAAGTACTGACGCCGGACTTTGTGCATTGCAAGCCTGCCTTGAAGCGGATTGCTGAGGCTCGGCCCGATGTCTTCAACCATAACATGGAGACCGTTCCTAGGCTTTATCGACGCATCCGCGGGCCCAAAAGCGACTATCGATGGACGCTGGGTATGATGCGACAGATCAAGGAATATGATGCCTCGATCAAAACCAAGAGTGGTCTGATGCTTGGATTGGGGGAAGAACGCGGAGAGTTATTAGATGCGTTGGCTGACCTTCGAGAACACGATGTGGATTTCCTCACGCTCGGACAGTATCTACAGCCAGGAGAAAAATACTTACCCGTTGTGCGTTACGTGCCACCGGAAGAGTTTGATGAACTCGGGGAACTGGCCAAGGCAATGGGGTTCAAGAAGGTCGCCAGCGGACCGTTTGTTCGCAGCAGTTATCATGCGCGGGACATGGCGGAAACCGAATAGTTTCCACGCCCCAGTGGTAGCGGTTTCTTTGCCGACCTAGGCAATAAAAAACGGCAGTTCCCGAAAGAACTGCCGTCTCAATGAATCGTTCAGCGTCTTCGGCTGTTAGTCGAGGAACCCAACCAAGTCCTGACTACGGCTTGGTTGTTGCAGTTTACGAACCGCTTTGGCCTCAATTTGGCGAATTCGCTCTCGAGTCACTTTGAAGATGTGGCCGACTTCTTCTAGTGTGTAACTGTAACCGTCACCGAGACCGTAACGCAGTTTGATGATTTCTCGTTCACGATAGGAGAGAGATTTCAGGACATTTGTGATTCGATCCCGAAGCATCTCTTGAGTTGCTCCAATCTGTGGGCTCTCTGCGGTTCCATCGGGTAGAAGGTCACCAAACTGACTGTCTTCACTGTTACCGACTGGACGATCGAGCGAAATGGGGAATCGGCTCATCGTGAGAACTCGACGTGCTTCTTCGACCGTGACGTCAGCGCGACGAGCGGTTTCTTCGATCGTTGGTTCTCGACCTAATTCCTGAAGGAGTTGGCGAGCCACGTTGCGAACTCGGCTCATCGTTTCAACCATGTGCACTGGAATTCGAATCGTTCGACTCTGATCGGCTACTGCACGAGTGATGGCTTGGCGAATCCACCACGTTGCGTACGTGCAGAATTTGAAGCCACGTCGGTATTCGAACTTATCAACTGCTCGCATCAAACCCGCATTTCCTTCCTGAATCAAATCGAGGAAGGAGAGGCCTCGATTGCGATATTTTTTCGCAATTGAGACGACCAAACGGAGGTTACCCTCACTTAATTCCCGCTTTGCTTGCTGGTATTCAGAATATACCGTTTTCAGCATCTCAACGCGGTTTCGAAGTGATTTTGGGGTTTCCTGACACGCGGTTAGGATTTGACGTCGTTCATGGAGCAACTGATCACGGACTTCGCGACCATGTTTGGTTCTCTTTTGATCAGAAATTTCAAAGTCGATTTCAGTCAATCGAGCTGAGAATTTCTCCAACAACTCAATTCGAGTCTCAATTCTTTGGGTTCGAAGACCCAATTCTTCGATCAATCGTACCGCCCGACGTCGTCTTCTCGCTAAGGCTTTCCATGCTTCCGCCCTGCGACGTTTGGAGGCGCTTTGGCTAAGAGCGGTTTTCCAGTCATGCCGATTTCGACGCAATAAAGTCTGAAGTGTACGTAGGTTGTGAGGAAGTCGCCCAATGATTTGTTCTTTTTCGAGGCGATCGGTCACCGACACTTGAACGGTTCGATCGAAAGGCAGTTGACCGCGGTAGACCTTTTTCAAGGTTTTGTAGGCTTCCACTAAAACAAAGTGATTCTCGAGCAGTTTGGTTCTGAACCGTCTGCGAGTCTCCTCGATTCGTTTCGCCAATTCTATTTCTTGCTTTCTCGTCAGCAGAGGGATCTCACCCATCTGCGTCAGGTACATGCGAACCGGATCATCGGACCAAGTCTCTGTTTCATCCCCAGCAAGCAATTCATCAGGACTATCAAGTTGAACTTCACCCTCAGCCTGCTCCGCCATCGCGACAGCAACGTTATTGTCTTCGTTGTCATCGACGGGCAACTTGCGGAATCCACCAGTCATTGCCTCGGTGCTTTGGTCTGCTGCGGCTTCAAATTCGTCGAGTAGGTTATCGAACAAAACAGGAACTCCTGCGGATACGGTTTCGTGGCTTGGTGATCTCTAGCGAGATTTGTGGGCTCTGAGAGCGTTCGTAAAACGGTGGCTTTATCAATTGGTCATCATTAGCGACTACATGCTCGAAGCAATTCCGAGGGCGCGAGTAGCTAGATATTCAGTTTTCTGGCCTGCGTGCGAACCATCAACTCATAGCCATTGGTTTGGACACGTTTGGTCAGTGGTGGCTCGCGTTTGTTTCGCGAGGTGGGGGGTCAGGTCGTAAGGATGGAGAAAACTATTCGGGAAGGGCATGGACAATTTGTAGTGGGACGTACGCTTCCTGCGTCTTCAAGTTTTTCCGTTGATGAAAGTTGGTAAGAGAGGGCACCAAAGTGAATCGACCTATTAAGGGAGAGTACTGCCATCAAAGGCGTTGGGAAATAAGATCACTTGTCTCATCATTCTCGCTAGCAAATGATGATTGAAATGAACGTCCCTAACTCTAGCACTCGATCACTTGTGACTCAGCAAACCCGCATCCAATTGGAAAAACTTTATGATTGGGAAGTGCTTGTCGTTTAGCGAACCTTTTACGGTACCGCCCAAAGAGATCCGATGGTAACTCGGATCAGGACGAACATTCTTTCATCAGGACGGTAGGTTCAGCACGAAGAACGTAGACCGTTCTGTATACCGAAAACACCAGTGATCTCTGTGGGGTCGAACATCGATGTTCAAAATGAACCGTGGTACGTGGGATTCACAACCACGCGAACCACTATTGGTCGTCGACCGTACAGAAAATTCCCCCGATAAAATGTAAAACATTCCGCCAAACAACGATGCCATCCCGGCAGCAACAGCAGGTTAAGTCCACGCATGCGAGCGACGAAATTCCTTTCGGTCGCGATTTCCGAACAAATGAGTTCGCTATGTCGCCGACTTAGTCCACAATGGTGGGGCGGCGGATGGGGCGGGTGTTGCCAATTGCTGCCCCTATTTTAGTTAGCCACCTCTCTCGGTCTAGTCGGCTCTACTTGAATTCTTAACTTATTATGTATTTGCTACCCTGTCCTGCCTGCGAAAATTCATTGCCTGTAGCACCCTCCAAGGCGGGTGAATCATTGGTGTGCCCGGCCTGCAACGGATCACTTCAGGTGCCAAAACTCGGCGAATTGAAGCTACTGCCGCCGGCAAATGAGCCCGCTCAGGAGGGTTCTGGTTCCAATGCCTACGTCGATGACGCTCCGGTTGCTAGAGTTGGCTTTTTATTGGCTGGGTTTACCGCGACCGTCTGCCTCCTGATTGCTAGCTTTTGCGGATTGCGGTGGTTTTTGCTTCCCGTCCCGAACTCAACCGCTCGACACATCGAGACGACTCGAGCTGACATGGAGTCTTTTACCCCCGCGGAGTTAATCCGAGCTTACGAGGAAATGGAAAAGACACCGATCGATTTGGTGCTTCCCTACGTGTACAAGGAGAAAGAAAATTTCCGTAATCGGTGGGGCCGTAACGCCCTTTACTCTGGTTCGGCGGGTCTGATGGCAGTTGCTGTAGCCGTCGTGTTTGCAACTTCAGGGCGAAAACGTCGTCATTGAATCAGCTGCAAGTGATTGGCTTCGATGTGGCTTTCGTCTCATTGAGTGCATCGCAAAACGTAAACAACATCCTCGCTGGCTCCATTGACTTCAATGGGCTCGTCTAAGTCGTAAGCGAAGCTGAAGGTTTCAACTGTCTCCCAGCAACCACTCGAGCGAATGAGTCGGTTCATCTGGCTTGAGGTATAGCTTCGCAGCACCAGTTCGTCCAAGATGCGAAAACTGCCTGAGGGTCGATGGACATCAAATTGGATACCAAAGCGTTCAACACGCCGTTTTGGGTCGCGTTCTTTAGTCCACATGTGCGTGTTGATTGCAAGGTGTCCCCTTCTTGCTGACCACGACTCCGTTTCGCTTGGTGCGATCTCAGAGGGTGTCAGGTGGATGCCCAGCAGGTAAAGGCCTCCTTCGCGAATGCTTTGTCCCATGCACTGCAGGTGTTTCCTTGCAGCCGTTTCACTGCCAAGATGACGGAAGCTGTTAATGGTGTTGAAACCAATGTCATAGGTCCTCTTCGTTTTAAAATCGGACATGTCAGCAACAAAAGTAGACGGCTTGAATCCTTGACGGGTTAAGCGAGCGTTGCAGAAGTCGATCGCCTTGTCATTCAAATCAAGTCCCGCAACCTCATACCCGCGTTTGGCAAGGGCGTGGATGAGTCTTCCGGTTCCGCAGGCAGGTTCAAAGAAACGTGTTGGTGCTCGGTCGAGAAAGAGGTCGCCGCATCCCAAGATAAACCGAATTTCCGCCGCACAATCCGCTCCAAAAACTAAGTCGTAGTACTTGGGGTGGTCGTAAATTGACTCTTCGCGGATTTCGAGCGAGGGGGCGGAGGTTTTTGAGTTAAAAGTCACGCAACTACCAACTGATGGCTAAAGGATTCTTGGGGCAACTATCGAATCGGATCATGGCCCAAGGCTCGACGGATCAGCCCGATTTGCCCAGCATGGATCTGCTCATGCAGAGGACAAAATAGAACCGCACCAAGTTTGATCGGGTACGCAGCATAAGGCATATCCACCGGTTCCATCAGGGTTTCAACCGAAGCCGACGTGATTTCAGAGAGTGCTCGTCGATGCACCTCTTCGAGCCGTTCGAGTAGTTCCAATGCTGTAGGCTGCTTGTCTGGCGAGTCGGAAGGGACAGATTGTCGACTATATGCCTTTCGAAATCGTCCCGGGATCAATTCAAGGTCTGCCGTATCACGCCCACGTATCCGGAACATCAAAAGACCGTATTGGCTCACAGCTAAATGCCCCACTTGCCATGCTAGATTGGTCGGTAACCCGTCCGGGATGATAAACCAATCTTCTTTGGGGGTCCCATTGAGGAGTTCAAGTGTGTAATTCCTCGCAAACTGAATTTGCGCTATGGCAGATTCCAACATTGAGGGAACCTGTTCCGCGGTCAGTGGCTGCGTCATCGTTTCATTACTTTCTATCGAACGGTTGATTGGAGGGGCCAATCGTAACAAGGGTGAACAGTTGCATTCCGCGTCGGGAAACCGGTCCGTTAAACAGAGCAAAACCAGTGCATGAAGCGCAGGGAAACCTGATTCTTATGCGGCGGACTGCTGGTCAAAACGATTGGTAAGAGAAGCTGCCGATGCCTCGTCTGGATCGTATCTCAATTCAAGCTCTTCCCAAACAACCTGAAGACGATTGCGAAACTGATCGAGGGTTTCCTGCGAGTTCATTGTGATCGGTTCTGAAAAATAGAGATCAATCCTCGAAAACGGCAGTGGGATCTGGAATCGATCCCATGTTTTACGAAGGATCAAACGGCGACTGGGGCGACCCAATGCGAAAAAGACCGCAGAGTTCGTTTTTGAAGCCAACATTGCCAGTCCGCGTTGCACTTCACCCCGAGGCCCCCGCGGTCCGTCAAAAGCTAGCATTGCCGAGTGCCCTGCGATCACATGTTTGATCAGTGCCTGCAGCGCGGGACCACCACCCTTTCTGCCAGTGCCGCTACTGCCCCGAATGGGGACATGGCCGCACCACTTCAGCATCGGCACCACCATTCCTCCGTCGCGCGAACGCGATACCATCGCACCCGTTCCGCGGTCAGCTGAGACGAGTCCGCTGATTTGGTAAGCGTGGCCGGTGCCAAAGACGTATCGAAACCCTCTTTCCGCGACTTCCGCGCGTTTATCGTGATGCAGATGAATGCGGCAGGTTACCCGAAGAGCGACTCCGTAGGCTCCCAGGATGAATGCAGCAAATTGAGTCAGCAGTCGCTTCATGGAGAATATTTGGGGGGGGTGGCATGCCGGTGGAGTTCAAGCGATTAGATGATTCGGAAGGTTAGCCAATTTCTCCTGCTCAGACGACACTAATTTGACTGTTGATGCTTCAAGTGGGCAGGATGGTGGGGCGACATTAGTAGGTTTCTGGTTCGCGAGGTAGCCTCCCCCCCATTTCCATTGCCGTGAGTAGAAAGAGAAGTGGTGATGTCGATTCAATGTCGTCGTGATTCTAATTGGCATCGTCACTGAGACCTGTCACAATAGAGGACAGCTTCCCGATGCGGTATCAGCAATACCTCCTCTGCTGTCCCTCCAATGCCGCTGATGTTTCTGCGTTCCCGATGGCTCGAATCGACTGAGTGAATCCCGTATGCCCTCTTATCCGATCACAAAATGGTTTGTCTTGGCCTTTGTCTTTGGGTTTCCTGTGACCCTGCAGTGTCAGATTGTTGCTGCTCAAGATGTGGTTGACTTTGTTCAAGAGGTCAAACCGATACTCGCCAAGCATTGTTATGCCTGTCATGGGCCAGATGATGCGGAAGGCGGTTTGAATTTTTCCACGCAGGCTACCGCCTTCGCCGAGACGGATTCAGGCTCGTTTGCGATCGTGCCGAGTGATCCATCAGCCAGTGAAATCCTTTCCAGAGTGACTTCGGATGACGAATTTGACCGAATGCCACCTGAAGGTGACCGTCTTTCAGAGAGACAGGTCAACACTTTGAGAAAATGGATCGAGCAGGGTGCTAATTGGGATGAGCATTGGGCCTTTAAGCCGATGCGAGAATCGCCTGTACCAAAGGTAAACGACCCAGCATGGGCCAAAAATCCAATTGATGCGTTCATTTACGATTCGCTGAATTCCGCTGGACTTCGTCCAAACGCACCAGCGAAGCGTTCAGATCTTTTGCGTCGCGCGTACTACGACTTGACAGGTTTACCACCCACCGCTGAACAGATTCGGGAATTTGAGGCGAACACGGATCAAGATGCATTCATGCAGCAGGTGGAACTACTTTTGCAGTCACCTCACTACGGTGAACGCTGGGGTCGACACTGGTTGGATTTGGTTCGCTATGCCGAAACCAATTCATACGAACGTGATGGCGCAAAACCGAACGCTTGGAAGTATCGAGATTACGTTATTCGTGCTTTCAATGAAGATAAGCCTTATGATCGATTCATCGCTGAGCAGCTAGCTGGAGATGAGCTTGATGAGGTCACCAAAGAGAGTCTCACAGCGACCGGCTATTATCGTCTAGGTATTTGGGATGACGAACCAGCCGATCCTCTTTTGGCAATTTACGATGAGCTGGACGATATTTTGACCACAACAAGCCAAGTCATGCTGGGGTTAACGATCAACTGTGCCCGTTGTCATGACCACAAGATCGATCCCATTCCTCAGAAGGATTATTACAGTCTACTTAGCATGTTTGCGGACGTTACGAGTTGGGGTCATCGAGGCGATCAGCGTTCGAACAACCAAATTGATGTTTCTTCCGACGAGCTTAATGCCCGCTATCAGGCAAATGATCAAGCAAAGCGAGAGGTTGATTCCGCATTGCGAGAGATTGAACAAGCCGGCATCGCCACCATGTCTGCTCCTGACCAGCGTGCCACCGAGGGTCCACCCAAGCGGAGGCAAGAGGTTCTCAAAGCGAAGCTGAGGGATCATCTCGATGCAGAGCAATGGTCTCGCTATGAGGAATTGAAAAAACAAAAGCAGCGAGTTGAAGAAGAAAGTAAAGCACTTCCTCCTCGCGAAATGGTGATGGGGCTTGCGCAGACTCAAGAGCCGAAGCAGATGTTTGTTCTGCAAAGAGGTAGTCCTCACGTTCCAGGTGATCCCGTTGAGCCTCGATTTCCAGAGATTTTCGGATCTGAATCCGTGCAGCCCGTTGCTTTTGAGTCAGCCTCTGGCTCCGCTGGTCGCCGCCGTGTGCTCGCCGCATGGATCACTAGCAAGGATAATCTTCTCGCTGCAAGGGTTGCAGTGAATCGAATCTGGCAATTCCATTTTGGGCGTGGGATTGTCCGCAGTGCCAATAACTTTGGTCAGCTTGGAATACCCCCGACGCATCCCGAATTGCTCGATTGGCTGGCGCTCAAGTTCATTGATTCAGGCTGGTCATTCAAGGAGATGCATCGACTGATTATGTCCAGTCGCGCTTACCAGATGTCATCGCAGATTCGTGACGATGCAGTTGCTATCGATCCGAACAATGATCTGTTCTGGAAGTTCGATTCTCGGCGTTTAAGTGCTGAGGAGATACGCGATTCAATCTTGTTGACCAACGGCTCGCTTAACGAAAATGTTTACGGCCCGAGCTTTTATCCGCAGTTGAGTCGTGAAGTACTCGCCGGGCAATCTCGACCTGGTAGCGGTTGGGGGCAGTCCAGCGAAGCCGATCAAAATCGACGTAGCGTCTACATTCACGTAAAGCGATCACTCTTGACCCCGTTGTTAACTGCTTTTGACTTTCCGGATCCAGATTTAACGTGTGAAGAAAGATTCATCACTCTCCAACCAGCTCAATCACTAGCTCTGCTGAACAGTGAATTTGTTCACCAGCAGGCACAGCGTTTGGCTGCTTCGATGAAACTGAGCGATACGGATGACGAGGGAGTGGTTCGTCAAACCATTCATTCGGTGCTGTCGCGAGATGCTACGAAAGAGGAAATTGAGCGTGGCGCTAAACTGATGAACGAACTGCAAGCAGAGTACTCGATTACGCGAGAGCGTGCGGTGGAATTATTTTGCCTTTCCGTTTTGAACTGGAACGAGTTTTTATTCCTCGACTAGCTTCAAAATAGCAGGGTGGAAGATCGTCGTTATTCGGCGAATCCACTCCATTAATGATGTTGGCTTTTGGGCTGACGTGATTGATGCGGGATGGTTTGAGTTTTAGATCAAGAAAATCAGAGAAGAATATGAACCGGAAACGATCCGATTTTTGTGGACGCACTCGCAGGGAATTTATCTGGCAGACGGGCGGCGGATTTGGTGCAGCCGCGCTCAGTTCCATGCTTGGGCAAGACGGTTTTTTTGCCGAGGCATCAGGTGCGGATGCGGTCAGTCTCAATCCACTCGCGCCAAAACCACCGCATTTTGCACCCAAAGCCAAGTCGGTTATTTTCTTATTCATGTACGGTGGTCCGAGCCATATCGACACATTCGATTACAAACCATCAATGAATGGGATGGACGGCAAGACGGTCGAGGTCAAGACTTTTGGTCGTGGTGGTCATCGTAAAGGTGGTCGCATTGTGGAGCCTCGCTGGAATTTCAAGCAGCATGGCGAGTGTGGTAAATGGGTTAGCTCGCTATTTCCCAATGTTGCCAAGCACGTTGATGATATTGCTTTCTTGCATTCAATGACCGCGGATTCACCAATCCACGGTTCCGCAATGCTCATGATGAACAGCGGGAAAGTTCTATCAGGTAGCCCTGCTCTCGGGTCATGGGTCAATTACGGACTGGGTAGTGAAAATGAGAACCTGCCTGGATTTGTGGTGATGTTAGATCCATCAGGAGGTCCGATTAGTGGTGCCAAGAATTGGAGCAGCGGTTACATGCCTGCAACTTATCAAGGAACCGTTTTCCGAACCAACGGCGCACCAATCTTGAATCTTGCTCCACCCGAGGGAATCAGCCTTGAGATGCAACGAAAGCTGTTAGATTCCATTCAAGAAGCTAACACAAGTCACCTGACTCATCGTGCCGGTAACGATGACTTGGCGTCTCGGATTGCCAGTTATGAACTAGCGTACAAAATGCAGTCCACCGCTCCGGAAGCCGTTGATTTATCGACCGAAGACGAACGAACACTCAGCCTTTATGGAATCGATCGAGACGAGACCAAAGACTTTGGAACTCGCTGCCTGCTTGCTCGTCGGTTGGTGCAACGAGGGGTTCGATTTATCCAGCTCTACAGTGGTGGCGCACATAACGACGACAACTGGGACGCACACGGCGACTTAGAGCTCAACCATAATCGCCACGCGGGCCGGACGGATCTTCCCATCGCAGCTTTGCTTAGTGACCTCAAGCAACGAGGAATGCTAGATGAGACACTCGTTGTCTGGGGCGGTGAATTTGGGCGTCAGCCGACCGCGGAATATGCGAAGGGATCTGGGCGAGATCATAATTCGTACGGATTCACGATGTGGATGGCTGGTGGTGGGATCAAGGGCGGAGTCAGCTTTGGTACGACGGATGAGTTAGGTTCGAGTGCCGTTGAAAATCCCCTGCATGTCAAACACCTTCATGCAACGGTGCTGAATCAGCTCGGTATGAATCCCAATCAGCTCTCCTACTTTTTTGGTGGATTGGATCAAAAGCTTGTTGGCGTTGAAGAGGTAGAGCCAATTCATGAGATCATTGCTTGATTGCCAGTATCCAACTTGCGATCACAGTACCAACGGCAACACCGGCACAGGCAAGTTGGTTGTTCCACAGCCAACGGCTCCACGGTGCGGGAGGCGCGGTTATCAGTACACCCGTCGTCGCTCCCACGGAAAAACCTGCCAAGTGTGCAAGGACGTCGGTTTGACTTCCCCCTGTACCTGTCCAGGCAAAGAGCACGCATCCCGAAATTAGAGGCAGCCAACGTCGGGCAGTTGAGGTATCAGATGATTTGGCTGTAACAGTTGCTTCAGCGGCCAAGATCCCTAGTCCGGCAAAGACGGCAGTTGAAGCTCCAATCGAAGTGTGGCCTTCTGGTCGTACCAGTCCACAAAGAAGGTTTCCAAAGCTAGCAGCGAGAACGGTCGCCAGCCAGCCGACTCCGGCACCCAGCCGATTGGTCACCATCCATCCATAGACGATACCCATCACTAGATTGCCAGCAAGATGAGCTGCATCTTGATGGAGCGTTAAGGCTGTAACGCAACGCCATAAGTGACCATTTCTGACTTCCGAGGATTGCATTTGTCCCGCGGTTTTGAGGAAGTCTCCATACGCCTCCGAGTGCTGGGCATACATCACTGTTCCTAAGATCAATGCGTAGATGGCACTCCCCAAGACAGCAGCTTTTGGCGAAATATGACGCGTTTCTGCTGGGGCCGCGATGACTTGGGTTTCCGTCTGGTACTCATGGATTTCTTGCTGAGCTTTTGCAGCATCAATTGCGTTGACACGCAGGTACCAAGTGCCCTGATTGCACCGTAGTGTGGAGCCAATCTCAGCTGCACAGAGCACCAAAAACAGATGCCGCATGACGCGAGATTCCCGAGACTTCGCCACAATCACTTCAGGCTGCTGCGCGTCGACTTGTTCCAATCGTTGCGTCCGCAAACCAAGGCCTCGAGAGAAAGGAGTGACATGTCCCGAATAACAGCTCTGGGCAAAAAAAAGACCACCAACGAAACCGATGGTGGTCTTTTAAGATCATATTGGAGTGGAGGATAACGGACTTGAACCGATGACCTCTACAATGCCATTGTAGCGCTCTCCCAACTGAGCTAATCCCCCAAAATCAATGAGCCAGAAGAAATCAAGTCTTGATTTCCCAGCCGAAAAATTATCAACAAGCGATCTTTTTCGTCAAGAGCCTCTCCTTGGTGATCGGTGTTCAGCAAGCTCGGTCTGCAGGAAAAATGCTGTTTTCTTGTGACCCGTGTCATCTTCTAAGAGTCTGGGCTCGTCATGACTTGTTGCAAAACTTGATGAAACGGGATTCGGTGACAAATCCCAAAGGCTGCGTGCTTGGTGAGGCGTTTTCGAATCATCACGGGTGTTGATAGACCACAAAGGAACTTAGCTCGGTCACGTGCAGAGTCGAACTCGTCGGGATACTTACGAATAACCTCTTCAAGAATTTTTTTTGCTGCTGTACCAATAGAGAGTTGAGGTCGCTGTTCGCGTCTGTCGCCATCTTGATTTTGATTGAGGCATATCGAGCAATTCCCGCATGGTCCATCAAGAGTTTCGCCAAAGTGTTCTGAGAGTGTTGCAGCGTAACATCGGTTTGTTTTCGCTAAGTCAAATACCATTGCTGTTCGCTCGATGTCATCCGCTTCCCTCTGTAGAAGTCGTGCATGGAGTTGATTGACGAGGCGACCCAATTGTGTGAACCGTTTTTTCCATCGATACCCGAAAGTTAGATCAGCAACCTGTGTTTCAACCCAGTTTTGTTCGCCAAGTTCGTTCAACGCCTCGATGATTTCTTCGCGTGAGCGATTCAGCCGTTTGGAAGCAATCGTTAGGTTTAAGCTAAACCAAATCCGTCCTTTAGTTAGACAGCTTAGTAGTTCCGCAATGAATTGGCGTTGTTCACCTTCGTATTGATTCAGAATCACTTGAGAGCTTACATGGGGTTTTAACCGATAGCTTTCGTACCTTGGAGAGGTTGCTTCGATCCACCCGTCAAGTTCCAAATACGTCATTAAGGTTCGGAGTACAGTCAGGCGAATGTTAGTTTCATTTGCAAGCTTATGGTGCGAAAGGTGAAATGTTTCTGCTTGACCGCGTACAATTTCCGCGAAATGCTGAATGCTTTTTTTAGTAGGCGTGTCACCGTAGCTAAAGTTTTCCAAGATGATTCGATCTTCTGGAGCTAGTAGCATCTCGCAAGTGGATTTTTTTCCGTCCCGACCCGCTCTTCCAATTTCCTGCGCATAACCTTCGAGAGATTTTGGTGCATTGAAGTGATAGACATTTCGAATGTCTGATTTGTCGATACCCATCCCGAACGCAATCGTTGCGACAATGATCTTGGATTGCGAAGAAATGAATTCTTTTTGAATCTCGTTGCGTACTTCACTCTCCATACCAGCGTGGTATGCAAGTGCATCAAAACCATCGTCCCGTAGGAAACCTGCGATTTCCTCGGCTGTTTTTTGTAGCGTTACGTAAACCAACGTGGCGCCAGTTTCCTGTGTCTGTATTCGTGACAGAAGGGTCTGGTATTGGCTTTCGGTGGTGGTTGTGCTGGCGAGAAGTTTGAGGTTCGGGCGGTAGAATTTGGTGCGAATTGCATCACCTTTTTTGATGCTGAATGCCTTCCGTATGTCAGCAAGGACTGTGGGTGTTGCTGTCGCTGTAAGTGCCAAGACCTGATTCACACCTAAATGTTTCGTGAGGGCGGCCAGTTTCAAGTAGTCGGGCCGGAAATGGTGTCCCCATTGGCTGATGCAGTGCGCCTCATCGATTGCGAACAAAGATATGTTCATCTTGCGAATCGAGGCGAGGAATCTTTCGTTGAAAAACCGTTCCGGTGCGAGATAGAGGATCTTCGTTTTTCCCGACTGAAGATTCCGGAATGTCTCTCGAATTTCATTTGCACTCTGAGACGAATCCAATCGCGATGCCATGATTCCCTTACCCATTAACGCATCGCACTGGTCTTTCATCAACGCGATCAGGGGAGAGATAACGACGGTTGTGCCGGGAAGAAGTAGGCTTGGTAATTGGTAGCACAGGCTCTTTCCTCCACCAGTTGGGAAAACAGCTGCCACATTCTTACCCTCGAGGATGCGGTGAATAACGGACTTTTGGCCCTGTCTGAAATTCACAAGCCCAAATCGCTCCCGAAGCACTCCAAGAGCTTGTGATTTCAAGTCATGTTCGTTGTTCATCGCGTTCCGCATCCCGCCGTTGCGGTTGGTGACATCTTAGCTTGTCTTGATACCCAGCATTCTGTCGAGTGAATCAGCTGTTTGGTAGATCAACGCTTCTGGGAAATGTTGGTAGGCGTGGAAATATTCAAAGGTGAGATAACCCTCGTATTGGATCTGCTCGAAAGCATCCAGAACCGCCGGCCAGTTCGTGGTTCCATCAAGTAATGGCCGGAATGTCTCGAGTGAATGGTCGGATCCCTTCTTCGTATACTCTTTCAGGTGCACGTTTTGGATACGCTTTCCTAGTATTGGAATCCAATGCTCTGGAAATTGGTATTCCATGATATTTCCGGTATCGAAATGAACCTTGACAAACGGGCTGTTGAAATGATCAACGAAATCCACCATCTCCATTGGCGACATTAGGAATCCGTTAAAAAAGATGTTTTCCATGTTGAGGTGTACACCGAGTTTCTCAGCCTTCGGGAGGAGTTTTTCAACCGCTTCTTTCGCTCGTGCAAGGCAAACATCATTGGGGGTGGGTTCATGGTCTTCACGCCAAGGCATATGAACAGCGCCCGGCACAACGAGCAGGTTCGATGTTCCCAGGTCGTGTGCCGCCTGTGTCATTTTTCCCGCAAGCTCCATCCCCATTGCGCGTTCTTCAGGGTCATTGCTGGTCAGGGGGTAAGGCCAGAAAAGGAAAGAGCAGACGCCACTGATCTCAATCCCAATGTCATCTGCCATGCGCCTGATCTTTTCAAAATCTTTGCTACTGGCTTTCGGTGATAGATCGCTTTCTAGGTCGTAGTTTAGTTCGATCCCATCAAATCCTGCCTCCTTTGCAAGCTCCAATGACTCCCGCAGTGACATGCGATCAGGGTACGGAAAGGCCCAAAGGTTGATGGACTTTTTCATCTTGTATCGACGCCGAGGCGGGTCGGGCGTTTTCTCTTGATTCGAACCACTTGCTGTGGCGGCAATTGCAGTGCTGCTGAAAGCAGCGTATGCAAGAAGATCACGGCGTTTCAAAGAATCAGTTGGTTTCATCTTTTTGTTGTCCTTATGGGGTTGATCGCTTATTTTGCAAATAATGGATCAGGTTTTGCATTTGAGATGGCGATAAAATGTTCTCGAAACCTTCAGGCATCAATGACAGTCCAGTATTCTTCATTGTCTCAATTTCGTCTCGACCAACGTCAAATTGCTTTCCGTCCGCAGCCGCAATTTTGATGCTGCTTGATGTTTCATTGATCAATCTTCCCGCAATCGTTCGTCCATCAGTCAGTTGGATCAGGTACTGATGGTACTGCGGGTCCACAGCTCGGTTCGGGTCGAGGATCGCAATGAGGAGTGTATCTCGGTCATTTTTGGAGAGGTTTTCAAGGCTAGCGCCGATCGGGTCGCGGCCTTCAAGTGATGAGTGGCAGGCGGAACAGTGCTTTTGATAAAGCAATTCACCCTTTTGATAGTTTCCGTCGTCGGGTTGAACGCCGCTGTAGCTTTGGATTAGATCACGTTTGTTTGAGAGACGATGCCTCGTATTGAGCCTCTGCGCTCTTACTCGCATCGACCGTGATCCGGTGTGTGTTAACTGCTGCCTGATTGATGGGGTAAGAGACTGAAAAGGGATCGATCCTCCTTCGATCGCGGTCAGCAGTTGATCCGTCGTTTTTGTTCTCTCAAGGATACGACCCGCACAGTGTGACTGCAGATTGCTAGTCATGGTCGACCATTTTGTGAATAGCTGGTCGATGGACGTCTCCTTGTTGATACTGAGGAAGCGATCAACAGCCGCTTGTTGCACCGTAGACGGAGTGGTCGGTTGGAGTAAGTCTAGCAGCAGTGTTGATTCTGAGGATGTGTCACCAAGTCCAAGCCCCGTTAACTCGATTGCAACGCATCTTTCTACTTCGGCGTTCTTATTGTCTGCAATCAACGAGACGGCACGAGCGTAAAGGTCTTGGAGATGCGGTATCTCGGATTCGATCTGACTGATTCCCTCTGATTTGATTAGTTGAACTGCAAATCTAATTTTTGTCTGATTCGATGTTCGATCATTGGACAAGGTTTGGCTATAGCGTTCTAGGACCCGAGTCCCCTGTTTAGAGGATGTGCGTAAAAGATTGCTGATCAAGTTCGATGACCGCGTTAATTGCTCCAAAGAATGGCTTTCAAGAAGCAGGTCGAGTAGGTCCGTTGCGTGACTGTTCACGGAGCAAGCGACTGCCTGAGAGATCCATTGATCCAAGTCATCCCTTACTGCAACAGCGTGGAGTAAACGACTTGCGGACGGGTGTCGCCATTCGCCCAGAAATAGTGCAAGACGCAAGGCAATTCGCGAATCTGAATGGCTTGCGAGGCTTGAGAGGACTTCAATTGTCTCCGTGCTCGGGCTGAGTTTGCCTTCGCCCAGTGATAACGCAGATAAGATCACGCCCGGATGATTATCCCGAAGCAGTGATAAAATCATCTGTTCGCTAAGCGAATCAGAATGATTCAGTAGGTATGCTAGGTGAACTTTTTGATGTGGTGATTCAGTGATTCGCAACTGCTGTTTTAACTGACTGATCATCGCAGGATTCATGGTTTCAGCTAAGAGTCGATGCGCCATGTCGCGTCGAGAACCGATCGGGCTTGCAAGATGATCGATCCATTCTGCTGGTTCGCAATTGGCTAGATTGGGAAGTCGAGAATCAGATTGGTTGGGACGTATTCGATAAATACGCCCACGATCGGATCCAGCGTAGAGGTCAAGTTGGTTCTGCCACGATTCTGGGATCCATTCGGGATGCTCAATCGTTTCCCGATACATATCGACAATGTAGAGGCAGCCATCAGGTCCAATTGCAGCACGGACCGGACGAAACCATGGATCGCGACTTCGCAAAAACTCACTCTCTGATTCAACGTCCATCCGAGTAGCGGAGTAAGTCGAGCCAACGTGTTTGAGCTGAGATCGATGAACCAAGTTGTGAACCGGTTCGCAGATAAAAGCAATCAAGTTCGGGTCAGTTTCAGTTGGTCCAAAGTTAGGTGCGCGTGCGATGACAGGACTGCATGCGGAAGTGAACCGACTGGCAGCAAAAAGATCGTTAAAGCGCTCATTTGTGCTGGTCAGCGGATAGATCGGCGGGGCGACGGGAGGATCAAATGAGTTTTGTAGATTTGCGGATAACCGAATGTGTGGATTCCTCTTTTGGTATTTATCTTCGACTGGAAAATGAAATAGCGGTCGAGAATTATCGTTTCCAAACCATTCTCCCCAGTCATTGCGACTACGCACATATTGGGAACGTCCAGACGTCAATTTTATGTGGCCATCATCTGGCCAGATCTGAACATCGCGGCCAGACGCATTGATGGTCTCATTCTTGAGTACGCTTTTGATTTCGGACAGGTTGTCACCACTAGCGAGATGAACTGAGTGATCAAGATCGTAGGTGAACCCGTTAATGCGGTGTTGCGGGTTTGCTAGACGGAACCCAGTGAACAACGTTTCAACGAGATTTGCAGCACCATCGTGATCCGTATCCACCGCACGCAGGATATCAGGAGCAGCGGAAATCAAAACTCCATCTCGCCACGGTAACACACCGGTGGGATAGCTCAACTCATCGATGAAGAGATGGCTTTGATCGTATTTGCCATCTTGATTTGTATCGCTCAAGCGTTTGATGCGCCCGCCTTTTTCTTTTTCCGGATAATCCCCCATTTCGACCACCCAAAGGTCACCCGAAGGATCAAATGCAATGTTGATTGGATCTTGGATCAGCGGTTCCGATGCAACCAGTTCGACCGTGTAGCCAGCAGGGACCTCTAGGTGTTGCAGTGATTCGCTTGCAGCAATGGGACGAGGTCGCCCGCCGTTGAGATAGATGTCCATGATCTTCGCGACTAGCGCATCTTCCGTCCCTGAAGCCCACGGGCCAGGTATGCCATAGTAAATCCCGCTTCGCGAGTACTCATATCCCTCTTCGTCGATCATTCGTTCACTGGGTACATAGCCCATGACGTCATTCGCGTAGGCGGTGACCCAAAGATGTGGTTGATCGAGTTCTCGGCGCAGTCGGTGGGCGTAATCAACAACCACTTCTCCACCGACGAATACCATTCCGAGTTGGGTGGCGAATTTCCATGACTGCACTGGCAATGGATAGGTTGCGGGAAGACGCCCATGTTGCTCAAGTACTTGCAGTTGTTGCTGTGCATGACGTTGAGTCTGAGGATCGTCGGCGGTTAGACGCTCGGTCAGTTCTTCTCGCGTCGGTAATTCAAAACATAGAGACGCATAATCAAAGCTAGATACCAATGGGCCGTGGAGCTCATCACTTGGCTCTTTGATAAGACGTTGTATTTCGTCAGCTAGTGTTTGGCCATGAGTGATTGCGTCCGATAGCTGTCCTCTAGGATTGGGATTCGCATCGGCTCCACATCCAATGGTGCAGAGTGAAATAGAACCCGGGTAACTCTGTTCCAAAATTCTGGATGCGTATCCCGCCCAATCACCGTTAACTTCGTTGTACGTACCTCCTAGGGTGGTGCAGTGGCATGCGTAATTGAATACCAATCCAATCAACTGTTGCTCCCGGTCAGTGATTTTGATCAATGGAAGTTGATGATCTACCGGGCCATCTTTTTGGACTCCAAATCCGGTCCATTTTCCATCCGCAAGCACCCGGCGATTGGAAGCAAAGTTCACCTGCCCACGTACAAATGAAACATTGGCGGGCTGCAGTGAGTCAATTGCTCGATTAGCTGCCGCAAGGGTTTGGCTAACCAGATAATCGCAGTATTGACTAGCTGCGGTTTGTTCTTCCTCGTTGAGTGGTTCTTTGAAAATGTTGTTCAATTGTTTCCCCAACGCCGGCGCGCAATGAGTATGAGTCGAGCAAACGACGATTCGCTCTCTGGGAATTTTGTGCTCCTGTTCAATCCTCTGGGTGATTTCCCGTGTCATTTCACTAGGTAAACCGATAGTCTCGATCGCTATCAGCAGATGAGTTGCCTTGGAGTGATCTTGAATGGCGAGACAGCGAGTGTGCAGTGGTGTTGCAACGACGCTGGTTGGTTGAGTCCGGCTGCCATATCCAGAAAGTCGAACCGATTGCTGTGGTGTGATGTCTAGCTTTGCCAGTCCAGCTCGCCAATGATTTTCAGCAAGCACGTCACGACAGGGGACAAAAAAGAAACAGGCAATCAAGAGGAGTGAACGAATGATGAAAGTACTTGGTAAACCATTCATCTCAGAACCTCGTTACGGGTGTTTGTGATGGATTGATGCGTCACCGATGAAGATGTTGTCGACACTGACAGCCAATCTCAGCTATAGCTAACGTCCCATCATCGAAGATTCCTGCAAAGTGAACAAAGCCATGGAGATTACCATGGTAGCGTCGATATGTCGTTCGGACTCCGGAATCAATTAATCGTTTTGCAAACCTTTCTCCGTCACAGCGAAGAACATCATATTCGGCCGTGATTAGAAACGTCTCAGGTAATCCATCAAGATTTTTTGCGAGGTATGGCGCGGCATAAACATCTGGCTCAGTGCGACCTAAATACTGCTGCCAAAACCAGATCATTCGTTGCCGAGTCAAGCCAAATCCATCCTTGAACTCCAAGTAGGATGCCTGCTCATAGTCTGGAAGTAAAGCAGGATAGATCAAAACTTGTAGGTCAATTTTCTGGAAACCTAGATCTCTTCCTCGCAGTGCTACTGCCGCTGCCAAGTTCCCGCCAGCGCTATCGCCGGCAACAGCGACGCGATCAGGTCTGACATTGAATTGAGACGCGTTTTCGATGACATGGACGGTAGCCTCGTAACACTCATTTAACGCTGTAGGGTAACGGGCTTCGGGAGACAGTGAGTAATCGACCGCAATAACGGTACACTTAGCCTCGCTCGCAAGACGCCTGCATAGAGCATCATGGGTTTCGAGGTCGCCGAGAACCCAACCACCACCGTGAAAAAATATAATTGCTGGCAGTGGATCATCACCGGCTATGAAATCGCAATGAGGGCGATAGATACGACCTCGGGTGTTGCCTGGTAGCAGGCAATCTCTCACTGATTCCAAATCGGTTTTAATTCCATGCCATCTCGTTAACGCCGCGAACATCCGCCGCCCTTGATCGACGGGAAGACTTTCCACCGGGGTAGCGTTCTGTTCTTCGAGGTCTTTGAGGAATGCTTTGGCTTGCGGCGTCAGTGGCATGATAGAGTCGTCAGTTGGGATGGTTTCGGTTAATCAATGACTACTCTCAATTAGCCGCCGAAGTAACGATTTAGTATAGATCTCGCAGTGGCAATTTGGTCTGTGCCCGTGATGACCGCCCGACCATCTTTGAACAGGGTCAGGCTTTGTTCATCGTTGAGATGCAAGCGGACGAAGAATCGAGTCTGTTGTACCCTACCCGCTGCTTGCCATCTCTCCGCTATTCGAACGAAGTCAACACCCTCTTCGTTTGTTTGTAATTGAACCGCGTCGCGACCACATAGCACAGCAGAAGACTCGGAGGCGACTGCGTGCGTACCTTCAAGGAAATCATATTGATGCTTGCCGCAAGCAACGCAGTGGTCTCGAAGTTGTGGTGGGAGACTGAGTTCACGGATGCGATTGTTCCACAGGTCGATTGATAACAATTTTGTTCGATTCATCTCGCGATTACCTGAAAGCCATTTGATTGCTTCAGTTGCCTGTAGGCTAGCGATTGCGTGGGTCGCGCTACCGACGACCCCGGCTGTGTCACAGGTGTCGACTGCAGCAGCAGGTGGTGGTTCCGGTACCAAGCATCTAAAGCAGGGTCCACCATTCCCATCAAAAAGATACACCTGACCCGTGGCCCCGACGCACCCTCCGTGTACCCACGGCCGATGGTGTTTGAGCGACCAATCGTTTAGAAGAAAACGCAAGAGAAAATTGTCAGCCGCATCGATAACAAGATCGGAAGAACTTAGGGTTCGCTCTATGTTTTCGGAGGTGATGTCTAGAACAATCGGTTCAATTCGGACCTCTGAATTGATTCTGGCTAGATGAAGACTGGCGGCTTCGGCTTTACTATGTCCCTCCGTGGCATTGTTTTCATCAAAAAGAGCTTGGCGTTGAAGGTTTGACCATTCCACAACATCACGATCAATCAGTCGGAGTTCGCCAACGCCCGCGCGTGTCAGAATTTCTGCAACGACAGTACCTAGTGCGCCGCAACCAAGGATGGCTACGGTTGATTGTCGGATGCCCGCTTGTCCGTTTTCACCAATAGGAGAAAATTGGATTTGGCGTGCGTAACGATTTGAACTTTGATTACTCTTCATGCGGGGAGTTGAAGTTCGGTGGGCGAGTTAGGTCAATCTGTTTATCTTAGTCGCTCATGGTTCCTGTGGATAATCCCTATTAAAACTCTGGGGACAGATCCTCTCGGTCCACAAGTAATGGACCTTCGCCACGATGCGCTCGATTGGCGAATCATATCGAAGAAGTGGCTCGAAACATCGCTCTGTTTTGTCTCTTTCCAGTCATTAAAGGCCGTAATGTGAAAGGTATTGAAATTGTTCGTGAACGGTCTCTTCTGCTACAGCAGATAAGGCATTTTTTCGATACTCGAGGCTTTTTGGAGGTTCAGACCCCCTGCCTGCTAGCTCATGCAATTGTGGACGCTTACATCGATCCGATTGAAGTTGTAGGGGATCAGGTTGAGACTAGTGGGAAAACACCGTCCCGGCAGTATCTTCAGACATCCCCAGAGCTTGCAATGAAGCAGCTCCTCGCATCTGGCGTATCCTCGATCTATGGAATTGGTCCTGCGTTTCGAGCAGAAGAAAAAGGACAACTCCATCGCACTGAATTCACTATGTTGGAGTGGTACCAAGTGGGAGCGGTTGAGAATGACGCTGTTCGTCTACTTGGGGAATTTGCCTGTGATCTACTCGGTCATTCCAATTACGAGGTGTTGGATTATCGGCAGGCATTTTTAAGGACCCTCGAGATTGATCCCATTGACTCAAGTTTGCCAGAGCTGGTTAGTGTTGCATCGCAGTGTGATGCAACACTAGCGTCTTCATTGGCGACAGACCGTGATGGTTTGCTTGATTATTTGATGAGTGAATTCGTTCAGCCAACTCTGGGACTCCACGGCCCAATGGTTTTGCGAAATTACCCTCGTTCTCAGGCCGCTCTCGCTAAGGTTTCAAGTGACGATCCACAATGTGCAGCAAGATTTGAATTGTTTGTTAGTGGAGTTGAATTGGCCAATGGATACGATGAGCTCAATAATGTGGCCGAGCTAGCTGAACGTGCTCGCATGGTGCATGAGAAACGTGAGCGGCTGGGACGGAAACCAATTGCCGAGATGCCCGCCGAGCTATTGAGTCAAATTAGTGACGGTTTGCCGCAATGTGCTGGCGTTGCACTCGGTGTAGACAGGTTGCACCTACTGCGATCTGGCCGCAAGTCACTGGATGAGGTCTCACTTTTCTAGAAGGCTGATCGCTAAAAAGTTTGAATCTATCTGCTAATCGCTCTACGTTTTTGTGGTGATGACGGCGAGGTGTCTGTATCTGAGCCTTGATCGCTCCGTTCTGCTTCTAACCCGCCACGCGACTGCCACGCATCGCAACAAAACTTGGGACAAGAATAGTTCTGACGTAAAACGTATCAATTAGTACGCCCAATCCTAGAGCGAATCCCAGCTCGATAATTCCCTTTAATGTTCGCCCGCTAGAGGCGTGTTCGATTGCGGCTAGATCCAATAGCAGCGGCAACCAAGCTGAAGATGTCATGCTGAAAAAGGTGGCCGCCATAATCAAACCGCATGCCGTGATAATGCCTCCTGTCCTCGTTACCGCTCGACGAAGCGCCGAGAGCCATCCCAGTCGTCGCTGCTCCTCAACAATTCGAGTGACTAGATAGACGTTGTAGTCCTGCCCGACCGCAACAAGAATCACAAAGAGAAAGAGCGGAAGCTTCCAATCGAGCCCTACATAGTCGCTTCCATAAAGTGATGCAAAAAATAGGTGCGTGAGGCCTAGTGTTGCGTAATAGCTGATTAACACCGTTGCTATCAGATATAGGCATAGTTCCCAGCGTCGAATCACAATCATGAGGATGCCAAAAACCGCGACAATTACAGCTAATTTGATTCGCTGGTTGTCTTGGAGTGTTACGGTACGTAGGTCAATAATCGATGGGGTCGTTCCAGTCAGCAAGACGGTGGATCCATTCCAGACAGAATCTTCCGATGCGGCTTGCTGCTCGAGGTGGTCACTGAGCCGATTAACGACGTTTGCGGTTTCATCTGAAAAAGGATCTCCATCAATTGTGATATCGAGTCGCGCAAGTCGATTTTCATACGCGGGGATCGTTGAGAAAAAATGTCGCTCTGACATTCGGTGACTTCGAAGTGCTCGACGCCTCCATGCGTCCTTGCTCAGCAGGCTCATATTACGTTCCGGCGGGAAATCTCCTAACGGGTCATCCGCGGATCGTACCGTGCTGAGTCCTTCAATAGAGTAGAGTGATTCACCGAGTTTTCGGATCTGCTCCTCAAATTGATCTACCGTGCTTGCTTCTGGTCGCAGCAAGAGAATCGTGACGGGATTAATTTTGCCGATATCAAAGTGCTTTGAGAGTAGAGTGAGTCCCCCTCGACTCTCCGACGCTTTATCTAACTGGCTGCTGAGATCGTAGGTGACGTTCTGTTCATTTTGAACCCCATGCCAAGCTGGTAGGATGAGTAGTCCAAGTCCTATTGCAAGAGTGGTGATCGGGTGACGAGTAAGAGTAAGCGCAATCCAGCTCCAGAAACCACTGGCTGGTGAAACAGCGCTAGTTGGGGATTGGAAAAAACCAACACGCGGCTGAAGCATGTCGGGTGAAACTTTTGCCGGCCAAAAAACCTTGGGGCCGATGAGATAAATCAGCGCGGGCGTCAAGGTGGTGCAAACTAATAATCCCACGAGCAGGCAAATGGCAATGATCGGACCTGTGTAATGAAACTTACCGTAGCTCGCAATCCATAGCATCCCAAGGCCAACGACGGTCGTGAGTGCGCTGCCGGTTAACGCCCCCATGACTTCTCGCAAGGACATACGACAGGCTTCGTTCCATGGTAATCTCATTGCCTCTTCACGGAGCCGCGCAATTAGAAATAGGCAATAGTCTGTCCCAGCACCAAAAAGGATCACCACCACAAAGATACGACTGGTGGTGAAAATACGGAGGTCTAATCCAGGGATAAATTCAGTCACGGACCACTTCGTCAGTAATGCCACCAAAGATGTTGAAACAATCACGGCAAAGGCAATCGAGATCATCGGAACAGCAACGAGCATCGGCGCGCGATACACGACCGTTAGCAGGACAAGGATCATTGCCACGGTAATCCATTCCGTGTATCGAATAGCGTCCCGTGATGCTAACAAGGTTTCTCCACCAATCGCGGCGGAGCCCGTCATTCGTAACTGCAGTCCAGGTTCCGTATGTTGCATACTGTAGGAACGAATCTCACGCAGCATACCCTCCAACGCTTCAATCAATTCAATGTTGCTGGTCGCAGCAAGTTCAGTCGAGAGCTGAAGTACTACTAGTCGTGCGCTCGGATGGCTCAGGCTTGTGCCGATCAAAGAGTCGTCATAGGAGACAAGTTCCAGCAGCGGTTCCCAAACACTCAGGTCACGCTCTGCGATTCTTTCGATGACTTTGGGTAGATCAGGATAGAGTACAAGTGCGGATTCGAAATCACTTCCAACCATATCCTCCGCATCACCAATACTCTCAAGCAGACTACCTCGATCGTAGTATGCGATTGCCATTCGAGGCTCGCGAGGATTGGGTGAAGCTTCCGGCAGAAGTTCACCAACGCGCGCGTAAAAATTTTCGTCGGCATCAATGGCACGATCAAAAGACTCTTTTGCAAGTGCCGCCCATGCTCCGCCTTTTGATTGGTCGGTTGGTCCACCGTTGTAGCCTAGTTCGATCGCTCGTTTCCAGCAGATTTCGCCGTACCGGTGATGCAGTCGCCGAAGCAGGTCGAAAGAGACAATCTCATCCTTCTTATTCAGCGGTTCACTGTCTCGTCCCAATACTAAAACAATCTGGCTTCGACTGCGTACCTCTGGGAAAGCTTCATCTAACAGGCGTCCTCCTTCGACGCTACTCATCTGTGCCGGTAGGTATTCAAAATCACCGTCGAACGCTACTTCGTTCCATGTGGGAGCTGTGAGTCGAATCGCGCATGCAATAACGATCCAGATCAAGAGGATCCAAATTCTTCCCCGAAGCACGTTCGTTGCCCAGCGATCGGATAGCGATGGTGTCATGATGCAGGGCGAAGGAAGTTGGAAAAGCTGAATGAGGAGGTGTTTACCTTTCGGAAAATCGTTCCAGGTTAGGCGATTGCACCAAGGCCACAAAACGGCTCGCAGCAAAAAAGCGAACCACGAATTAACTGCTTCAGCCTATCCCAATCCCGATCTTTCTCAACACCCTCAAGCCCTAAATTGAGGATTATCAGCGATGAAACCAGTCTCAACGCATTCCGACCCTAGATTTAACACCGAGAGCCCGTACTCAAAAACGAAATTGATTGCACAATCGAACAGCAGATAGTGCTTGTTCAATCGAGCCGAGGATTTATATCATTGGCATCGGCCTAAATCGCCGCCATCATTGCAGCAATTGCTCTAGGTCGTTATCAACCAACGAAAGGTCGATTTGCTTGAGGTTGGATAGGAGTGTTTTTAAAACACGACCATCCTTTGCGATCACAATCGTGACATCAGCTTCTTCGGGCAACTGATACTGGTTGGCTCGGACGCCCTGTTCGGTCGCTATTGCAAACGGAACCTCTCTCGCTTGGGTTCTCTCACGCAGAAGAAGAGCCTGCTGTTCCAGATCCCCTTGATCCTCCCCTATTAAAGTCACCAAACCCTTGAGCTTAGATTGCCGGTTCTCAGCCACGAATCGATCGATATGACACACCAATTCGTCAAGTCTCTCATCCGCCCTTCGCGCAAATAGCATCACCATTGGGCGTGTCCCGAAGCGGCAGCGATAGCACAGTCGCTGTCCTGGCTTAACGCCATCGGATTCAGCACCGGTAATTTTGGTGACGTAAAACACGCCGATTGAATCGCCTCTTTTTATGATCTTCATCGCTTGAAGAGATACAGGTGCTAATGCGAGGGTTAGCAACCCAGCGATCGGTGCGATGTGATGACTTTTGAAGTGATACATGTTTGGTTAGAAAAAACTCGATGTCAGAATCGCTAATCTTCAAAATGAATCCCGAGTTAGTTGATGAACTAACTTCCGTGTCTGTTTCCGTGGATTATCTGCGCCTAGCAGTCGTTAGCAATTCAGTAAGTCTCTCTGGGTAGAAAAAGCACCTTTAAAATGCATTTAAGGGTATCGCTTCCCTGCCCGACCCTCGTGGCCGAAGAAACCGGCTGGCTCAGATGAGGGGGGGTACATCTGCAGCGTCTACTCTAACGCATGTGCCAAAGTTCTTAGTTACCCACAAGCGAGTCCAGTTCGACTAGAGTTTCTCCATCAGCTAAGAAACGAATTTGCAGTTCAGTGATCGCGCCCCACGAGTGTTCTGTAATAAGTGGACGTATTGAAATTGACTTGAAAGCATCTGCGGGCATGATCCTCGTCGAGGCGATCACGTGGTGCTCATCGCTATGTTCGAATTTCGCGACCAAAGTCAGGTCTGTCATGTTCGAGACTCGAGCCTGGATCGTCCAGTGCTCTGGGTAATGTTCTGGGGTGATGTTCAGTCGATCGCGACGAATCACGCCTGTTCCATCTGGAAGGATGAAATCAAGAAACCCAAGGTATCCTGCGAGGTTACCCAGTTTTGGTTCGCCAACCCAACCTTCTGTTTGCCAGCCACCACAGTCAAACAAAAAGATCAGCTTGCTGTCACTCGGGTCGCGACCGTTAATGCGTTCCCAATCATCAGAGAGTCCATCGCCATCACCATCGGTTCTCACCAATTCATATTCCGGGTTGACCCCCTCTCCCCATTTATGACCGTTTGCCTGATAAGCCAACTCTTCAATTGGTTCCTCTTTCGATCCAAAGTCACCTTTAGCTAACCAATCGCTAAGTAGTTGTCGATGGTGATTCACTTCTTTTTGAAACTCAGGATTGTCGATTAGATTATTGATTTGGCTAGGGTCTGCGACGACATCATAGAATTCCTCTTCGGGCCGTTCACCGAAGTAGATTTTCTTTAGGAGCGGTGTTAGCTGATTGTTCGCGTACAGCTCTCTCAAATTAATGACATAGTCTTTGGGGTCACGATATTGAGGCTGCAGTAGGATGCGATCGGTCTTAAAGTTTTTGGTGTAACGGAATCGATCGCTTCTTACGCTCCGAACTCGATCAATCGTGTGATCGAGCCGGTCTTTCGCGGCGTAGACTTCACTGCGAGGTATTAATTTCTCTGCGAACAGGTTCTGTCCTTCATGCCATTGAGGGATCTCGACGCCACCCCAATGTAATGTGGTGGCAGAGAGATCAAGTAGGTTCACAAGGTCATCCCTGACGGACGGAGCAGGGATATAAGGGTCCGGGCCCATCAAGACAAAAGGGACATGTAACCCACCTTCTGTTGGCATTTGTTTGTGGCGGACGAGATTGTTCGCGCCGTGGTCGGAGAAGTAGACCACAATCGTATTTTCGGTCAGCCCGTTTTCTTTCAGTTGCTGGAGTACGTCGCCAATGAAGTCATCATCCTTGCGGATCGCATCGTAGTGCTGCGCTACGACTTCTCTGTAGAGTTGGTTTTGTGGGTAGTCGGCTGGAACCGTGACTGACGCAGGATCGGTACGGCGACTCTTGGGAAATGATTTGGTGTTGTTTTTCCCGCCCGCTGTTTGGATTTGACCGAAGAAAGGTTGGTTTTGTTTGATCGTGCTCCATGGCACGTCTTTTCGAGAACTTTGGAGCAACGAGTAAGTCGCACCTTCGTCCCAAGCAAAGTTGTAGTCAGTCTTGCCAGCGTTGAAAGTGAAATAGCCAGAGTCTTTCATCAACTGGGGCAGTAGACGCGTGTGCTCGGGTAGGTTGATTGCAACGGGTCCACGAGAAGATCTGTGTTCGTGCGCGTTGATACGTATCTGATTTTGGCCGGCCATCAAAGCAGATCGACAGGCAGAACATACCGGAGCGGGTACAAATGCTCGTGAGAAGCGTACCCCTCGATCCGCGATTGAGTCGATATTTGGTGTTCCTGTTTCATTGACACGGTCGCCGTAGCATCCCATCCAAGGTGAAGTGTCTTCGGCAAAGATCCAAAGAATGTTGGGACGGGTTTGTTCTTCTGCAAACGATCGATTCGCAGAACTGGTGATAATTAGAGACACGATAGCTGTCACGACCATCACTTGCGTCAGGATTTGTCGGGTCACTTGATTGGAGTGTACTTCTGACACGGTCGGTTTAGCCTGGTAGTTGGGGGTATGCATCAAATTGAGTCTACTGGTAGAGGTGGCATCCATTGCCGAATTTCCGACGCCACTAGATGGATATGTATTGTTCTTGGTTTTAGCGCTATCACCTAAAGATCGAAGTCGAACTGTGATAACGGTCAGATAAACTTTAACGAATGTAACGGTGGTCGTGGTTTTATTGTTATTGTTATGTATGAGGGTCATTCAAGTTGGCTTTGCCAAGGGGGCGATGTGACGAAAGAAGTCATTCCCTGTGCAAACGCCTCGATGTAAAGCATGTTGGGATACTCCTTGTTGGGCGAACCGTCATTGTCCCACAGTGCAATCCACGATGCTGATAAAACAATCCATTTTCATTTCCGTAATGACTCTGTCCGGTTTGGTGATGCCGAGCCGACAGCTGTCTGCGCAAGTGGTTATTGCCGCACCTGAATTCCGGCAAGGAAATTCTGGATACGCAGGATTCGAGCAAGAACGTTACAGCTCGGACAAGCAGCGTTCCTTTCAGCATGTTTCAGCGGACACCACGGATGGCTATAGTCTCGAGATGCTTGAAGCTGAGGCATTGAAACTTAGTCCCGCAGTACATCAAGCGGCTTCCAAGTTGCAGGCTGAGAAGTGGCGTCTTCTTCAAGCTGGGTTGCCAAATAATCCGGAAGCGGGGATTGATTTCCAGCAGCTCGGTTCCGATGGGCAGGCGGAACAATACGGCATTACGGTAAGTCAAGAATTGACCGTCGCGGAAAAGAGGCGTCTGAATCAATCCATCTCTGAATCTGAAATCCATCGTCTTGAATCGGAACTTAACCAAGTCAAGCAACGCGTCCTAACCGACATCCGAATACTTCATCTACGCGGTTTACGTGCTGCGAAGGAGGTTGCGATTACGGATCAACTCGTTGCTTCGGCTCAGAAAGGCTTGCGGTTGACCACGGAGTTGTTGCAGGCGCGAGAAGTGAGCCGTATGGATGTGCTTCAAGCGGAAGTAGAAATTGAATCCACGCATATCTTAAACCATCGTGCGATTGCGACCCAAGAGGCTATTCGGCGAGAGATGGTCGCACTCACGGGTGTTGTGCAGATACATAGGAAGCAACTGCTTGGTGACTTGGACTCGATCCCACCGGAATTGGTGTATCAGGATTGCCTTGGTCAACTTCTCTCCCAGAGCCCGGAGGTGATTTCTGCACGTGCCGCTATTGAAACAGCGAAAAGGAAAGTTCAGCGGCAGACCGTAGAATCGAGGCCTAATGTAACAGTGGGTGGCTTATTTAATTGGAGAGATAACGGTGCAGGCGGCCGTCCAAATGGAGGTCTTGCAGTGAGCATCCCGATTCCTGTCTGGAATAAAAATCAAGGCAGTATCGGTGCCGCGAAATCAGCCTTAATCGTGGCTCAAAAAGACTTGGAGCGAATTGAGGTACAGATTGCTAGTCAACTCGCTGATGCATTTAAACGCTACAGCATCGCAGCAGATCAAGTAGACAGATATCGGAGTAAAATACTTCCCAAAACGGAGGAAATGTTTGCTCTGACGAGACAATCTTTTGAATTAGGTGAAGTCGATTTTGTTTATTTACTGCGAGCCCAAAGTGATTACGCAAATCACCGACTCGCCTATCTTGACGCGATCGAGACTCTCCGAATCGCCCATATCGAAATTGACGGTATGCTTCTTAGCAAAAGCCTGAGTCAGCCGTAGCGGGAAAGTTTTTCCGCAGGCTTAGACTTTGCAACTACTTAGTGATAGCTGCAGTGCGGTGGAATTATCGCACCGGAACGGTTGCATATGCGTTACGGTAAGCTTGCAGGCTTTGTTCATTGAACTCTGGGTTTTAAAACGGCCATCGATTGGATTAGCTTGGTGATCGATTAGCAATTCGATGCCGCAGCGAGTTATGATTAAGGGCACGCGTGCGGGCAATGTTCGTTTGTATTCGCAGTACTTGAGGAAATTGATGCATCACCGAAATCTTCTAAACTTTTCTCTGATCGGGTTATTAACGATTTTCTCGACAACGTGTCTCTCTGCAGCAGAGGGACTGTCTGATGTATCCGACAGGGTCCGGCAATATGTTCCTGTAAAGCTGACAGCTGATCTCACAAAGCTTACCGAGAAGCAAAAGAAGATGCTGCCTCTGTTGATCAGAGCCGCAGAGATTATGGAGCGTTGCTTTTGGTATGAATCCTACGGGGATCCGCAGCCTCTATTGAGCGAATTGAAGGATCCAAACGCACGGAAACTCACGAGTATCAATTATGGGCCATGGGACCGATTAGATGGGAATAAGCCTTTCATTGAAGGCTTCTCTGATAAACCTCTCGGAGCAAATTTTTATCCGCAAGATATGACCCGCGAAGAGTTTGATGAAGCAAAGCTATCAGGAAAAGCAGATCTCTATACCTTTATAAGGCGTGGAGCCGATGGAGAGTTAAAAACCATTCCTTATCGTGAAGCATTTGACGAAGAGATGCGGGTAGCCGCTGCCTTGTTAAATGAGGCTGCAATGTTAGCCGAGGATCCTGGTCTGGCGAGGTATTTGCGATTGCGGGCTGATTCGCTCCTTACCGATGATTACCAACCGAGCGATCTCGCGTGGCTGGATATGAAAACGAATACGATCGACGTCGTTATCGGACCCATTGAAACTTACGAAGATAAATTGTTCGGATACAAGGCTGCCCATACCTGCTATATCCTGATCAAAGACACGGCATGGAGTGAACGGTTAGCAAGGTATTCCGAGTTTTTGCCACAGTTGCAGTCTTCGCTGCCCGTCCCTGAAGCTTATCGAATGGAGAAACCAGGCACCGATACGGAGTTGAATGCATACGATGTCATCTATTACGCGGGGGATTGCAATTCTGGATCCAAGACGATCGCGATTAATCTTCCTAATGACGAAGAGGTGCAACTTCAAAAAGGAACTCGGCGGTTGCAATTAAAGAATGCAATGCGGGCTAAATTCGACAAAATCTTGCTCCCAATTGCAGATGAATTAATCGCGACCGATCAGAGGAAGCATGTCACCTTTGACGCTTTTTTCAGCAATACAATGTTTCATGAGGTTGCGCATGGGCTGGGCATCAAGAACACCATTAATGGTCGCGGAAGTGTTCGTAAAGCATTGAAAGAACACTCCGGTGCGATCGAGGAAGGGAAAGCGGACATTCTCGGTTTGTTTATGATTCAGCAACTACATGAGCAGGGAGAAATCAAAGCGGATCTCGAGGATTTTTATGTGACCTTTATGGCTGGGATTTTTCGTAGCGTTCGATTTGGTGCATCGAGCGCTCATGGAAAAGCAAACATGATCCGGTTTAATTTCTTCCGTGAGCAAGGAGCATTTGAGCGACAGTCGGATGGTAAGTATCGAGTCAATATCGATCGGTTTGGCGAGGCAACCAAAGCGCTGTCGAATAGGTTGTTAACCATTCAGGGGGATGGCGATTACCAGAAGGCAGCGGAATTGGTGGAGCAGAAAGGTGTGATTGGTGAGCAATTAGCGTCAGAATTGAAACTGCTCGAAGATCGAAAAATTCCTGTTGATGTTGTCTTTGAGCAAGGCCTTGAGGCTCTGGGGTTGCGCTAAATTTATCTGATTCGGAACGTTAAGTGCCGGTTGGGATTTGAGTTGTATTCTTCGATGGATCATACTGCGTGCCCGTTGGGACGCATTTGATTTTTTCTTCCAAATAGGAGTTTGCTATATGCTTCGAACATTGACGATGGCCACACTTGCTCTGCTTGCCAGCGTTTCCGTGGCAGAAGAGTTGTCTTTGAAAGCACCCGCTGAGTCATCTGAACTGAAGGCCATCTTCAACGGCGAGAATTTAGATGGATGGGACGGTGATCCATCGATGTGGTCAGTGCGTGATGGAGTGATTCACGGAGAGACGACGCCAGAGAATCCCGCCAAGGGCAACACGTTTCTGATTTGGAAGGGTGGAGATGTATCAGATTTTGAGCTGAGATTATCTTTTCGATGCACCGCTACCAACAACTCTGGAATTCAGTATCGCTCCAAACGCATCACCGAAGGCAAGCGAGCAACGAATCCTTGGGTAGTCGGCGGCTATCAGCACGAGATCCGTAATGAAGAAGATTTTCCAAACGTTCCTTCATTCATCTATGACGAGAAGGGCACTCGAGGACGGATCTGCCTAGTCGGCGAACAAGCTGTCTGGAATGCTGATGGTAAGAAAGTGCTGAAGGATGATTTGATCTCAGCGGCTGAGTTCAAAGAGTTGATGAAGGTCGACGATTGGAATGATGTAGTCATCATTGCCAAAGGTAGTCATATTCAGCACTACCTCAACGGACGACTTGTGCTTGACTTCAAGGATCATCATCCAGAAAAAGCATTCAGCGAAGGGGTGCTCGCTTTGCAGTTGCACGCGGGTAAGCCAATGTGGACCGAATTCAAAAATATTCGACTTCGTGCGATCAAGTAGAATCATCAATCGATTTTTGATGCAGAACAAGCCACCATCGGGATAGAGCCTGATGGTGGCTTTTTTATTGTTAGTCAAGACACGCTAAGACCGGCTTCGTCCCGCTGCAATCAACGCTTCAAGCTGCTTTTTCATCTGCGAGGCGATCTCTTGATTCTCATTGATGACATTGGTGCTCTCTGAGGGATCCGTCTTGAGGTTAAAGAGTTGATACTGGTTGACCTGACGACCTTGTAAACGAAGTGAGGTATTTTTCGTGCGTTTTGAGTCATGTCGTAATAGCTTCCAATTCCCAACTCGAAAACCGTAATTGCCTCCTTGGCCATTGTCTTGTTGAATTAGATGATCGCGGCCATTTGCACCTTTCTTTCCAAGAAGAGCGTCAGCAAGGTTGAAGCTGTCAAGGCATGCTTCTTGTGGTAGGGATGCACCTGCAAGAGCCGCACAACTTGCGGCAAGATCAATGGTGCAGACCAGAGCATCGGATTCGCCGGGTGAAATTTGTCCCGGCCAGTAAGTGATGAACGGTGTTCGTGTGCCACCCTCGTAGACGTTGTACTTGCCACCTTGATAGGGTCCAGCAGGCCGGTGGGAGCCTTGCTTCTCGATGGCGTCATCTTTGTAACCATCGTCCATGACGGGGCCATTGTCGCTACAAAATACAACCAGAGTGTTCTCTGCGAGTTCGAGTCTTTCGAGTGTTTTGGTTAGTTCCCCAACACACCAGTCAAGTTCGGCAATTGCATCCCCTCTGGGGCCGAGAGACGTTGAGCCTTGAAACCTTTCGTGGACAATTCGAGGCACATGTAGGTCGTGGGAGGAGAAAAAAAGAAAGAATGGGTTTTCTCGGTTTGCTTCTATCCAATCAATGGATTGTTCCACCCACTTATCAGAGAGGTCTTCGTCCCGAAAGCGAGCAGCATGACCACCGGTGTAAAAACCAATGCGACTAATGCCGTTATGGATCGTCGAATTATGCCCATGAGACCAATCCATTTTGAGTGTTTCGCGGTGAGTAATTCCCGTGGGATGATCTTCGCTTGGTTTCTTCTTGCCAACCCAAAGAGGATCCTTGGGGTCAAGATTAAGAACGCGATGGTTCTCTACATAGACCTGTGGAACCCGATCATTTGTTGTGGGAAGTAAGAAGCAGCGATCAAACCCAATTTCAAGTGGACCTGGTTTCAGAGCACCATTCCAATCCGGTTCTTGCGTCCCTAGTCCTAGATGCCATTTGCCGATGACAGCTGTTTTGTAGCCCACAGATTGCAGTAGCGAAGCAATGGTTGTCGTGCCTTCGCTAATTAAGGCGGGGCTATTTGGAGGAGCGATCCCCGTGCCTTTTTTTCTGAAAGCGTAGGTGCCTGTTAAGAATGAATAACGAGTCGGAGTGCAGGTGGACGCACTGCAGTACCCGCTTGTAAATCTCTGACCTTGATGAGCTAGACGATCAATATTCGGTGTTTCAAGGGAGGTCGCGCCGTAGCATGATAGGTCGCCGTAGCCCAAGTCATCCGCCATGATGACGACGATGTTGGGCGGTCTTTCAGCGGATTGTAGTTCGGCGTTTGTCAGAAGAAATAGGATCGCCAAAGACGAAGAGAAGTATTTAAGAATCATTCGATTGGTGAAGGTGGTGGTTCGAAAAAGGTGAATTCGGTAATAATCCTATCAAGGGATCTTTTGTGCGGGCTAAAGTCATTTTCCAACTCCGCGAGCCATGCATTGTCTCGGTTTGCAATGAATACGTCAAATTAAGCGGTGTTAGTTTTTCATGCGAGTCAACGCAAATCGTTTGCCAAGTTTTGATTGATGTTTGGTTGATACCGCCAAGGGAGTGATACCCAGAATGAACTTCCCGTTCCAAGCTCGCTCTCAAAGTCGACAGTGCCGCCAAGTAAAACGGCGATTTCTTTGACGATTGACAGGCCCAAACCCGTTCCCGAGAATTCGCGAGTGAGTCCCTCTCCGTCGAGAACCTTGCGACTTTGTCGAAACTTCTGAAAGATGATGGGTTGATCCTCTTCGGCAATCCCAACACCTGTATCGCGCACAAGGAGTTGAAAGCGTCCGTCGTTAAGATCCGAAACTTTCACGGTGATCATTCCGCCCTCGGGGGTGAATTTAATCGCGTTGCTCAGTAGGTTATTTACGATTTGCCCTAATTTGTTGGGATCTTGGCAAACCAGAGGAAGATTACTTGGCATATCAAAAGAGAGTGAAATGTTTTTGTCTTCAGAGAGTGAATGCAGCATGTCACACTGAGCTGAAACGAGACGCTTCAAATCAAACTCAGTACATTTGACTTCCATCTTGCCCGCTTCCACTTTGGCAAGGTCAAGAATGTCATTGATCATTTCTAGCAAAAGTCGTCCACTTTTCTGAATGTTTGATGCGTAGCGACGTTGTTTATCGGTTAATGCGTCGATCCCCTGCAAAACCTCAGAAAAGCCGATGATGCTATTCAAGGGCGTCCTCAGTTCGTGACTCATGTTGGCAAGAAAGTCACTTTTGAGGCGGTTGGCTTCATAGAGTTGAAGGTTGAGTTGAGCAAGTTGGTCGACGCGAGCATCGAGTTCGGTATTTACATGTTCAATCTCTGTCTGCGTTTCCGTCATGTGCCGCAGCATTCGATTGAACGCGTCAGCTAATTCTCGGAATTCATCTTCGGTTTCGATTGCCGCTCGAAGATTGGTGTTTCCGTGTGTAATAGCGTCACTGACATCTCGCAGATGATACATCGGATACAGAACTAGATAACGCACAATGGCGTGAAGTACAAATAGAGTGACCGCGACAATCAGCATGCCAAGTGCGACGACGATCGCTCGAATCGCTGTCGTTTGGTCATGGGTCTGCTTGTATGGCATCGTCACTTTAAAGACCCTGAATGGAAACTGTGATGCCAACTGAAATGGATCAGCGTTGGGATCGATTGTTAAGGATTCAGGTGAGTGATGACATGCCATGCACTCGAGCGTGAAGAAAATCGGCGTGTAGTAGATGTATCTACCGTCGACGGGGCCTTCTTCGGAATACAAGGGTGATGCAAGGCTAGGACCAATCTGGCTCATCGGCTCGTTTTCAGCCAAGTCCAAAGGCCTGCTCACATCCGGACGGTCAACTTTGATCCGTTCCGCGAGCCTTGATCGGTAATCCTGTTCAAGTTTTTCAAGCAATACGATTTCACTAGCATCATTAGTGAAATTGGATGGCAATTGCTCGAATCGTTTACCGTTATCCAGTGCTAAGATCTCGTACTCTGTCGCAGCATCGAGATTGTCATCAAGCAGTACTTCGCGCAGTGCGCTTAGTGTTTCCCTTTTGGATTCAACTTGCTCATCATCATGACCACTTGACCAGGTTGCGTCCGAGTGAATCCGTAAGACTTCGGCAGCACTAAAGTCCCGGGCCCTTGTGCGGGTGGTGTTTTTAACCAATTCACGCCCAAGCTTTTCTACGACGAGGAACGCACCAAACATCAGGACCATCAGTGCCGAACCGAAGAACAATAGGCATTTTCGTTCCAAGCTCATCGAGGCGAATAATCTTGGTATGAAACGCAGCATTGAAATCGTTCTGGCAGTGTGATGGTGTGGGCATCTCGGCGAAGTATCAAATGAAATCCGGTCGCAATGATCCCGATGTGTGTACTAAACGCCTGATGGGTTCTGCGGCAAAGTCTGTGAGGTTGATGGAATGTGCTTTCTTGTATGCCTAAGATGCTATGAATCATAGCGACTTCCACATCGCTCGGAAATATTTACTTCGCGGATGTGCATGGTCCATAGGCGGTTATTCGCTTCAAATTCCAGCTTGTGCTGTTTTAGATCCAAGACAGCAGCAATTCTGGGGGGACACCGTTTCGGCTTGACTGGTATTAATCATTCTCGCGGAGCATCAGACTCCGTTTTCGCGGTACAGAGAAATTGAAATGACGAGTGAAGAGCCATCCGTTGTGCGGTTGATGCACTATGATCCGACTTGGCCCCAAGAGTACGCACAAACGCGAAGCAGTCTCCTTTACGCATGCGAAGGCTGGCTTTCGGAAGTGGAGCACATCGGAAGTACCTCGATTCCCGGTTTGATTGCACAGCCTACGATTGATGTCCTTGCAGGAGTTCGTAACCAAGATGAAATGGAGGAGGTGCGACCTCGGATTGAGGGGCTGAACTTCTTCGCTGTTGAATCAGACGCATCCTCGAATCCTTCTTATATTTTGACGAAGCCACGCAGACTCTTAGAGGGTCAGTCGGAGCCAACTCACCGGGTCTTTTTGACGACGATTGATTCGCCAATTTGGGAGCAGGCAATGATCGTGCGGGATTATCTGCGATCGTCGGCTGAAGACGCCTTGAAATATGAGGAGATTAAAATGCTACACTGGAAGCGGTGTGGCGGCGATCGCAAGCAATACGACACCGCCAAATCAACGTACCTCACGCACTTAGTGGATCAGATACGCGCAAGCCGACAATCACCACCCCCAAACGCGTGAGCTTCCTGATAATCAATCTCGAATGAATGCTTGAGGGAACATCGTCGCCGTTTTGATCGGTAAATGAACCTAGTGCCCAATGATGTCCGTGGATTCTGAGAATACAAGTTTGAATGCTTCTGAAGATCAACCAATTGAAGCAGAGTTGGTTGTTGATCCATCACATGCAAAGGATAGGGCGTCAGCTGGAATTCAGAATCGTGGTGTGGTACTCGCAATCTTGTTCTTGGTAACTGGTGTGCTCGGCTTGCCCCTTTTGTGGCTCTGTAAAACGTTCACAACGTTTGAGAGAATCTTTTGGAGCGTCACTGTCTCTTTATATACAGCAGCTTTGATTTGGGTGGTCGCTCAGATCTGTTGGTGGACGATCCGTCAGATTCAGGGCATTTAATTGAAGTTGTGAATCGATGAATGAATAGCTGAAAGACATGCCGATCAAGACTACTTTTTCAGGATCGATTTCCAGTGATCAATTTGATTTCGAACTTGTGTTGGAGCCGTTGAACCATAGCTGACAAACGCCGCTACCGCATTTTGTGTTCCCAAGCACTCGTAAACACTCTCGTCTAGCTCTGGTGCATGTTCTTTAAGTGTTTCAAGTGGGAGGTCTTTCAGCGGAACCTTTCTCTCCATTGCCGCGCCCACAATGGCGCCCACTAAATGATGAGCCCGACGTTGGGGCATTCCCTTTTTGATCATCCACTCCATGAGTGTTGTTGCATCGAGATAGCCTTCTTCGAGTCGGCTGGCGATCGATTCGGTTTGCAGTTCGCTACCTTCTACGATTGGGGTCGCAATGTCGAGCATCGCAAAGATCGTATCGAATGAATCAAATAGTGGTGGTTTATCTTCTTGTAGGTCACGGTTGTACGCCATTGGAAGGTTCTTAACTAAGAGCATGAGAGTCTGCAGGTTACCCATGACTCTTGCGGACTTACCGCGACTCAATTCCAACGCATCAGGATTGACTTTCTGCGGCATGATGCTGCTGCCGGTGCAGAATGTTTGCGGAAGCTTGATGAAATTGAACTCCACCGTCGACCACAAGATCCATTCTTCCGCCCATCCGCTCAGGTGAGACGCAATGACTGAAAGAACAAAAGCAGTCTCCATCATGAAATCACGATCGGAACTGGTATCGAGGCTGTTCGCCGTCACGCTCTCAAAATGCAATTTTTCGGCTGTCAGGCTGCGGTCAATGGGTAATGTTGTTCCAGCGACCGCCGCAACACCCAAGCTACATCGATTGACTCGTTTTCTGCAATCTGCAACGCGTTCGCGGTCACGCGCAAATTTCTCGATGTATGCAAGCCAGTAATGCGGTGCGAGGACGGGCTGTGCGCGTTGAAGATGCGTGTAAGCTGGAAGGATGGTATCAAAATCTTTCTCGCACCGACCAAGAAATGCGTTCTGTAGCCCCTCCAGTTTCTGATCAATTTCGTCTAGGGCGTCGCGAACCCACATCCGGATGTCTGTGCTGACTTGATCATTGCGACTGCGAGCGGTATGAAGCTTTCTTCCCGTGTCACCAATTCGGTCAATCAAAGCTTGTTCCACGTGCATGTGGATATCTTCCAGTTCAAAGCGAATGGGAAGCTGATTTGCATCGAGTTCTTCCTCAATTTCCCGAAGGGTCTTTGAAATGAGAGAAGTTTCTTCCTTGCTCAGCAACCCAACCTCGGCGAGCATCTCAGCGTGAGCGATTGAGCCTTGAATATCGTGTCGGTACAGACGCCTATCAAAGCTAATGCTCTCCCCAAAAGCTTCCATACGTTCATCCGCGCTCGCTTGAAAGACACCACTTCGGGATGGACTATTCACTTCGATTCCGTCATTGGTAAGAGGAAGGGGGGAACGCGTTGGAACACCGTACGTGTTCGTCGTCATCTTTGAATCACATTATCGTGCTGCATCTCGAAAAGACGACCCCAGTTAGGTGGCTTTCTTGGCGGAAACCACGCGGTGAGGAAAGAGTTTCCACTGTTTCGAAAATCAAATTGCGACCATGATAAAGCATACTTTCAGTTTGAGTTCCAAATTGACCGCGTCAATGCCCTCTTGGTGTCTAGGATTCATTCGATGTCCCGAGTACTTAGCAGTGATCGATTGTCAGTGATTCGTGAACGAATGACACGGAAATTACGACCGTTTGGCTGTCTGTTTATCCTATTCAGCCTCGTCATTTCTCAACCACTATTGGGTCAGAATCCTACGGTCACAGCCGTGTTGGGTGAGCCCTACGGCGTGGCAATGGTTGAGATACCAGTCCTGAACCCCGTATCAGGTCGCGGGGAATTACCGCTTTCTGTTCGCATGGCTGGCGACATCCGGGTGAGCAATCAGGTTCTGTTTCCAGTGAGCCATGATTTGATCATTGAGGTGGCTCCACCGTCCCAACGGGAATTGCCACCCGCCGGTGGCGGGCGTTTACTTGAGCGTGTAGGAGAACTTTTTCGGGAGCTTTCTGGCGATGATTCGACGCGTTTTCAAACCGTTGCGCGACGGATTTTTTTCCTTTATCGGAGCAGTGAGCCTTTTCGTGTTGAGATTTGGGATGAGAAGAGAACTTACGGAGAGCTTTTAGTTGAGCCGAGCGAAGAACCGGCAATGCACCGAGAGCGACTTGTGGCGTGGTGGGATGGGTATGTAAAGGCTGTTCAAAAACAGATTGCCCAAGCGGATTATCCAACGGTGTTGGAAAGTTACTTGCTCGCAACACTTGCCCGTCAAAATCAGCTGCCTTTGCCGGAATCTTTCATCGAGCCCAATGATGTGGAAAACAATCTAGTCGATGCTCTTAAGTTAATAGGTGGAGCTGAGGAGGTAAGCGAAGCCGTTTTTCGGTTGGCGGCAGTGGGAATGCCGCGTGATGCGACTGCCGGCCGACAAGGTTTGCCGCAGCCTCCAACTTGGACTCCGTTGCTGGATGAGGCTCAGCTCGATGATTCAATTCCTCTCGAGCCAATTGCTAGTCGTGTTCCGCCCGAATGTTTTTACATGCGATATGGATCCTTCGAGAATTATCTCTGGTTCAAGGATCTCTCGGAAGCCAATGGTGGTGACATTTCCAAGTTAGTGACTCTCCGAGGAGTTGAGAGGAATGTTTCGGGACGAGTCGAGAGGCAGTTGGCATTTCGAATGACCCAACTTTCTCGTGTTCTCGGAGGCACCTTGGTGCAGGATCAAGCATTAATTGGTCGAGATTTGTATCTGACCGATGGGGCCGCATTGGGCGTGCTTTTTCAGTCTGCCAACCCCGGCGTACTCCATGCATCGATGTCTGCGGATCGGCGAAAAATTGCTGCCGAAGATGATCAGTTGACGATCAAGGAGGTGATGATCGCGGATCGAGCTGTGTCATTTCTGAGCAGGCCGGATGGAAACGTCCGTTCGTTCCTGGCAATGGAAGGTGATTACTTGCTGGTATCCAACAGCAGACGTATCGTCGAACGTTTTTTTGAAGTCTCAGAAACAGGTAATTCACTCGCTAAGACCAGCTCATTTCACAACGCCCGCAAGTACATGCCATTGAGTCGCGATGATACCGTGTTCGCGTATTTTTCACCTGAGTTCTTTCAGGGGCTAGTCTCACCAGGCTACATGATTGAGCTGAGGCGTCGGCTATTTGCAAAAGCGGACTTGATCATGGTGCAGCTTTCTAGGCTGCTTGCCAGAGACAATGTTTTACCAAGCGTTGACACCGTGGATTCGGATGCTGATTCAGCGGATGTTACTAGTCTCGATTACCTGATTCAGCATCGCTTTTTACCGGCTCAATTTGGCGATCGCTTTGATGGTAGTGGAGTCTTTGAGGTTGGCGATGAGATTGTCGACTCACTTCGAGGCGCTCGCGGCACTTTCATCCCGATTTGCGACATTGATATAGATGAAACCACTGAGGAGGAAGCAGCTTGGTATCAACGAATTGCAAAATCTTACTCGGAGCAATTCAGTAATTTTGATCCGGTGATGGTGGGGGTTCAACGTCGATGGGTGGACCAGGCGGTTGGAAAACAGCAGGTCTCAGTTCATGCGGAAGTCGCGCCATGGGATCCGGGGAAGTATGGTCAATACGCACAGCAGTTAGGCCCCCCCACACGAACGGAGATGCGATTCGCTCCAGACGACATTGTCTCTCTGCAGGGGCATGTCGCATCAGAATGGTTGGGGCCACCCACACATCTGTTTGCAGCGATTAAAGATACGATACCTCCCGATCCGTCACGATTTTCTGGAGTGCTAAAGACTTATCTATCAATCAAGCAGATCCCGGGATATTTGGGTGCTTGGCCACAGCCAGGTGCGCTCGATCGCCTGCCACTTGGTCTGGGACGCGGTCGTCCTGTTGGGCCGGGGATGACAAAGTTAGTGGGTGGACTATTTCGCTATAACGATGGCCAATTCAGTGTGGTCTCATTTCATCCAGATGTGCTTGCCGCTAGTTTGCCGCATCTCGCCGCCACCGATTCGCAAGACTCAGCTCAGCTTCGATTGAAAATAGGAGATCTCGGAGGAAGCCAGTTGAGGTCGTGGGTGAACGAGCAGTTGTATCAGCGTGCAAGTGAATCAAGCACCGCAGGCGCGGCTTATCTTGATCTGCTCGCTAAGAGTTTGCCAATCCGTCATGACGATGCAATGCGAGTGGCCGAAGAGATCCTCGATGCAAAGATGCAGTGTACCTTGGGGGGTGATTACCGGACGACGGCTACAGATCCCGCCGTTTGGATTAGCTCAGCGTGGAATGCGGAAGAAGCACCACTTGAAGTGCCTGACGAGTATCAAGCTCCTGTCTTGAGATGGTTTCATGGCGTTGAATCACGTCTAACGCAACTCGACGATCGATTGGTAGTGGATTTTACTCTCGAGCTAGAGCGATGAAGTGTCTTGCTCACTTGGAGTCACGGTTGCCTGTTGAATACGAGTTGCCAAGGCTCGTGCTACTAGCCGATCAGGACCAAGATAGTTGGAGAGAATCCAGCGTTGACGTGAATGTCTTTCTGCGATTTCCTTTACCGTCTTTCCAATCGCTTGGTACAAACGACCTTCGAAGAGAAGATGTGGTTGGACAATGACCGCGTCAAACTGCTCGCTGCAGGCCAATCGCTCAAGTACATCAGGTAGGCGTGGTTGAGCCATCGCATAGAATGCCGTCGAAACTGAAGCGAAATCGGTGCGACGTTTGACTAGTTCGCTAAGAATCCACATGTCAGTTGAGGCGCACGGATCATGACTGCCTCGACCCACCATCAAAACTGCGGTCCGGTGACGCGGAATCGTGAGCTGACCAAAGGCTTCCTCAATGCGTTGAATGAGTAACTTCACGATTTGGTGATGCCTCGAAAGAGGCCGGCATTGATCGTACGAAATTTGGGGTGTCGATCTTTGGCAATTTTGAATCGCTTCCGGGATATCTTGCTTCGCATGACCTGCTGCAAAAAGCAGGAGTGGAGCTACATGAATGTGGCTGAGTTGGTGTTCAGCCAATGCTTTCCATCCTTGCTCGATCGTGGGTTCTTGAAATTCAAGAAGTGAGGCTTGAACCGGCGTTGGCGAGAGTATTTTCGCCAGTTCACTTCGCAGTTGCATGAATTGTTCCGTCCCGGATGAGTCACGGGTTCCATGCCCAACAAGAAGAACGCCAGATTCAGATTGGAGTGGGGTCAAATTCAAGTCTCGGTGCCGCGAAAAGGTAGATTCTCAGACCGTGATACGGTATCGCGTTGACCAGTTCAGTGACCAGGAAGAGATCAATTCGCCAAGCCATCATCGTAGCGTAACGGGCAAGTTGATCCTATCAGTGACTCCTGACCGTCACTAAGAAGACGGCTGGACGCTGTTCTTTCCGTCGCCCAGAAGAATTGAATCCTCTGCGCGTCCGGCTTCAACCGGACGCACAGCGAGTTCTTGATCGAAGAGACGTGATTACTGAACGAGTTTGGTTTCGCCATACCCAGCATCAGCTAGCAGGCCCAACGCTTCGTCCAAATCAAAACCTTCTTTGTACTTAATAATCACTTGTTTATTATCCAAAACCCCTTCTTCTTTTTGCGCTGCGAGTTCAACGCCCTCGACCGTCGCAACTTGCTCCAATGTCTCCTTCACTTTAGGGAAACAAGCAAACTGGCAGTGCATCTCGGGGACGCTCAACGTCAAAGTTTCTAGGGTTTCCACTGGGGCTGACGCCGTGGTAGCAGGAGCGTCGGTGCTCGCTTCTTCCGATGGGCCATTGGCAATAACTAACATGATTCCAACTGCGGCAATCGCCGCTACGACGTAAGCTGCTCCACGCATTTCAAACTCAGGGGGATAAAAGGAGGGTGGACGGGTAGATCACTATGAGGATGCTTAAAGAACTGATGTTTTTCAAGATGGATTTTTGACCCAACCTCAAGCTGGGTAATTTTAAGTAGGGGTGGGGTTTTGGGTTCCCTCACTCCGCTCGGTCGTGATCGTTCCCAAATACATGTTTAGGTTTTTACCAAACCCATTGAAAGTTATTACGGAGGTACCGGTCGAATTGTTGGAATGAGGTGGGAAATAAAAGCACTTTTCCGACCCAAATCATGGGAAATCACTTGAGCCATTTTTTCCACTCAGCACCCCGCAGTCGGTTTAATGGTCACATCATTAACACTTTGTGCCAAAAGAATAGCCCACTGCATCCATAGACGCAGTGAGCCTTTTGTTTGTGAGCGTTGGAATACATTCTTAGCTATTGGTTTTCACATCGGCACTATCCGCGACGTTAACCCAAACGTGAACATGGGGCGCACCTCGGTAATGCCAAACAAAGGATGGTCCTTCAATTCGCCAGTTGTCCCATACTCCATCTTTGCCGAGGTCTTGATCTTGATAAAACGAGAGGCTGCATGCATCCAAGCCGCCCTGCGTTTTGAGACATTGCATCGCCTCGTCTCGGTCGCTGGTTCGATACATTTCCGTCAGCAGACCGAGAACACTTTGCAGGTGTTCTTTTTGGTCATTCGACATTTCTGCAACGGGCAATCCGGTAAGGCCACCTTTAGTTCCTTTGAATCCGACAGCTTGCTCACGTGGAGTTTTCGCCACTAGGGATGCCTCACGTTGTGACCGATCAAGCATCTCATACAGCTTGTTGGCTTCAACGGCTTGGTTCCAAAAGACATTATCCGTGTGTTGTGGATCTTCATTGAAAGTGGGTGCGTGACCATAAAAAATTGGTCCTCCAAAAGCCACATGTTCTGCTGAATTCCCATCGCACCTCAGCGTCATGTGTCGGCCCGTCAAAACGAGCTCAAACTTCCCCTCACCAGGTTTGCCGAAGATCGCAACCGACTGTTCATTTCCAAATCCGCCTGCATCATCTTCAAGTTGTTGGTAATATCGCTCGTGCCACTCGGGGGCAATGATTCCCTCGAAAATCTTTTTAACGATTGCTCTCTGAGAATCGGTGTAAAAATCGGAGTTGATCTCCGCTTTGGTGATGTTCCAATTATTCGCGACAAAGGTGCGTAGTAAACCACGATTTGGATCTTGATGATTCCAATCAAAGCAAATCTCTTTTTGTTGTTTATCAGTCAAGCTCTCATACAGTTCACCAACAAGTGTCTCTGCGGTTTGACCTTGAGTCGCTTGAGCAAGGGCGGGCGAGGAGGCTGCAACGGCGGCGATAGCCGTACTCTCGAGAAAATGTCGCCGGTTCAACGAGGGTTTATTTTTCATGGAGTGATTCACTTTCAATAGTGAGTGGACAGACGAACCCTTAACAAGGTTCGCCTAAGTTTGGATGCAGTAATGTACTCAACGATTGGTTGGTTCTCGGTAATATCATAAAGCACTCAAATCACCGAAGAAAACAGTTTTTTGAGTTTGGTTCGAAAACAGCCCTACTGCTCAGTCGCTTCCGATGATCCTACGGAATTGTCGGCATTGTGGTGGCCGCCTGTTTTTGCGTCGCGCCGATTGTAATGAATCGCGAGCGAAGACATGCTGATCAGCCAAGTGAACCCTAAGAGGATGGGGCTGTATGGTGGTGCAAAATAGGATGTGATTGCTACCAGCAGAAACACGATTCCGTAAATGGCAGATCCACCCCAAACGTGGCCTGACATCGCAAGAAAACCAAAGCCGCTTAATGCAGATGCGATCATGAACATCTGGTAGGGATTGGTGTCACTGAGTTCAGAGAGGACATTGAGTGTCGCGAGGGTAAGCAGGTAACCGATCCAGATCGAATAAACCGGTCGTTCCGCGGAACTCCGTGGAAGGAGCGAGCCGCCTCGGGCGTAAAGAATCACAATTCCTAAGAGTGAGAGCATGACACCACGTGGTAGCCAAAACGAGAGCCAAGACGGATGTTGCCACTGGTTAAGTAAAAACATGCCGAGGTGACTTGCGAAAATGATCGCACCGATGGTTGCTAGTGAAGTGCCCCACTTTCGAAAATATTTCTGGTGTTGGTCTCGACGAAGCTCTCTTGCAACCCTGTCAATTAATCCATCACTCGCCGCGAGAGTTGGATCGCCATTCAAAAACCGTCTCAAGTCAGAGGCGAATTCATTCGCACTCGAGTATCGATCGGTTGCTTCATGGCTAATTGCTTTGAGGCAGATCTGTTCGATTTCAATAGAAACTTCTTTTCGTATCACCCTCGGCCGTCGTGGTTCATCCTGCAGTACACTCCGCAACACCTCAGCCATACTGTCTCCTGGATGGGGAGATGTTCCCGTCAAAAGCGCATACAGAATCGCGCCAAGCGAGTAGATGTCCGTCGCTTCTGTTGGTTCAACGACTCCACTCGCCTGTTCCGGGCTCATATAGTGTGGTGAGCCAAGTACTTGGCCGGTGCGGGTCAGCGTCGCATCATCCCCATGCCATTTCGCCAGTCCAAAGTCTGTAAGCAATGGGTGACCATTTTGGTTGATCAGAATATTGTCGGGTTTTAGATCTCGATGAATGATGCCTGCTTCATGGGCGTAGGCTACGGCTTCAGTAATCTGAAGAACGATGCACACGGCTTGCTCTTCGCTTAGTCGATCTGCTGCAACATGCCTTTGAAGCGTTGTGCCTTCAATCAGAGGCATTGAGAAGTATTCATGCCCTTCCCAGCTTCCCACCTCGTGAATTGGAATGATACACGGATGCTGCAGGCCCGCTGTCGCCTCGGCTTCAATGCGAAATCGCTGTCTTTCTTCATGTCCCGCTAGCCGTCCAGTGCTGATCAGCTTGAGGGCGACGGGTCGATCCAAACCCTGTTGCTTGGCGCGATAAACAACCCCCATTCCACCGCGGGCCAGTTCCGCTTCAATTTCGTAGGGGCCAACCGTTTGCCCAACGAGTGAAGACTCCTCTGGATCGCTTTCATCCAGCCAGTGGTGATTCCTGAAGAAGGTCTTTAACTCGCCAGCGTGCTGTGGGAATTGGTCTAAGTATTGATTGGCGTCAGCATGTTCCCCACGCTCGATACATTCGATGTAGTGAGCCATCACAGTTTCGAGTGAGGCGTCATCATTGAGATTGGAGTGGCTCAAATTGATCGCTGAACGGGTCCGAGAGATAGGTAACTGAAGTACTGGTTAACATTATAAACTCTCCATTCGAGTCAGTTTTTTGTCTCTTTATCAGAAAATTCCTAGAATGCGCGCACTAAGTACCCTGATTTGGGCTCGCCAAGCGTGGAAGCGGTAAGTCAAGCAACTTTCTTGCTGCACCTTGAATCAGTCACGCCCCATCGATATGGGTTACCCGATTCGAGCGATTGTTCGATTCGCTGACCGAATGATTCTCACGGTTGCATCCTTCGCCAATTTAGCAAATTCATTTTGGAGCCTGCATGATGGATATCTTCGTGATTCTATTTATGACTTGGCTAATCGTGACGTGTGTCGGGCACCTATCGTGGCTGATCGTGGCCGCCATCTTTAAGGCGATTCTGCCTGACGAATCCAAGCCCTCATCATCGCAAATTAGTGCTCGGCCGAAGCAAGATGATTTTGAGGCCACCAAGCGAGTAATCAACCGTCTGTTAGTGTCTGGACACCTAACACAGCAGCGAGCTGATGAGCTCATGCTTGCACTGCAGAAAATACGTTTCCGTCAGGGAGTTGCTGATGCGAGACCGAGTGAGGTTGAGCATCGAGTTCGATCCAACGGTCAGCGGGATATTGAAGCTCCTGCTTCGAGAGTTGATACGGAGCTTGTTGCAAGACAATCTGCTCGGTCGCAAGAGTTGATAGTCGAAGCTGCTGCTTCAAACCGTGGAGAGCGAATTCCACCCGTTACGGGAGAACGAGATGTCGCCGCTCAAGGATCTTCTCAGGATCCGAAGGTTGTGGATGCTCTACTGGTTTCACCGCTTAGCGGCGATGAGGACAGGAAAGTTTCGCTCGCCACGCCAACTACGTCCGAAGTGTCTGTTGATTCAGGATCCTCTGACCGAGCATCGGAACGGCCAATTAAAGGAACTCAGGATTCATCACTGGCGAAAGTGATTCAGTCTTTCCTTTCTTCACACAATATTCGTTGGGGAGAAATTGTCGCTGGGATCTTGATTGTTGTTTGTTCCATAGGTTTGGTGCGAACACTCTGGAGACCACTCGCTTCTACCCATCCACTTATACCCTCGTTGATCTTTTTGGTCGCTAATGTTGCAATCGGAGCCGCAGGTCTTTACACCCTAAAGCGATGGAAGCTTCGGCATACCAGTCGTGCAGTGTTGATCATCTCTGTGCTGTTAATTCCCTTAAGCGTTCTGGCAGGGATCGCAGCCGTTGGAAAGGATGTTTCACTTGTTGCTTCTGCTGATCCAACCACTTTGCTTTTTATTGCTGCGGCTATCGTGTTTTACTCACGTCTGGCTCACCTCTGTGTTACTGCTGTGACGCATCGTGCTTACAGTTGGCTTGTCACATTTGTTTTTCTCGCTCCGATAAGCCTGATGCCCTTTGTTCGTGCTGCGATTGAGTCACTTGGTCCATCGGCGGGTTGGCTTTTCGGCATTGTTGCGTTGAGTATTCAAGTGGCAGCTAGCCAGCTTGATCAGATGAACGGAGGAGTGTCGACGGGTTTAAGGCGTCCTCTTTCCAATGTGCGTCTGCTTTTCCTAGGTTTAGGAATTTATTCACTCTTCATTTCGACAGCGTATTTCGCGTTATGCTTGCGGCCCGCAAATCTATCTGACTATCTTGCACTAGCGGTTTCTTTGATTCCTGCTTTGGTCGCTTATGGTGCAAGTTCTTTTGATTTGAAGAAGCGGTCCCTGATCGCGACTCACAGTTTGGTCGGGTACGTTTGCGTTTTCCTGATCACCACGCCCGCGTTTATAATTGCAGTACCGGCCGCAATATCGGCGGATTGGATTTGGTCATGGGCAATCGCTTTAACTGCTTCGTTAATATGGGCGAGTTATCGGTCTTGCCAGCCACATTGGTCCGCGCTCGTTGCCCTGCCGACTGCCCTTTCTTCGATCATTTCCGTCAAGGTGCACGGTGTTATTGCTGTAAGTACTACTTCGAATCTATGGAGTGGTCTCTTATCAGGTGAAACACTCTTAATCCTTCTCTCAATGGCCAGCCTTGTGGGACTGTGGTCATTGGCTGAGAGGAACCAAGAACGAAAAAAATGGATTTCGAGATCACTTCTGTTTTGGGCCGGTTCAACGTTAGGGATTTCGGGTGTTTTGGTTGTATTGCCAGTTAGCTTCTTGGGTACGCTTCCACTTTGGGGTCTACAGGTTGTTTTAGGTGTATCGGTGGTCCTGGCAACCCTTGCCTGCCTACCGGATGCTCTTCCGCGTACGAAATTGATTTACGGATCGTCGATCCAAACGATTCTGTTCTGCTTGGCTCTTTTCAAGCCAGTAGGCTGGTTCGCTATCGAGTCCTTGGAGCCGTTGACTTGGGCCTTGTTATTAGCCGGTGCTTCGTTGTGGACATTGGAATTGCTTGCCCGCCGATTAAAGGCAGGATCTTGGTTCCAGCTTGACGGTCCTGTCGCGACCGATCGAATGGTGCGTTTTGCATTCGTCGATGGAATCATTGCAGTGTCCTGCATCGCGTGCCTAGTAATGGTTGGTTTGTGCGCAGATCTCTACAGAGTGTCGAGCATCTTACTAGCCGCAACATTTTTAATGTTGTTGGCATCGATTAGTTCGCTTTCGTTGCAACGTCTACGGGTATCGCAACTGCTCTCCCTGTTAACAATAGGTCTATTCACGTACCAAGGTTTGGGTGTTGAAGGTTGGGTTGCAGCTGAGTATTTTTCGATCGAATCTTGGCTGGCCGGTAATCCACAGTGGATACTTATCGTTCCGTTGATTGCTCTATTATCAATCTGGCTATTCATGCGTGAGAGTATCGCGTGGTTCACAAAGCGAGCAACAGACACCTTCATTCAACGCCTCGCAGATTTTTCTGAGCGAAGTGGAGATCCGCGGGGTTCAAACAAGGTCTGGGATTTAACGAATTTAAAGAGTAGCGGCCAAGATTTTTTAATTGAGCTGGGGCTTTTGTACGCTGCCATCGTGCTCGGTTTTACGGCTGTGTTGAGCGGCTTTTCTCAGACGCTTTACACCTTGGAGGTGGTCACAGTTGCTGGGAACGCATTGACTTACGTTTGTTGTGACTTGATTGTTCTGTTGGTATTAGCCTTCCGCATTGGAAGTTACTGCGAAGCGAGCAAGACTCGATTTGAGTCTGTTGGTTCATTGGTAATCATGTCCATCTTTCTTGCCGCCGGTATCCTCGTCTCAAGCGTTGTGGATTCATCGCAGGGGCGAACCTACTTGCTAATATTGACAACGCTCGTGTCGGCAGGAGGTGTTATTGGCTGTTCTTGGATTGCAGCTCGGGGAAGCGAGACAATTTCTCGGGCAGGCCGAAGGAATTGGGAGGTTTTCTTTACGGTTGTAGTGTTGATCGTTTCGCTACGCTTTATGTGGGTTGATTGGATCGGCCAGGTCTCACGAGGAGAGCAACCGTTCCTCCTAACGATGATACCGGTATCAATTTGGAGTTTTTTGGGGGCGATTTGGTTCCGATACGGTCGATCAGCCTTGGTGAACTCTGAAAGGTATGTGTTGTCATTGGCTTCATTTGTCATGGCAACGATTATTACAACTACTTTGCTAGTGCCTCCTTCGACACTGGAACTTGTTCAAGTTTCTGCATTTGCATGTTTGGTTTGGGCGATCACATTCCTTGGTGCAGTTCACGGCAACGATCATGAACGATCCTGTGCTGCGTTGAGGTTTGCTCTGGGTTTTGGTTTGTTGGTCGGTGGATTGACCTCATTGCTGACGACGTTTTGCGTTTTTGTTAAAGTTCCGTATTTCACGGTGACTTTGGCTGGCTTGCTCGTTTCTTTGGTAGCTTCAGTCGTGCTGCTCAGTCCGTTGGGATCAAGCTATCTCGCCGTTGGTAAATCTCTCCAAAAGTACCTTGTCGCAGGTTGGCCTATTAGCGTCTCTCTTCTTGCGGGTCAGATCGCGTGGGTATTCTTCTTGCTTTTCAATCTTAACGAAACGGAGACGAGGATTTGCGTCGGGTTCGTGTGGGTGGCCACGTCATTCGCAGCATTTTATCAAGAGCGGTTCGCACCTTGGAGCATCTCTCGTTTACATGTCATTGGTGTTGGGGTAGTGACACCATTGATCTCATTGTGGCTTTATCCAACAGAGAAGGTGTTTTGCCTTCTTGCTTTGTTTTCACTTTTAAGTAGTGGTCTGTTAGTTAGGCAGATGACCCATGTAGAGACCGATTCCTGCGATAGTGATCTCCGCCGAATACGTATTTCACAATTTGGCATGTTTCGCTGCATTGGCTGGTGGGTTTTGGTCATCGGTCCCTTTCTCGTGAGTTCGCTTATTTCATCCGTGTCACTCGAATCTACATTGGAATTATTTCCAATCTGGTCCGTGGGTTGGTTGCTTATTTGGTCGGTTAGAAACACGAGTCTCGGTGAGCGCTCGACGGGTGACCGAGAGTTCGCGGACGTTTGTCCAGGTTTGGGGGTGATCGCCACTTTATCTGTAATTGCTACGATTGATCTTGTGCGAGCGATCTCTGATGGTGCAGGAGTTTCGATTGCGAGTGGTACGGGGATCCCTTTAATCCATTATCTAAAGTGGGTAGCGTTCGGTTTTCTACCGAGTGTGGTCATCTTTCGTCCTACACAGCGACGCATTTGGTTCTTGGGTTTCTACCAGCTATCAATCGTTATGGCTTATGCATCGTTAATTGTTACTTCTCATTGGCTGTTGCCTTTGATTGATAGAGTGGTTGTTGCGAGCCTATCGATCGCACTGTTGAATGCTCTGCTGTCTCACTGGTCGGGATCGATTTCTCGAGCGGTCAGTCGCGTAGGGGGTTGCTCTTTGGATGCGGCAGCAGCGTGTTATCCATCCCTCTATTCTCTGATCGTTTTGACGACGCTGGGAGATGTAATCGCTGTGGTCGTTATGATCGCAAATAGATTTGAGGCGAGTGCAATACATTTGATGGTGACGAGTGTTGCTCTGGGTGGCTGGGCAATAGCCCAGTGCGCATCGGCTCATCAGCTTGCTGCGTTCATGAACCAGCAACAAATACGCAAATTGGCTGTTGCAACAATGCTCACTGCAGTTGCGCTGTGGGCCGGTGTTGATATGCAACTCGATCAGATATCAATTCTTCGTCTGATGATGAGATGGATCGTCGTTTCCGCAATCTTATTGCCGTCCATGATATGGATCATTCCGCGCTTGTTAGGGACCCGAATTTTCAAGGACTGGGATAATGCTTTGCGTTGGGGAATCGTCTCCGTGGGTCAGTCAGTTGTATTTGCCATTAGCACCATGCTGTGTATAGAGGTGATGACTCGTTCAAGTGTAGGTGTGATTGAGATACCCGATATCCAAATCTTCTTAGTCGGATGCATTCTTGCGTTCCTAACTCTTCTATTAGCAAGCGTTGCTGTTTTCAGCGGACCAAAATTCTCGTTGCAAAAGCGTTTCAGCCTTTCCGATTTAAATCGCGAATGTGTGATTTATGGAGCAGAGCTACTGGCTGGTTGTGTTTGGTTGCATCTGTATCTCTGCAGGCCAGACTGGCTCTACTTGGAACTGAGGGAGAACTGGTATTTTGTCGTCATGGCGATTGCATTCCTCAGCGTGGGTGTTACGGAGTTTGCTCGTCGTGTCGAAGATCAACTTCTGTTGAAGGTCTTGCGAAGGACCGCATTTCTGTTGCCCTTGATCCCACTATTGGGTTTTTGGTTGCAATATGCGGATTGGCTGGGGCCGTGGTTGAGGGTAAATAATGCCATTCGGTACGACGTGCTACTGATGATTGGCGCGATCTTTTATGGTTTGGTGAGTCAGTTATGGAAACATGCGTGGAGTCGATTGGTTTCCATTGCTCTGGGGAACGCTGCATGGTGGTTCATGCTGACTCAAACACCGGGGTGGTCATTTTTGGAACATCCACAATTGTGGATGATTCCACCGGCCTTCTGCATTCTTTTTGCGGTGAATCATTACCGTGATCGATTAGGGAAAAATACTGTGAGTGCAATCCGGTACGCTTCAATGCTCACCATCTACCTAAGTAGCACAGCTGACATGTTGATACAGCAAATTGGGGTGAGTTTGATGGGGCCTATTGTGCTGGTCTTGTTATCGCTCGCGGGAATGTTAGCGGGGGTCATCCTACGCGTCCGCGCCTTTCTCTTTTTGGGCGCCTCGTTTGTATTTTTGGGGACAACCAGCATGGTTTGGCACGCAAACCGTTCATTGGGTTCGTCGTGGCCTTGGTGGGTATTTGGAATTACCACGGGTGTGCTATTGTTGATCGGTTTGAGTGTTTTGGAGAAATATAAATCCAAGCTAAAAGAATATTCGGAGCATTTATCTCGGTGGGACGCCTGAGTTATTTTTTTGCGGCGAGTGTGAAAAATCTCCTCGGAGATTGATAACTGGACGAATGCCCTTTAGGCTGAGAGTCATCAATCCAAAATCACGCGAGCTACTTGTGATGTTTTCTGAATTCAATCGTGCGTTTTGTTTGGCTGTCTTGTTTTCCGCTGTTAGCTGCGGCGCAGCATCGGTTGGGATCTCGGCGGAGCGTTCACCGAATGTTGTGATTTTCTTGGCGGATGACCAAGGATGGGGAGACTTGAGTGTCAACGGAAACCCCAATCTGAGTACACCTTCAATCGATTCTCTCGCGCGTGATGGCGCAACCATTGAACATTTTTATGTCTGTGCGGTATGCTCGCCGACGAGAGCAGAATTCTTAACTGGGCGTTATCACACACGGATGGGTGTCTTTAGTACGTCCACCGGTGGCGAACGATTTAATTCCGATGAAGAAACCATTGCCGAAGTTTTTGGTAGAGCAGGTTATTCAACGGCAGCGTTTGGAAAGTGGCATAGCGGTATGCAGTTTCCCTATCATCCAAATGCACGCGGGTTTGATGACTTTTACGGTTTTTGTAGCGGACATTGGGGACATTATTTTTCTCCGATGCTGGAGCGTAATGGTGAGATCGTCGAAGGCGATGGCTTCATCATTGACGACTTGACGAGTCAGGCGATTGATTTTATCCGCGAAAGAAAAGATCAGCCATTCTTCGTTTATCTCCCTTACAACACACCGCATTCACCGATGCAGGTTCCGGATGCGAACTGGGATCAGTTCAAGGAAAAGGAGATCGCTCCCGACACTGCGGAGGCAAATGCTCGAAGTGAAAAGATTAATCACACCCGTGCCGCGTTAGCCATGACTCAGAATATTGATCAGAACGTGGGAAGAGTCTTGACTTGCCTGAGAGAGTTAGAGATATCCGACGACACAATTGTCGTTTATTTTTCCGATAACGGCCCCAATGGATCACGGTTCAATGGAGGCATGAGAGGGCGAAAGGGAACAACCTACGAGGGTGGCTTACGTAGCCCATGTTTTGTTCGTTACCCTCGAAAAATATCCGGTGGAACGGTAGTGAAGCAAATTGGTGGAGCGATTGATTTGTTGCCGACTTTGGCAGATTTTGCATCAATCAAGTACCAGCCGAGCAAAACCATCGATGGGATCAGTCTTGCTGGATCCCTGCAGGATTCAGAAACTGAGCAAATCGACCGCTTATTATTTAGTTCTTGGAAACAGCGCGCAAGCGTTCGGAACAACCGGTTTCGTTTGCAAAAAGATGGGCAGCTACATGATCTTCATGCAGATCCAGGCGAATTAGTGGATGTTGCCAAGCAGTTCCCGAAAATCGCGAGCGAGCTTCAAGATGCATTGGAGGATTGGTTACGGCAGACGCAGTCGAGTAATCGGATCGATCCTGAAGCGAGGCCGATCACTCTCGGACATATCGAAGAAAAAATAACACAAATCCCTGCCCGCGATGCAACGGCACATGGAAAGGTTAAGCGGAGTAACCGTTTCCCCAACGCCACGTACATGATGAATTGGTCAGCCCGTGATGGGGATCAAATCACTTGGGACGTGGAGGTTCTCAGTCCGGGGCATTTTGAGGTTGAAATGTATTACGCCTGCGGACGGTCATCACTCGGATCTCAGGTGGAATTAGGTTTTCGCGATCGGACCCTCGAATCGACGATCGATCAGGTGCATGAAACGCCACTGTTGGGTGCGAGCGAGGATCGAGTCGAGCGGCAGGAGGGTTACGAGAAACGGTGGGGGATCATGAAGCTTGGGACAATGGATTTGTCTGCAGGAAGAGGGATCCTAGATCTTCGATTAAATGCCGTGGATAAAGATGCCACGGTTGAAATGCGACTGCTGACATTCCGACGTATTGAGCGGTAATTGCTAGAAATCACATTCAATTAACTCTGAGCGTTCCGCGTACAGGTTCTCAGCTGAAGCAGGACTGAAATTAGGGGCCGGAAATATTTAGGTCTTGTGTTGATTGTGACGATCTATAGAGACGAGACCATACGGCGTCTCATGTTTTGATGGTTTTGGTCAACTGAGTCGTACCGCGATTGATTCTTAAAATAGAATCCTCAGTGGGACACAGGCTGATTTAGCCATGCTGTGTTTTTCGTTTCAAGAGAAGTCAGTGGCAGCCTCCCTAAAAATATTCCGCGGAAACTCAAGCGAAACTCGCCCATTAAGGCTGGGTGCGAGGCTCGATAAGTATCGCCTGCTCAAACGCATGGGCGAGGGAGGTTTCGCAACGGTCTATGCTGCTAGGGATCTAATCGTAGATCGTCATGTCGCACTGAAAATCCCGCAATTATCCGCCCCCGAACAGGGAGGCTCATTTGATGATCTGAAGCGAGAAGTTCGCATCATGGCGAAGTTGGATCATCCTGGGATCTTGCCACTGCAGGATGCACGATTTATTGACGGCCACTTCGTCATGGTTTTCCCCCTCGGCGAAGAAACGCTAGAAGATCGAATGACGCGTCGGATGGCTCGTTCCACTGCGATTCATTACATCGTGCAGATGGTCAGCGGTCTCGCTTATGCACACAAGCAATCGATCTTGCATCGGGATATCAAGCCAGAAAATTTCGTGCTGTTTTCGGACCAAACGATTCAAATGAGTGATTTTGGCTTGGCTCGCGTGGAACGTGGAGGGCATGAGGTCTCGGCTAGCGGCACACTTGGCTACATGGCTCCAGAGCAAGCAATGGGTAAGCCAAGCTATCGTAGCGACGTATTTTCGTTGGGCTTGGTGATTTATCGAATGCTCGCTGGCGAGACGCCAGAGTATCCTTTTGATTCTTTCCCTGGTTTTAATCGACTGCGGCGCGGATTGTCTCAAGAACTTGTATCTCTGATCAGGAAGGCAATCGACCCGACGCCAAACAAGCGTTTTCGGGATGCTGTAGCAATGCAAAATGCTCTCAGTCGCATCCGGTTTCCGTTAACTGACCGATCGGTTGTTTTGAAAGGCACACCGGAGACCGAGTCGATTTCAGCTCGACGGGTCGCTTGACGAGTTTAAGCGACTTGCGATTTGTGCTGCCGCGGTATTCGCTTGACCAATCACAGGTGAGATGCCGACTCCGTGGAGTGAGTTAGATACCACGGTGACACCTTCAACTTCAGTAAGTTCACTTTCAATCTTCGCAACGCGATCAAGATGACCGACATGATACTGCGGCATCGCTTCATGCCATCGCACCACTTGAGTGATTTCAGGTTCGCCGCTGAGTCCGATTAGTTCAAAGAGTTCTTCACGTACCAAGTTGGAGAGTTCCTGATCCGATTGTTGGAGCAGTTCCGGTTGCATGGCACCTCCGACAAAGACGCGTATCAAAACACGGTCAGTCGGTGCACGACCCCTGAATTTTTCACTTGCAAAACTGCACGCTAAAATCTTGCGTTTTTCAGATAACGGAACCACAAAACCGAAGCAATTCGCAGGTCGAGCAATTTGTGTTTGTTTGACTCCCAAGACAACGATTGCAACCGAAGAGGCTTCAATATCAGCGAGGAGACTGGCAGCACTCGGACAGATGCCTTGGAGGAGATTCGAGGTAATTCGAGGCGGAGTCGCAAGAACCACTTCATCAAATGATTCACATCGTTCTGCATCGTCTGTCTTTAAACTTAAGTTCCATCCTTCAACGGTTGACCGGCTTAAGCTCAGGACTTTCGTGTCAGTGTTGATCACCTCGGCGGGTAGATGAGAAACCAGAGATTCAATGAGCTGAACCATTCCTTCGGGGAACGCTCGAAATTGACTGTACCTAGCACCCGCACTATTTCGCTCTACCGAATCCTCCCCTGATTTTCGACGTTCTGAGGTTGCTTTTGCAAGTGATCCGTGGGTCGTTTCCATTTTTGCAATGGGTCCCATGGTTGCGAGCATGCTCAGCCGATCAATATCTGCGGTATAGATTCCTGCGGTGAGCGGAGCAACAATGCGGTCAAGCATCTCATGACCCATGCGTCGTCTGACAAAGTCTCCAATCGATTCGTCCTGCTCGTCTTGTCCTCTGCTGGTTTTAACTGGAATCCAACGCTCCATTAAAAACCTAAGTTTTCCACGGATCGAAAGTAATGGAGTACGAACCATCGGCCATAACTGAGTTGCCCGCATTAGAACAAAGCCTTCTGGAAGTGCGACCAGACGGCCACCATTAACAATCTTTGCTCCACGCCCCTTCACTAATGGTTCAATCAGGTCATCAACTACACCTAACTCTTCGCATAGCCTCATCGCAGCGGGTGGATTGGTTGCGAACATGTCAGCACCATGGTCCACCAAATAGTCTTTGCATCTTTCGCTATGAATCACTCCGCCGACTCGGGATGTAGCTTCAAAAATCGAGATAGAAGCGTCAGGCAAGAGTCGATGCAATCTGTATGCGGTCGCAAGTCCCGATAACCCACCACCAACAATGCAAATTTTCGGTTGCGAAGGTAGGCTCGCATTCTTGTCATCGGTGATTTCGCTGCGATGCTGCGACATGAAAGAAGTTAGTGCCAATTGAGTGAGGCGGTTCTGAAGGGTGCGGCCTTTTTAGTTCTCAGATTCGCTCTGCGAGTCAGTCGATCCATCAGCACGCTGAGTCGATGGCACGGTAAGCTGCGAGTCTTGAATGTGCAATCTGACATTCTCAACAGTTGACAGTCATCGGGGTGAGCTTCCGAAGTCGAGGCCACGCATTTCCAGTCCCATGTCTTGCTCCATTTCCATGTCCATTTCCATGTCCATTTCCATGTCCATTTCCATGTCCATTTCATAATCACCATAGCCGGCTTGGTTGCCTGCTGGCCCAGCTTGGTTCCCAGCTAAGCTCGCTCCAATCGATCCCGCAAAAGTCGATAGCATGGCTTCGGCTGGTGCGAAGACCGCTTCGAGCTGTTGGTGGAATGCATTCGCATCTTCCGCATTTGCGAGTTGGCTAAGTACCAACTGTGCCGGCTGCAAAAAGAGCGTCGCAGTAGCGATGCTAGCAGTATCAACTTGAGTGGAGGATTGTTTCATCTGCTCAAAATCATCGGCCCAGGTATCGGCAAGTGACTGTGGGACCCAGAAACCTTCCACCTGAACGTAGGCTGATTGCATGCTCACTCCACCCGTGGTCGCATTGACAATCGCGACTCCATTCTCTTCTGACTCGACGGAAAATTGCTGAAGAGAAGCGGCGCCGAGCTCATCGATTAGTTGAGCTAAGTAGGGAGCAATTGCTTGATCTCGTGCTTCTAGCCATTGCCGAAAATCACCGTCCTGTAGCGTTTGTAGTTGCATTGCAGCAGGATCAAAAGCTTTTCGAAGAAGTCCGGCAAAGTTCAGGAACGGACCAGAGAAAAACTCCTGTTCGGCGGGGCCAAGCGATGCAATGCGAGGGCTCGACAGTAGCCATCGCTGGCGAGTAACGATCACATCGCCGATCTGATGCAACACACCTGTTACCATTCCAAAGGTATTCGCATCCAGGCTACTCGCAGAGAGTTTGACCAGTTCATCGACATTTTGCCGGTAACTGGGTGGTAGAGCATCATAGAGAACGATGAGATGCCCAGACATCAGGGCCGCATCGACCTGGTCAAGGAACTCCGCCGCATTCGTGTCAGCTTTCGGTGCGTTGTAGGCAGGTGCGGGAGGAGGTTCCGGGAGCGGGTTGGGCGCGGGTGCAGCAAGCTCAGTGGATTGGGTTTTCAGTTCGTCGATGCGAGCCATGCGCTCTTCAGCAAGTCGCTCAGCGATTTTCGTCGCTTGGATTCGGCTTTCAGCCTTCAAGTCCAGTTGGTTCACTGCAACTCTGCGACCATCATCCATTTGGAGAATCACTGAGTCACCCCAAAGCCCCAGCATTTCGGCTTCTACAGAAAAGGTTCCACGCAGGCTGGTCCAAGTTTCTGCCGGAGACCAGTTGGGAAAGATCGCAATCGAAAGTAACGAGAAGAGAATGGCTGGAGAGACGAAAAAGCGAGCGACAGGTCGTAGAGTAGGCATGCCAGCAGATCTTCAAACGATTTTGGGTAAACAGAAAAGGGCTTGTATCGAATGATTGGTGAAGTCAATCGGCCGATAACAAAATTCTATCGGGAAGTGATTTTCCGCAGCCCGTTCGCGCTCAAATAATATCGAACCAAGCCTGCGGTTTTCCGGAAGTCCCATCACGGCGTCCGCGTTCTCAGAACCACGAGAGATTTGGGCTATCAGTGATTCAGAATTCCATTTCACGGACGCGAAGGCTGTTCCGGTGGAGTATTATATTGAACTATAAGCACCAGTGAGGAACATAAAAAACGAGAAACAAGCTTGTTTTTGCGGCTCATTTCACCCACATGACCGTCAAATGCCATCAAGACGGTCTCGATTTAAATGTGTTCCTGCAAGGTTTGGTATTGTGGCGGGAGATGGATACGTTGAGTAAAGCAACCGAGATGTCCAAGTTGAGCGGAAGCGAGACCACGGAACTACGAGATAGGTTCTACAACGCAACGATCATTGAGCGGATTGATATCAATCCTGATTTGGCCAAATTCCGGGTCCGACCGGACGCTCCGTTCCATGCTTTCGAGCCAGGGCAATATGTGGCGTTGGGACTAGGGAATTGGGAAACTCGGCTCAAAGATACTCAAGCCGAGGAGCTGCCAGAGAAGAAGTTGCGAAAGCTTACTCGGCGAGCGTATTCAATCTCTTGTCCGTTACTTGATGCAGAGCAAAAGCTAACGCCAGTCAATTCGATCGACTACCTCGAGTTCTATATTACGCTGGTTCGGCAGGCGAGCTCTCCGGACAATAAGCCACCAGTTCTTACGCCACGACTGTTCTGCCTTGGACAAGGGGATCGCATCGAGGTTCAAAAGAAAATCACCGGACAATACGTTTTGGGTGATGTCAAACCGCATGAAACGGTCTTAATGCTCGGCACCGGCACGGGCGAAGCGCCTCACAATGCAATGGTGGCTGCCCTTTTGGATCGGGGGCATCATGGTCGAGTGGTCAATGTGACGAGCGTGCGGCACAAGGAAGATTTGGGGTACACGCGCGAGCACGACGAGTTGATGCGTCGGTTTTCTCAGTACCGCTACCTGCCCTACACCACTCGTGATCCAATTAACTTGGATCCGGCTCATCCCGACTACGTAGGAAAGCAGTATTTGCAGGATCTCTTTCAGAGTGGCCAATTGGCCTCGGCGGCCGGTGTCGAATTTGTGCCAGCGAATACGCATGTATTTCTCTGCGGTAACCCAGCGATGATTGGATATGTTCCGCCGGGAGGTCAGCCGTTATCGTCTCCGGGGATGCTTTCGGTTCTTCGTGATGCGGGATTTGAGGACGGTAGCGACCTGCAAGGGCCGGGATCGGTGCGTTTCGAGAAGTATTGGTAAACACTAATGCGAACAATCTATCGAAACGACTGCTTGCTGGTTAAAACCTGAGTGCATCAAAAGTTTTTGACACCCTAATAGGTTCTGCTATGGATCTTTCCAAAACGATTGCTTTGATTCTTGGTGGCGGGCGTGGCACAAGACTCTTTCCGTTGACAAAGATTAGGGCAAAGCCAGCAGTTCCGCTTGCAGCAAAGTATCGATTAATCGATATCCCGATCAGCAACTGCATCAATAGCGGCCTAAATCGAGCCTACGTGCTGACTCAGTTTCTTTCGGAAAGTCTTCATCGACATTTGCGACAAACGTATTCGTTTGATCATTTTAGCGGTGGTTTTGTCGAAGTTCTCGCGGCACAGGAGACCGTTAATGCAGGTACCGACTGGTATCAGGGAACCGCAGATGCTGTCAGAAAAAACCTCATCCACTTGGAAGAAGATTGGATCGAGCATGTTCTGATTTTGTCAGGCGATCAACTTTACCGGATGGATTTCCGTGAAATGATGCGGACCCATATTGAGTCGGGAGCACATGCGACGATAGCTGGAATTCCAGTGTCGAGAAAGGATGCCAGTTCGCTCGGTATCATGCAGGTTGATAACGAGGGTCAGGTTCGGGGATTCGTTGAGAAACCTCAGTCTGAAGAAGAACTTGCAACGGTTCGCATGGATCCAAGCTGGATTGATGCTCGTGGGATCCCGAGCCAAGGACGGGACTGCCTAGCAAGTATGGGGCTGTACATCTTCAACAAAGACGTCATGGTAGATCTGCTGCGATCAACGGCGCACGAAGATTTCGGCAAGGAGGTTTTTCCTGAGGCGATTAAGTCCCACAAAGTTCAAGTCCATCTTTTTGACGGATACTGGGAGGATATTGGAACCATTCGCGCTTTCTATGAGGCCAATCTTTCGCTTGCCGGTAAAGCACCTCCGTTTGAATTGCGAAACCCTGATTCTCCAATTTTCAGTCGACCTCGATTCCTTCCGCCAACCATTATGGGTGATGCAAAAATTAGCAACAGCTTAATCGCGGATGGTTGTCGTATTGGAGACAACGTGACGATTGAGAACAGCGTGATTGGTCTTCGAACGGTGATCGGAGACAACGTGACGATTAAAGATAGTGTGGTGATGGGGGCGGACTATATCGAAACCTCCGACCAATTGCCCTCAGGACGTGTTCCCGTAGGGATCGGTAGTGGAACCACCATATGCGGGACGATTCTCGACAAGAATTGTCGAATCGGCGAGAACGTTTCAATCACGAATCAGGCAGGAATTGACAATCAAGGAGAAGACGAGGCCATTCAGATTCGCGATGGCATCTCGATTGTTATCAAGAATGCTACCGTTGAATCTGGTTTTCGTAGCTGATCCTTTGATCTTAAACGCATCAGTCCACTGTCAATATCAAGAGAGGCTAGTTCTTCTCGTCGCTTGACGGAAGGTTCAGTAACCGTTTTGACTCATTTAGTAAAAATTCTGGGTCATTGAACGGCTCATAGCTAATGTCTTGCCAGCGAACGCGGCCCTGAGCATCGATTAAGAAGGTTCCGTGCAGTGGTTGGTTTTCGAAATCATCCCAGCATCGATAGCTTTTAAACGCATCTTGTTTTGCGTTCGCGAGCAACGGGATGCTAACGGGCTGGTCGAAGTTCTTTATTCCGTGTTTCAGTTCCTCTACCGTCTCCGTGCTCACCGCAATGATATCGATACCGGATGCTTTGAATTCATCGAGTAAGGGTGAAAATGTATGCAGTTGTTCGACGCAATGAAGGCAGCCAAAACCAAGGTAATAGATGATGATGGTTGGCTTGCCTTGGTGATCTTCGTTGCCAAAACTCAGACCATCTGGCGTGATCGCATTCCAAGCGGGAGCTTGATACGGTTCCCAGCGAAAAGGCCCGAGCTCGTGCAGAGGCGGTCGTGGCCCCAAATCCTTTGCCGGTTCTGGTTTGGCACGCCAATCTTCTGGGCATTCTATTGATGCAGCAACGGGCTTGAGAGTGGCTAGCATCGGTGTGTTCAGGTCAGCGTACGCGGCAACCTGGCGCAGAAGACGGAATTTTTCGATGGCCTCTTCTTTCTCGCCGGTATCCCAAAGTAATTGAGTGATCGTGGCCAAAGGTCTGATTTGAGACTTGTCATTGTTGAATTGCTTTTTAGCAATTTCCAATGCCTGTTGATGATCACCAAGGCGTGCAAGCCAACGTGATTTCAAAATCGTTTCGAGTTTCGCCTGCTTTTCTGACTCCTTGAACGACTCCAAATTGCCTTCAAACACAGATTTTGCGCACTGAATTCGAGCGACCAAGGGTTCAAGGGATCGCTTTTTCTTTTCTAGTTCTTCTTTTGTGGGCTGATTGGATTCCGCATCGTTTTGCTCCGATTCTTCGGTATTCTCTGCGGGGGATTTAGTCTCTTCCTGCTCTTGTTTCTCCGCTGACTCAATCTGTTTTTCAATCTCATCGAGCTCTTTCTTGAATGACTCGTAGATTGCTGCGCCTTGTTCTTCGTGACCTAGGAGATGGTGAGCAACTGCGATCCATGCTGATCGCTCTTGATCCACTTCTTCGTTACCGGTGACAGTTAGAAATGGTCCATCTGATTCCTGAAGCAATTGATCCCATAGTTCATATTCAGTCAAAACCTGAATAAGACGTTGGCGACCGAATTTATGACTGCCACGTTTTTCAAGAGTGTTGTACTTAGGGTGTTTGGGTAGCGAGATTAGATTTTTCGCGAGCGTGATTGCTTCGTTCACACGTCCGACAAAAACAAGGTTGCGGACAAGCCATTCATTATTGTGCGCGAAGTTGTGAATCTCATCCGGCATGAGACGCGTATTGATCATATGAGCATGGTCAACTCGCGCGGACGCTTCCTGTTGCCAGGCAGCATCTTGGTATCGCTTTAGTTTTGAATAGATGTGGCCGGGCATGTGCCACATGTGCGCGATGCCCGGGCTAGCGGGGCCACACTGAGCAGCCGCTTCCAAAGCGTTCTCAGGCCGATTTCGATCCCAGAGGTGAATTCGATAATGGTGAGCCGGGTGAGCAGGGTTCGCGTTAAATACTTCGGTCAATAATGCATCCACTGCGTAACGACTCGTAATCTTTACACCGTATCCATTAGCCATCCACATTTGCACTGCGATGAAGGCTTTGGCTTCGATGTCATGTGGTGAGTGATCTAAGATTTTTTCCATTGCCGCGATATATCGCTCGGCACGCTGTTTTTTCTCCTCCTTTTCATCCACATCCTTTTTCTTGTCGGAATCGGATTCATTTTGCTTTTTGGGGATCAGCTGATCGAGCGCTTTAACGTACAGCTCCTCTCGATCGTCAGCTCCTTCCGCGACTCGCTGAAGCGCTTGATCAATGAAGCCTCTTGCTCGGTCCGCATTGTTCTGATTCGCCATCGCCATTCCCCAATAAGGAATCGCTAGGTTGGGCTCAAGCATCGATGCTTGCCGAAAAGAACGCTCTGCTTCGAGATACCAAAATCCATGCAGCTGAAGAATTCCCTGCTCAATAAATTGCTGAGTCTCCGTTTGTGTAGCGGAGCTGGGAAAGCTAATCGATCCCAGATTTGGGAGCAAAATTGCTGCCTGACGGGGACCTTCATTAAACGCTTCACCGTGATAGCTATGCCCCGCTAAGGTATCGGTCAATGCAGTCACAGTGTCTGATTCTGACGCATCCTGTTTTTCCGTTGAAACAGCGGTGTTCACCAAAGCGGTTTGGATGGAGATCCAAACCAGCAAGATGAACAATATGCGGATGCCGGCGGGAAGATTGAATGGTTGTTGGTGCATTTCGGTGAATGAATGGAGGGCTCAGAGGGGCAATGTTCCAATTGTAATTGGATCAGATCGACTTAACCTCCCCCGCTCCATTTTATCAAACAGTGTGACCTGCGAATTATGCACTTTCAGATAGCATTGAAGTTACGCGAATCTCTTGGTCGGGTGAAAATCCATATTCACGTGCATACAAGGTTGCCGTTCGGCGACGCGAAAAGCGTGTTGCGTACTCAGGTGAAGTCCACTGGCCAGTTGCAATTTGCAAGAACTGACGATGTTTTACCAGCTTTCGATCTTTTGTCCTTTCAACTCGGTGCGGTCCTTCGATGTACCACGCTTGATTCGAAATTCCACTTGACCGACACCGATTTTGGCGAGCGATGTGATTTGTAGTGCAACCGCGGCGGGTGTTCAGCGACGATAGAATTTCGTCCGTGGATTCCATTTTTCTAAGATTGGTTGGGTCGAAAATCGCTAGCGGAGTAGTCGGCAGAGTGGCTTGTTGAGCGGTTGAATCATTCATATGAATCCTCAATCTGTGCGGGACGTGTAAGAGATCGCCTAACATGCCAGACCGGTTGGACACGTTAGGTCACAGTTCAAAGAATTCGCTTTCTTCAGATGGTTTCGGTACCTTGTCGCAGTGAACCTTTTTGCAAAATTACATGTTTTGGTCCATTTCGGCTCCGGAGAACTATCCTGTGTATTCACGTCAACCTCGTTGTCAGGTCATTCCTCTGGCAGATCAGCAGTTGGCTTTTTCGATTGATGGTGTTGAGCGACTTCGTTGGCACGCCTCTGACCGGAGTCCGCGGCCATATTTCTTTCCGTTCAACGGTCCCTCTGGTTTGTCATTAACCAGGATGGGGCATCCTGGTGCTCCCAACCACGACCACCACCGGTCAATTTGGTTCGCTCACCATCGAGTGCTGGGGATTGACTTCTGGTCAGATCAATCGACCGCATTCATCCGGCAGCGAGCGTGGAAGGCATATGAAGATGGAGACGAAGAAGCTCGGATGGCGGTCGATCTTGCATGGTATGACGGCCATGATCCTGAACCGTTGATTGAGCAAGAACTGATTGCAGCAGTGCGTCCCGCCGAGAAGGGTGAATGTTTTCTTGAAGTACAGACATCTCTAAGAAGTGTGGCGGAGCAATTAGAGTTGGGTGTAACCAACTTTGGATTACTCGCCGTCCGAGTTGCAAAGGCGATTTCAGCAGTATTCGGATCCGGAGCACTTACAGGATCCAATGGTTTAAGCGGTGAAGACGCATTATTTGGTCAGTCACTTGCTTGGGTTGACTACAGTGGAGAAGTCGACCACGAGATAATTGAAGGTGTGACATATTTTGACCACCCCGATAATCTTACCTATCCAAGCCAATGGCATGTGCGGGATGATGGCTGGATGGGGGCTTCCGTTTGTCGCCAGCAGCCAGTCCTGTTAAGTCGGGAACGGGAAGTGACATGGAGGTATCTCTTGTATGCACATGCCGGTTCAGCGAAGCATGATCAACTCAGCCTCATTTCGGAGGCATTCGCTCAGAGTTCCGCGTACGCTGTTAAGCCAAGCACACGTCCTCATCATGAGGCGATGATCACTCGGGTCAGTTCTTGAGTGATTTGATCCATAAGCATACAGACCAAGTCAGCTTACAAATAAACCGATTCAATACCCAACTAAGAAGGTCAGTAAATGAACCAATACATCGCGCGTGATCGTCGATTGTTTTTAAAGACAGGGGTCGCCACTGCGGTTGCAGCGAGTTTAAAACAGTCCGCGGTCGCTCAGGAGCAACCTGCCAATACTTCCAAGTCACCAGGCGAGAAAGTGGTGCTTGGGATCATGGGTGTTAATGGTCGAGGGGCAGCCATTGCCAATGGAATGATGGCAGCCGATAACACCGAGATTGGAATGATCTGCGATGTCGATTCGCGTGCCGCCCTTCGAGTCGGGCAGCTTGTTGGTGACAAACAGGGACGAGTACCCGAGGTCGTGGGAGATTTCAGGAGAATTCTCGATAACAAAGGAATCGATGTGCTGGTGGTCGCGGCACCCAATCACTGGCATGCGCCCGCAGCGATATTAGGGTGTGCCGCTGGCAAGCATATTTACGTTGAGAAGCCTTGCAGTCATACACCAGCAGAAGGTGAGATGGCTGTTGCTGCGGCTCGCAAACATCAGCGAATCGTTCAAATGGGTACGCAGAGACGATCATGGTCTGGAATACAGGAAGCCATCGGGAAGATTCATTCCGGGGCAATCGGAAAGGCTTTGTATTCTCGCACTTGGTACAACAACCGAAGGCCTTCGATTGGTTTTGGAAAGATCGCTTCAATCCCAGATTGGTTAGATTGGGATTTGTGGCAAGGCCCCGCTCCACGTCGCGAGTACAAAGACAATATCGTCCATTACAACTGGCACTGGCATTGGCACTGGGGTAATGGCGAATTAGGAAATAACGGTGTCCACGCTATCGACGTAGCACGTTGGGGTCTTCAGGTCCATTATCCAATTCGTGTGACTGCGGGCGGTGGTAAGTACCGACATGAGCATGACCAAGAAACGCCTGACACCATGATGGTTACCATGGATTTTCCCGAGCAGAAAACGATCACATGGGAAGGGTTAAGTTGGTCACCTCTGGGGCCGCACGATACCGGATTTGGTATGAGCTTCCATGGTACGGAGGGTTCGCTCGTTATTCGTGGAGCGGGTTACACGATCTACGACATGAAAGGAAAGGAGATCGGCAGTGGAACCGGTGATGCCGGTGATACTGCTCACTTTGCAGATTTCCTTAATTCCGTCCGAACAGGCGAGCTGCCGAATGCAGACATCGAGATTGCTCATCAAAGCACCCTGCTCTGTCATCTTGGAAACATCGCTTATCGAACCAACAGCGTCTTGAACCTTGACCCGTTGAATGGCCACGTGATCGATAATCCTAAAGCGGAAAAACTTTGGACGCGAGAGTATGAACCGGGTTGGGAGCCAAAGGTTTAGTCAATTGCTTTGCCATGGTTGTTAACCAGCATCCCAATGGAGCATAAAAGGGGCACGTTAATTTGACTCAACTGCCCAATCGGATTGTTGTTTTAAAATCGTTTCCCATTGTTTGATAAGGTTCTCTGCAATTTTTGGGTGTTCATTTATGAGGTCGTTTGTTTCAGTTCGATCATCGTTCAAATTGTAGAGTTCCCAGTCAGGTGAAGCAGCTGTGGCTGCGATCTTCCATTCGCCGGAGCGAAGGGAACGGTTTTTCTCGTGCAACCACCAAAGGGTTCGTGGCTGAGTGTCGGCGCGATCGAAGAACGGCGTGAGGCTTCGACCGGGGCGAGGATGATTCGATTCATCGAGATCTGTATTTTTTTCCACAGTAGTCAATTCAAGAATTGTCGGCCAAAGATCAATGACATGACCAACTTGCTCCCTGACCTCGCCCCGCGCTTGTATTCCCTTCGGCCAGTGAACAATCAATGGCGTAGCAGTGCCACCCTCGTGAGTCCATGTTTTGTGATAACGAAAGGGTGTATTCGAGGCGGTTGACCATCCCGGACCGAGGCAAAGGTGGCTATCTGCAGATCCCATGGGCGCGTCACGGTCATGTCCATCTCCTCGCACCATGATCTCTGCGCTAGCGCCGTTATCGGAAAGAAAAAAGATGATCGTATTATCAAATTGTTGATGATCTTTCAGGCATTGAATAATTCGGCCAATTTGCTGATCCATGCGGTCGATCATCGCGGCGTGTATCGCCATTTTGTTTGCTTGGAATTCTTGTTGCGATGGTGTCAGGGACTCCCATAGAACCGGACGATTGATTTCGTCAGGACCTAATATTTCTAGGGCTTCCGGAAAATCGTAGGGAGGACCGATATCAACCATCGGATCAGAAAGTCGCCCATGAACGAGTCCTTGTGCCTCGATTCGATTCCATCGCTCTTCACGTATCTTTTGCCAGCCGACTTGGTATCGCGTGCGGTACTTTTCAATGTCTTCAGGAAGTGCCTGCAGCGGGAAATGTGGTGCAGCGAACGCAAGATAATGAAAGAAAGGTGCATTGGTTTGTTGGAGAAAATGATCCTCCATGCATTGCACGACATGGTCGCCCAAAGCGTTCGTGGCGTAAAACTCTGTGCCTTTCGGAACAGCGGGTAACGGTTGGTCATCCTTCCAATGTAATGTTGGGTTGAAGAAACGATGTTGATCCTTGAGGTAGTACGAGCGATCAAAACCTGAGGCGATTGGCATCCCATCAATATGCCACTTTCCCGTGTGGTAACTTCGATAACCTCTCTGACGCAAAGTCTCAACGATCAACGGTGCCCACCGAGGCCGCTTGCCACGATTTCCACTTTGAGTTCCATCAATTTTGTCCCGCCGGATTCCGTGGGGGTAATATCCGGTTAGCAATGATGCTCGAGTCGGCCAACATCGCCCCGTGTTGTAAAACTGTGAGAAGCGGATGCCGTTTCCAGCAAGTTTGTCGAGGTTGGGTGTGTCGATCTCGCCGCCATAGCATCCAAGGTCGGAGTAGCCAAGGTCATCTGCCATGATCAACAAAACATTGGGTTGCTCCGGTTGACCAGATTGAGCTACCGGAACCATAGCAAATACAAACGACAAACCTAAGAATCGTGAGGCTAATGTTGGCATGTGTCTCGTGATGGATGTGTCAAGGAATTGCGTAGCTGATGAACACTCAACCGTCTGCTTACGATAACGTGTTTGGATTTCAGAAGCGGTCAAGAAGCAGCTAGTCTTTATGAATTTTGGAACGCTCCACAGGTATCGGACTACCATGGGGATCAACCTCTTGGTTGTCGATCGCCTGGTGTAGTTTTTGTCTAAGACTTTTATCGGTGTAGTGCTCCATCTTCTCAGCTTGGGGATGAATTCGACTTGGATCGAGGCCAACCTCGTCCAAGAGGTACTGCTCCCAAAGACGGTGAGACCGCACAAGGTTCTGCGCGCGAAGGTGACCTTGTTCTGTTAGTGAGAGTTTATTGCCTTCAATACTCAATTCTCCACGGAGCAACAGCCACCTCTTGACCGCCATGAATGCCAGGCGATTGCACAGCAGAACTTCGCGGATCCAGTGTGCTTCTGACTCCGTTCTCGCCTGCTTTTCTTCGACTCGGTAGAGTAACGCGACGATGTCATCGGCCAGAATGTGTAAGCCAAGCAAGATTTGGTGCCACATTCTGATGACAATACCGCCTCGAGGCGCGAACATGGCTGCCAACATGAATAAGAGTCCCGCTGTAACGGCCATCATGCCAGCAGTTGAAGTGCTTCGGAAACCAAACCAACTTGGAATGGCGATGGCCGAAAGATGTCCAAAAATACCTGAGAGCGAGGCAATCAGAGCGCTAACGATTAGCATTTGAGATAGTCGGCGTGTCAACAAAAATGCCGTCGCGGGGGGGACGACCATCATGGCTACGACCAAAACGCTTCCCACGCTTTCAAAGCTTGCGACCGCGGTGATCGCGACCAGAGTCATTAGAGCGTAGTGAATGATGGCGGGGGAAAATCCAACACTCGACGCTAGACCAGAATCAAATGAAGCGAGTTTTAGCTCCTTATAAAAACAAACAATCGCAAGCGTATTCAGTCCAAGCACGATACTCAGTATTAGAAAAGCTCTGGGAACATGAAAACTCAGGATTTGGACGGTCTCAAGTGGAGTCAATTCGATTGAACCATACAGCACACAGTTTGCATCCAAGTCAACTCGGTCAATCCAATGGACAATCAGAACAAGCCCCAATGCAAACAATGTGGTGAAGACCACACCAAGCGAAGCACCTTCGTCCACGCGTCCACTGGTTCTGATCCATTCCGTGAAGAAAGCGGTGCATAGCCCCACAACCGCTGCGCCAACAAACATTGGAAAGCTGGATCGACTTTCCGTCACAACAAATGCAACTGCGAGACCGGGCAACACCGCGTGAGTGATGGCGTCCCCCAACATGCTCATGCGACGGAGGACGAGAAAATTGCCAACCAATGAGCACGCGACCGCGCAAACCGCGGCGGTTAAAATGATCCATCCATCTAGTTGCCAATTGAACGAGTTCATATTGTTCAACCCTCGTTCTCTGAAGAATGGGTGGGCTCACCAAACAACTGAGCTTCTTTTAACTCCGCGGTGACAGAATGCGATAAGAGGTGGGGACTTTCTGGAATGGTTTTTTGATTTTCAGATAGCAGCGACTCAAGTTCCGCAACGATTTCCGGCTCGAGGACATGTTCAATGTGGTCAGCTTCGCGATCGACTCTACTTGGCGCGAAATCGGCGTGATGAATGAGAAATAATTCCCAAAGACGATGCTCCTTTGTTAACCGTTCGGCCTCGATTCTGCCTTTTTTGGTCAGGCGTATTTGGGAGCCAATGCGTGTTACCCACTCAGCATGCGTTGCCCGACGAATGGTATTGCTGAGTTCTCTTGAGTTCCAGGGTCGAGCCAAGGCAAGTTTTTCCATCGAGATCTCATTGTTCTGAAACGATGCTTCCCGATGTTCTGTTAGTTCAAACATGGTTCTCAGAAAGTGCTGCTTTGCTATGGATCGTTTCATTCTGATTCTTCGGATGGAGCGAATGACCAGTCCCCGACGTGAACCGGCAGTCAAGCTCAGGGAGAAGCATCCCGCACAGAATAGAACAATCATTGCCCCAGAGGGCAGACGTGGATAAATAGCGCTGAGTGATGAACCGCAAACGCCACTGACGGTTCCGATGCACGCGGAGATCGCCGACATTTTTCCAAGGTTATCCGTCCAGAATCGAGCGGAGGCAGCAGGGATGACCAATAACGCGACTACCATGATTAGTCCCACTGCTTGAAGTCCCACAATGGAAATTACCACCACAGAACCCATCAGCATCAAATCAAGCGTCGTGGTCGGGTAACCTCGTGAACCTGCGAACGTTTCGTCGAAGCAGAGCAGCCTAAGTTCCTTGAAAAATAGAAGGCAAAAGCTGAGGCACAAAAAAGAAGCAACGCTAATCAGGATGGCATCATTTGAAATCATCGAGGCTGTCTTGCCAAAGATGAAGGACTCTAGACCGGCAGCATGCCCGCGTGGCATCTGTTGGATGATTCCAAGTAAGGCAATGCCAGCACCAAAAAATACGCTCAAGACAATCCCCAAAGCGGTATCTTCTTTGATCCTTGTCCAGTTTCGCACTGCCAGAATTGCTAAGACTCCAAGCAATCCAGTGAGGGTTGCTCCCGCGAGTAACATGGGAAGTGATTTCTCATTCCAGCCAAGATGCGTTGCGATGAGGAAGCTGATCGCGATGCCGGGGAGAGTGGCGTGACTAATCGCGTCCCCCATGAGGGCTCGCTTTCGCAACAGAGTGAAAACGCCCACGACACCCGCAGCACAGCCAAGCATTGCAGTTCCAAGGAGAACCACGCGGGTATTGTGATCCTGAAAAGAGAGGAGTCGGTAGGCTTGCTCCCATGAGGAAAGGCCAATCCGCCCCACCAACTGAGTGATGTGGTGGATTGAGGTGAGTATCAAAGCATCATTTGCACCTTGTGCGATCATAGAGATCGCTCCCGTCGCCTCATCGCTTCGGAGACCTCATCAAGTAGTGTTAGGCGCCCTCCGTAGGTTTTGTTGAGATTGTCTTCGTTAAAAACCTTTTCGACCGGCCCGTCAGCCACCACTCGCATGTTTAGCAGGATCACGTGGTCAAAGTACGCAGGTACCGTTTGGAGATCATGATGAATGACGAGCGTTGTGCGACCGTTTGCCTTCATGGTTCGGAGCATGCTGATGATTGCGTTTTCCGTGGCCGCATCGACGGCAGCAAACGGTTCGTCCATCAGGTAGAGATTAGCGTCCTGAACCAATGCTCTCGCTAGAAAGGTTCGCTGTTGCTGCCCGCCTGATAATTCGCTGATTTGGCGATTCGCGAGATCTGCAATGCCAACAGATTCCAAAGCCTGAAGAGCTAGTGTGCGATGCTTGACCCCCACTGGGCGGCACCAACCAATTTTCTTGTACAAACCCATCGTCACCACATCCAATACCGTGACGGGGAAATCCCAATCCACACTTTCTTTTTGCGGAACGTAACCGACGGATTCTCTGGATTTGCGATACGGCTTACCAAAGATCTGCACCCTTCCAGATGCCAAAGGCACAATGCCCATGATGGCTTTAAGGAGAGTGCTTTTCCCGGCACCATTGGGGCCAATGATTCCAACCAATGATCCTCGCGGTATTTCGAATCCTACATCCCACAGTACGGGCTTTCGATGGTAAGCAACCGTAAGGTCTTGAACGCAAAGTGGCGCGTCTGAGATCGCTGGGGTTTCGTTGTCCAAGGATTGCATCGATCAGTGGCTTCCGATGAGTTCAAAGGGAATATTATTTTGTTGAAGGATCATCTGGTAAGAACGGTTCTACTGTTCCACCGAGAGATTGAACCACCGTTTTCAGATTGTGGGCCATCATTCCGATGTAAGTTCCCTGTTCACTCGAGACGTCACCCATTGCATCTGAATAGAGTTCACCGCCAATTTTCACTTGGTGCGATCGAGCACTCGCACCTTCAATCAATGAGTCGATGTTCTTGGCAGGTACACTACTTTCAACAAAGATCGCAGAGATTTGTCGTGAGGCAATCATGTCCACCAACTCATTGATTCGCTGCAGTCCTGCCTCCGATTCCGTGGAGAGTCCTTGAATACCTGCGACTTCAATTTGATAGGCACGCCCGAAGTATTGAAAAGCGTCATGAGAGGTGATTAAAACCCGTTTTGATTCTGGAATGGTTGAGATCGCGTCAATCCCAAACTTGTGAAGTTGTTGAAGTTCGTCAACAGCTTCCAAAGCATTGTCGCGGAATTCGGTGGCGTGATCGGGAGAGATTTTTATTAATTCTTCAGCAATCGGCGGCAAAAGCTTCGACCATAATTCAATATCCATCCAAAGATGAGGATCCACCTGACCTTGTTGATCTTGAATCAGCTGGTCCTCATTTATGTGTTCGGCAATCGCAATGACTCGCTTCTGAGATGCCAATTGATTGAGGGTCGATGTCATTTTTCCCTCAAGGTGGTAGCCGCTGTAGAAAACAATGTCACTGTCTAGGATGCTCTGGATGTCGTCACGGTTTGGTTTGTAGAGATGAGGGTCAACACCGGAACCCATCAGTTGGGTAACGTCGACCTGCGAGCCGCCCACTTTCCGAATCAAGTCGGCAACCATTCCTGTTGTCGCTAAGACGTTGATGGTGTCCGCTTTAATGTCCCGGTCGCCTTGGAGGCTTGGCTGGTTATCTGAGCAGCCCGCGATGGTTATCAGGAGGAAAACGGCGACGGAGATCCACAAAGTTTGAGGACTTTTATTGGTTTGGATGGTGTTCGGCACGGTGCTGCGGCTTGGCGTTGAGAGCAAACAGGAATTAGGCTTCGCTGCGATCAGGCAATTTGTAGCACGTGCTACAAATGTCTTGTGTAGATTGTAGCTGTGGCTACAATTCTGTCAATTCATTATTCATTGCGGACCCGCATAATCGATGTGGCGTATACCGTTGTCATCCATCCGAAGCATGGAGTGGTTCTTTGTCTGATCATGCCAAGCAGTCGCTTCCACATCTCAGAACGCGAAACGATCATTCGACGGAGTTAGCAGAAGATTACGTTGAGGCAATAGCGGAGATCGCTGCCTCGCATGGCTCGTGCCGAGTTGTCGATTTGGCTAAACATTTTGGCGTGAGTCATGTCACGGTGAATCGAACTGTCGGTCGTTTGCAGAATGAAGGCTTAGTTAAAACGGAGCCCTACAAGCCTGTGGGTCTAACAGCGAAAGGTGCTCGCCTGGCGGTGCGATGTCGAGAACGGCACGAGATTGTGTATCAATTTTTACTGGCGATTGGCGTTGATCCGCAGACTGCAGCGATTGATGCTGAGGGAATCGAACACCATGTGAGTCCGGCTACACTTCGATGCTTTGTGAACTGGAGTAAAACCAACGCATCGATTTCGTGACGACCGCTTATTCTTTTAGGTTTGATTTCGAATCGTTCGACGTTGGCGGACCGGTATCCATCGATTTGACCAGAACGTTCGATGCGAGATCTTTCACCGTCCTTCGTTCCAAGCTTTTCGCCTCGGCGCGATTCTCGAGTAGTTCTAATCCGTGACTGTCGTGATCAAGTTGTCCGATATGGCAAATCGGTTCGCCGGGGCTGACCGCTGGGAGGGTAGTCATTCCGAGTACGACACCGGTAAAAGGAGACACCAGTATATTTTTTTCCTGCCCCAAGAGGCTTGTGTTGGTGGCTAGAGGCTGGTGTTGTTCAATGATTTGGCCTGGCCTGACATGGAACTGTAAAAATCCTCCACGATCGGCTCGTATCCACTTGGTCGTTTTGATAACAACCTGCGTGTCAGGGCGATCCACGACTCCGTCAATCATTTGTAGGCTGCAGAGAATATTTTTAATTCCGCGTACCGCAGTCGCAACGATTACCGGTTCAACTTTCCAGACTTCCCCGCCTTCCATCACGATGGTTGGTACTCCCAGTTTTGTTGCCTCGGTGCGAAGCGAACCATCTGGACCAGGGTTTGACAAAATGACTTCGCTTCCAAATTCAATCGCCAACTGTTTAGCCAGAGGGTTTGAAAGATCGGCACGAACGTTCGGATAATTTGTACGACGCACCGAGGCGGTATGGAGGTCGATACCAAGAGACGCCCTCGAAACGATTTCGCTAAAGATCTTATGTGCGATTCGAGCGGTAAGGCTACCTTTGTTGGAGCCTGGAAAGAAACGATTTAAATCACGCCGGTCCGGTAGATAACGACTGTGTCTATCAAATGCGAGAAGGTTCAGAATGGGTACGAGGATCAGTGCGCCACGTCGTAGTTTTAAGTTCTCGTCGCAAATCAATTCGCGAATAGCACCGGTGCCATTAAGTTCATCACCATGTAGCGCAGCGGTAACGAAGACCACCGGTCCGTCTTCTTGACCTCGATGAATCTGAATTGGAATTTTAAGGGAGATTCCGCTATAGCTCTCGCTAACAGGCAGGAAGACGTTGCTACGCTCGTTCCGAGGGATCTCTTTGCCACGCCATGTATCAATGGACTTCGCGGGTGCTCTCCAATGATGGTCAGGGATTATTGACATCTGACACCGATATTTGGCTGGAGAGTTGTTGCAATTTAGGACGTCGTCGGCGTCGTGTTTTTTCTGGGATGAGACCTCGCATTGCCTCCAATTTTCCAAAGCACAGCAGTCGGTCCTGAGGTTCCAAGGAGCGTTTTAGTCTTGGGTTTGGGATCACTGTGGAGCCTCGGTAGAGCGTTAAAACATTGATGTCCAGTTCTGGCAGCCCTGATTCATCAATGGTTTTTCCAACAAACTCCGAACCCTCGGGAATCAAGAGCTCCGAAACTCCATAACCACGACTCACGGTTAGTCTCTGTCGCAAATCGACTTCAGGGAAATCAACTTGCGCAGCGACATAATCGACAATCGCGCCTGCTATATCGAGCTGAGTGCAGGTTTCAATTCCTTCCAAACCCGGCGATGAATTGACTTCCATCACCTGAGGCCCATCAATTCCTTCGAGCATGTCGACGCCGGCTACCCTGAGTCCCATGATCTGTGCAGCACGAACCGCTGTCTCGCAATAGGTTTCATCCAACAACATCGGCTCGGTGCGTCCACCACGGTGAACATTGCTGCGAAACTCTTGTCCCTGTGCGACACGCCGCATGGCAGCCACAACGCGATCCCCGATCACGAAAGCACGAATATCTCGTCCTTTACTTTCGGATACAAATTTCTGAATTAAGACGTTTTGTTTTGTGCTCTGCAGCGTCTCGATGATGGCTTCAGCGATTTTAACGCTTTCGGCCAGAATCACACCAACTCCCTGTGTGCCCTCAAGAAGTTTGATGATGATTGGCACCCCACCCACTCTTTCAATAGCAGGCAAGACATCACGTTTTTCACGAACAAAGGTGGTCTCCGGTATCCCAATCTGATGCCGACTTAGAATCTGGAGGCATCGCAGTTTGTCACGTGAGTTGGCGATGCCGGCTGAGGATGCTACGGAGAAGATATCCATCTGCTCAAATTGCCGAACCACCGCTGTGCCAAAATAAGTGACCGATGCTCCAATACGTGGAATGATGGCATCGTAGTGACTTAGGAGTTTGCTGCGGTAAAAAAGATCCGGCTCCCCTTTTGCGAGGTCGATGGAGAAGCGAAGTGTATCGAGAACCTTAACAGCATGACCACGTCCAACGGCTGCCTCTTTGAGACGACGTGTACTATAGCAATCCAAGCTGCGAGACAAGATGGCTAGTTTCATACTTGAAGTGATAACTGAAAGGAGAATATGAATGCAATAAAGGGAAAAACAGTCCGGAAGTTATTTGATAATCTGCCTGATGAATATCGCTAGCGCCTGTTATTTCTTTTTCCGAAATTCTGGTTTTCCTCCCAAGTATGATCGCGCCGTGTCCACAAGCATTTTTCCTCGAATCGCTTCTCTTCCGAGTAGGAGGCGAAAGCCCATTTCAGAGCGATCAGCAAGAGTCAGTTCAATTGGCCAAGTTTGGTCGATCCATTTTACGTTGGTTTGAATCACATACCTCTCCGAGGCTTCACCGTTAGAGCTCCGAACTAAACGTTGATCATGGACTCTTGCTTCACAGGTCAACGAGAAATCTTCATTGCGCTGGATGGGTTGCACTGAGAAGCGAACGTGCAGTTGGCCGTCAACTTGGAAGGTCTCGATGATTGGAGCGTGTAAGCATGAAGAACGAGCCCCCGTATCGATCTTGGCTTTAATACGCCTAATACGAATCTGTGGAAGACTTACCCATTCTCGCCAGCCAATGACGAGAAGCGGTTCAGGTGGTAAGGACGTATCGGGAGGAGCGTTCAAGGTCGATTCACTCAATTGTCGGGATCACGAACAGCAGATCGTTACCGGTTTGGTACCGTGATCGATTGATTGTTCCAAGGTGATGATTCGGCTTCATTGCAAACTGACTGATCTCGCAACGGTTCGATTCTCACAATCTCGGAATTCAACCTTCCAAGGCCGGTAAATGCAACCACATTGACCTCATTCCTCACGGTTTTACGCATGATAGTGGGAGGAAAGATAGATAGATGCTAAGCTGAATCGCGTCGGCAACACAATTCTTGAAAGATCATGACCCCATCCAAGAAGAAACCAAATTCCCGCGGAGAAACTGAAAAAGGACGTGAGACGTCCATCCGCCCGATTAGTTCATGGGTCAATCAGCTCCTCGCTCGTCGTGGTTATGCTCAGGTGAGCGTGAATGAAGCGATGTCCGAGGTGGTTGCAGAAATCTTAGGTGAGGGTCTTAAGGACGCCGTGGAGATCGGAAATCTCAAGGCTGGCAAGCTGCATATCTTCGCGACGGATTCGGTCACTCTTCAGGAACTAAACTTCCGAAAGCGAGAGATCCTGCAGGCGATCGTCAAAGCTTTTCCAGAGAGTAAAGTGAGTGACCTTCGCTTTCGGATTCAGTCTCGGTGATGTCCCATTATTTGTTTTTCTGCGGTGCCCGCTTCGATTTTTGAAAAGCGTCCGTAAAAGGTGGCATTTCAAAAGGGACCGGATTGGCAAGTCTCGGATCACCCGTACTGCGCATTTCCTTGATAAGCCGCTCGTGAAGTGAGTTTTGGAGCTGGGCGGAGCCTTCCTGATCTGCAAGGTTGTTCATGCAGTGTGGATCTACGGCAAGGTCATAAAGTTCTCGTTGTGGCCGGCGACCGACTGCATAGTCGAAGTATTTCGGTGATTCTTCACGGCGAGTAACGATCCACGCTTTGGTGGGGCTAGCATCGAGGTCACCGAAGGCAGCGAAAGTGTTCTCTTGAAGGCTGAGATAGTCGGGCATGCTCGCTTTTGATCCATAACCAGGGCCGGTGCCCATTGGCCATCTCTCCGGTTCAAAATTGATGATGTAAAGGTGTTGGTAGGTGCGAATTGCCCGTTGTGGATACGGCCGAAATTCTGCTCTTGCAGCTGCAACATGTCGCTCTCTCCCCGTAAAAATTGCGTCGCGATGGGATTCAATTTTTCCCGATCCTCCGTGATCAAAGATTGGTAATAGAGACTTTGCGATCATTGTTTCGGGGGTTTCGACGCCAGCCGATTGGAGAAAGGTAGGCGCCAGATCGGGAAGCGAGACCAGATCGTCCACAACTCTGGAGTTTCCCTTAATGCCATTTGGCCAGCGTATCGCTAATGGTACCTGTGTTCCGAAGTCATAGAGGTTGCACTTTCCACGGCTAACACCAGGAACTCCGTGGTCTCCGCTGACGACCAATAAAGTCTCGTCATAGATACCCACTCGCTTGAGTTCTTCAATCAAGACACCCAAGCCGGCATCAAATGCCATGACTTCGCCAAGGTAGTCTGCGAAATCCTCTCGAACCACCGGTACGTCGGGCAAGTAAGGTGGGAGTTTTCCACGGAGTGAATCAGGGTCAATACCCCACAGTTCCTTACCGCTTCCCGCAATCCATTTTCGATGTGTGTTGGTCGGACCCAGCCAATAGCAAATCGGTTGATTGCCATCTAGTTTTTGATCCTCATCAGAGTCAAGAAAAGAGCGGACGTTTTGTCGAACCTCATTTAGCAGTTCTTGTTTGGCCTGTTCGTGGTTGTCCTTTCGCATTGCGTACTGCGAGAATCCATTGAATTTCCCTCCGTGTTTTTGATACTTTCTTGCCGATCCGCCGTGAGGCGCGTCAGCCGGGGAACCGGGACTCCAAACCTTGTAGGTGTGGCCAATGCGATATCCGGATTTCTCGAGTTCAAGTGGATAAGATGGAATCGATCCGTCCCAGATGGCGCCTTGAAGAATCGATCCTCGGCCGCATCTCCAAAAGTGTTGCCCTGTTAGTAGCGAACTTCGGCAGGGTGTGCATGAGGGAGCGCTCACGAATGCGTTAGTGAACAGAATCCCATCGGTTGCAACTTCATCAAAATGCGGCGTGCTGATCACGTCATGGAGTTCACCCGGCGAAATTGTTCCGTAAATGCTGGCATACTTTCCCCAGTCATCCGCAAACGCCATGACGATATGGGGACGAGTCTTCGCTGAAGAATCTTCGGGATTCGCACCGATCAATTGCTCAGCGTTGAATGCCATCAGCAACGCGATCAGGCTTCTCCACAGTATTCTGATGCACCGGTTAGGCGTATCGAGTTCACTGACGTGCGTTTTGGCTATCGAAACAACACTTTTTCTCATGGTCAATTTTCTTCACGAAATAGTGATTGGATGCAGCACGTGATTGGTTGGAAGCAGGATCGATACGCAGGGATCACTGATTGAAGAAGCCTCCGGATCACACCCGCTCTTCTGGTCTTGCTGCAAAGTCCCAAACGCGGCACGATAATAACACTTTCAGGGGAAGGCGTGCGTTGCGTTCTTCGTAAGCTGAGTTTTGAGCACGTTTGGTTGATTTTGGGTGAGACTCCGAATGGAATCTCACTAAGGTATCGCCGCGTACATGACACAACAAACAAATTACATGAACCTTCTTGAGGGGTGGATCCGTGTCGAGTCATGATGAGTCCAGTCACCCGCGTCAACTAAGTGCTGCGGCAAGACGAGTTCTTGGGGTCCTTGTTGAGAAAGCAAAAACGACGCCGGATCACTACCCTTTGACTCTTAACGCAGTCGTAACAGCATGCAATCAAAAGTCGAATCGTGATCCAAAAATGGATCTTGATGAAGACCAGGCGATGCTGGCGCTTGATGAATTAAAGAGTGTTCAAGCTGCTCGCGAAGTACAAGGTAGCGGTCGTGCTACCAAGTATCGACATGCAGCTTATGAGTGGATGGATATCGATGGCCCAGAATCGGCGGTGATGACTGAGTTATTGCTCAGGGGGCCACAGACTGTTGGTGAGATACGAACCCGAGCTTCACGGATGCATCCCTTTGCCGACTTAAATGCGTTACAGCCGGTGATTGAGCAGCTATGTCATAAGGGCTTGGTTGAGGCGATGAATCCTCCCGGTCGCGGTCAGCTATTCACTCACACTTTGTATCAGAATCATGAGAAACAATTTGTCCAGGCGAGGCTGGACAAAAAACACGCCGCGGATCCCGTTGCCGCCAAGTCAGAAAGCGATGTTAATCTGCAAAGCGTTGATAGACTCGTTGCCCGTTTGGAGGAGGTGACGAGTCGTATTGATGCGTTGGAGCGGCGACTCGCGGAACTTGAAGAGTGAGCAGGCTTC
>CALIBL010000054.1 GCA_938045805.1 uncultured Rubripirellula sp. | reverse complement strand
GGTCTTCGAGGGAATCACTTCCCCAACAGAAATGGTAGGGACGACTGACAACATGCGGAACTGGGATGGGAAGCAGCGTGGACCCACCGAATAATCATCACCAGATCATGCAGTATCAGCCGGCAACAACAGATAGTGAGTCCAAAATACGGACAGAGATCGCAGCCTCGGTACAACGCTAATACCGGTGCTACTATTTAATGGTTTGGAGCATGCAAATACTTAAGCGAATCTTGGCGGCAATTTTTGGCGGAGTTCTCTTTGGGATCCTCGTACCGATTGCTTACAGCATTTTCCTCGATGTTCCGGAAAGTCCAGCGGGGCTAATCGGCATCTTTTCTCTGGGAGCGTTCAGCGGATTAATCCTAGGTTTCCTCTTTCCGCGCGTGTTTGGGTTTATCTTCGAGATCTTTCTAAGTATTTGAAGTTCCTGCGGTTCCTGTTACGTGTTCGATTGCGACCCTAGCAAAACGGGGCAATCGATGTGTTGGCAATCCTTCATCGCTATTTACTGGATGGGAACCCTACCAATTGAGACTGGACGACATCAATTTCATATGGCTTGAGCAGATCAGTGGTAAGATCTGCTAGTCCATCAGCATCCAGACTCACTTGATCCGAATCCGACCAGATCAAGTGTGAATCAGAGCTCGAAAAGAAATCATCTAAACTCGACTCGATCCCCACCTCCTGACTCACCTGTTTCAGTGCGATCGAATCGAACGTGTTTTCGAAATCGGCATCTGCGTCTCGAACGCTTCGCTCCGTTTCGTTTGACAAATCCATCGAAAGATATTCTGGCTCACTCGATGGATTATCCGCCAAACGGTTGATGATTCTTAGGGCGTCGATGGCTGACAGCTTTCGATCGCCGGAAATGTCAAACAGAAATCGTAACTTGTCCCCGTTGGAAAAATCGAGGCTTTCCTCGATCACCTCGCAATCCACTGCACCATACTGATCAAGTAGATTAATGACATTCAGCACGTCCCTAGCTGATATCAAACCATCCTGATTCACATCGTGCTGTAGTTCACTGTTCTGCCAAACAAGATCTGGGTCGATCGTCGCGACTGCCTCAAACAGCGTCCCCTCTGGTGACTCAGCCACGTATCGAACTTGAATTGGTTGCAGTTTTTGACCTGAGTGCCGAAGGCGTAATCGATGATCACCGGTGATTTCGATTTCAGCCTCTCCACTCAGTAGCTCTGCCTTCAACAATTCGAGCGATTCACCATTGATTCGATCATTTGCGGTTAGGTCAGCAAAGATTTCTTCGCCACTAGGGAAGTCGATATGATCATCCTGACCCTCGGTTTCAAAATCTAAAGTCGCAAAGTGTGAACTCGCCTCCCCTAGTCGCGACACCTTCAGCTGGCGATTTGAGATTGAATAGAGAAGGGACTCAATACGGATACCACGATCAACCCGATCATCGAATTCAATCGAATCCAACTCCTTAATACCCATCTGCGGATCAACCGAAAGTGTTCGCATCGCCGATGATCCGCCATCTGCAAAGATTGGTTTTTCGTCGGGGTCAAAGAAGCCGAACGGCTCGCTGTAGATCGGGATTGCGAGGATCTGTTGTTGCGAGAAGAAATTAATCGCGTGATGATCTCTTAAATCTCGTGGACTACCCCCGGCGAACGGTGAAAAGGTGCTTCGTCCGCCCTCAAATTCGTATCGATCTTGCAAAGAAGGTTGATGGGGATCACTGACGTCAAACAATGATACGGTCAACGCCCCGAACTGTCCGGTCACCTCGTCGGCATCCCTCCCAATTCCCAACAGATGATTCTCATCAATGACATGCAGGTATTGAGAGTAGCCGGGTGTTTTTAACTGTCCGAGTACCTCTGGTGATGACGGCTGAGACAGGTCGATCACAAAGAGAGGATCCACCTGTCGGAATGTCACGACGTACCCACGATCCCCAGCGAACCGAACCGCGTACACCTGTTCGCCCGGCGCGAGTCCTTCAACACCACCAATCAGTTCTAAGTCATCCTCTGCCACTTGGAGTACGTAAAGATTCGACCCAGCCGGTTCGCTGGGATCATCAAATGGCGTCCACCAAGGGTTCTCCGTCGCCAGACGTAGCGTGCCCTGATATTCATCAAGCGAAAATTGATTATTGAGGGTTCCTGGAACGACGCCATGACCCGCCTCGATCATCAATCCGTTCTGGCTAATCTCGTACCTGGTAATCGAGGTGTTGATCGACGAACTTTCTGGTGCAAAAGAAAACTCGTTCCATTGGCCGTCTGACAATTCGAGCGGTTGATAGTCCGTGTAGGTAATATAGATCGATTCAGAAGTCACCAAACGGTGCTCACTTCTCTTACTCCATTGCCAGTCCACAACCGCCCCATCAGGGGCCGTCGTATCAATCGAAACTAAGTGGGACCGGCTATACGTGTGCAAATAGTCTTCCGCGATCGTCGCCGGGTCAAACGGCAACGTTACTAGTGCTCCCAGCTCTGGAGCGGGCCGCCGAGTCTGATAGCTGGGAAAAATCGACTCAATGATTTGATCGACCGAATGATGGCTAAAGAACTGTTGGGGAGTTTCGTTGAAGATGAAGTCACCATCGGTTGACTGAATGGTGTTGAGTGGGGGAACAGCAAAACCATATTCCTCCGTGAACACGTATAGCACTCCATCCACCCGTCGTGACTCGACATAATTCCCATTTAGCGACGTACTCGATAACTGCTTGGGCGAGGCAGGGTCAGTCACATCAATCGCATTGATCACTGTTTGATTCGTGGACTGGGTGATCACGGTAAGGCGATCCCCGTTCAAATCGAGCGACTGAACCGTATCATCAAAAATTTGTCGTGACACAATTGTCGGATGATCCGCCTGACGAACATCGATAATTGTGAGCAAATTGCCCTGTTCACCTGCCCCTTCCGAACCATCATCAACCGAGATGCGAGGAAAGAGGTCCCAGCCAATCCAATGCTCGGGTTCCGGCGTGGAAAGGACGTAGAGGAAGTTACCGTCCGTCTTCACCCGATCCGACTCCTCAACACCGGCGATCTGGTTATTCGTCCCTGACGCATCAGCACTCTCAATCATCGGAGTCGGTGGGATGTCATCGGCGAAACGCAGATAAGGGTTCGTATTCGCTGCCCCACCAAAACGGTACCGATGCTGATCAACCGCGAGTTGGATCACCTCCGTCTCCAGTTCCTCCGGCCATGTGTTGTTGTTCGTGACGTCGGAGACGCGAGCGAAGACCGTCCCCGAAACCTCGTAACCACCTGGATCAACACCCACGTACGAGATCGTCCGAAGTCCCTCGAAATCGTCGGCAGGCGAAAATACAAGATGGCCTCCGTCAGCCGAGATCTCGACAGTCCCTCCGACGTGTTCATCTGAGAACTCGACTGAGGTGAGACGCAAGTCCAATCCTGAAACGCCAGACACACCAACAAGCGATGCGTTTTGTATGTCATTGGAAAGTACGTCCAACCTGTTCGAATCGGAATTCGTTGCAACTTGGAACCAATCCTGCACCCCGAAGAGTGGTTCAACCACGTGAACAGCGAGGTCAAAACGCAGGGGATCGCTTCCAATCGAAACATCCGGTGACGTACTGGAACGCAAAGCGATGCGATCAATGCCGGTAAAGCCCGGTTCTGGCTGATAAAGAAGCGTCAATGCGGAATCGGTCGCGTTACCTCTCTTATCTGCAGCAAGCTCCACAATTCCGTGTTCCGCTATCGGACTAATCTCATCGATTGAACCGAATACTTCCGAACCGGGATGCCATCCGTAAAGGGTCAACTCGACGGCTTCACTCTCATCCCGCCGCACCACAAAAGAATCGTTCCACCAAGGTTCAGGTAGAATATCTACGCTAGCGAGCAAGCGGCGACTCTCGAGCGTCTCCACAAGCGAACGACGCCTTCGTGACCACGCATTGCTTCGAGTTCTTCGCCTGAGCATGATTGAACCGTTTCATATGGAAAAGAGAGCGTTATCAGAACACGCCAAGGCCCCATTTTCGTAACTTATAGCATCAAAGCAACATCATTTTTGCTCGGCAGATCACCCCTGAACGATTTATCGCTTGCTCTGAGCGGCAAACCACCCCCGCAACCGTCAATCCCGATCACCGTCAATCCCGATCACCGCCAATTTCGGAACGGATCTACTATGGAACATTTCTTAAGGCTTCTGATCATTCTGCCAACTCTAGTCTCGCTTGCGAATGCGGAAGACGTCGCGAGAATCACTCTAGAAAACGCCCCGAAGGCTGGACCGATCAGGCCGGCACCAAATCTAAATGCAACGTTCTCGCCGGTTTCAGCTGCACAATATCTGGACATCGCATCGCTCAATTGGCAACGAGACCAAAATTGTGCCACCTGCCACACCAATATGGCCTACTTGATGGCTCGACCGGCGTTGGAGAAGGTGACCCACAGTTCAGGCGAAGTGAGAAATTTCTTTGAGCAATACATCGAGCAACGCTGGGTTGGTAGCGGAAACGCTCCAAAGATCGGTGATTACCGAACCGTCGTTCTCGCTACCGGGCTCGTGATGAATGATGCAGCGTCCGGTCAGAACCTCTCGAATGTGGCACAGCAGGCATTGGACCTGATGTGGTCAACACAACGCGAGGACGGAAGCTGGAAATGGGCAAAGTGTGGCTGGGCACCGATGGAAATCGATGATCACTACGGTGTTACTTTGGCCGCAATCGCAGCGGGTTCAGCACCAGGGTTGGACGCAGAATCAACCCTGGCAAAACAAGGCTTACACCGAATCCGCGGATACTTAAAGTCTGAGCCCGCACCGTCACTCCATCACCGCATCATGATGCTTTGGGCCTCGCAATACCTCGATGGCATCCTGAGCCAGCCCCAGCAGGAGAGCATCCTCGAAGAATTAACAAAGTCCCAGCGGCCTGATGGCGGTTGGTCAACCGCCCAACTCCTTTCAGATTGGAAGGAGTTTAAAAGAAAAGACCAACGGCAACCCGACCTAGTGAACTCCGATGCCTACGCGACCGGTCTCGCATTGGTCGTACTTCGTGGGTCGGGCTATCAAGGTGATGACCCTAGAATTAACTCAGCCCTCACATGGATCGAAACCCACCAAGACGAAGACGGCAAGTGGTTCACCGCATCGCCTTCAAAAGACAGTAAACAATACTTCACCAACATCGGAACCGCCTTCGCCGTCCTTGGGCTCGATGCCTACGGGCGTATTGAACCGGGGACAAAAACGAAGTGACGACTTACCCAAAATTCATCAAGTAAGGCACTTTATTTTGAGTCTTATCAAGATGACCTAGTGATTATCTCGTACGCTTGCACTTGAGAGATGACTCCTCTTCACCCCTAGTGAAGACATCGCTCGAGAAACTGGAAGAGTTCAACGGTTGCGGGATCGTCTTCTCGACCAAGATCATTATTGAGACGAACATGATTCGTATCGCCTTTCCCGAACGCCTTGGCATCAATTCCCGCTTCTCTTAGTACCTGCTCCAGTCGCCGAGCCTGCGCTCGGGTGTCGGGATTACCAGAGAAGTAAAGCAGTAGAAAGGGTGGAATCTCCTTCCCCGCCGCGACGTGGGTCACCGCGGAGAAATCGACATGCTTCTTGGGATCGTTCCCAAATTTTTGTCGATGCCCGAAAGTAAACATCTCACCGCCGTATAGTGTCTGCCGGAGCTCGGCGGTCATGATGATTTTTGGAATATCGTAAGTATCACCGTCGACTGGGATGCATCCAATGATCGAGTCCAACTCCACGCCTTCATGATTCAAATATCGCTGGTCAGTGCATAGAATCGCCGCCAATTGGGCGCCGGCTGAATGACCTCCCACAATGATCCGATTGGGATCACCACCGTACTCGGCAATATTGCGATGAACCCAGCCAAGGGATGCCGCAACGTCGCCAATCAGTGCCTCCATCTCAACTTCTGGAAGGAGGCGGTAGTTGGTGGAAACAAATACCATTCCTTTTTCCACTAGCACCTTGGGCTTAAGTTCAACGGCGCTCTTATCCCCAGCTTGCCATCCGCCACCGTGAATCCAAAACACTACCGGCTGCGGCTTTTCACGAGCGGTTGCTCCACTGCTGTAAATATCCAGCGTGTGACGACTGTGTCCGCTGTCTCGGTAGGGACGCGTCACAAATGCATCTTCACCAGACGCATTCATACCAAAGTCAAACAGAGTGAGTATGCAAACAGCACGCAAAAGTGGACTTCTCACTTGGTATCCTCCGAAAACAAAGGTTGCGGTTCGTCGCTCGACGAGCGAGTTTAGCGACCCGAGACCCTCTTGGGTCTTTGCATCTCCTTGATTCTGCGAACTTCTTCGTTGGAAAAATGCTATCTCTTATCTTTTTGGGTATCCTAGACAAAGCAAATGCCGAGAATTAGCCAAGCAAACCCGTGTTGAAGAATTCTGTAAAGTGATTCCCCTCTTCCTCTATTTGAGTGCCTCTTCTCAATCTAAATGCCCGCATGGACGGTCATAAAAAGGCAATGAAACCGCGAGCTATCATCCTCTTTGTCACACTCCATCTGACGATGCAAAGCATTGATTCAGCTTGCG
>CALIBL010000053.1 GCA_938045805.1 uncultured Rubripirellula sp. | reverse complement strand
GGAAATGCATCACACCGGAGGGTGAAGAGGGGTGATTTGGGTCGAAGAAAGGTTGTGATTTGAATTGACCATATTCGACCGTTCGTATGATTCCAATCGCACCCAACGCATCAAGCCGGTCCGCATCTTGCACAATCTTCCCTTCGTGGCTCAGTGGCTCTGCCGAGTCTCGCTTACGGAAAGAAAGGTTATCGACGATGTGGACCACTCGTTCAACGAATGAAGAGGGAATGTCGTACTCGGACAGAATCTCCCTTGTCAGTAGTCCCGATTTCTCGACACCGTTATTGAACTTTGCATCACCTACGTCATGCAGGAGAGAAGCAATTTCAATCAGGGCGTCATCCCCTCCTTCATGTTCGTGCAGTGTCAGTGCGTGTCGTCGAACCCGCTCAATATGGTCCCATCCATGTCCGGCTCCTTGGTCGACCATGGTGCGTCGAGTGATTTGGGCGATGGAGTCGATTAGGTTCGGATGTAACATGTTTCAGTGGCTCGAGAGCAACGCGTTGAGATGGAGGATGGTGAGACTTGCAACATGGAAGAGTCGCTAGATACCAACCAGTCTTTGATAGAGAGCTCTGGCAATACGACTCATTGCAAAAACGACGAAGCAAAACACACCAGCGGGAATCCAGCCAAACATGGCGATGCCAGCTGGAGATGAGTCGTTGAAGGCTTCCGCTGGTGCATCAGGAGATGCCTGCAGTGCGCGATAGGCAAGGTCCGAAGCGACAGCCATACCGACCCAGAAACACATCACCGCACCGGAAATGCAAAGGACTTGCTTGGCAATGCGATCGGTAGACGCTGCGAGGTAGGTCAACACGATGCTTGCCGAGCACGGGACGAAGAAGACTAGAAGAAAGACGTCGAAAGCGATCATGTTTCTTATCCTCGGCAAGACTCTATGAATAATAACTGTGCATTGCCTCCATTGTATCAGGCAATCTCAAATTGGTCATCGACGATACCCTGAGGCTTGGACGCTGCGCCCGACGAACCAAAAAAATACTCGCCTGTTTGGGACGGATTGGGTGATCAAGTTTATTCAAATCTTGTGCAAGTCTTCTGGCAATATCGGTTTCTTTCAAAGCTCTTCGACCACCGTGCCGCTAACTGTGCAGAGTTTGCGGATCTAAAGATTAGAGGAAGTACCGTCGATCCGATATCTTTTCCTAGGAAAGCTTTGTCTGATTGCTCTGTGTGGTCATGGTAGAATGAGTGCGGCGGCGATGTTTGTTCTTTTTTGTTTTAGTGGTGGTTCCGTGAAACTGATCCGGCTCGGAATGGTCGTTTTTATCCTGGTATCAGGATTGACTTGCACAACTTGCGTTCTGGCGAGTGAGATTTCGTTTGGTGGAGAGATTCTTCCACTTCTTTCCGATCGATGTTTTCAGTGTCACGGTCCAGATGAGGCCAATCGAGAGGCGGATCTGCGGCTCGATCTACCAGCGATCGTTTCACCTAGTGGATCAACAGATGCGGTGGTTGTTCCTTTTGACCTCGACAACAGTTCCCTGTGGCAGCGGATTACCAGTTCAGATCAGCAGGTGATGATGCCGCCACCCGAGGCGCATCGTGAACCGCTCAGTGAGCGAGAGCAAATGGTGATCCGCGACTGGATCATGAGTGGAGCAAGATGGGAAACCCATTGGTCTTTTAAGCCTTTAGCTGTTTCTGAATCGATTCCCGAGGAGATCAATCCGGTTGACTTCTTTGTAGATAAGCGTCTAAGGGCGGAGGGGCTATCAAGCAACCAGCCGGCAACCGAGTCGGTGAAACTGCGGCGATTGTCGTTCGCACTGCGGGGCGTTGGTCCGACTGCGAGGGAATTCGATCAATACCTTGAGATGCCAGTCGGTACTCGTTGGGGCAGTGTGATTGACGGTTACCTTCAATCCTCCCTACATGCGGAGCGCCTTGCGATGTGGTGGCTTGATGCAGCTCGGTATTCGGATTCGGATGGGTACCAGCAGGATCTTGTCAGGGAGAATTGGCCATGGCGAGATTGGGTGATCGATGCATTTCAATCCAATATGCCATTCGATCAATTCACCATCGAACAGTTCGCAGGCGATCTGCTTAAGGATGCGACACCTGAGCAAATTTTAGCGACATGTTTTCACCGAAATCATATGACCAACGGTGAGGGTGGCCGTGATCCGGAAGAGTCGCGAGTGGACTATGTTTTGGATCGTACGAATACGATGGGGACGGTTTGGTTGGGATTGACGCTTGGCTGCACACAATGCCATTCGCACAAGTTTGACCCGATCAGCCAACATGATTATTACTCGCTAACCGCCTTCTTCAATAGTATCAACGAGGATGGCAAAGCCGGCAAGAACGCCAAGCCTTATCTCTCCTATGAATCCCCCTACGCGAAGCAACGGATTAGTGCGACACAGGCATTGGTCGACGCGTGCGAGCTGGAGGAGTCGAGGCTAAAGACGCTGGCTTTAGATCGTTTCGAGAGTTGGCTCGGTGACAGGCTCACTTCCGGCGAGTTGAAGATTCAATCTTGGGTGACACCGAAAGCGGTGGCGGTTACCAGTAGCGAGGGAACGCAGTTCGAAGTGGGTGAAGATGGGGTCATTCAGACGCTTGGTGCGACTCCTAGGCAAGACGACTACCGAGTCGATCTTGAAATCCCGGAAGGTGCCGAACGGATCACCGGTTGGCGGATTGAAATCATGCCAAGCGAGCAGCACATCAATGGGATGTTCACCCGTGCCGGCAGCGGTGACTTCATTCTCACCAACGTGAAGACACTGGTGCGCCAACGGGGCAATCCTAATGAGGTGGAACTTGAGAACGTGTCCGCGGTGGCGGATTATCAGGCCAAAAAGGATCGTAAAACCAATTGGGACACCCGTTATTCTCACATCAAAGAAACCCTTAATGATGACGCTCGCGATGGCTGGACCACGCAGGGTGCGGAAGTTGTTGAGCCGCACTTGGGTGTTTTCTCGCTGAGCGAGCCGTATTGGTTCAAATCGGGTGACCGACTTAGTCTGGTTCTCAAGCAACGTTCCACGTTGGGTGAGGCAAATATCGGACGGTTCCGTGTGTCCATCACCGGTGAGCGCGGTGAAACATTGACCCGCACTGATTCAGGATCACCCATCACCGAGCTCACAGAACTGGAGTCTCGGTCGCGTGAGACACTATCAAGCGATCTGGTGCAGCGTCTTCAAACGCAATTTCTTTTGGACCAAGGCGACTATCAAGGTGCTGTGCAACGTTTGGAGTTAGCGAGAAAGCAGCTCAAGTCACTTCGTGATCAGAGTAAGCCAAGGTCCGTCATGGTTTTAAAGCAGAGGGAGGAGAGTCGGAAAACTCATCTATTGGTTCGAGGTGTTTGGGATGCGAAGGGTGAAGAGGTAAAGCCTGGATTCCTCCCGTCGATCTATGAAGGTCCTCCAGTCGGTGAAGATGCGAGCGAGCGAACTCGGCTGGACCTCGCTAAATGGTTAGTCGCGTCCGACAATCCGCTCACTCCTCGCGTCGTCGCGAATCATTTGTGGCAGCTCGTGTTTGGGCGGGGGTTGGTTGCTACGGTTGAGGATTTTGGGTTGCAGGGCGAGAGACCGAGTCATCCACAGCTTCTTGATTACTTGGCATCAGAGTTAATTTCTAGTGACTGGGATCTGCGTCACGTGCTTCGCTTGATTGTCAGCAGTCAAGCGTTCCAGCGGTCCAGTGAGGTCCACAGCGACACGATGGAACGCGACCCAGAGAATGTCCTGTTGGCTCGTGGCCCTCGTTTCCGCCTCGATGCATGGATGCTCAGGGACCATGCTCTGAGGATGGCTGGGTTGTTGGACGAGCAGGTGGGTGGGCCACCCGTGTTTCCGTATCAGCCTCGCGGGGTCTGGTCAGAAATCACGATGGGGCGTTTCAACTACGAACCAAGTCTCGGTACCGAGCAGTATCGGCGGACAGTTTATGCGTTCTGGCGGCGATCGAGCTCGCCGGCGTTCCTGTTTGATTCAGCGCAGAGACGCGTCTGTGAAGTTCGTACTAACCGTACGAACACACCCCTGCATGCTCTGACGCTCATGAATGACCAAACCTATCTCGAGTGTGCTCGTGTGATTGGGGAAAAGCTTGCAGGTATCGAAGATTTTGATTCGGCAGCACAAACGCTTGCCCGCACTCTTCTGACGAGGGACTGGACCTCAGAGGAGTTGGAGGTTGTTCGCCGCGTCTACGAGAGCTCGAGCGAACATTTTGAGCTCAACCCGGAAGCTGCGGCGATTTACCTGACGGTTGGTCAGCGCGATGCGAGTTCGGTGAAGGCATTGCCTGAGACGGCAGCGTGGATGTCGTGTGTGAGTATGGTGTTAAACCTCGATGAGTCGATGTCATTCGAGTAGTCTTAGCGTTGCGTTAGAGATTAAGTTTGGGCGAAGTATGAGCTTTATTAACGATTGTCGGATGGATTTTGAGCGAGGAATTGCAAGGCGACAGTTCTTGAGCTGTGGCGGATTCGGTATCGGAGCGATTGCCGCTAACTCGCTTTTGGCAGAGGAGGACACTGGCCCTACTTCAGACCAACCGGACGGGCTGAATTTGCCGCATTTCGCGCCAAGAGCAAAACGGGTGATCTTCTTGACTCAGTCCGGCGGACCCTCGCAATTGGAGTTGTTCGATCACAAGCCGGGTTTGAAAGAATTGGCTGGGACGAAATTGCCCGATAGTGTGAGACAGGGTCAGCGACTGACGGGGATGACAAAAAATCAGGAACAGTTGATACTACCTCCGGTGGCCGAGTTTCGCAGGCACGGGGAGTGTGGAGCAATGATCGGCGAGTGGATGCCGCATCTTGGCAAAGTCGCTGACGAGATTTGTTTCGTGAAATCGATGGTGACAGATCAGATCAATCACGCTCCGGCGATGACAAAGTTTCTCACTGGGCATCATCTACCGGGGCGTCCAAGCATGGGCTGTTGGGCGAGCTACGGTCTCGGTAGCGTCAATCGGGATCTGCCCGACTACGTTGTCCTGATTTCGAAGATGAAGCGACCAAGTGATCAGCCACTCTATGATCACTACTGGGGCAGCGGTTTTTTACCCTCTGAGCACCAAGGCGTGAAACTGCGGAACTCACGAGATCCGGTTTTGTACTTGAATGATCCCGATGGGTATCCGCGATCGCTGCGGCGCAAGATGCTCGATGGCTTGAGCGAGTTAAATCGGGAGCATCACCGTCGCGTTGCAGATCCGGAAATCCAGACGAGGATCCAGCAGTACGAGATGGCTTTTCGAATGCAGTCAAGTGTTCCCGACTTGACTGACCTAAGCGATGAACCAGAGTCAACGTTTGAACTTTATGGACCAGATTCTCGCAGACCGGGGAGTTATGCTGCGAATTGCATCTTGGCGCGTAGGCTCGCTCAGCGCGATGTGCGGTTTATCCAGTTGTTTCATCCAGACTGGGATCACCATTCTCGACTGACTTCATGGTGTGTATCGAGGTGTCTCGATACCGATCAGGCAAGCGCGGCTCTGATCATGGATCTTAAACGCCATGGGCTTCTCGAGGATACACTTGTGATTTGGGGCGGTGAATTCGGCCGCGGTGTTGCCGGTCAGGGTAAGTGGGACGACCCGAATGCGGGTCGTGATCATCATCCTCGCTGCTTCAGTATCTGGATGGCTGGTGCAGGTATACGACCGGGGTTCTCGTATGGAGCGACAGATGATTTTAGCTACAACGTCGCTGAGCATCCGGTTCATGTACGAGATCTACACGCGACCGCTTTGAATCGATTGGGCGTTGACCATGAGAGATTCACCTACCGCTTCCAAGGCCTCGACTTCCGACTCTCCGGAGTGGAACGGGCTAGAGTGGTCAGTGAAATTTTCGCCTAGTGGACGGCGGTGCCGAGCAATTGCTTAGTTTGCCGCAATTACTTTAGTGCGTCCCTGGGAGTGTTACTCTGAAGTTTCATTCAGGGCAACGCCTTCACTCGCGGTGCTGGAATCTGTGGAAGGGGATTCGATGCGAATGAGGATCTCGTTACGTCGAAGTGGACCGGGTGTGAACGGCGGGTCGTAGCCAGCGGTGTCCGCCTCGGCGATGCCGATCAACCCCTGAAGCTTCATCCAATTTCTAAGAGTCTGTTCATTTTTCTCAGCCAGCTTATCGTTCATTCGTCCGGAAAATCGGATGACGGCGAAACGTCCGCCCTTCCGCGTATGCAAGATAACGCCTGCCCCGGTCGGCGTTGGGGCACCCGCCGTGGCCACCGACTTCGGCATCACAAAACCCATCAACGCGTTGGAGCGATCGACGCCGCCTTCCATGAAAACGGGGGTCGTCATTGAGATCTTCTGCTTCTCCTCGTTGTCACCGCTGATGTACCGAAACAGACGCATGAAACTACCATCGCGGCCCTTGCTGGATACCTGCGAATCAGTTGCGGCAAGTACAAGGTCTGGGTAGTCGCGGATCTCGTAGTTACCCTCTTTTTTCACGACTTTGTACGGCGCACTTTCGTAGGCTGCGCGAGCGGTTAAATTCCATCCGAGCACCACGCTAACCATGACCACGGACGCAGCGATCATCACTACCATTCGACGTTTCATCCAGTTGCCTCAGTCCGATCAGAGCAGATTCGAAACAATTCTTTAGTTGTGGAAGTGTAGTGAGTGAGCAACTCTAGGGTTTTGCAGGGGCATTTCTGCTGAGTCATACCGACGGAACGGCCTGGTTGACGCAAGTGGTGTCGATGAGCTTTTTCTTTGGAAACGACCTGTTTATTGACGTTTCTGCTGCTTTCCGAATACCCAAAACGGACTCGGTTTATGTGCATCGGAGAAAATCTGACGAGCCAACTTCACCTGTTCTGGGTGCTTGGTAGAAACATCCTGTTCTTCACCGAGATCGGTGGGAAGATGAAAGAGTTCAATCGCGGGGTCTTCCTGATGATTCAGATTGCGTTGAACCGCTTTCCAATCGCCAAACCGAGCGGCTCGTTTACCTCCCTGCTCATAAAATTCCCAGTAGAGATAGTCATGCTTTTTCTGACTTTCGGAGTTCCCGATCAGTTCCTGAAGCATGGAAATACCGTCGGTCCCGTCAGGTATGGTTGCCCCTGCGAGTTCGCAAACGGTTGGTAAGACGTCCCAGTGTGCTGAGAGGTGATTGCTGATAGTACCGGGCGGAATCTTGTTGGGCCATCTTGCGATCAGTGGGGCACGTACCCCGCCTTCGTAAAGATCGCGCTTGTGTCCTCGAAGGGGGCCGTTACTGTCAAAAAAGATTGGATCGTGCCCTCCCTCTCGGTGTGGACCATTATCGCTACTAATCATGACGAGGGTATTGTCGTCCAAGTTGAGTTCCTTGAGAAGTTGCATCAGTTGGCCAACGTGGTCGTCAACCTGAGTCATCATTCCGGCGAAAGCGGCAACGGGATTTTTGGTTTCCGTATTCGCGTAACGTCCAACCTTGTCTGCAAACTGCGCAAATTTTTTCTCAAAAGGCTTCCTGTATTCATCGGGCGAGTGCATCGCTGCGTGAGGGATGGTAACAGGCAAGAACAGGAAGAAAGGAGATTCCTGATTTGCTTTCACAAACTCCAACGCTTCATCCATGATGAGATCGGCGGTGTGGGTCTTGCCATCTAATTGGATTTTCTCACGGTTACGCCAGAGGTGTGTTGGATAGTAGCTGTGGGCCTCACGTTGGCAGTTGTATCCATAGAAAAGATCAAAGTGGCTGGCGGGATCACTCGTTGAACCGGGTGCACCAAGGCCCCACTTTCCAAAGGCACCGGTTGCGTAGCCCACCTTTTTGAGCAGTCTGGGGATGGTGGTAATGTCAGCTGGCATCGGTGCCTGTCCCTCGGGCTTGACTTCTCGGTTACCCCGCACGTAGGTGTGCCCAGTATGGAGACCTGTCATCAGGCTACAACGAGTTGGAGCGCAGACGGTCGAACCTGAATAATGATCCGTGAAACGCATTCCTTCGCTTGCAACTCGATCGATGTTAGGTGTAGTGAATTTGGTTTGCCCATAACAAGAAAGGTCGCCATAGCCTGCATCATCAAGAAGTAGGTAGACGATATTGGGTCGCTGCGAGTGTCCCGAGTCCGTTGCTATGGGCTCATTAGCTACTGAATCTCCGGCCAATGCGCTGATGTTGAGGGAGACAGCGGTGAGGCAGATGAGCAGTCTGAGCATGATTTTGAGATCTGTAGTTGGATGGCGATCGAACAGTTGCAGTGAGGATTTGATTTCCGAGAGCATGGAGCCGCGAAATTGATACGGCAATAAAAAAACTGCGGACCATCCGCTGGAGGGCCCGCAGTCTCTTGGTTCTATTCGCCGAGCAAATGTCATTCACGCGAATCGAATCTGATTCAGCGATCGAATATTTGGGGTGCGCGGCAAAATCTTTAGCGTTTGTTGCTTCAAGCTTTACAATGCAGCGAGAGTCTCAGGTTGCGAGACGCTGGATCCGGCCCGAAGGGATTGCGTGCACTAGTCTTCGATGACGGTCACGTTCTCGGCTCGTGGACCTTTTGGTCCTTGGCCGACGGTGAACTCAACTTTTTGACCTTCACGAAGGTCATCAAAGCGGACACCCTGCATTGCCGAGCTGTGGAAAAAGAGGTCTTTGTCGCTGCCGTCGCTGATGAATCCAAAACCTTTGTCGGTCAGACGTTTGATCGTGCCTTCCATATTGATTTGCTCCCTGGTTGGCTGTTTCGCTTCCTCCCGGGACAAAACGCTTGGCCAGTGGATTCCGCAATCTCTATGATTCGAATTCTCGAATCGACTAAAATATAACGGGTTCGCGGAGTTTGTGCTATCGACACGCTGAAGCTTGTCGGATCTTCTTTCAGGGATTTCTAAATGGGGTCGCAGTGGTCCGCTTGTGACGAGAAGGAAGGTCGGTAGACCTTGAGCCAATGCGAGGGTTGATTAGCCGCGTTTGGGCTTCGCTCGCTTGGTGGCTTTCTTCTGATTGCGAAACTTTTGCGCTTTCTTTACCTGATTGATAAACTCCTCGGTGAAGTGGTAGGTCGCCTTTTTGGTGCGTCTTTTCTGGGGTCTTTTTGTGGGTTTGGATGCGGCATTTCGTTTTTTGCGACGCTCGCCGTGCTCGGGTTTACCTGCGTTGGAGGCGTATGCGGAATTTCCGGACTTCGACTTTCGGCGACCAGAGTCGGCACCGCCAACTTTCTCCAAGTCGGATGCTCGCTTCGATTTTCCGCGGTTTTTTTTACGTTCATCCTGGGAGTCGCCACTTTCGGTCGCTCGGATAGGGCGTTTTCCGGAGGGACGTTTGCCGCCAAGTTGTTCATCTCGGGAGCGTTTTGATCCGCTTACACGCTGTTGCTTTTGATCGCGAACGGTAGCGGAACGATCGCTGTAGGTAGCTCTAGCGTCGTTGCTGCGACTCGATGTCGACTTCTGCGATTTTTTGCCTGTGGAATGTTTGGGGCGTACCTGAATTCGCTCGGTACTTTTCTTGATTTGTCTTGAATCAGAGCTTTGGGTGTTTGAGTCCTCGATTTGTCTTCTGCGAGGGCGTTTGGTGTCTGTTGCATCGACCCGTTTCTTAGTGGTTTTGGAAGCTTTGGGTTTCCCGAAACGTTCCGTGGAAACGGACTGGTCACGCCTTGCTGGACCACGACGAGACTGGCTGTCTCGACTTCTAGCTCGTGGTGAGCCGCTTCGATTCGAGTCGCCGCGGGTGCCGCCGTGATGGTTCTTTTTGCGATTTCCACGCTTTTGTCGCTGCATCGCCTCGATAGGGTCAGCGTCGGTTTCGTTCCCCAGGTAACGCTCGATTTCTCGAACTTCGCGGCGTTGAGCAGCCGTGTAGAAGGTGATCGCTGTTCCTTTCGCGCCTGCTCGGCCAGTTCGTCCGATTCGGTGAACGTAAGTCTCTGCGTCTTCAGGTAAGTCGAAATTAATGACGTGTGAGACATCGTCGACGTCAATTCCACGAGCCGCCACGTCGGTCGCTGTGAGGATGTTGATTTTGCCACGGCGGAACGCCATTAGGGTTCGCTGTCGAGCATTTTGGGATTTGTCGCCGTGGATTGAGCCGACTTGCAGGCCGGCATCGGCTAATTTCATCTCCACCTTACTGGTGTTCCGTTTCGTGCGGATGAACACGATCGCGCGACGGACATCCGTACTGGTGAGGATTTCGGTTAATCGAGAGATCTTCTCAGACGTTTTGACTTCCGTCAGAAATTGCTCAATCTGATCGAGTGACCGTTTCTCTGGGGCGATATTGATCGAGACTGGGTCATGAAGGAGTCCCTGAGCGAGTTCCGTGATTTTGGGCGCTAGGGTTGCCGAGAAAAATTGCGATTGGCGTTGTTCCGGAAGCTCACTAATAATTTTCTCGAGATCAGGAAGGAAGCCCATGTCCAACATGCGATCCGCTTCATCAAGAACGAAATGTTCGAGGTGACTCAGTGTTAGATGACCTTGTTCCATCAAATCTAGAAGGCGACCTGGGGTTGCAACGAGTATGCGTGTTCCGCGTCGAAGCGATCTAACCTGATGAATTTGACTTACGCCGCCGTAGACGAGCGTCGCTCGCATCTTCAGAAACCGCGCGTATTTGGAAATGTTGTCGGAGATCTGGATCGCGAGTTCACGGGTGGGAGAAAGGATCAACGCGTGTGGGTGACCAGGGGCTGGACGTCTTCGGTTAGATCCTAGATGGTGCAAGATGGGTAGAACAAATGCGGCAGTTTTACCTGTTCCGGTCTGTGCACAACCGAGAATATCTCTTCCCGCCAAAGCTTCCGGGATTGCTCGCGCTTGGATTTCAGTGGGTGTGGTGTACTTGGCGGATTTGAGCGCCTTCTGAATTGCTGGAAGCAGGTCTAGTTCGTTGAACGTTTGCAATGGAGAGGGTATCCAATGGTGTGGTGTGGACTTCAATTCAATGGCGTTGGTTTGTCTCGATGCACCGAAGAAAGGAGAGCGTGTACGCGAAGTCGCACGGTTTCCGTCCGGAGTGGTATAGACGTTTTGTTGACTGACTTGCTGCGAACATTCAATGAGCGCTGATCTCAATCGTTTGTGTGACTTCTCAACCGATCTTGCGACGCGGCGACGCCGCATATTGACGTCGCTGCTTGCCGGTGAATGGCTTTGCACGGACTTCGATCCGGCGCCCTAGCGACTGCTCGTTCCGCAACCTGCGTTAACATCGACAACGGTGGTAAATTGTTTTTTGGTACCACCGTGCGAACGACGAGCGTTTGGCGATCGCGGAGATCGCTTTTCAGCTTTCTGCATCGGGCCGCCTGGGCGAAGTGAACCAGGGAAAGCTCGATTGGCTGAACTCGTGCGTGGGAAGTGACGCGACAAAGCGGGTTTCGGCTGAGTCACGTCCTCGGTTGGACTAATCATCAGAGGTTCTGATGAAACGAGCTCTCAAATTGAATTCCGTATCGCACAGCAATTCGCTGAGCGGTGCGGAAGGTTAAGCGAGTTTGGGTTGGAATGCTAGGGGCTTCGCCGAGGAATAAGGGAAAACTACGGGAGTTTGGCGCGGATGGAACGGTTGATAGCTTCCGCTCACACTATCTCACGGATGTCACTCGAACAACTTCATCGTGCTGCAATAGGTGGATCAAGTGCCAAGTGATAACAGTGCGATCACCGCCCAAGCGGATCCCCAGTCATTTGCAGTGGCAGTTTGTTTACCCTTGGCCGACGCTTTGGTTCCCGGAACGAGCCATCCGCCATCGGGCTGTTGGTTCGCAATCAGATAGCGTTCGGCTTGAGTGATCGTCTCTTGGAGCGGAATGGGAATCGAGTTCGGTTTGATCGAACGGAGGGCATAAAGAGCGAAACCTGTCCCCAGAGCATCACTTGGCTCACCGAGTTTCCAGCCCCATCCGCCATCTTTGTTTTGTCGTTCGATGAGGTTGCGAAGGGTTGCTTCAGCGTCGACGGCAGAGAGTTGTTTGGCGAGCAGTAGTTGCAGTGCCAAGAGTTCGGTGGTTTCTGCAGGACTCGAAGTGGATAGTAGTTGATTGACTTTCTCTCGCTTGTAGTTGGACGTTTGGCTTTCCAGTGCCAGTGCAACCCAGAGCGTGGTCGCAAGCTTTGTCTCGGATGGGTTGCGACGTTGGGCGGGCAACTGTCCGCATGGATTCCAGCTTCCGTCTTCAGCTTGTTGAGCGATAAGGTGATTGGTAAATCGCTGTTTCCACTCGGTGTCATCGCTGAAGGCAGATGCAAGTAACAATCCCGCCATGGTGTCGATGTTTCCAGTCATTGTTTCTTCGATATTGCACGTTGCCTTTTGAGCGGGCTTGACAAAGTTGACAACGTTGACGGACCACTCATTCCACTCCGCAACGCTCATTGAGGGTGGGGCAACAGATGGCGGCACGCTCTCGCTCAGCGAGCCATCGTCTGTGCGATCATCAGGCGTATCAATGTCGGACGGCGGAGTATTGGACAAAGTGTACTTCTGAGCGAGGTTCATCGCCCAAAGCATGGGTGGGATCTGGTGGCACGAGACGCAACCTCGCTTCTCTTTCCAAGCCTCTCCACTTTCTGCGAGGTAGCGGAGACCGTTCGAGATTGACTTGTCTTTCTCTGTGTCTGATCCGACCGCTAATGAGGCCCCGCAGCACGCGAGTACAAGCACTAGGAATGGTAGGGATCTGTGGGTGGTGACCATAGGATCTGAGGGTGGGCTGGTGGAGATCACTTTGGTGATGAAGGCGGGACTGGCTTGTTACCGTTGGAATGCTATCAGGGCTTGTGCGATACTTCAACAATTCTATGTCGAATTGGGTAGCGAGGTCATGCCTGCGCCTGCTTTTTTCAGGTCCAACTCTCCATGTGGCTTTTCACTTCGTAACCCTTCTCGACTGGACACCTTTCGTTTGGTCACAGGAGTTACCTGAGATCATCGCCGGTGAAGGGTTGTTTGTCTTGTAAAGTGTCCAGATGGACTTTTGGTGTTCCATCAGACAAGTTGGGATGTGGGCGTCTCGCTCTCCAAAGGTTTTCGTTCGACCGGATTTCTGGTCGCGACTACCGATCTTAGAGCGACTCTTTGAGAGTTTGGTCGCGTGGAACTATCCGAGTGGGGAATATTGGTGCTGCGATGTCTAGAAATGATTGTGGGGAATTTAGCCGGGCTGATTTGGATCGCATCATCATGATGGCTTGGGAGGATCGAACCAGTTTTGACGCGATTCGCATGCAGTTTGGTCTGGAACCGGGCGAGGTCATCAAACTGATGCGTCAGGAGCTCAAGGAGAATTCTTTCCGTTTATGGCGTGCGCGAACCAGCGGGCGTTCAACCAAGCACGAGGCTCGCTTTCGAGAACGAGTTGAGTCTGGATCAATGCGTCGGTTCCGAGCAAAGTCGCAAAGGGGGTAAGAACCTTCAAGATAAATTGGAAGGGCCCACTAGACTAAACACACGCGTATCGATCAGTTAACGTGGTGATAACCTCAGGCCGCCCGCCCATCCGGAGTAACGACCCATGGCTCAGATGCAACCGGAAAAGGAAGTAGCTGTTACCCTCAAGACGAATCTCAAGTGTGGTAGCTGTTTGAAGAAGATTGGTCCATTGTTGGATGCGAACCCGTTGGTTGTGCGTTGGGAGGCCGATCTTTCGCACGCTGATCGATTACTCCATGCAGTTGTGTTAGGTGCCGAGCCCGTGCCATTACTGAAAGGTGAGTTGGCAAAAGCAGGCTTCCATGGTGAGAGGGTCCTTGAGGGTGTTGTCAATGGCACCCAACTTTCCCGTTATCGACCGCTGTTTATCGTGGTGCTCTACGTTCTAGGATTCTCCCTGTTGATGTCTCATGCATCGGGTGGATTATCCGTGGACGCGGTGATGAGAAATTTCATGGGAGGTTTTTTTCTTGGTTTCTCTTTCTTTAAGTTTCTGGATGTCCGGAGATTTGCAGATGCCTTCGCAACTTACGATTGGGTGGCGTCTCGGTTTCGGCCTTATGCGATCGGCTATCCGTTGATCGAGCTCGGACTTGGGTTGGCATACGTTTTGAGTTGGCAACTCTTCGTTGTGAATGCCGTAACCGCGATTCTGATGGCGGTGGGACTATTTGGCGTGGTTGGGACAGTACACTCAGGGCGTCAAGTGCAGTGTGCATGTCTGGGCACTACCTTCAATTTGCCGATGTCGATCGTCACCGTGGTGGAAAATAGCGTCATGCTTTTGATGGCGAGCTACGGAATCATTCAGATGGTTTTGAGGGTGTGAGTGTCCCAGGTTGGTGTCAATTAGCCCCGCATTGAGGCGTTCGCAGCAGTTCTGATTCCTACGGCTTGAGTTCACCTTGGAGTGCAGTTTTTTGCGTGTAGGGGTGCACATGTCCTTCTGTCGGGGAGACTAATCGATTTGAGTGGATTGCTTTGGCTGAGCCGATTGGGACAAGGGAACGCCACTGAGTGGATGTTCTTGAACAGCTTTCCATGCGATTTCTTGAAAGACCTGATGTAATTCTTTGGATAAGCGTGCAATGCGGGAATTGGGTGGGGAGATGGTGATCTCACCTGTGGCCTTCCGCTGATAGATGGTGGAATAGAACACGTAACCTTCGAGCCATTCGAGTTCCGGACCTAGGTGACCAAGTTGATCTCGCCAAATGGATTTTTGATTGCCGCCGACCAATCGATGGATTCCATCAATGCCGGGGAGTTCACCGCGCCTCTGAGCTTTTGCTGCGAGGACCATCGCATCGGAAGTGGGCATAATGAAAACTTGATTGGGGTAGCTGCGTTGGAGCGAGCCAAGTTGTGTCAAAGAGAGTTTCCTTCTTTCTTGACCAAGACGATCTAATGTTTCGTCTGTGAATGCGTCTTCTGATGTGGGTTGGGTTTCAAACTGTGATAATTGCGGCCAAGCGTCGGAGATGTAGAACTTCATTTTCGGGTGATGCTCGAGGCAGAAATCCATCCAGCACGAGAAGTATTCGGGGCGATCGTTGTAGTAGGGTCCAAAGAGCATTGCGTCCCACGAAGAATTGGCGATTGCTGATAGGATCTTTGGATAAGGCCGCCCATTGAAATCAAAGATTCCATTTTCCTGTTCCCATTTGTAACGTGCGCTACCTGTAATGCCTCCTCCGATGTGCGTATGGAGTGGTTGTTCGCGGCCTTCTGCACGAACGATTAATGGCAGCGTTTTATATCCCGGAGCCATGAAACTATGACCGATTCCCAGAAGGCGAATTGAGCCATCCGTTGGTGGTTCATAGGACGGGATGACCTCTGACCCGGAGACCTTCTTCCAGACTTTTAAGATTTCTTCTGGGCTCTGGTTGCTCATCGCTTCAGCCGGAAACTCTGGTTTACTCCAGCCTTCATTCACCTTGAACGTCGTCTGAATGCCAGGGTTACCGTTGGCGTTACCGGTGATGCGATTGCGGTAGGTGTTTACCTCATTCCAAGTTAGTTTTCCGTCGCGATTGATGTCAGCGGCCGGGAAACGCTTGAGAAGTCGTTGTAGTTGCTGGTTGGGGGAATTGGCTTGCTTCGTTTGATTACCGGCATTCGGATTCGCTGCTTCCTGAGCAAATACATTCGTTGCCCCGAGACCAAGGAGCAGCGACACGACTAAACAAGACATGATTTGCTTGCCTGACATTGACTCCACCGAAAAAGCGTTGTGTGTCTTGGTAATTGCGTCCATGAAAGTTTTGCTCTCGCGGCGAGATGATATGGTCAAAAGATTTGGTCGTCGCGGATTTCACGTGTGAACAGTCACGGTAAGGACGACGCGACAGTTGATGTGGCAGATCATTTAACAGCAACGTGATGCGGGTACCAAAAACAGCAGCGGTGGCTTGACGTCAGCATCTTAGGATCTCTAAGGAATTTCGGATCGCTACCGGCGCTGCAATCAGAACCGGTAAGGGATTTTGTTTCGGTGATCCTCATCGGCGTGGCTCGGTTTAGCCCTGTGATTTTTTGGCGTCCAGCGCCCGCTGATAATACTTATGGGTTACTTTGTCCTGATTTTCTAATAACCAATCAATGGAAGGCTCATTTTCCATTGCCTTACGAATCGACTGTTTCATCGCGCGGCGATGAATATCAAATAAGGCTTCGTGGTCGAGGTTCTCGTCGGTGGCTGCACCAGGGTTCAGCCAAACGGAGCAAATGATGCCTAGATCATTTGCTCGATCCTTGGGGAGATAACCTTCTCGTACGGCGTCAAGTACTCCGTTAGCGATTGCGGCTTGGCAGGTCCCCATTAGGATGTTCGTGTATGCGGAGCTTTTCACCGTTACTTTACTGACCATGAGGGTCACGGGTCGGACCTGAATATCGGTGTCCAAAATTGCGAAGACTTTCGAGTGTCCCGCCGATTGGTTGCCGGTCAGTGTTGCAATGGCGGTTCCTACGGGTCCATTGAGCTCACCAATGACCACTTCGGGTTCTGCTGCGGTAAACGGGGGTCCACCGGCAATTAAACATTCGCCTGTACGCATGATGATTCGATCAGCCATGATCCGATCCTTTGTGATGGATGATTGTTTAAAGTACGCCAGTTTAACCGATTGCCCCACTGCAGTGGCTTCCCCACGCGGTGACTTTGGTTTTATTGGCTAACGGCACTGATTGCTCTGTTGGGACGCTTTGGAGCGAGGGGTGAACATTATGGTCTGCATGGTAATTAGGGAAAACGGGCCAAGGTTTATGGTGATTCTCAGTAACGGATACCTACCGGTCTGTTAAGATTTGATTTGCTCGTAGAAGGAATGGGCGAAGCAAAATCCGACCGACAAAAGGGTGTGAACGTGATGACCGAAATGACTGTCAGAGCCATAGTTCGGCCTTCGTTGCCGTTACGCGTGGTGTGCAGACTTGTCGTGTTGCAACTGTGTGTGCTGATGCAGACAGCGTTTATCACAAGCGAATTAAATGCAGCAGAATTTCCGGACGATTGGTACTTCTCGCCAAAGATGGGCGTGAGAGAGAAGTGGGAGGGAAAGCCTGCGGTAGCATGGTCGACGACGCAGTGGATCGATGAGAGTGTTGACCTTTCTGAATGTCGTGGAAAGGTGGTTGTATTGGATTTTTGGGCCACATGGTGTGGCCCGTGTGTTGCTGCGATTCCTAAAAACATTTCATTAGTGAACGAGTTCACCGATGATCTTGTTTTTGTGGGTATGCACTCGGCAACGTCAGGTTGGGACAAGGCGCCGCAGATGGTTGCGGCAAAACAAATCAATTATCCAGTCGCCTTGGACAGCGGTGACACGGCGAAACTTTACGGCATCACGGCGTTTCCGACCTATGTAGTGATTGACCGCGAAGGTGTGGTTCGGGCAGCGGGTATCACACCTACTCATGTCGGAGATGTGGTAAGAAAGTTAGTGGGTGAGTCGGCGAGTGCTTCGCCGGTAATGCAGCTCGCAAGTTTGAACCGAGAGTGGTTTTATCGTGGGTCTCAGCAGATGACACCTTGGATGGACCGTGTCGGTAAAACGGCATTACCCCTGTCAGTGAAGCGGTGGCTTTTTAGTGGGCAGGATGTTGAGCTTGAGAATGGTGCCCCTATTAATAGTGATGACACGGCTGATAATGTTACTGCGAGTGACAACAACGAGGATCCTGCGGACTTATTCGATCCGCACTCGTTTCTCGAGGAAGACCTTGGCGGGATGATTCGTGTGATTCATTTTTCACAGCCTTCTTTTCAGTTCACCGAGCGTTCACTCACAGAATTTAACGATGTGGCGAAGGAATACGCGAATCAGGGCGTCGGGTTTATTGTCGTCTGCGACCACGAATCTGACTGGGCAACCGTTAGGCAGAGAGTTGAGAAATTACAGTTGGTGATGCCGGTAACGCTCGATTGCCCCCCAGTTATTGCTGAGATTGAGACACCTGAGAATGCGAAATCCGATGCTAGCGAGACGGCGGTTTTGCCGGTTGAACCTGAAGAGAAAATCCTTCCTCGAGAGTCAGGTTTGACGGGGATGGGGTACGGCGTGCGGGTTCCTGGGGTCACCGTAATAGTTGACCGGCAGGGCGCGGTGCGAGGAACTGGGATTCGAAGTGAACGGCTTGGTGAGGCAATCAACACACTGCTTGCGGAGCCAAGTCGGTAAAGAAGCTTTTGGAGAGGTAAGCGTGGCGAACGTTGTTCTGTTCGCTTTTCGATTCGACGAGAGATGAGTGTAACGGTGAATAGGATGAGCGGCGTTGAGATGGTGAATGATCAGGCGGATGGGACGGTTGATAACGCCCTGCTCGACGAACTGCAATCGGAATTTGGACGGGCTGTGGTGGAGCAGGTCAGTCAGACGGTTGTGGGGCAGCGTGAGGTGGTGGAGCGAGTTCTTATCGCCCTTCTCACTGGCGGGCACCTCTTGCTTGAGGGAGTTCCCGGGATTGCAAAAACGCTCTTGGTTCAATCGGTTGGGAAGGCGATTAGCTTAGAGTTTAAGCGAGTGCAATTCACCATTGATTTGCTTCCTTCTGACATCCTCGGTGCGGAGGTGCTGGATCAGAAATCAGGGGAGTTTCGTATCCACAAGGGTCCGGTTTTCACCAACCTGCTACTGGCGGATGAGATCAATCGGGCGTCGCCGAAAGTTCAGTCGGCACTCCTAGAAGCGATGCAGGAGCGGAAAGTTTCCATTGGAGAGGAGACACATGATCTACCGGCTCCATTTTTGGTTATCGCAACCCAGAACCCGGTCGAGCAGGCGGGTACCTTTGAGCTTCCCGAAGCGCAATTGGATCGCTTCATGATGTGCCATCGTCTTCGCTATCCCAATCGAGACGAGGAGATGGAGGTGGTGCGTCGGACTCTCAAATTGAAACTTAAAAGACAGGGAGACGGGGCGGTTCCACAGTCCATGTTTGATGCGATTACGGATCACAAGCCTCTGACGGTTTCAAGTTTGACCGAAGCAATGGATGCGGTGCAGGCGGTACACGTCAGCGAGGTATTTATCAACGATTGCGTAAAATTGATTCATTCCACCCGAAATCATCCTCAGTTGGTCCTTGGGTGTAGTCCGCGCGCGATCCTAAGTTTGGTGCAGGCCTCTCGCGCCCGAGCGTACCTTTACGGCAGAGACTATGTGATTCCGGAGGATTTGTTCTGTCTTGCTGAGGATGTCATCCTTCACCGGATCAGACTCAGTTATGAGGCGATCGCTGATGGCGTAACTGGACGCGGTCTACTGGACGATTTGGTCGGTTCGATCTTCTAGGTGGGAGGGACTCGTGGGCAGATCAATAGACCAAGTGGATGAACTTCCGTCACCGGAGATTCTGACGCAGAATAATTTTGAATTGCTTCTCCGGCGCGTTGCGGATGACATTGGATTTGGTAGCGATGAATCCATCTTTGTCGGAAGTGGGATGGAGTACGTTCATTCGCGGCCTTACGAGCCGGGCGATTCTGTCCGGCAGATTGATTGGAAAGTGACCGCTAGGATGCCCGTAGCCTATGTGAAGGTGCATGAAACCCTGAAACGTATCCCGATGTTTTTGGTGGTTGATACGTCAGCGTCAATGCAAGCTTCTTCTATCAGGCTGAGCAAGCATGCAGTGGCCGTGTGGGTCGCGGGAGCCTTGGGGTTGGTGGCGTTACGTCGGCTTAGTCCGGTTTGTGTCCTGAGTGGTGGAAGTCGGTATCACGACTTCATTGGCGATGCGAACCCGAGTTTGGTTCCGGACGATCTTTGGAGACAGCTAGATCCATTGCGGCGGCGACGTATGGGCGAAACAACTGAGCTGAGTGAGCGGATTGACGCACTTGCGGTCAAGCTGAGGCAGCGGAGTGTTCTGGTGGTGATCAGTGATCTCTACGATTCGCGTCTCCGTTCAGCAATCGGAAAAGTTGGGCCGAAGCACGATGTGATTGTGATCCATTTGGAGGATCCTGCCGAGCGTGGACAATTGCGAGCTGGCTATTTCATGGGGGCAGAATCGGAGGGCTCGCATCGATTCTTGGGGGCGGATCGAGATCGATGGTCGGAACGGGATCATCTGGAGCGTGAATTCGCCGGTGCGGATGTTAGCTATCTGCGGCTAGCAACCGATCAGCCCGTGGTGAGCCGCTTGCGTCATTTTCTGCTAACGCGGTCGGTTCAGATGCGAGGTCGCCAATGATCCAGTCGTGTGTTGGTGTATTTTCCTTTATTTCGAGAGGCCTTTTCCGGTTCACCGCGTTGGGTGTTTTTACGGCCGGCGTGACAATTTTGGCGGCTAGAAGTGTTGGTTCAGAATTTCAATCAGCAGCATCTTCGACATCGACGGAGTCGATCGAGGCGTCTTTGGTGGTTCGACGGGGTCTCGGAGCCGAGTTGGAGTTCACGCATCCTAGTGAGTCAATCGTGGTGCGATCAGATCAGCCAATTGATGGACCTGTTTTAGCGAGACTTGAGAATCTCGGAGTTGCCGGTGGCGAGGTTGTTGATCGTGGTGAAAGGACGGCCCAAACGACTACTTCCAATGATAAAAGTCATTACAGATACCTGGTGCGGTTCTTTGGAACCGAGGCGGGAATCTATAACCTCGCGACGCTACTCACTATTGATGGTCAATCGCTAGCAGATCGGGGCGAAGGGAAAGAGGAATTTTGGGTACAGATTGTTTCTGATCTACCTGCGAGCCGCGGTGCGGACCTCTACGAACTTGATGATCCAGAGTTGTTCACCAATGCGGGTTACCGTCGTTGGGCTACCGTCATCGTTGCTCTATGGAGTTTAATTCCGGTAGTCGTTTTTCTAGCGCGAAAGAAGCCGGCGATAGTCAGTGAGCCCGATACCCGACCAGCCCTACCGTCCCCACGGGAACGCGTCGAGAAGTTGGTGCACGTTTCCGCCTTGAGGACGCTTAACTCGGATGAGAAGGCGGAATTGGAGTTGTTGTTGTGTTTGTGTCTCGCGGAGGGGCGTGACCTACCTCGTTCTTTGATTTCCGCGATACCCAGACTTAGACGCGAGCCGGGTGTTGGGGAGCAACTCATCAGACTTGAGCGACTGCTTCATTCAGGTGATACCGATTTGGCGGTCGATGAGCATTCGGAATACAAGAAGGTTTTGGGTGCGTTAGGCGTTTCAGCGTCTGTTGACGAACGATCCCAGTCATCGCCCGTTGGTGATGAACAGGCAGCGGGGTCCCAAAGCGATCGGCAACTAACGCATCCAATCGACGGGGGAAGCGAATGACATTTGTTTACCCGATGCGATTATTATTTCTTTGTTTGCCAACATTGTTTGTTTGGTGGTGCTTAACGCGCAAGGGGACAAAGATTTCGATGCCATTCGATGGCCTCGCAGCTGCACCTCGAAACGCGAGGACGTGGGTTCTGCGAAGTTTAGATTTGCTACCAAGTTTCATTTTGGCGGTTGCGATCATTCTCAATGCTCGCCCACAGATCCTACGGGTACCAGACGGTGAGCGGGTCGCGACGCACATTACCATCTGCATGGACGTCTCGGGCAGCATGGGGGCGGGGATGGGCGAGATGAATCGCTACGAAAGCGCTGCAAGCGCGATCGAATCATTTACTCTCGCGCGGGAGGGTGACGCGATCGGCTTGACGCTCTTCGGATCATGGCCGCTGCGGTGGATACCGTTGACAAAGGATTTGCAGTCCCTGAGAAACGCTCTGGTCTTCGCTAACCCACGGAATCAGCCTCGCGGAATGGGAGGCACCATGATTGGCGCCGCTCTGAAGTACTGCGCGGACAATATGGAGAGAGAAGGTGCGAGGTTAGATGGGGATGAGGACTCGTTGGTGAGCAATCAGCAGTGGCGAATGGATCGGGCGCGGCGGCAGTTGTTCGCTGCTACTGTTGCGATGGGAAGCAATTCGGGCGGCTCCGCCGGCAGTCACAGCGACCGATTGCTCGTCTTGGTGTCAGATGGTGCGAGTGGCGATCTAAATGGTGCCGATGCGATCTCTGAAATCACGGATCGACTGAATCAGGCGGGGATCACGATGTATCACATCCATATCGGTAGCGATACCATTCCGGACGCGGTTTCGACCATTGCTGAGGAGACAGGTGGTCAAGCGTTTTTAGCGACGAATACTGACGGTCTGAAATTGATCTTCGACCACATTGATCGGATGCAACCCGCAAAGTTCGTATCGGTCGCGTCGGTGCCGGTGGATTATTTCGAGCCGTTTGTGGCGATCGCGTTGCTATTTTTGGCGGTGTGGCTATCGAGCCTCTTTAAGTTGAGGTTCACGCCATGGTAGATCGTCCGGAGACTGTCGCAACAGTTGCTGCTTTAGTTGTCGTCGTGGTCGGGACTTTGACCGAGCGAATTCAGGCGACGCGTGTCAAGCGATTGGGGCATCTCCTTTTTAATGAAGAAAACCGTCCGACCACCTTGGTCAGGATCGCGCCGGCTCTTCGTGTTATCTGTCTATCGGGCTGTGTTTGGGGGTTGGTGGTGTTACTGCTCGTTCCGCCATTAATTGGTGAGGTGCAACCGGACCCAGATGCCTCCAAACACGTCCTGATTTGTCTTGATGCATCGCCAAGTATGTTTGTATCGGACTCAGGACCGCAGTTTTCGACAACGGATGAGCCACAGCAGCGGATGGTCCGCGCCGGAGAGGTGTTGCGTGGGATCTTGGACCGCGTGGATGCTGAGAAGACGAGGGTGACCGTTTTTGCCGTTTACACGCGGGCCGTCCCGATTCTCGAGGAGACATTCGATAAGTCAGTGGTGAGTAATCTTTTTGATGGCCTACCGATCTTTGCGGCATTTGAGCAGGGTGAGACAAGGTTGGCATCAAGTGTTTCTGACGCGGTTGAATATGCCCGGCGGTGGCCCGAGTCCTCGACACTATTGTTGGTTGTGAGCGATGGTGACAGTCGTGATACAAATCCCATTCGCGCCGTTCCCAATTCCATCGCTGAAGCCTTGGTGATTGGAGTGGGGAAAACGAGTGCCGCAACGACGGTCGCCGGTCATCCCTCCAAGCAGGATGCTGGTTCGTTAAGAAATCTCGCAGAGCAACTTCGTGGTACGTATTTTGATGCCAACACACAACACCTACCTACGCAGCTATTGGATCGATTGGCGGTCGTGCAACCTCGTATCGGAGAGCGAGTGGAGATTCGGGACTTTGCGCTTGGCCTAGTGTTAACGACCTCGTTGATACTCGCGAGCCTGGTTCCTCTGCTGGATTGGTTCGGGATCTCTCGTGTTCGGGACAAAATGCTGCTGGGGGACGCGTGATGAAAAAAAAATCCCTGCTTTGGCTGTGCTGGCTGCTGTGCCCTGCGTTTGCGTTGACCTTCCATTACGGGCCCGGACAGGTCTGGTTGGCTCGTGATCGTGTGGGGGAGAAGATCTCGCTTGCCAATACGAGATCAGTTTCTGCGGTCGAGAAGCAGGAACTCGCCTATCAATCCCAACTCCAAGTGATTGAGGCGAGGAAGCGGGCGTTTATCGAAGGTGTCGATTGGCAAAGCCAGCCTGAGCATCCTCTTGCAGTCGCGGTCAGTGACGCGGAGAGTCGGCAGGAAATGCTTTACATGGAGGCGGCCGAGGAGTGGTCGAAAGTCACCTTGGCATACAGTGAGGCAAGCAAGCTCCTCATTGAATCCATCGGTTCAAGACTTGGGGATGGCGAACTCGTCGCTTTTAGTGATCAAGATCTGCTTGAGTCACTGCGGTGGGCAGAGGCTCGCGGGATGGTGCGAAGCGGGTTGGTTTTCAATGGGATTGATCAGCTTCAAGCTCTGTTGGACTTGCGAGGCGCGGAGTTTGAACGTGATTTCGAGACGCCGACACGAACGACCAACGCTTCAAACGGGTGGTTCGGAGCAGAGGAACGAACACGGTTATCATCGGATGTGATCCGTGAAGAACTAGCGTCCGCTCAGTACGTTGGAGCAAGACTGTTGCGTGAGGAGGGGCGTTCACCTGAGCTTTGGCGTCCCGTGTCAAACTCGGCGCGACAACACTTTCGTTATCTTGCAGAAAGAGAGTTAGCCATTGAGGATCGCGGAGGGACGGTGAAGGGTGCTTCCACGCAGTCGCCTAGGTCGGCAACGGAAGTTGCGATGGCTGATCGAGCTGATTCGGTGGAGAGTGAACTATCCCGAGCCGAACGCATGCAGAGGAATTTGGAGCAAGTATTGAATCTTGAAAAATCAAGCTCGGAACAGTTGGAAGGAATCCCGCTCCCTCGCCAAGCGCCCATGGCGAGGCGACCTGGGGACGGGCAACCAGGTGATCGCCCTGGGCGTGGACCTGGACGTGGTCCGCTGCAGGACGGACCTCCGGGTGAAGGTGCCGGTATCCCAGGCCCCTTTGGCTCGGGTTGGTAATGTCGCGCTTGTTGGTAAGTTTTAAGTTTGATGAATCGTGTTAGCGAGTGTTTATCCGTTTTGAAAGTCGTTTCAAAAATAGTCATGTCCAAAAAAAACATTGATCCATTCGTCTTGATGACACGCTTTAGCCAGATGGCACAACGTCAAGGCTTGATTGCTTTGCTCTACATGTCGTTTTTTGTACCGTTCTTCGGTCGGACGGCCGAGGCGCAAACGAGCAAGGCTGCTGCGAGTCGTCCGGCTATCCGACTCGTCTCGCCAGCGGGACGGACGGCGATTGGAAATGCGATCAGTATTACCCAGGAGAAGGCTACCACGGGTACTTCTAATGCGGCTGGTACTGTGACATCGGTGAATGGGGTTCCAGCTAACCCCTCAAACAGCACAACAACGGTTGGGGGTGAGGAGATTGATCCGGAGATCAAAGAGATCGTCAAAAGGTTAAAGACACTGCCAGAGTCGCAGCGGGTCGCGTTGCTCTCGTACTATCAAGATTTAGGTATCCAGATCCCAAGTAGCCTCTTGGAGGAATCGGGTTCGAGTTCCACGGGACGCACACGGCAACTGATGCGTTTGATTCGGACGGTGAATTTTGTTCGGCGACCTGAAGCGGTGTTGGATGCGAGGGGGAAGATCGGATTGGTTTCAGAATCGCTGCCAGCAGAGGACGCTAACGACCAAGAGATTCTTCAGTGGTTTCATCGTCACGCGATGGCCGCTGATTGGAATGCAGTTCGAGCTTTGTTGGTGTTGCGTGCCGGGCGTGAAGCAGAGGGACTCTATGGGGCATTGGTCCAGGGAACGAATCACGCTGAGTCGGAGTTGATACCCGAGGATGTTCTGGGGCTTTCTGAAGCCGCACCCACAGAGTTGACGGACTGGCAGGTTGATGCTTTGGCCGGGCTTCTCAAGAAGGCGGCGGCTAAGACGAGCACGCAACCATTGATCGAACAATTTCGTGAGGGAACCACTTGGTTTGGTACCAAGGACCAGACGCACCGTGACCGAACTGTTCGCTTGTTGCTTGCAGCGGGGTTGCCGATTGAAGCATATGAGTTCATGCCAACACTGGATTCGGCTCGCGCGGACGGAAATGCATCGGTGATGAAGGGTCACGCAGAGTATCAGTTGGCACGTTCCGCTGAGGCATCAGGTATCGAAGCTGAGAGACTTTTAGAAACCGCATGGCAGCTATTTGGTGAGGTGGCATTATTGGAGAGTGCTGATGCCGCACTGCGTGCGGATAGTTTAGGCCGTGCCGTTGATCTGCTACCACAAGTGCCACCGGGTCCTGGCTTGGATTGGTTGCGAGATCTTTTTGAGCATCCGACGCTTGCTCCGGTCGGTCTCCAAGCGGTGGCGTTGAAAGCATTAAGGCTTGAAGATGAGAAACTTCCGGAGGCGAATCGTGCGCAAGCAATTCTTACCATGAAGGAGGCCGTCGATACGCTTTTGGCGAGAGAGGGTGTGCAGGGTGATCAGCTCAACATCCCGCTACGGATGCTCACCATCGGCCTTCTGTCTCGCGCAGAGAAAGCGATCCAAGAGCAGGCAGCCAAAAATGGCGTTTCCGAAGTTGCAATTCTCCTTCTGCGTTCGATGCCTGACGAGCAGTGGCGGGAACGAATCGAGCCGAGTCTGGCTGGTCGTGCATTCAATGCATTTATTGGGGTGGCGCTCATTGCTGATGAGACGGATTTGGCCCTAGAACTACTGGAGCAGGGCATTCAACGCCAGCCTGCGATGAGCGGGGAGCTAGCGACCCGATTTCTCAATCTTTGGGTTCAGCGGATGCGGGCGCGAATGGCGCAGCCTAATGCCAGTACGACATCTTGGATGTATGCCTACAGTCGACGACAGCGGCCATCGGCGCCGGTGACACGGGGTTGGCAGAATCGAAACTTGGATCGACTCGCTGAGATGATGGGGCTTCTTGATGGGATTGGAGTGGATGGTCGAGAGTTGCCGGGTGTCGTGACGGCTTTGCAGGCATGCTACGGGACAACGCAAGCATTTGAACGCGAATCGATCGAACGCATTCTCGGACCTGTCGAAAGTATCCGTGCACCCGTTGCTGCGGCGCTAGCCTCAACCATGCGGCAGGGTCTGAGCGGGGATTGGAGAAGTCGTGAGGCGCAGAAAGACGCTGGGTTCGAGCGGAGTGACTCGGAAGTACGCAAGATTGTTGAGGAAGGCTACGACCTTGCCACTGCATTGGCAGCCACCGCGGTGAAAAATAGTCAGAACGAACAGGAGGCATGGCAACATGCAACTTTAAAAGCTGCACTCACCTTTGATCGGATGCAGTTCCGAGGGGAAAGGGAGCAGGATGCGGCGGCTTATGATGCCGCACGTCAACTCGTGTTCGGGGCGTTCGGGGATGCGGCGGGGCTCTACCGCAAGGCACTTTCGGAGGGCCGTGTGCGCGCGAGTATGCAGATTTACGATGTTTGGTTTAGCTTGGCTCTAGGTGCGAGCGATCTCGGTGCGCTGACCTTGGAAGACTTAATGACCGAAGGTCTTGAGAATGCGGACCAGATTGATCGAATTCGGGAGGACATCCTTGAGATGGATCAGGAACAGGCTAGCTATCATCTTGGGGAATTTGCCCGTGGGATCATCAGCAATCTGCCGCAGGCCAATCCTGAAGTAAAGCCGCGGATGCTACAGGCAGCGGCACGCGTGGTTGGCGACCACCCCGCCGGAGCGCCAATCCGGCGAACACTTGATCTGTACGATGAACTGGTGCAGCAGGAGATTCATCTTAGGCTTGCAGTTGATGGGAGTGACCGTGTTGGAACCAAGCCTTTTGGGGCGACCCTCACCCTTCAACATACTGCATCCATCGATCAGTCCGCCGGTGGTTTTGCACGGTACCTGATGGATTCGTACACGGAATTTAACGCGGGGCAGTGGACCACTATCAATTATCAAGAAAGATTGCGAAAGAGTATCGAATCCTCATTCAATGGTAAGGTTGAATTGCTTGGGATCGGCTTTTTTCAACCGATGAATCCTGCGGTTCCCATTCGGATCAATGGCCAATCGGGCTGGCAAGAGAAGCCGATGGCGTATTTGGTTCTACAAGCGGTTGATGCAAGTGTTGATCGGCTGCCCGAGATTCAGATGGACATGCATTTCAATGATTCGTCGGGTCCCATTGTTTTACCGATTGTCTCAAACACGGTACTGGTGGACGCTGGGGTAGAGCCCGTCGCGCGACCCGTTGGCGATTTGGTGATCGAGCAAACGCTTGATGCCCGTCCAATGATTCAAGGAGAGGGGGACCAAGAGGTGACGTTGGAAGTGGTCGCAAGAGGGACGGGAGTGATTCCAGAGCTTCAAGATTTATTGACTCCGTTTAGCAACGCCCTCGATGGTTATACGTTCGATGCAATGCAAGTGATGACCGAGCCTTTTGATGTTAGTCAGGCTCATCGGCACCAGTCAGAAAACGAACAGGATTCGACCACGTCTAATCGATATAGCTATTACGAGAAGAGTCTGCCGAACTTGGATCCCGACGCCGATGGAAAATTTCGGCTCGGAACGCTTCGAAGGTGGACGGTCAAGTTTAATCGTCAAGCTGAGTTGACTGTAGCGCGACCTACGGAGTTTCAGTTTCCGGAGGTTAGCGAAGTTGGGTTTCGGGCAATTGCGGACGTTCCTGGCCAAACCAAACAGAGTAGTGGTCAAGATGTGATGACAGACGATTTGATGCCCACTGTGAGGGGCGTGAGTCGTTTTCAATATGTTGATTATGATCTCGTTGAACTTGAAGGAAGCCGAGCTGTGTTTGCAGTAAGTCGCGTCAATGAGTGGGTCGCAGGTGGCACCGCTTTGGCGTTTCTACTGATCACGGGCTTTTGGTACCGCCAACGCAAACGTCAAAAAGGTGATCCGCGTGAAGCAAGTGTGGCGATGGATCTACCTGAATTGACATCTGCCACGGCTGCGACGCTCTATCTCACCCGACTACAGACCAATGATCGAATACGGTGGAGCAGTAGTGAACTTGCGGAATTGAAGGATGACATTGAGCATTTGCAGCGACACCACTTCGCCAGTGGCCACCGTGATGCTAACGATGAAAGCCACAGTGAGGATGGAGGTCTAAACACGGTGGTTAAGAGATGGGTCACGCGATCAGCAGAAAAATCGTCTGCAGTTTGATCTAGGTGCAGTTATAAGTTTTTAGCGATTGAGATTGAGCGAACGCGGGACGTAGCGAAATAGAGGGATTTGCCTTGATTCTGTGTGCGGCTGAGAATCGCCGTGACTGTGCCCGTTTGTGATCAGCTGTTTCATTTCGTTAATCATTCGGTGGACTCGCTCGGGTTGGTCTTTTGCGAGGTTATTTGACTCAGCTGGGTCCGTATCAAGGTTGTAGAGCTGCACAAAAGGGTACTGGTAAAGTTCATTGTGGGCGGTGGGGTTTTTGCCATAGATTTCTAGGGCATCCTTCCACGCAGTGTCCGATGCAGGAGTGTTGCCCCATCGACCGGAAGCTCCGCTGCCGGGGCATAACATCAATTTCCATGGTCCGCTTCGATAGGCGTGACCTCGACTGCCCTGGAGGAAAATCGATCCGCGCTGTGAGTGCCGCTTGCCCTGCTGGGCGTGGCCAATAAACGGTGTGAGGAAGCTGAATGAATCGTGGGCGGTCGATGGTAGCTGAGATTCGATTCCTGCAGCGTGAGTGATCGAAGCGAAGAGATCGACTAGGCCTATCATTTGATTGGATGTGGTATCAGACGGGAGTTTTTCTGGCCATCTTGCCATAAAAGGAACTCGGAACGCCCCTTCAAAGGAAGAAAACTTATAGCCGCGCAATCCGCCGGCCGCATGGTGTCCCAGTTCTTCTAAATGGCTCATTTGTGAGGCGGTGGCTTGACGTTTTGGACCTGCATACGAGGCTGGACCATGATCGGAGGTGACGATCAACAGAGTGTTGCGTTGGGACGTGGTTTGGTCGATAGCATTGGCGATTCTTCCGATGACTGCATCGGTATTCATCACGAAGTCACCGTAGACCCCGATCTCGCTGCGACCTAAGAATTCGTCGGCAGGACTGACCGGTGTATGTGGTGCCGTTAGCCCAACAAAGAGAAAGTAGGGTGTTTGATCTTGGTCGTTGATAAACGCGATCGATTCGTCTCCGATTACTTTTAGCACGTCTTTGTCGCGGAAGTCGTGGGCTGCTGGTCCCATTCGAGCAAAGGCGGACCAACCTTTCACCGTACTCACGTCTCCGACCCATCGATGGTTTCGAATGAAGGCGTACGGATACATGTCGAGCGAACCGGGCAGGATAAAGCTCTGAGCGAATCCGTAATCTTTCGGGCCGGTCAGAAGGGGCTTCGCATAGTCCACGGTGTTGATGTCTTGCGTGAGTCCCTGCGTGGTAGTCATCCTGGTTCCGAGATGCCATTTGCCGACGTAACCGGTTGAGTAGCCACTCTCCTTTAAGACCGATGCGAGGGTTGGTTGGTCAGGCGGAAACTGCAGGCCGACGAATCCCCAGGGACCACCCCGTTCTGCAGGCGGAAACCGGAAAGCGTATTGCCCGGTCATCATGCTGACACGTGAGGGGATGCACACCGATGCGATGGAGTAGGCGTTGGTGAATCGGATCCCCTGTTGGGCGACACGATCCATATTAGGTGTTGAGATCTTGCAAAGATTTTTTCCAAAAGATTTTACGTCGCCATAGCCCAGATCGTCCGCAACGATGACGACGATGTTCGGACGTGTTTCAGCGTAGGTGGGAGAGGAGTCAGTCCAGAAGAAGAGGGATGTCGTAATCAATGCGATAGCGACGGTGGGGATTGTCAATGAAAAAGCGGTTTTCATGATCGACAGTTGTGTTCTGAGTTGAGAGCGTAATGGGCGGATGCTGCATTGTAACACCACGTCATTGCAGGGACTCATCTGCTCGACTCGGTAGGTTTGGAGCTTCGGGCTGGGTTAGTTACAAGGTGGCTTTTGGATCGTACACGATACACCTATGGGTGCAACGCGTTAGAATGACGCTTGATCTAGGTTTCCGTAGCATTGGTTTTTATTTGTGATGAGTGGTGATTGGAGCGCGTTCATGAAAGTAGCTATGCGTGTTGTTGCGGTGGGACTCAGCTTCGCTTGGACGATCTGGTGCGGTGGATTCTGCAATGCCGAGGACTCGTTGATTGAATACCAACTTCCACAAGACGTTCCGCAGTCAGCGATTGAACTCTGGAAGGGGTATGACGCGGAGTCCGACCCGCTTCGGGTCGAGGTCATTCGTGAGTGGAAAGAGGGCGGGGTAACTTCGCGTTATGTGACGTTCTCGGTCGGCGTTTTCAAGGGTCAAGAAGCGAGGATCGCTGCCTATTACTGCTTTCCTGACACGGGTGGACCGCATCCTGCATTCGTGTGGTCGCACGGTGGTGGTCAGCGCGCTGAACGTCGTCGCGGGGTCTACTTTGCCAAGCAAGGTTACGCCACGGTCGATATCAACTGGCTAGGCAGACCGCTGGAGGATGGAATCGACGTTAATACGGACTGGGGCAAAGTCGATCCAACCCAGGGGCCAAACTTTTATCCCAAGGCAAAACGTCAAGGGTGGAAGATGAATTTGAAACCCGATGAATATTCGATCGATCCGATTGTAAGCCCGCGAAATTCAAATTGGTTTCTTTTAGCTTTGGCGGGGCGTCGAGCGATCACATTTCTTACACAGCAACCGGAGGTTGACTCGGAACGAATCGGGTTTTCGGGGTATTCCATGGGTGGGATGGTGACAGCATTGACCTCCATCGACTCCAGACTGAAAGCGGTCGCACCGTTTGTTGGTGGAAGTGGCTTCAAACATATTGATTTCCCAGGGGGGATAGAGGGCAGTAGCTTAAAGCATCAGCTTGGTGATGACGTTGACCTGTATTCGAAAACGATGGATGCGAGTGCTTATTGGCCACACGTTAAGATTCCGGTGATCTTCATCACGTCTTCCAATGATTTTCATTCGACCTTTGAACGTATCGAACAGTCGATGGCTCTTTTGCCGCATGATGAGTGGCGAGTGACGAGCAATCAGCATCAGAATCATGGTCCGGGACCTGAGCAGTGGGTTGCACTTAATCTGTGGTTCGACCATTACCTAAAGGGAACGGGGAAAGCGATTGCAAAGAAACCACGGACTGAGGTTCAAATCGAAGACGGAGTCGCCATGTTCTCGGTTCAGCCTGATCTTCCAGATGAGCTTGCATCGGTCGAGGTTTTCTTTAGTCATGACCCGAATTCAAGGACACGGTTTTGGGAATCTGCGGATGTAGGTCAATCAGGCAATGCTTATACCGCTGCCGTACCGGTTCATGCAGGGCTACCCACTTACGCTTTCGCTCACCTTCGCTATTCGTTGTCCTCGGCAGTGCCGCTGGAAAGAGGCGAGACGGCGGTCGTGGGAATCAATTCAAGGGAGCTGGTGTTAATGCCGGATAAACTTGAGTTGTCTAATTCAAAATCCTTGGCAAAACAGTCGGTGCTTCTTGATGGGAATGAGAACTGGATTAGGGACTGGTCGAGTCGTGATGGACGAAGTCTGAAAACCTACAGGTTCCAGAGTCCTTACCTTAAGAAAGGGACGGATAGCCGACTTCGGATGACTATCGATTGCAAAGATCGGACATTGGCTTTGAGACTGAACGTGTCTGGTAAGTTTCTTGACCGTCGAAACGCACAGGGCGACTTCGTGGTTTCCCGTGCATTAAAGGGAAACGGATTACAAGAGCTGGTGTTTTCACGCAAGGACTTCCGTAGTGACGATGGTTCCGTGATGGAGTGGGAGAAAATAGCGACATTCGAAGTAACATTGGTGGATCTTGAGACTCGACAGCCCATTTCACTAGTATCGTTGGAAGGGCAACAGTTTCTGAAGCTCATTGAATTGGTGGATTGATGCTTCGAGAGTGACCACGCTGGATATGAGCTGTTTTTGTAATCCGTGCGTCTTGCGGTGAAGGCGACCTTGGTGATGAAGACTCAGTTTGAGCATGGATTCCAAATGGGCGAATCGAGCGAATCGCTTTTTAACTGAAGGAAAAGGTGGTGCAGTGAATCGTGTTTTATCGCGCAGTTACATTCCGCTGTGGTTTTGGTTGCTGCTACCTAGCGGTTGTGGTGCGTTGATCCATGTGGGAGTTGCTGCTGAGACCACTGACGCATCGGTGTATGAGGCGGCGGAGCTTGCGTCGAAGGAAGACGGTCTCGGTAAAAGCGAACTCCTTTTGACACTCTCCCTGAAGAAGCATCCAGAAGATGATCGTGCGCGGCTGCAACTGGGAGTTGTACGGTTCTTACGGGCCGTGGAGACGTTAGCCGGTGGTCTCTATCAATATGGACTAAATCCTGATGATGCTAACGGCATGTTTCTTCGTTTACCTGTCACACAGAATCCCGATCCGACCGAAATTGACTATCAGTCGTTTCTGAGGTTGCTTGATCAGTTTAGGGCGAACCTGCTTCACACTGAAAAGACCTTGGCTGGCATTACTGACGATCAAGTGAAAGCTCCAATGCGTTTAGCGATGATCGAGTTGAGGTTCGGGACAGGAGGTACTGGCAAACTGGGTCTTCGGCAAGTGATGGAATTCGCGCGGGCTCGGGGATTACCGCTTCCAGACGATAATCCTGAGTTACTAGTGAAGTTCGATCGCGGCGATGTTGCGTGGCTTCGTGCGTATTGTCATTTGTTGGCAGGTTTAGTGGATCTTTTTCACGCTTATGACACATCGTGGTGGTTCGATCAAAATTCTGCGGGAAGATTGTTTCCTCGGGTCAAGACAGAGGCGACTTCGCAGCCGGTTGATGCGGAAACGCAGGTGACGCTGATTGATCCAATACGACTCCATCGCTTTCGGTTGCATCTATTGGAGGTGTGCCGTTTAAATGCTGAAACGTGGCGGCACATCAGGGCAGAGACAGACGACGACCACGAATGGCTACCGAATTCAAAACAGACCGATTTGTTTGGGATGCCCCTGTCAGACGAGCAGATAGATGTTTGGCTAGCCGTGATTCAACATCTTCGCGGTTTACTCGATGGCTCGAGGTTGGTGCAGTCTAGCGTATTGCAATATGTCCTTCCTGGGTCACCCGATGGTAAAGGTTTTAGCGTTGCCAAGTTTCTCGACGATCCACCGATCAATCTCGATTGGAACCGTATCTCGGCCGACGGTATTGCCCAGAAGTACCTAGAAGATGAAGCGGGTAGGGATATACTAGATTTGTTGTTGTTTCTAAGGGCCGGTTCGGTCTTCAATGGTCCCTTCGGTGTGTTTTCGGCGATTCGGCTGAATTAACTCACTTTAAAACTGAAAACTGTAATTGCTAATAATCGCTCTCGTAGTGAGACCGCTGTATTTGCGTGTCGCTAACCAGTTTGGTTCGCGGCGTACTTTACTTTCTGTGTTCCAAAGGTTATTCGTTGGCAGCTTCGCGCCTCACTAATGTCGACCTAGCGTCCGTTTATCGATTTCTTCGGACAGGTCCAAGCGACGTTATGAGTGTCGAAGACTGTCTTAGGGAGCCTAATCGCATCGTCATTGATGTTCGTTCACCAAGTGAGTTCGCTCAGGGTCATATTCCAGGGGCGATTAACGTTCCGTTGTTTACTGATCACGAGCGATCTCTTGTTGGTACGACGTACAAGCAGTGTGGTCAGGAGCAGGCGATCTCTTTAGGGTTGGAAATTGCAAAGGCGAAGTTAGAGTCGTTAGCGGGTGATTTGGAGCGAGCCGTTGGCCAAGTCAGGAAAAATGGGGGCTCTCCCAGTGGAGCGATCATTCATTGCTGGCGTGGTGGGATGCGTAGCCGCGCAATGAAATGGCTTGGCGGGCAGTTGGGAGTCGACTTTGATCTGCTCGAAGGTGGTTATAAGGCTTTTCGTCGCGTGGGCTTAAACTATCTCTCCTGCTCGGCACGTTTGGTCGTGCTGGCAGGACCCACTGGTGCCGGCAAGACAAGGATCTTAAGCGATCTGGCCCGGTCCGGTCAGCAAGTGATCGATCTGGAGGGATTAGCGCATCACCGCGGGAGCGTTTTTGGCGGTTATGCAGATCGGACGCAGCCTACCACGGAGCAATTTCAGAATGAACTGATCTTGAAGTGGCACGGGATGAATAGGGACCAGGTCATTTGGTTTGAGGGGGAGAGTCAGGTGATCGGTCGAGTCGTTATCCCAGAGGAACTTTGGCAGCAGCTAACCCTTGCTCCGATGATTTTCATTGACGTGGAGGTCCAGAGGCGAATCGAGTTCTTACTACAAGATTACGGTTCTCGGGATGTTGGAGCGATGATCGACGCCGCCTCACGTATTAAGAAACGCTTGGGTGGGCTACGCTATCGAGAAGCGATTGATAGTGCAGAAAAAGGCGATTGGACGAACTTTTGCCGAGTGATGCTTGGGTACTACGATAAGTATTATTTTAGGGCGCTGGAAAAACGTGGACCAACACATCTTCATCGGATGGAAATAAGAAACCCAGGTGTGCTCGACAACGAAAGTGACATCATCGCGCTGGCGGATCGAATCACATCTTCGTAAAAAGAATGGCTTATAGATACTGGCATGAGCCATTGAGAATCACACCAGCCGTTATGGTTTAGAAACCATCACCTTAATGAAGGAACTTCATGGACGCGCGCAGCAAATTTTCGATTCGACTTTTTGCAGTTTCTATGGTCGTTTACTGCTTGTCCCCATCGGTGGGGCTGGTTAGAGCGGCCGAGGAAGCTGCGTGGAGTTTGGAGATTGACTGCCAAAGGCCACAGCGTGGTTTTATTGATGCGACAAGTGTGATCCAAATCGGGCTGTCGTCGGAGAGGCAGATGATCCCGATGTGGTATCCCAAATGGGTTCCCGGATCGCATGGTCCAGGCGGCCCGATTGCGAATGTTGCCGGTTTGTCGGTGCAGGATCAAGAAGGGAATCCACTTGAATGGAAACGCACCGCTGGCGAGGTGTATCGTATCGAAGTTGAGGTACCGGCGGGGGTGCAGCATCTCAGGGTGCAGTTGAGATACATTGTGAATCAGCCAACCACGACGTCTTTTGGTCATGATTGTTTCTTTGCGCGAGCGATCGGCGTGCTAAGCCCAAGCTGTCTAATGTTGTATCCCGAAGGGTGTGATATTGATCAGCCAGTGGTTGCTACCTCACTGAAGTTGCCATCGGGTTGGCAGGCAGCATCCGCGCTAAGATTTGATGTGTCCGAGCAATCTGCTTCAACGGTCACAAGTCAGAAGGCATCGCTGCGGACGCTTTTCGACAGTCCCATCATGATTGGTGCCTACTATGAAGAAGTGACTCTCGCGGACGGGTCTGATCTTACTCCACCGCATTCGTTGCACATCTTTACTGATGACGCCGATTCCGGGTCGGTCGATCGGTCGATCATTGAAAAGTATCGGGAGATGGTACATCAAACCAGTCTCCTGATGGGTAGCCATCCGTTTGATCGATTTGACATCCTACTGGGCGTGAGTGACGAACTTCCGAAGAATGGTCTCGAACACAGTCGGTCAACTTTCAACGTCTTATCGAGTCGTTCGCTCGGGAATCTCAATTCGTTGAAAGGGTGGGATCGATTGTTGGTCCCGCATGAATACCTGCACGCGTGGTGCGGAAAGTATCGACGTCCGCAAGGTATGGTGAGGGCCGATTTTCATTCGCCAAAGGATACTGAGTTGTTGTGGGTCTACGAGGGTTTGACGCAGTACCTCGGAGAATTGATCGAGGCTCGGTGCGGGTTGATGAACGTTGAGGAGTTTGAGGCGAGATTATCCGTTGAGCTGAGGAACGCGGTGCATCAGGATGGGCGTCGATGGCGAACGCTCGCGGATACTGGAGCAGCATCGCATATCCTAAGACAGGGTAGCGACCGTTGGGGTGAACTTCGTCGGAGTCAGGATTACTACATGGAGGGAATGCTGTTCTGGCTTGAAGTGGATGCATTGATTCGGCAGCGGAGCGGAGACAATAAGTCGCTTGATGATTTTTGCCGCATCTTCTTTAAAGCCGACGAAACCTTGATTTCTCCTAAGGGATATCAGCGTGAAGAGATTGTGGCGTTGCTCGAAAGCCTAGCTAAGTACGACTGGAATGGGCTGATCCGGCGACGAATCGAATCGCTTCAAGAGGAATTCGATTACGAGATGGCGTCTCGTCTTGGCTATCGTTTTGAGGTTTCAAATGAGCCTAGTCGGATACCGTCCGGCACCTTCCGCTTTCGCGGCGGCGCCGATTTTCTTGATTCCATCGGATTGATTACGTCGAGTGACGGGACCATCACGCGTGTTCGTCTTGGTGGCGAGGCGGATCGCTGTGGACTTATTTTGGGTGACAAAATTCTAAGTGTGGGTGATCGGGTTTGGAGTGTTGAGGTAATGGAGGAGGCCATCTCACGCACCGAAGATGGTCAAGAGCTACGGCTCTCGGTCAGCGATGGGATACGCGTTAACGAAGTCGCCCTATCGTATACCGGTGGGACGCGACTCTACGCTCTGAGCCGAGCCAATAAAAAAAACCTTCTGGATCAGATTCTTACTCCACTTGTCGTTTCGAATTGATGCGTGAACGCGAACGAGTTACTGTCGCTTCCAGTGGGATTGTCGGGGTTTAGGGTGGGTTTGCGAGCGAGTGGACATCTGATGAGCGTCGCGTTGAGGGCCTTGCAGACGGCGCATCTTTGTTCATTGGATGTGTTTTTTATTGCGTTGGCATGGTCCTGTTTGGTGCATAGGGATATTGGTTCGGCGGGATTTAGTCTATGGGCACCATTGACAATCAGCCTTTCAGTGTGGGCGACATACACAATTGATAGGCTAAGGGACGGAGAGGCGATTGATCTTGCACGTCCACACTGGTCTCGGCACCATTTTCACTACCGCAACCGTAAAGCTCTGTTGGCGTTCTTGGTGATGGTGATTGGATCGCTTACCGTCATTGTCCCGCTTCGTTTTGATAGGTCGCAGGTAGCAATGGGGATCTGTCTATTAGCACTGGTTATCGTCTATTGCTGGGTGTTTGGTGGGGAAGGGCGCAAATCAACGAACCAATGGAAGGGCATAGCAGTTGGATGCCTTTTTTCTTTGGGTGTGTGCCTAACGGAACTAACCGGTCCCTCAGTGAGCTCAAGAATGTATTGGATTCTGGTTTGTCTTGGGACCCTTTTTTCGTTGAACAGTGTTTCGGTCGCTTGGTTTGAGAGTCAATTTGACCAGTTCCAAGTTCTCCAACAACGACGCGATCAACGGTTGAGCGTGTTCAGTGTCCTAACGATCGTCATGGTGCTCCATTTTGGTTTCGCGGTATTGCTGATCAGTTACCTCGATATACCAGATTCATTCCGCATCGCATTCTTCTCCTCCAGCGTCCTATTGTTGATTAACACGTACCTTGTGGGTGGTGATGACACTTTCTGCCGAGCAAATCATTGGCTGCTTGGTTCGGCTCGCGAGCCGGTTGCCGTGCCTGTCCTTATCCGCTCTGAGCACATCGGGAGTTGCCTAGCGGAAGCAGCGTTATGGTTTCCGCCTGTCGTCGCTTTGTTTTGGTGTTCATGATGGAGCGTGAGAAAGAATTGCCGACGGTTCGGGGGTACGATCGGATAGCTAAGGTCTATCGGTTTCTAGAGTGGACACTGTTCAGAGGTGCCTTGCAGAGAGCACGCGTTAGCTTGTTATCTGAGGTTCCCAACTGCAGGAAAATGCTGTTGCTTGGCGATGGAGATGGAAGATTTCTGAAGCAATTTGTCATTGCCCAACCCCGTTGTTCGGTGGTGAGCGTTGACCTAAGCGTTGAGATGTTAAAGCTTCAAGCGAACGAAGTTAGAAAGGTCGGCGATCAGTTTTGCGTTGATTGGGTTTGCCGTGACGTCCGTGAATTAGATTTTCCCGAAGCGTGTTTCGATGGAGTCAGCACGGTTTTCTTCCTCGACTGTTTTACGCCAGATGAGATCAGCGTGTTGTTACCGCAGATTATGCGATGGATAAGACCGGGCGGTGTGATCCACTTTGTTGAGTTTCAATTGCCGGCTAAGGGTTGGAGACGTTTTCGGGGAGTATTCTATCTCGGTTTGATGCATCTTTTCTTTCGGTGGCAGACCGGTCTGCAAAATCGTCAGGTCCAGAATTTTGATGAAGTTTTTCGAGGGCTGCCAGTCACATTGATCGCTGATCGTTCTTCAAATTACGGTCTGATTCGGTCGAGTTTGTATCGTCTAAAGTAATCATTGCACGGTTTGTTCTAGGGATGTGCAGACGCACATGCTTTTCTGGTGCCACCCCACTTGAGACCGTTTTCTCTTCGGTTCAGGGGGAGATCAAATTTTGCGAGTAGGATGCTGCAAAGAAAATTCTGGTGCGGTTGCAAAGGGAGATGAAAAGATTAGACAATACAGTCAACGCGCCGACCAAGCTTCATCAAACGGAGATCTCCCCTGACAAACGTGATCGAAATAGCAGATTTGGCCAAAAGCTATGGTGCGGTCCAAGTTCTGAAAGGAATATCGCTTTCCATTCCAAGTGGGATTACTGGACTACTCGGCCCCAATGGCTCGGGAAAGAGTACGCTGATCAAGGCATTGTTGGGGTTGGTGCAGGCGGGCTCGGGGCACGGGTCGATTCTTTGTAGAAGGTGGCCCAATGAAGTTCGGTCGATTCGAGAGTCGATCGGGTATCTACCGGAGGATGATTGCTACATCGCTGGGCTGAGTGGTATTGAGTCAGTTGCATTGATGGCGAACTTAGCGGGATTGCCAAAAGTTGAGGGTCTGCGGCGAGCGCATGAAATTTGTGATTTTTGCGAGTTCGGCGAGGAGCGTTATCGAGGTGTCGAAGGTTATTCCACGGGGATGCGGCAGAAACTAAAGTTCGCGCAGGCTCTCGTCCATGATCCACCGCTATTAATTCTAGATGAACCAACCACGGGCTTGGATCCTGGACAGCGAGAATCGATGCTGAGACGCATCAAGACCCTCAATGTTCGGTACGGCAAATCAATCTTGCTCTCCACCCATATTCTCCCCGACGTGAAGACGATCTGCGATTCGGTGGTCATCATGGTTGACGGAGAGGTGAAGGTAACTGACACCCTTGAGCGTCTAAGTCGCCCAGCTCATCCGACCGTGCATGTGAGTGTCGTTGGTGATGCCACGGAATTGGTCTCTCGACTACAGGAGTCTGGGTTCAACGTGGTGACCGACGCGGACGGATCTTTACGAATCTCACCGGTGGCAGAGGATAGGGTCGATGTGATTTGGAAGCTTGCGGTAGCATCCGAGACAAAGATTAGGCGATTGGTTCCCGCAATGAACTCGCTGGACAAGATTTTCATCGAAACCGCATCAGCGGCGGAGGCGATCTAGCGCGATGGCAATTCATGATTTGGGATATCGAACTTGGGACGGGGTCCGGACCAAGGGATGGACTCGACCGCTATACATTGCAAGTAGCGGTGTCGCCTTAGTTTGGCGGCGACGATGGCTGAGACTCATGCTCATGCTTGCTTGGTTACCAATTTTTGTACCGGCACTTGGGATTTTCGCTTTCGAGTATTCGTCCACTGAACCGGAGATGCTTCAGGTGGTGATTAACCTGGTAGGTGGACCTCTTCAGCGTCCGGATCTTGCCGTCCAGTTGATGACGGATCGAGATGGAGCGAGGCACGAGGTGTGGACGCTACTGATCATGGCGTTTTTCAGGTATCCACAACTTAGTGCGATGGTACTTCTGGTGGGTTTGATCGCGCCGATGCTGATATCTTATGACCTGCGGAGCCGAGCGTACTTGCTCTATTTTTCGAGACCATTACACGCCCTTCATTACATGATGGGTAAGGCGATGGTTGTTTGGTTTTTTCTTGCCATGATCGTGACCGTACCCGCTTTGACTCTCTACCTGATCGGCGTGATGCTTTCACCGAATCTTTCTGTGGTCCATCAGACTTGGGACATACCGGTGCGCATCGCTGCGGCATCGATCGTCCTACTCGTGCCCACAACCATTCTGGCGATGTGCTACTCGGCATACACCAGCGAAAGCCGGTATGCATCTTTTTCTTGGTTTGCAACTTGGATCTTGGGTTTTGTTGCCTATCAAATTTTAACTTTCATGGGGACGGAGTTTCGGCGCGGCAGTAGGGGATCGTTCGACGTGGATTACGATCGGTGGCGTCTTCTTTCTCCGTATCACGCTTTGGGAAAAGTTGAGGCTTGGGTCTTCGGTCTTGATCCGACCGCGGGGAGTGTTCTTCCTACGTTGATACTTTTATCAGGCGTTACCTTCCTTGGTATTTTTCTTATCCGTCGACGTCTTATCGCCTTGCTGAGTATCTAATCCATGATCGAATTGAATCAGGTGACGAAACTTTACGGTGACGTCATTGGCGTGAATGACTTGAAGATTGAGTTAGAGTCGGGTGCGTATGGACTCGTTGGACCAAATGGTTCAGGGAAAACGACACTGATCAATCTACTCACGGGCCAATTGCGACCAACCCTGGGGGAGGTGAGAGTCTTTGGGGAAGATCCCTGGAAGAATCGCCGACTATTACGTCGTATTGGATTGTGTCCCGCAACCGATGTGCTGTACCCGAATGTTTCGGCCCGGCAGTGGGTAACCTATCTGGTTTCACTCTATGGTTTCGACGCAACTGAGTGCGAAGATTTGGCTGTGGAGAGTCTCGATACGGTGGGGATGAAAAGCCGAATGGATCGTCCGATGGGCGAGTATTCATTGGGGATGCGGCAGCGGGCTAAGATTGCTCAAGCCATCGCACATCGACCCGATCTTGTGATTCTTGATGAACCCTATAACGGACTTGATCCTGTCGGGAGACAGCAGATGAGTGAGCTGCTCAGCGACTGGGTTGATGCTGGAAAGTGCTTGGTGTTTGCGAGTCATGTGTTACACGAGATTGAATCGATCACATCATCGTTTTTATTGATCTTCGGAGGGCGACTGCTAGCTTCGGGAACCAGCGATGAATTGGAGGAATTTGTGACCGAGGCGCCACAGGAGGTGACGGTCGTTGGGGTCGGGTTGGCACCTCTTGTAGCAGTGTTAGCAGAGCAACCGTGGGTGGAAGCAGTACAATTAGATGGTCGTGATAAGCGACTTCGCCTAGCGCTACGCGATCCGTCTGCATTCTACGAAATGCTGCCTCATTGGATTGAAAAGTATTCGCTACATATTGAGCAGTTACAGGCGTCGCAAAGTAATCTGTCCGCAATCTTTGAGTCCCTTCTTCGGTACCACCGGGGGGATTTAGCATGATGCTGCGAATCATCCTGAGTGTGGTCAAATTTGAACTGGCTCGCTCTCTGACTGCGGGACGCATTGGAATTTGGCTGTTGCTCGTACTATTTCCTGTGGCATTGGTTGGCACGCTGAGATTGAACGAGGTTCCACAGAACTCGGCGGAAGCATGGGGCATCATGCTTTACTTTTTAGTACCTGAGGTGGTGTGTCTGCTCGGTTTGTTGCTATGGGCGACACCCGTGGTCAGTACGGAGATCGAGGGGCAAACCTGGAGTTATTTAGCTTTGCGGCCCAGCGGTAGGCGAGAAGTGATTCTCGGTAAGTATCTCACTGCCGTAGTCTGGTCGTTTTCCGCAACGGTTGTTTCATCCACGTTGAGTGTTGTGTTGATGGGGGATGCGGGTGGTCTTCGTCTTTGGTTCGTCATGTGCGTATTGAGCGGATTGTCGGCGTTAGCGCACGCATCCTTGTATCTATTGATTGGACTACTTTTCTACCGACGAACAATTGTTACCGCGGTGTTCTACACCGGTGCTGTTGAGTATGGGCTTTCGTTTGTGCCAGCGGTGGCCAATAAGTTGACGATCAATTATCGGCTTAGAGGATTGCTCTCCAATTGGATGGATTGGGAGAATGCGCGTAGCGCCGCGGAGCGAGTCTTTGGTAGCGAGCCAACAATCGTCCACCTTAGCGTGTTGGTAACGATGACTGTTGTTCTTTTGGTCGCTTCGCTTGCAAAGGTCAGCCTGAGCGAATACCCGACGCAGCAGGAAGGTTAAAGCCTACGGTTGGCGATATTTCGCGGATGGTACATGGCGTCATACCTTCCGAATTCGTATGAAATAAGCTGGCTTTTGAGCGATGCGTGGGGATGAACGCCAAAAGAAGTGGCGGGTATTTGAGTGGGGTTTGCAGTGAAAATCGATGAATTCAGGGCTGTTATAGCGGGGCTTGACGCAGGGAGTGTAGAAGCACTGACGTCATTGTACGAGTCGGTGCGCGCGAATGATGGCATCGCCCGAGTCTGGATTCAGTGTATTGGTGATCCTGAGTTGGAGGTTGCTTCGACGTGGATGCTTAAGCATGGGTTGGAGACGGGCCGCCCACTGGCGGCTGAAGATCAAAACTTGTTATTTCGGCAATTGAACACGACAAAGTCTTGGCAAGCTCAACTCCATCTACTCCAGTTGCTAGAACGACTGACGGTTCCCGAAGAAGTGCATGAGTCGGTTGCGAGATTTTGTAATGGTTGTATTCAGAGCGAGAATAAGTTCGTTCGAGCTTGGGGATATTCGGGAATGGTTACCTTGGCTAAGCAGTGGCCGTGCTACGTTCCAGAGGCCATCGATGCGATTTATCTTGGCGAACGGGAGGATGCCGGCTCGGTTCGAGCCAGAATTCGAAGAGTTCGTCAAGCGATTCCGATTGAGTGGGGTATTGATTGAACTGAGTTCGGCCTACTCCACTGGTTAGCCTTCTCCTCAATCATTCGCACTAAGCTTTTGGGGTTTTGAAAGACGCTTGGATCAAACTGAAGCGCTAAGGTGACCTTTTCTGCGTAGGTGACGATTCCAACAGAGAGTCCGTGTCCGGGCGGAATGGCTGGCTGGGCGAAGACGCTGCCGACCGTTGCCGCTTGCAGACTCCGTCGTTTACGGCCAGCGGGTATCAGGCTAATCAGAACATCCGCTCGGTTGGCATAGAGGGAGAAAAAGTACTTGCGTGCGGGCTTAGGAAGTCGGCTACCAAGATTCAGAATCGTTTTGAACACACCATGAGTTTGCTCTTTGCGAATCCGTGCGATTTGGTTTCTGATCCGTTGCACCATCTTCTGCAGTGAGTTCTGGGTCGTATCCGCGGGAGACGAGAGGTCGATAAAACCAACGTCATGACGATTTGAGGTGAAGGTGTTCTCTGGCGATTCGGGGCGTCCCACCGGAAGCAGAGCGCGAACGGTCCCGACTCGTTTGCATTCGAGACTGTACCGACTAAGTGCGTCTCCAACGATGCCCAGAATTAATTCTTGGAAACCACACCCAAGGATCTTTCTTTTGTGGTCTAGACCTTGCCTTGACAGGGTGATTGAGAACGATTCTCGATTTGAAGTTGGAGAATTGGAGAGACCGCGGAACGCTTTCGTTGGAAGTCGTAGGCAATCACGTCCCAAGGCATAGAGCGTAGCAAGTTTGGATTTTACGTGATTGGTTGGCGGCGTAATTTGGCCATCAATTCGTCTCGGCTTTTGTTGCTTCTTTTGCATCGTGAGATGATCAACCAGCTTTAGCCCCTGTAGACCATCGAGTAGGCAATGGTGGGCGGTGATGACTAGGGCGAAACGGGTTCTCTGGTCGCTGACATCGAGATATCGAACGAGAGAAATTCGCCAAGGAGGAAGATTGCGCGGAACGCCCACGGCGGCTCGGTTTGCTGCTAGCGTGAGAATGGAATCTTTGTCGCCCGCGGTGAGTTCGATCGGTTCGAGGTGGTTTTTTATGTCAAACGCGTGGTGGTTGATCCAGCGGGGGGCGGATTCATCGGAGATGTAACAACGAAATTGCTGGTTTTTATCAACAAATTCAATGAGACTTTGACGGATCATCTCGATGGATGCTCTTCCCTCGAGAAACATGATGCCACTGACGACCTGCTGTCTGGCGTCGTTACTCAAATCAAGGAAACCCTGCTCGTGCGTCGAAAGGGGGCGTTCAACCGTTGGGTGAGACATCAGAAATTCCTCGGCTATCTCGGGTGTTATCAGCGTTCCTCTTTGAAGAAAACCGACAACAGAGAGAATTTCCCATACGGAATCTAAGATTTATTCAGCAGTTTCTTGCGATTGAAGTGTGCGCGTCGGATTGACGAAAACGGTGGAAGGGATCTCGGTGCCGTGAGAATTTGGCATTTTGGGGATTAGTCGCTTGAGGTGAAAGCCCCAAATCAAAGCAAGTGCGTACGCTGCCAGCCCATAGAGAAGGGGTGCTAGTGTGGTACCCAGTAGCGTGGCTCCAAGTATCACGAATGAATGTAGACAGGAGACGATCCCCAACGGATAGAGTGGTCTCCAGTAACGCGGTGCGAGGGAGATCATCAGAAATCCCGTCAGCGCAGAGAACATTGGATAGGCTAGGAGGATAGCGGATTGACCAGCTGATAGATCTGGCTCGCTGATTGTTGTTGAGAGTGTGGTGAAGAACAGCCGCAAGGAACCTGCGATTGCTAACGCTGCGACGCATTTTCCAACCCAAATCGACCACAGACTCTCAAGGGCCAGATGTTCTGGGGAATGACGATCCAATTTGCTCAGTGTACCAAGGACTACAAAAACCATTGGGTACATCGCGAACATGGTTACCCAGATCAACACTTCGGTCTGGATACGTTCCGCCCAGCCCGCTTGAATCTGTAACCAAACCATGCCATTGAGGAATAAAAGGAATGGGCTCATTCTGATGGTACGAGTTCCTATCTCAGCGATACGGAACCCATCTGACGTGGTGACGTAACGTTTCAGTGCCTCAGACAGTTCTAGACAAGATTGGTATCGATCGTCTGGTGACACGCTTGTGCAACGTAGGCAGATGCTCAGAAGTTCTTGATCTGTGGCATCTACCTTGCCGAGGTGGACTGAATTCCCAGAATCCTTCGAGTCTTCACTTTGGCTAGTCCGATGCGATGAGTTGGTTGGATTCGCTGTCGATTCCGAGCTAAATCGCTTGCCAGTCAGCTTCTCATAGAACGACACACCCAACGCGTAGAGATCTGTTCGTTGGTCCAAGGCGACTCCCGCGATTTGCTCGGGGGCCATGTATCCGGGCGTTCCTGCAATCACTGGATTGAGTGTGTCGGCAGCAGCAGACAGATTCGCGAGGCCAAAGTCGGCGAGAAGCGCTTGCCCGCTGATTTGATCAATCAAAATGTTCTGTGGTTTGATATCAAGGTGATAGACACCTTGGTTGTGGGCATGTTGGAGTGCCGAGGTTAGATCCGCCATTAATCGGCAGATTCTGTTCGGAGAAAGGTTTGTCGCATCGCGTAGCGTCCCACCTTGGACCCACTGCATCACAAAAAAGACTCCTGAGTCACAAACACCAGCATCATAGACTTTGACGATATTGGGGTGCTGTAGTTTCGCCGTGGTGCGAATCTCATCTTGGAGTAAACGAAGTACTCGTTCGGCATCGTGTCTTGTGAGGAATTGCAGTCGTTCGCGCGAAAGAAACTTGATGGCGACTATCTGCTCTGTTTGCCGCTGAATGGCTCTATAGACTTCGCCTTGACCGCCCGAGGCGGCGAGCGACTGGATATGAAAACCGGGGACAAAGGGTAGTCCCAAGCGATGACTGTGTCGTGCGTCGAGGGCATCCGCAATCACTTCACGGTAGGTGGAGTTATCTACTCCAGATGCATCGGGGCTTGGTGATTGGAGGCCTATGGATTCGAGCTCGATTCGTTCGACCGTGTCCTCCTGATCAAGATGTTGGAGATAAATCGAGAGCAACCAAAAAAGGAGGTTGGGCCGTTTTTCAGTAGAGACCTGTCCCAAGGTGATTTGAAAGTGCTGTGCAACCTGGATGTCGTCGTGAGATAATGCTTCTTCAAAGCGGTCGCACAGCAGATCGACCTGATCGTCGATTGGATAGGATCTCACGGCTATAGCTTCCCCTTCGCGTGTTGTTTCCCGATGCATCGATTATACTAACGGGGGGAGCCGAGGTCTTGTCGGCTCGGCCTAATAGGTTGTACCAGTGGCGGGAGGCAACACATGGAAGATTCCGACGCTGCACAGTCGGTGACGCAGTGGATCGATGGAGCAAAACTCGGGAGTGAACAGAGTCGACAAGAATTGTGGAATCGTTATTACCAGCGTCTCGTTTTCTCGATTCGAAAGCGACTTCATGGCGGTGAACGAAGGGCCGCCGATGAAGAGGATCTTGCTAGCGTGGCTTTTGCGGAGGTCTTTCGAGCTTTAGATGAAGGGAGGCTGGATCGGCTAGATAATCGAGATGGTTTATGGCACATGTTGATGTTCATTGCCGACCAGAAATTGATTGACCAACGCCGTTATCAGAACCGAGAGAAACGTGGTGGGGGAAAGGTTCGTGGGCATTCTGCGTTTGGGGTTGATAGCGAGGGTGCCTTCAATGACGTACCTGATCCAAATCCTGAGTTCCTTGAGCAATTCGATCTGACCGTGGGAGAGTCCCTTGCGGCTCTTCGGGACGATCTGAAGAAAGTCGCCATTTGGAAATTAGCTGGCTACACGAATAAAGAAATTGCCTCACGTTTAGGCTGTGTGGAAGAATCGGTGAGGCGAAAGGTCGCTTTGATTCGATCGACGTGGGACAAATGAACCGTTTCGTTAGAAATTAACGCGGCGTTTCAAAGACCGCAGCGCAACATGGTAGGTTATGCGAAGATTGCTAGATGGTAATGCTCATGAAACTGGTCTTATACCAGCCGTGAGGCTCGACGGAGTCTGGCGATGTACGATTTGATTAGTAAACCAGTGGAGAGGTCCAGAATGCTTCGGATGCCATATGTTTTGGTCATTGTTTTATTGACTTGTGGGCACGCATCATTGATCCATGCGGAAAACTGGGGTTCTTGGAGGGGGCCGCGAAGCAATGGTATCTCGGATGAGAAAGGGCTGCCCACAAGTTGGTCACCCGAAGAGAATGTTGCATGGCGAACACCACTTCCCGGTCCAAGCGGCGCGACCCCTGTGGTATGGGGGGATCAAATCTTTCTGACCAGTGTCGACGAATCTGATTTGCTGCTGCTCTGTTTTGGTACCGATGGCAAAGAGCAGTGGCGTCGCAAGATTGGTGAGGGAAATCAGAATGCTCGAGGGGATGAAGGTAACTCCGCCTCTCCTTCCCCCATGACTGACGGGGTGCATGTATGGTCATTGATGGGCACGGGGGACTTCGCTTGCTTCACCGTAAGCGGAGATTCGGTTTGGAGCTTTAATTTGCAGGATCGCTTCGGAAAATTTAATATCCAATTCGGGATGTCCTCAACGCCGGTGTATCACGATGGGCGTTTGTTTCTTCAGTTGATTCATGGCGATGGTAATCCGGCAACACAGGAAGCAGTTGTGGCTGCGATCGACGCCGTTAGCGGAAAGGAAGTCTGGCGAAGCGATCGGGTGACCGGTGCATCCAAAGAGAATGAGCACTCTTACTCCTCACCGATTCTTTACGACGATGGGGAAACCGCGTATCTGCTGACACATGGTGGAGATTACACCATCGCATATGATTTGGATTCTGGGAAAGAGAGGTGGCGCTTGGGTGGATTGAATCCACAGGGCGCTCAGTATCACCCGACCTTGCGTTTCGTCGCATCACCCGCTGCGGCAAAGGGAATCGTCATCTGTCCCACTGCAAAGAATGGCCCTGTTTTCGCAATCTCATCTGACAGTAAAGGTGACTTAACAGGCAGTTCAGCAGTGAAGTGGGTGCGTGAGATGAACACTCCCGATGTCCCGTCACCGATTATCGATGGCGGTCTAGTTTATCTCTGCCGCGAGAATGGGTTCATGTTGGTCTTGGATCAAGAAACTGGCGCAGAGATTTATATGGAGCGGACCCACAGCCATCGACACCGAGCGTCGCCAATTTTGGCCGATGGGTATCTTTATCTTACCGCTCGTGATGGAACGGTGAGTGTTCTGAAGACCGGTAGAGAATTCGAGATGGTTTCGCAGAACAAGTTGGGGGAATCGATGTCATCATCTCCGGTGGTTTCAAACGGCACCATTTACCTTCGCACCTTCGACGCGTTGTGGGCGATTCGAAATTAGGGGTCGTCAATTTCGGACTGCTCAGGCAACCGATTGTTGACTGAGCAGAGTGAGGTACTTGTCGATTCTACTATTTGATGGATCGAGTTCCATAACCGTCCCAGACCCACTCAATGGCGTGCGGGAGGAATTGCTCTTTCGCATTGCGTATGCCGTGAGCTGAGTTTCGGCAGAAAAGATATTGGTACTCATACCCTTTATCTTTTAAGACCTTTGCCATGCGATGATTGGCCTCAACCCAGTCGTGCATGTTGTCACGCATGACGTTTGGATTCAATAAGTCACGATCGCCCACCGAAATGAAAAGTCGAATCGGTTTTTTTGATTCGTCTGGAATGAGCGTCCGATGGAACTCCCACGCACCGCCAGGAAACTGTGGATCGTACGGCCACGCTTGATTGACGAATGTGCCGGAGGTGGTGAGAACACGACGGTAGAGGTCGGGACGGAACCATGCCATGATCAGGGACGCGGAGCCTCCTGAACTGGAGCCCATCGCGGCTCTTCCCTCGGGATCCTTGGTTAACTCGAGATCGAATTTTTTCTCAACCCGAGGCAATACTTCCGTTTCAATGTATTCCGCAAACAGTCCCGACATGTTGTCATACTCGCGCCCTCGCTGATGCCCTTGGGCGTCACCGCCGCCGTTCGCGATCTGGATCAGCACAATGGGTGGTATGCGTTCTTCAGCGATCAGGTTGTCGAGAATGTTCGGTAGAAGCTGATTCGGTTTACCTTTGGGACCGTCATGCATCACCATGAAGGGGGACGGATGATCTGATTTCAATTGCTTTGGGACGTAGACCGTGATCTGACGCTGGTAGTCAATTTCATGGGTCTCCACAATCAGTGTATTTGGATTGTTGGGGTCTACCTTGCCAAATTCTTTTCGGGCGATTCCCGGATTGAAAATTTTTGTTTCCGTTGAGTCGATGGTGAACTGTTTAACCAGCCCACGTGGAATTTCAGTGGTGACTCGATTTTCACGCGCAGCCCTGTATTCGGGACCGATCACAAAGTTTTCGTAGGCATCTAGCGGAGGACTTTGCCCCGGTTCTAGGACGGTGAAGGGGGGTGCTCCGGCGGCGTCAAATAAACGTGTCGGGGGCTCTGCATTGAGTCGAAGCACGCCTGCGAGCAAAAACAGAAAGACAAGATGCTTACGAATGATTATGGGATGCATTTTGGAAACAGTTTTGGGGTGTATTCAAGTCAGCAGAATCAGGCGATTGAGCAACGTGTACGCTATAGACCAATATTTTTTGGTGGGAAACGCTTAAAGGTGGCTGCATGTGATTTTAGCTTTCCCGCTACGGTCGCCATCCATGGATCGAGTCGATGCCCAACCGACATTTCTTCTTTCGGGTCGAGATAAAGGTTGAAGTACCACGGAGCGAGCCCGACATCATGGACCAGTGCGAGGTCAATGTACTTATGAGTGGCTTGCGGTAAGATGACTTTCACGTGAGCTTTGTATTCCTTCGAGCGGGTTGCCATCAGTTGGTTGCCCCACCAAAAATAGACCGACTCGCGTTTTGAATCACCTTCTCGATCCAACAAGAAAGACGTTTGGTCAATAAAATCATAGTAGCGATCACTCGGTAACTTGTCGGGTGTAACACCGGCTAGGTTCATAGTGACACCGAAGAGGTCCATGAGATCAAACAGTTGATCACTGGTTCTGCCTGGGTCAATCATTCCTGGCCAATAGGCGATTCCCGGAACTCGAACACCGCCTTCAAATGTCGTCCCTTTGGCTCCGCGGAATGGCGTGTATCCTGCATCCGGCCAAGCATCCATTTGCGGACCGTTGTCCGAGGTGACAAATACAAAGGTGTTCTTTTCAATCCCCGCAGACTGAAGCGTTCGGATCATCGTTCCGATGTGGAAATCAACTTCATGCAGGGCGTCGCGGTAGGGGTATTTTGCCTCGCTCTTACCCGCAAAGTCGGGATGCGCGAAGTTGTCCGCATGAACTTTCATGAAGCAGTGCTCGATGAAGAACGGCCTCTTGTCTTTCGCAAGTTGCTTGATCTTTTCAACTGTGTGATCAACAAGCCTTGCGTCCGCTCGAGCCATATCTTCAATTGATTCGATTCTGGATAGTTCCTCGGTTTTGCCGCCTTTGTAGCCATGAATGAGCGCATCCGCTGGTCCCACCGCCTCGTAAATGCTGAGTCGTTCTGGATTGAGCGTCAGTCCGGGGTAGCGTCGAGTGTCTACTCGCTGGGTGATCTCTTTTTGTGCAGGGTAATATCCAAAGTACTCATCAAAACCGATGTCGTGAGGTCTCATTCCCTCAGATTCACCCACGTGCCATTTTCCCGTCAGCATGGTGAAGTAGCCCGTATCACTCAGCAGTGAGGGCAGACTGATTTCATCGGCCCACGGATTTTTTGTGATCTTGTCTCCGGCGAGAATTGGGCGAGTCAAACCGGTACGAACGGGGAGGCGACCGGTGAGAATCGCGGACCGCGTTGGTGTGCAGGTTTGTTGTGCGTAACAGGAGGTGAGTTTGAGCCCATCAGCGGCAAGCCGATCCATATGGGGTGTCGACGCACCGACCACTGCGCCGCCTCCGTAACAACCCGGATCGCCGTAGCCCATATCATCGACCACGATCCAAAGAATATTCGGACGCTGGCCCTGTTGCACTTGCATGGCGGAAAGTCGATCCCTCACTCTTTGGTCCTGCTCTGGACGCGGTATTGATGGCTCAAACACATCTGAAACGACCTCACTGCGGTCGAATCGAGGTGGGGCGTCTGTTTGTGCTTGGCCCGTTGGGTTCCCTGTCACCATCAAGAACAAATTGACAAAGATCACAAAGGGGATTCGGAGTGAGAAATTCGCTTGGTCGGTCATGGCGTATCGACAGTAGTGAGTTTTCATGGCGGGGTACAAAAAAAATCGCCGTTTGGGATCGCTCGTAGAAATCAGCGCGCAGCGTGAATCGACTCGAAAAATTTTAGCGATATTGCGTCTGCCTGTGGAGGAGATAAGAGATCCGTCGAACCGTGCTGCTGAATCAAGCACTTTTGGCAAAACGGTCGTCCTATGATCACGACAGTATCTCACTCCGATCCAGACATGCCAGAGATTCCCTTAGTCCTTTAGAAAGAGAAGTTTAACCGAGTACCGATCAGGCACGCGGTATCGTACTTCTTTAATGGGGAACGTAGGATCTGCGCATCAAAGGTTAATGCTGTCTGCTTATTGAGGGAGAAGTTGTAGAACAGCTCAACACCTTGCCCATTTTGTATTCCGCCCAGTAGGTTGGTAAACGCGGGACGTAGATCATGGCTGACGCCGTAATAGAAGTAGCCGACCCCAAAACGATCCTGTTCTCGACCTCGAGCGAGGTTATTCCCGGCAACTCCGAGGGTAAAGAGGTAGCGGATCGGATTGGTCCTCTGATCTGCTATCGCAGCGCGTCCAAAGATTCCCCATCCAATACGATCTGATGAATCGCTAGTGGCGAGGAATTGCTCTGCCTCGTAACTCAAAACCCATGTTCCTTCGCGTTTTTGGATCGGCACACTGGGGAATAAGAAAAGGGGCGACTGAGCCAGCTCTGCAAACTCCCTAGTACTCCAGATCCCCATGAATGAGTGCTTGCCGCGTTTGCCACCGAATCGGGTTGGCAGGGTTACCTCAGGGATCAGAGCGACACCCTTGGCGTACAGTTCACTCAGTCCCGTGGATTCAACCGTGTCATGTGCGTTGAGTGCCAAGAAGTTAAAGATTTTCTCGCCATCCTGCATCACTGAAAAACCAGCACCGAGTGTGGAATAGGCGATACTTCGCATTCCAATCGGATTACTAACAAGAACGAGGTTTGAGAACTGATTGAGTCCTCGTCCACTTGTTAAAGATCCAGACATCTCACCCAGTGAGTCAACCTTACCGAAGTAAAGGGCAAAGTTCTCTGAGAGCGCTTGAATGAACAGGAAGTTGGTGATGTAGAGTTCGTCTGAGTTCCGGACTGGCGTTTCGGGTGAAATGTTCGGTGGAAGTAGAGCTCCCGAGGCTTGAGTAATTGGATCACCAAAACGATGCTCGGCGCGAATCTTCAAAAACTGACCTCTACCAAAACCAAGTTTTTCCAGGTTCATGTTAGCCGCATAGTCCCCGTGGCCAGAGAACTGGAATTTGTTTTGTGCTCCACCGGCAACGTTACCTTGATAAAAACTGGTCAGGTTCCCCTCGAAAAGAATTCCCTTTTCCGCTAGATCGTCCAACAAAGAAAACCTCGGAAGACGTAAAGCGTTGAACCAGTCTTTATTGCTTACATTATTTAGCTCAGCGCTGAGTAATGCGTCACAGGCTTCGTCGTTGATGTGATCGCATTGATCTGTCGCTTGTGCTTGGAGCGATAGCGGGAGAATGCTCAACAGGAGTGTCAGTGCGAAGCGATGAAATGCTATCGTTTTGTTGAGGTGGGGCATATGAATCTCTGGAAAGCAGTTCAGCGCTCTTTACGGGCCACATGAAACAGACTGTTGGCGCGTGTAGATCCGCGCCACTAATTGGAAAGATCGTCAAACTCAATGGCAGAGCGTGAGAAGTTCTGTCTTGGAACTTGAGTGGGGTCGACTTTTTCGCGAAAAGCGGACGAATTCGGGAAAGTCTTCGTCGTAGAGAATCGGCTGAGAATACCAAAACGGATAATGGGTTCTCAGCGGTACTGAATCAGCGCAGCAAGGACTTTAGATTGCTGTGCATGTCCTTGTCACTGTGTCTGCTAGACGGTGTATCAAAGGGCTGAAGACGGTTTTGTAGCCGAGCCTGCCCGGACGCAGCAGAGTCGCGGTATGGCTAAATAAAAGGCCTACCGCGGATACTCCTCTCTCTCAAGCTGGTGAAGTTGGCGGGACCTCTCCTCCCCGCCACGCCACCGTACCCCCCGACTCGGAGTTATCAATGCAAGCGGAAGCCACCTGCCCCATTCGGCGCGGTAGGCCTTTCAGAGATAAGCGAAACACATTTGCATTCATTTCTAGAAATCTGAAAATAATGTGTCAAATAGGATGATCTAGATCGCATCGCCCCCAATTCAGGTGTCTTAGACTGACCTTTTCTGCCTCTTTAGGGTGGTTTTTGCGATCGCGGAAACATCTTCGTTGTACGCAGGTGTATGCTCTTGCATTGATTTTTGCTTGTTGAAAAAGATTGTCGGCAGGTCAACCTTTGTGTTTGTTCTTCATGGAGTAAGTATGTCTCGTTCTATGGCCCTGTTAATGGTTGGTGTGTTCTGCTGCGGCTTTGCGAAAGCGGCTTCTGCTGCGGAGCATGTGGTTTACGAAGGCGGGGAAGGTGTTGGTAAGGGTAAGCACATTCTCTTTATTGCATCGGATCACGAATATCGAGGTGAGGAGACATGCCCAGCGATCGCTAGGATTCTGGCAAAACGTTACGGTTTCAAATGCACAGTACTTTTTGGGCAGACCGAGGATGGCGTAATCAAACCCGGTTCGAGTCTGATACCGGGTATCGAAGTGATCGATGACGCTGACATGCTTTTTCTGTTCATGCGGTTTATCAACCCCAGCGACCAGTGGCTGGCAAAATTTGAATCGTACCTTAAACGTGGCGGACCGGTGCTCGGCCTGCGGACAACGACGCACGCATTTAACGGTATCAAAGGTGAATATGCCTTCCTCAACTTCAACCACAATTCGGAAGACTTTGTAGGTGGATTTGGGCGTCAGGTTCTAGGGGAAACTTGGAATCCCAAGCTTGGAGCGGGTCATTATGGTCGTAACCATCAGTTTGCAACCGCGATGCATCCTGTTCCCGAAAATCAGGATCACCCGGTTCTGCGAGGTGTGGGCGAGATGCATGCGATGGCCGGTGCTTACTCGGCCCGACCGATGCCCAATTCAACGATCCTTGCAACCAATCAAGTCTTGGAAGGCATGGAGGTTGGCTCCGCGCCGGTGGCTGATAAGCCGCCTCAGCCCGCTGCGTGGGTGCGAACGTATCGCTACCGTGGTGGCCCCGAAGGACGAGTGTTCTGCAGTACGCAGGGCGCTTCGGAGGATATTCTCAGCGAGGGAGTTCGCCGCCTGATCGTCAACGCTACTTTGTGGTGCATGGGCCTTGAGGATGCGATCGACGCTGATTCTGACGTTTCATTTATCGGAGGATACAATCCGACGACCTTCAGCTTCCAACCCTCGATTACCGATGCAAGGCCCGGTGACATCCAAGGCTTCGATACACCAATTCTTAAGCCTTAGCGGAAAATGGGTCAGACCCCTTTGTGAGAATCACGGTAGCACCTCAAGAATGATCGGATGACTGGTGACGCCACCGTCAGTTGAGGCACGTAAGTGAAAATCTCGTTTTCCTAATGCCGCGATCGGGTCCGCGGTGATGAAGAATTCACGGACTGACTCGTTCTGTCGAACGAGCAGACCGTTGAGTCCGATGTTGTCAACGTAGACACCATGTGTGCTATTACGCCCTGCGTCTTCTTTCCCAAAGCTGATCTCTGCATTGAATCCTTCCTTTCGTGTCACCATGACTCGAGCTGTGACCGTTTGGCCTCGTCTAACCTGAAGTGTCCATCGCTCGTTGGTTGCCACCTCTCGATCGATCGGATGAACGGTAGGTATCGCGTTGGGTTCTTCTGCTAGTGTTAGTTCACCAACTGAGCCCAGAGATCTCTCCACTTTTTTGCCAAGAATGTTGGCCGAAGCAATCAATTCTGGTGCAATCGTTCCCTCCCATGCCTCTGCTTGGATTGGTAACCATAGGCACCCTGTTGCGAATCTTTGACCCGCTTCAATCGTGAGCGGTAGATTCGTCACAAATTGTGCTGGCAGATCTGGAATATCGAACGTTACTTCTCCATCAAATCCATCCATCCGATCGACACGTACCGTGAATTCTCGACCGGTTCCGCGATGTATTTTTCCATTCGCTTTACTCACACTCGGGACAAAACTCGGATCAGTTGGTCGAATTTTAACTTGGTATTCGTACGAGTCTCCTCCCATGCCTCGTGTATCAGTTACCTGAACAAAATACTGTCCATCGCCGGGGGCGGAAAACAAGAGTCGGCTGTTTTTTCCCGCCACGCGATGCGGATCATCGTCATTTTCATAATAGATGTTGAACGTCGGTAATCCATTGTCCGGCGGTATTTCCTGGCTCGACAACGGGCGGACAACATAGGCTGGCTCACCAAGTGCGTGGGTGGTGTGCGAAGTGCCAAAGTAGGTCCATCGCTGTCCTTCATTCGGATAAACGTTGTATCCCGAGTCTGGTCCTCGGGGGTAAAGCCAAAGACGGGTGACTTCGCCTGAGGAGTAGAGGTAGTCGTTCAGGTGCATCTCTTCCCAATTGAATAACCGGAAGTCACCAACTTGCATACTGTCTTTACCACGAAATGTGAAGTAAGACTCGCGAGTTGCCTGAAGCCGAGTCCTGAGAACCGGATTGAGATCTTGGTCAAGAATGGTAACGATGGGATCGAGGGGACTATCTTTGCTCGCATCGACATCGATCGCCCACTGCTCATTTTTCTTCGCCATCCAGCGATAGAGATCCACTTCGTTATCCTCCGATATCGCCCCGGTGATTTCAACATTCCGAGCAACCGCATTAAAGGATCGGCTTGACGTTGAGTTTGTGTCGTTTGTCTTGGACGCTGAACTTGAAACCGACACCGTTTCCACCTTCAAGTCCTTCTCTTTCACTGAGGAAGCAGAACCGAGGTTGAGGTAGAGTTTCTGATCGTCGACATCCACAACACTCTGACTGTCAGATGGTGCATGAGGAATTGCCCGACGGCAAGTGTCACCATTCATCATGCAAATCAGCAGTTCCCGCTTCTCGTGGTCCGCACAGATCGAGGTAGCGGTATCCTCGATGGAGCTGAGGGTGGCAAATAAAGACCAATTGCTGGTGTCCAACATCTTGACATTACCCGCGGCGGTAACGATCGCCACCGCTTTGTCGTCATCGGTAAACTCCATGTGCGTGATCGCGGAATCGTCCACATACCGAGTTGCCACCAATGGATTGTGTTCAACCGCGCCATCGACCCCGAGTTCCCAAACACGAACACGGTTGTCCGCGCCTCCGGCGATCACAAATCGGCCGTCGCTTGAGACAAGAAGGGCGAGGACTTCTCCCTCCGGTTGTCCAAGCGTGTCGAGCCTCTGGCCGGTAGCAACGTCCCAAATTTTTAGTGTTTCATCCGCACATGCACTAACGAGGTGGCGACCATCGGCTGTGAAGGCGAGACTAAAGATTGCACCGTTATGTCCAGTTAATCGTCGGATCGCTTCACCAGTTTTCGAGTCCCAGAGGATGATCTCTCGATCGTATCCAGCGGTTGCGATGATCGATTCATCGGGGGAGAAAATCGCGCAGTAGAGGACATCGCGGTGACCGAGTAGTTCGATCAATTGCTTTCCGGTTTCGGCTGAATAGATCGCGGCGAGGCCGTAGGCACCGGTGCGTCCCGAAGCGACAAGGATTCGCTTGCCATCCCTGCTCAATCGCAATGAATTGATCTTATGCAGATCATCTGTGATTTTGGTTAAGACACTTTCTGATTGATCCGTGATGGTGATCTCGCCGTAACGTCCCATCGCGACAATATTGCCAACATCGTTCTTGGCGACTGCGGTAATGGGTAGCGAGATTTCTCTGTTTCTGACGAGTTTGGGGGTGATCGGATCTTGCTTGAGGATTTTTGTTCCGTCAGGTCCGCTTGCACCCTGCTCGATCCATTTCACAAGCGTTTCAATCTCTGGCTCCGAGGGGCGCGGTTCACCATCGGGTGGCATGGTGGGATTCAGTTTTCCTTGCAGCATTAGTAGCAGTCGGCTGCTCTCTGGGACGCCGGGGGTAATGGCCGGTCCGTGTTCACCGCCTTGGAGTAATTGGCGGTGTGTCTCCATCACATATCCGCCCTCCGAGGCGTCCTCCGTGTGACATCCCACACAGTAACGGTTAAGCACTGGCAATACGTCGTTTTCGTAGTTGACTTGTTCAGCAGCGGGTAGGCTTGAATTCAAGGTCACTATGAGAGTCATCAGGCTGAGGCCTGTGAACCATGACCATTTTGACAGGGCGTTTCTTTGAGGCTGATGATTCATAAAAATGATTTTCGATTTAGAAGTCAGCTGTGCGAAGGAAGGTACTGCGAACGAAACTTAGTTTTTTGCTAATGATTGAACGTAAACTCCGCGCTCGTCAAAATGCTCCAAGCCACATCTTGCAACGCGGTGCGACGATCGTCTCCATACTCTAAGACGATCGCTTTCAAACTTTCCAGCTCGCTTGAGGACGGTTCTCGTGAGAGTGCGGCAAGGAACAACTGCGTGATAATTTCCTCATCGGTGGAAGCCTTCTCGAGCATCTTTGCAATCAGGTTTGTTTCGCTTGCGAGCTTCGGATTGAGTGTGTCACCGTTAGAGAGATGAAGAACTTGGACCATACTCGGATCATCGCTTCGTTCACATTCGCATGTGATTTCGCGAGGGTTGCGACCGAATGTTTTGAGGAAGTAGGATTTCACAGCGGCATCGTACAGTTGGATCGCGCGAGTTCCTTCGGTATAGAACTCGGTCTTTTGGGTATCTGCTCCGGGAAAAGCAATCTCATCGAATTTGGTCGTGGTGCCCAAAGTTTGGTCAATCGAGTCGAGAAGTACCTCTGCCATCATTCGTCTTGGGTAATACCTGCTGTGATATTTATTCTCGTTGGCATTTTCGGGTGCCGCGACACTGCTGCGCTGGTAGGTTTCACTTTGGAGGATGAGTTTCATCAGCTGCGGTAGATCGAACTCGGCTGAGGTGATGAAGCGTGCGGTTGCATCGAGGAGCGGTTCGTTGGTCGCGGGATTACTCAGTCTCAGGTCGTCGACTTGTTCAACCAAGCCGCGGCCGAAGTAGTTTGCCCAGATGCGGTTGGTTATCGCTCGTGCAAAGTAGGGGTTCTCTGGCGCGGTCATCCAGTCCGCAAGCACTTCACGGCGGTCAGAGGTGTTGCTGAATGCAATCGGCTCCGCATCGAGTGGTGCTGGAGGTTGCGGCTTCCCTCGATTCGGCTGGATTAGTTCTCCTGTTGTTGACACAAAAAGGGTTCGAATCCCATCGCCGTTACGACCATCGCCGCCCCAGCCTTTGGCTCTGACTCGAGAGAAAAGATTAGCCATCGCGTAGTATTGATCGTTGGTCCATTTTTCCAACGGATGATTGTGGCATTTAGCGCAGCCAATGGAGAGACCAAGGAAGGCTTGACTCGCATTCTCGGTCATCTCTTCGGGACTCTGATGCAATGCATAAAAGTTAGTGGCTCCGTTCTGATCACTGCCACCGGTAGCAGTCAGAATCTTCCTAACGAATTGATCCCATGGTGTTCGGTTGGCCACTGCATCTCGAACCCACTGATAGTACGTTTTGACCGCGACTGGCCGTAACTTGGTTCCATTGATCAGAAGCAGGTCGCACCATTTGTAGGTCCAATAGTCAACGTAATCGTCGCTCGCTAGTAGGTGGTCGATGAGCCAGTCTCGTCGATCTTGTTCTGGCTTGTCAAAGTAGGTTTGACGTTCCTCCGTGGTCGGTAGTCGACCGATGGTGTCGATTGTAGCGCGTCGGAGAAAGGTAGCGTCGTCACACCTTGGGGAGGGTGGAAGATTGAGTTTTTCGAGTTGCTTGAGGTTTTCATCGTCGATCAGGTTTCGTTGAGGTGCATTGGTGAAAACTTCGGGCGAGAGTTGATTGGGGTAAGGAACCGTGATGCGCGCCAGATTCACTTTGCTGCTGAACCACACCAAGATGGCGCCTTGGCCACTATCAACAACGGTCACATTACCAGCCTCATCGACACTGGCGATTGAATCATCAGTGGACGTGAATTTAGCCCAACGCGTGACATCCCTCGTTTGACCATTGTCATAGTGAGCGGTGACCAAAAGCTTGCTGAGATCTTGCGGTCTAAGAGTCGAATCGCTGGGTTCAACGGTGATACCCGTAAGAGTCGAGTCATCAGAACTGGGAGGTGGCCCACCGGATGTGATCCACGTCGAAAGGGTTTGATAATCAGGGCTCGCAGTTTCAAGTCTCAATCCGCCCTTGTGTGGTAAGGCTCCGGTTGGTTTCGTTAGCAAAAGGCTTTTGGCGGGGTCAGCGTACTCAACACGCCGACCGAGTGACTCACGTGTGATGGTTCGATGGTCGAATTCGGGGTCGTAGCCACGCAGTGAAAGTCGGAAGCCACCTTTTCCGGCCAATGCGCCATGGCAGGCACCGGAATTGCAGTTTAATTTGGTCAGAAGCGGCTCAACGTCGTGGCGGAAGCTGATCGCTTTGGCCGTTTCCATGTTCGAAACGCTGACTGTGGCGGCTACCCGTGCGCCATCTTTTGCTGCAACTTCAAGAGAGGTTTCACCGTTCTTGAGTGGGTAGACAATATTATCTCTGATGCTCACTAGGGAATGATCTTGCAGCGAAACGCTAAATTCACTGCTATTCAAAACTCGTCCAATCTCACCTGACTCAGAGGTTTCATAGACCGAGAAAGTTTGTGCTGCTCGATCGTCCGCCAATTCGATTTTGCCGGGCAGGATGACAATCTGTCTTTCTGCTTGCAAACGAAGTTGTGGATGGATTAGGAGGGCGAGCAGGAGGAGTAGGAGTCGTGTGGGCATGGTCGATGATGGCGACGGGGTAGGATGCGATGATTCTTGATTAAAACGATTGACCGTGAATCAGTGTTGCAGAAAAGAGGGACGCGTCGTTGGGACGCAGAAAAAACAGTTTCCAGTGAAGCCTCTCAGCTGAATAGTTCGGTGATCTCACGAACACCGAAATCGACCAGTGGGAAGGGGCGGCCGGCTGGACCGGGCAACTCTGCGTGCAGGTCGAGGCCAAGACTCTTGAAAATAGTCGCCACAATTTCCCCAGGGTTTGTAGGGCGATCTGCTGGAACGGCGCCAATTGGATCGCTTGCTCCAATCGCTCTTCCGCCCTGAACACCGCCGCCGGCAAAGGTGCACGAGAAGCACTGCGGCCAGTGATCTCGCCCACCCGCTGGATTCACTTTTGGTGTTCGGCCAAACTCCGCGAGACCGCACACCATTGTGTCCTCGAGCATTCCTCGCTCATCGAGGTCTGATATCAAGGCTGAGTATCCTTGGTCGTACATCGGAGCCACAATGTTTTTCATGCCCTCAATCGTGGTAAACGGTTTGCTGCCGTGAATATCCCACGTCAGTTCGTTGAAGACGGTTAGAAAAGTGTTGACCGTAACAAAACGAACGCCCGCTTCAATTAAGCGACGTGAGAGAAGGCAGCACTGGCCAAATCGATTCATGCCGTACCGCTCGCGAACGGCTGTCGGCTCCTTGGTAAGATCAAATGCCTCACGAGCCTGCTGGCTATTCATGAGCCGATAAGCCGATTCAAAGTTTTGATCGAGCATCGCGGCTGACTCGGTCTGCTCGAACGCTTTCAGGTTCTCTTCGATGGACTGTCTCATGCGACGACGTCGATCAATCCTGACGTCACCTAGCGTGTTGGGTGGTAAGAGGTCAGGTACCTTGAAATTCTCCTTGCTCGGATCGGCCATTAGCGCGAAAGGGTCATAGGCTTTGCCGAGAAAACCCCCGGCCTGTCCGTTGGGCAGGTTACCTCCGCCACGCCCCATTGTTTCTGGCAAGACGACATGAGCTGGTAAATCAGTCCGTCGCCCACGCATGTACTGTAGGACGGCGCCAGCATGTGGGTAGTTGACACCGCCGGTGAACTGCCGGCCCGTCTGTAGCATCTGCCAACCGGCGTCATGGACGGCCGCTGCGGTGTGATAGCATGAACGGACGATTGAAAACTTATCAGCAATCTCCGCGTGTTTTGGAAGGATCTCGGATATCTGGAAATCACCTTTTGTGCTAATTGCCTTGAAGGGACCTCGAACTTCCGCGGGTGCATTGGGTTTCATGTCAAATGTGTCGAGTTGACTCGGAGCACCGAGATTGAAAATCATGATGCATGACTTTTTCTCATGGTGAGGATCAACCCCGCGGGAAGCCTCAGCCGCCATCAGTTGAGGTAGCGTGATACCCGCGGCTCCCAGAGCACCGATTTGTAGAAAATCTCGCCGTGTTGCACCGTTGCAGGTATGTGCAATCGCTTTTGATGTAAGGTTCAGCATCTCGTCATTTCCATCAATGATTTCCGGACCAATGTGAATCGCGTGGTCTGCGATTGTGACCGTTTTGGGTGTCAGAATTGTAACAAAACTCTCGTTGGCATCGTGAAAGTTATGTCAGTGACCAAAAGCTTCGTTAGAAGGGGAAATCAGGGTTTTGTGAATGCATCCAGCAGCGTGATGCTGTTTAGGATGACGTGAACCAAGATTGGCGCCGAAAGAGATCCGGTTTGGCGGTAAAGATAACCGAGGCCCACCGAAAGCGCAAAAATCGGGATCGGAGCCGCCCCTTGGCCAGAATGCATGGCAGCAAACAGAAGACTTGTGACGAAAACCGGCCAGCTAGCTGTCGGGCTCCATGTTTCATCCATTAATGCCGGATTTGCGATTGCTTGCAATGAACCTTGCAGTAGTCCACGGAAAAGGAATTCTTCATAAACCGGCGTGGCAATTGCTGTGACCAAAAAGGTGAGCAGACAAAACAGGGCAGACTTGTTCTCAAATAGCGACGTGAGTACCGGATGCTCGTATTGGATGAATGCAGAGGCGAGCAGGCTGAGAAGCATGACCACTGATAGGATCAAGGGCGTGCTAAGAAGAGCGATTTTGAAATGCTCCAGTTGCAAAGTGAAACCGACCCGTCGAAATGCATCGCGTTGAAAGATGGTGAGCCATCCCAGCATGGCTAAGATAGCAAGGCTAGTGGCGGCGAGTTGAATCAATAACGAAGTTATCGGGTCGCTTGAACTCTCCGACTTCAGCTCATTGACGGGATCGATTTGCGGATCGTCCGGTTGATTTTGAGCGGCCTGTGAGTGACTAACGCTATCTGATTGAGCGTTTGTGGATTGCGTTGAATCTTGGATGAAAAGACTAGACAGGCCGATCAGCAAGACGAGATGGAGGCCGAAGGCTAGTAGGAATTCGGCGGGTGTCCAGAACGGTCTTTTCTGGGACGCTGCAGGCAAGAGACGCTCGAGGATGCTGAGCGTCGAACTGGTTTTCGGGAAATTAGCGGCTTGTTCGCCCACAATTGAGGTGCCGCGGCGCCAAAAACGTATGACTCTCCACCATCCCACCAACCCGCTCACGAGGATCGCGAACATTAGGGATTGAATGAGCAGGTGAAAAATCTCTGTCATGCCTATTTACTGTCGGTCTCGGTTGCGGCGCTGCTCATGATTTTTGCTGCTGCCCGTGAATAATCGATCCCAGAGTAGACCGTTAAGGCGATGGCGCTCCATAGGAATGCTAGACCGATCTGATCTAAAATCGCTACCTCGGGCTCAATCAAAGCAGCTAGCAGGCTAATCACAGCTCCGCATTGCAGCACCATCTTCCATTTTCCGAGCTGGTTGGCTGAGAAATCTCCGCCTGCACCTTCAATCATGCCACGGAGACTTGTTACGAGTAATTCTCTGCCAACGATGACGGTTGCCATCCACGATGCCACGGGTGAATTAGGGATTGCGACCAACGCAATAAAAGTTCCACAGATAATGATCTTGTCAACAAAGGGATCGAAAATGCGACCAAGTTTGGTGACTTGTCCATACTTTCGAGCCCAGTAGCCATCCATCCAGTCGGTAGAAGCTGCAATCACGAAAATCACCAACGCAGCCAAATAGTGCCCCGTCGGTATTAGAGCCATGACTGCAATTGCCAGTCCGAAACGCATTGAAGTTAATGCATTCGGGACGTTGTAAATCGACACAGAGTTCTGATTTGCCATGCTGCGCGGGATTTCAAAATTCGCTTTGGAGCTACCAGATGGGATCGAGGGTTGAGTGAGATCAAAACCAAAAGAACCGTTGGCCATTAGTTTACCTAAGAAAATGCGTGGAAGAATTGGGGGTAGGCGCGCGTTACAAGCATTTCGTGAGAAGTTTTACCCACCACGCTCCAGAAACGTGAAGCATCAGCTGAGACAGGCTGGCTGCTGCTTTGCTATCAACGCCTGCGTATCCGCACGGGCTGCCGAGTTCGGTATATGTCCAGAGCCTGCGATTAGAATCTACTGCGCGCCGGAGTAACGAATTTCGTGAGTTGAGTGGGATTTTCACTCGTTCCCAGTTCGTCGCGATTGCGATGCTCAGGAGGGATAGATAGTTGCTTTAGGTTTTTAGCCAGCGACCGGTGCAGCAATGAGGTCATAACCATCTGCCGCAACGATTTCGCATTGAATCATGTCACCAACAGCGACTTCTGTCTCGTCATCAAAACCTGAAACGATTACCACACCATCGATGTCAGGTGCCTCACTCCTAGATCGACCGATCCAAACGCCTGGCTGATCAGGCAGCGGCGAATCGATCAGGATTGGTTCGCTGGTACCAATACGACCCTCAAGCCAATCGAATGCAACTTGCTGCTGGATCGCCATTAATTGTTCGTATCGCTCATTGGCCACTTCTGACGCTACACGATCGGGGAGTTTTGCGGCGGGAGTATCTTCCTCGACGGAGTAAGTGAAAACGCCAAGGTGCTCAAATCTTTGCTCCGCCACAAACTCTGCAAGCTCAGCAAAGTCCTGATCCGTTTCACCGGGAAACCCCGTGATCATCGTCGTTCTCATGACCAAATTTGGGATCCGTTCCCGCAGATCACGAAGGATTTGTTCCTGACTCGATCGGGTCGTCTTTCTTGACATCCTCTTTAGCATTCGGTCGCTTGCGTGCTGCAGGGGCATGTCAATGTAAGGGAGAATTTTCTTGGAGGAGGCCAAAGTGTCGATTAGCTTGTCATCAATGTACATCGGATAGAAATACATCAGGCGAATCCAGTCGATCGATTCAATTTGATCTAACTCGATCAATAAGTCTGCGAGTCTCGGTTCACCATATAGATCTTTGCCGTAATAGGTGGTGTCCTGCGCAACAATCACCACTTCACGTACACCACTTTTGCCCAATTGCTTTGCTTCTTCTACAACCTGTTCGATAGGCTTGCTGTAGTGCTTTCCTCGCATCTTCGGGATCGCGCAGAAGGTGCACAGTCGGTCACATCCTTCGCTGATCTTTAGGTAGGCGAAATGTCGTGGAGTGACGGCTCGCCGTTTCGCGTCGGACAGTGGTTGTACCGCCGCCGGACGAAATACCTTTTGCTGCTCCTCGATGCCCGTCCGGAGGTTTTCAATGACTGAAACGATTTCGTTGCGGCCAAAGACGCCGACCATCGCATCGATTTCTGGACGACTTTCTAATAGCTTTCCCTGCTGGCGTTCGGCAAGACACCCGGTGACGACAACGTTTCGGATCTTTCCCAATCGCTTTAGTTCGAGCATCTCGTCGATTGCTTCGAGAGATTCATCCCGAGCAGAATCGATAAAACCGCAGGTGTTGACGACAACAAAGTCAGCTGAGTCGACTGAGTCCACCATCCGGTATCCATCTTCGTCCAAGCGTCCGAGCATCTGTTCGGTGTCCACTAGATTCTTTGGACAACCCAAGCTGATAACCGCGTAATTACCGCGGCACTCATCGTCTGATTGCAACGGGGATGTTGGAGTGGCTGTGGAAGGTTTATCGCCGATGATGGGCAGTTGCATAGCGTGTTTCGCCGATGTCAGTTTCTGTGTCTTGCCAAATATGTATGGGTGCGTCCTCCTCACCGAAAGATGGGCGGACCCTTCACCGCTGGATTGCTCGGTGGCGTTGGTGGAATGATCCCGGAGACAAACACCACGTCTTTGTCACTTGCACGGACAAATTAGACAAAAGCAGATGAAATCACGCAAATGGCAAATCGGAATGTGCATCCAGATCCGCTCAAACAATGCAATCCTACTTGCCAGTTTGAACTGCCTCGGCGAGAGGGGCATCGAGGTCTGCGGGGTGTCCAATCCAATCGATGTTTCCGCCTTTGCCGATGATGAAGGCGGTTGGGATGCCCATTTGATTGGCTGCAGCCATGTAATTGATGTACATCGCTTCGTTCAGATCAGTTCCCAGTCGATATTTGATCTCTGAGGACCATGGTGCTCCGGAGGTGGATTCAGTGGCCAAAAATGCTTTAACTTTTTCAGCCGACTCATCCGTTACACCGATGAAGGTAACCTCATTTTTATACCGTTCCTGCAAGTCAGACATGTGAGGCATATTCATCAAGCACGGTCCGCACCATGTGGCCCAAAACTCAATGACGTAGACCCTTCCAGACTCAATTTTCTCGACCGCGTCGCCCTGGAACCAGTCTCCAATCGAAAGGGCTGGGGCAGGGTCACCGATCTGCAGAGAACCGCGGCCTCCATATGCGGAGGAGGGCCCATTGGAGCTAAGGCCACAACCGAGGAGCACTGCAAAATACGATGAGAGGAGTAGGAGAGAGGTGTGGCGTTTCATGTGCAAAACTTGTTGGCAAGACAGTGTCGCATGTGCAAGGCATGCAAGAATACTCTCACTCTATCTCTTTGCCGTGATATTTAATAGCGAGGTTTGAGTTCGCAAGAGGTTTGACTAGTGCTTCTTATTAAAGAATTAGCACCGTTAGTCAATTAGCACCGGCGAGGTGAATGCACCAACAATCAATCCCTCCTCCGCACAGAGATCCTGGGAGGGGCGAAGTAGGCCATCGTAGAGATAGGATGGTTGGACTTCCAGCATCATGTCGTGTCCGTTCTGATTCGGAACGCGCTTGAGCGCCACGACCACCCAGTTCACAATTTTATATTCCAGCTCTCGACCAGTCCCAAAACTTTGCGTGAATAGGGGAATCAACCTTGCCTTCTGTTCAATCAACGGAATGGTCTCATTCAGCTCTTCAGGTAGACCGGGTTTTGCTCGGACCCAAATCTCTTGCCTACTGTCAATGGAGGAGCGAATTTGGATCCGTCCATCACGGTATAGCTCGGTCATATGGGACTCGTGCAGTCCATTGAGAACCTGATAGTTCAGGTTTGCCGCCTCATTCCGGCGTGTACCGAAGTCAATAGTTCCCCAGTCCTTTGAGAGCACCTGCCCCTTGGCGTTGATAATTTTCCCGTCGCCTCGCAGTTTAAGCGGCGTCTCTGTGTTTTCATTCATCCAAAGATCAGCGGGAATAGCGAACGGCAAAATGTCTGCTCCAGGCCGAATCGCAATTGGACGCTGTACAACTGCGGTGGCGGTTGCCATCGCTTCACTTTCGACAATTCCAAAGATGCCGCCAAAAAATAGTGGAAGAGGGTTGTTTGCTGATTCATCACGTCTGAGTGTAACTCGAACCGTGTCAAAAATACCGTTGTTCTTGATCGTGAAGTTGGTGTAAGCCGTTGCCGTGTCGTAACGCCCGATCGTGATGTCTTCTTTCAGTACGGTAAAACTGTCGAGATCGGATAAACGGTTTTGGGCGGTCTCTTGGATTTTCTCGCGAACCCCGTCGAGGTCTTGGTCCCCATCCACATTTGGCACCAATTGACGCGCCCCAGCGAGAGCGGCAAGGTCGGCAGCCCTTTGTAACTCATCGTGTTTGCGCATCGAGTATCCGACGTCAACCGATAAGGCCAACATCCCAACAATTGGTACTAGGAGGACGGCGATCAGGATTGGAAGATTACCAGAGCGCTTGAAGCGTACGGTTACTCGAGGAGTTGGTTGTTTGGAAGTACCAAATGTTGAATACGATTGAACCATCTTCATCGAAACGTTAACGAGGATTATGAGATTTTGGGATCGACTCGGTGGAGCCATACGTTGGTTCCCCTTTGTCGCTTTTTATGGAGTGCAAAAAAAGCCTCGGGGGTCACGCGTACCACCGAATCACTGTGTCGATGGTCTACGGGTCGAAGGAACTCTAGGTTGCGATTGTGCGTTGTTGCGACAGGCCACCGAGTTTTTTTAATATTTGACGCTGACACGAGCGATTTTTCGTCGTCACGACGCGTTCTGGTCAGCATCACAACGAATGCAATGGTAGAAACGGCCTGCATGTGCTGTTAAGAAACAAGCCATTCAAGAACGATTGGATCGTTAGGCACGGATATCCGGATCGTAATGGTTATTTGGTTGCCGTTAAGCAATCAACTGCGAAATCGATCCCGTGCTGTCCGCAAATTGATTCATCGGTAGTCCACAAAGTTGGGCCTGGGTTAGCCATAGATTTGCCAGCGGTGTACCTTCAGGCAGATTGATATGTCGCTTGAGTCGCATCCGTTGGCCACCTCCGGCGACAATGATCGGCAGGTCGTTGTATTGATGCGTCGAACCGTCACCGAGTCCCGAACCATAGGTCAACAGGGTTTCGTCCAGTAGGCTGTCCCCCCCAGGCATGGTAATCGTTGCCAGTCGATTCGCGATGTAAGCGAATTGTTCCATGTGGAAGCGATCCACTCGAAGTAAGTCATCAATCATTTTTGTTTGATTGTGTGACATCTGATGGTGGCTTCTTGGTTTGTCAAACAATGATTCATAGAGATAAGGAGTGTCCCATCGCTCTGGTCCGACCATGAAGGTCGCAACATTGGTTAGTCCTGACTGCAATGCCACAACGAGCAGGTCCCCCATCAGGCGAATGTACTCTCCGCGGGGTAGGTGCGACTCGGTTGGTTCTTCCATTTCAACCTGATTGAGGTTTGCGCGAAGTCGGTCAAGCTTTGCGATCTGCATCTCAATTGTACGAATCGATTCAAAATACTCCTCGAACCTCGCTTGATCGTGGTAACTAAGGTCTCTTTTCAGTTCATTGGCATCAGCAAGTGCGAGACTGGTAATGTCCTGCTGAGACTCAGAATTGCTGGTTGAGAACAATCGACGATACATCTTCTGAGGATCACGGATGGATGGTGCGAGGTGGCCAGTTCCGTACCACGATATGTTGTCGAAGTAGATGGATTCCTTATTGTCGCGGTGACTGTTGCAACTGAATTCGAGTGTTTTGAAAGGTGTGTTCGTACCAATCTGGTCAGCGACGAGATGATCGAGCGTTCGGTCCAGCGGCCATGCCGTGCCTTCAATTTCGTATGGCCTTGCACTGCTGAGATAGCATGAAGCGCATTGCGCGTGGACGTCAGTGCCAGCTTGGAACGTTCGATCCATTCCAGTGATAAGCGTGATTTTGTCCTGAAGAGTAGCGAGCGGTTCCATGGTTGGTGTTAATTCATCAAGTGAACGGTCACTGAAGTTCGGATTCTGTTCGCCAAGAGAAGCCATCACATTCCCGAGATTTCCCTTGGGAATTACATGGTCTGCCTCGCCGGGAAAAAATCCGCGTCGGACGACGCCGATTGGAACGTAAAATTGCACCATGCGTAGAACACGTTTGTTGGGTTGTTCTGTACCGCTGACGCTCTCAAGCCACGGTAAGGCGAGTGTTGCTCCACCGAGTCCTCGGAGTACTGTTCTGCGACTGGGTAATGGATTCATGGTCGGTCTGTTTCTTAGGTTGATGGGGCGGGTGTAATGCACAGTCGATCCAATCAACGTGTCTGAAATCTGTCTGTATGAATGATGAGGCGGATTAAGTCTCGAAGCGGGTAGTTGTTCTCTGAGGCATGCGAGGCAACTTCATGCACCGCTTGCCGGTCGTGAGGCGTGAGCTCCCTCGCTAAAGCGAAGGCAAAGAGGTGTTCGGTTAATGCTTTTGCGAAACGATCTTTCTCGTTGATGATTGAATCCTTGAATTCAACTGGGGTCTTGAACGGATCGCCACCGTAGATTTGGCCGCTTGCATCGATTTTTGCTCCGTTTGAGTACTCGCTCCGCCAGCGACCCACCGCATCATAATTTTCCAGCGCGAAACCCAGTGGATCAATTTGCTCGTGACACCCTTTGCAGTCGGCGCGTTCCCGGTGCAACCGTAGGTGCTCGCGAAGGGATAACTGCGTCGTTTCCACGCCAGTCTCTTCTTCGAGCGGTGGTACATCAGCGGGTGGTGGTTTGGGGGGTGAATTAAAGATCACACCCGCAACCCACGCTCCCCGTGTAATGGGCTGCGTGCGGTTCGGACCGCTGGTCATGGTCATGACTGCGGTGTTGGTAATGACCCCACCGCTTCGACGATCCGTTACTGGGATTCGGTGGAAGTTGAGCGTGGTGACCTGGCCGCCCCCTCCAGGCTTAACCGAGGTGCTGGTTTTTAACTCGCCATATGCGTTTTCAAGTAGCGAGCTTCGGTAGGTGAAGTCGGGGTCGATCAATTCAAGGACGCTACGATTTTCGATCAACACGGTTTCAAATAGAAGGAGCGGTTCAAGCATCATGTGCATGCTCCTTCGATACTTCGAAAAATAGAAGTCGGGATAGCGATCAGGATTTGGAATTGATGAAATCAACCGCTCAAGTTGCAGCCACTGTGAGGGAAAACTGTCGCAGAATCTCTTCAACTTATGATCGTTCATCATCCTGTTGATTTGCTCATCCAAAACCTTTGCGTTGATGAGTGTTCCGGATTCAGCAAGGTCCAGCAACTGGTGATCTGGAATACTGCCCCAAAGGAAGATCGCGAGGCGAGTGGCTAGATCCAATGCACGGTTGTGAAGTTGTTCACGTTCTGTCCAGTGGGGTTCATTCGCTGGATTCGGTGTGTAGAGGTAGTAGAACTTGGGTGAGGAGATAACAGCCGCAGCAATTTGCTTCATCGTCTCGGTGTAGGTGAGACCCTCTGCTATTCTTTGTCTTCCGAATTCGATGTAACGCTTAACCGTTTCCTGTGATGACCTCCCGCGAAATGCATGGCGAATGAATGGCGTAAGTCGTTCCTTGAGAATCTTCTCTGGGGGCGCCGTTGAACTTGGTTCTGAAAAGAGTTGATTCCAACGCCCCACACGACTGGGATTGAAGTCGGGGCTTTGTGTGATGGAGGTTCCTAACTGAAGGAAGGACTCCATTAACAGTGGGGACATGCTCAAGTGATCCACTTGGTTGTCGTATCCGTGCTCAGCCCTTAGGTCTTGAGGGAAAGCGGCCACACCGGCGAGGCGAGGCTCGATCATTTGTGACTTTCCTAGAGGGCGATTCCCCACGGTGATGACCTCTGGCATCACCCCCGAAGCAGGGTCAAAGTAATTACCGTACTCGCGCATGATCTTTTCGGGCAGAGTGAAGACGGTGCAGTTGAGTTCAAACAGATCGACCACTGCGTTGTTGTATTGGAATCGATTCATTCGCCGAACGGTTGGCCGGGGTGGATTTTCTGTTTGGTTTATCGCTCTGGTCAGCGACTGATCCAATGATGCTGTGACGCTCCTGAGTTCTTGCTCCGCAGGTAGCGGCATCTCTGCAGGAGGCATTCGGTGATCGGCGATGGCGGTTAGGATCAAGACGGTATCTTCTAGTTGATCGATTTGCCCAGCATCGATCACCCTCACAAGATTGAGGTCCCCAGAAATCTCTTCGGGATCCCCGCCATGGCAATCTGCACAGTGGCCCTGTAAGAATTCGATGACCATTGGTGATAACGCTGTCGGCGTGCTGGTCGCTTTCGAAACCAGTTTCGATTGCTGACTCGTGTCGCCTGCCTGCCGATCCGAGCCTTGCAGAGTTTCGGGCGTGCTCGCAGAAACGGCAAAGAGAACGGACACCAAAATGAATCCAACGTCTCTCAATTTGCAAAGTTGCATCTTTTGGTGGTTTGCTTGGGTTGGTGGTTTGCTTGGGGTCGGGCAGAACGGGGTCGGGCAGAACGGGGTGAGAAAAAACGTCGCGAGGAGCAATCGAGGATACAACTGGCAGGGATCAGGGTTGGTCGGGCGGCGAACCGATAAGCCCTCTGCTAGGCCTTTGCGGCTTTCCCAATTGGCGGGTGCCACTTTTGACTCGCTGCCGTTATTCTCCAGTGTAATCGAGTGTGATGTTGTATTGTGACGAGAAGGGCGAGTATAAACGACCTTGTTAGCATTGGTGATTCGGTAGTTTTCTCGATGGTGACGTCTTGTCGATTACCGATGGATTGTACGCGGTGTAAGGATTTAGCACTCGGATACAGTTGTTTGACTGCCAACTCCCATTTTTCTCAAGAGAGACATTTTGATGTTGAGAAGTAATTTACGTTTGGGTTTCTTCTGTTTGATCCTTCTCGTTGTTTTCGTTGTGGTCACTGCCACGGATGCTCAGGTCGGTGTCGCCGGCTCGGATGAAGGGGATGCCAAAGCTCCTGTTTCATCCAACGCCACGATTCGGGTGATAGCAAACGTTGATGATGGCAGGAAGGTTGACTCGGATGATACTGCAGGTGGCGATGCGGCAGAAAAGCAGGGAGCCAAGGTGCAGTCAGGACAGATAACCATTGAGATCAATGGCAACAAGCACACGTTTTCGCTCGATAACGCATCCAAGAATCTTGACCGGACGTTTAGAAAGGTGATTCGGGATGGTGAGAAGGGGATTGCGGTCATTGGAGGCTCCATTGAGGCATTGGAGTTGGATCCTGAATCGGTGAAGAAAATGGTCCAAGAGGCGACAGAGTCCGTTCCGGACTCAGAATCGCTGGCTGAGGCGTTGAGCGATCTCCCGGACGAGGTTCGTCAGCAGGTCCAGAACTTGATGAAGGAAATTCCGGATGGGGAATCGTTTCGATCCGCAATCGCCATCGGTTTTGGTGAGTTGGGTATGGAAGATGTAGAACTCTCGGAGTTCGGATTTGATGGGATCGATTCGCTACCAAAAATTCATTTTGAGGGCATGTCCGTTAACGGAGTCGAGGAACTCAGCAAGGAGATACAGCAGCGAGTCGAGGCAGCAATGAAGGGGGTGAAGGCTGGAACCAAGGTTCAAGGTCAATCGAAGGGAAAAGCTTCCGTGAGAGTCTTTCGGATGAAAGACGGCAAAATGGAACTCATGCATCAAGAGGAAACCGAGGTTTCGGATGGTTCAAAGACGGATGCCTCGGCTGGTGACAAGGTGAATCTGGAGTCATTGAACCAAAAGATGGATCTCCTCCTCAAGCAACTCAGCCGTCTTCAGAGTGATGTAGACGCCCTCAAGGCGGCGAAATAGGTTCGTGGCAATTTTCGAGTTCATCGCTTTGAATCGCGATGAGGCGGTTTCTTGGCCTGAACAAAGCTACGGGCTGCCGTGACGGAATAGGACGATTTTAGGGCCTACTACCGCTCGGAACTTCGTATCGTCTGTCTTCAAACGGCTCATGATTGGTGTAAGACTGACCCGATTTCTTCGTGTATACTATTAAATTTGATAGGTCTAAGAATTCGTTGACCGCGAACGCTCAGTTAACAGTTCGCAACACCGCGGACTAAGTTCGCAACAATCGGGACTCGGTTTCAATACTGAGACTCCAGAGAAAGACTTCAAGTAATTTGATCACACATCAGGAACGTGACCTCAGGGTTCGTTGCCAGCTGAACATCTGAAAGGGATTGTCGTGCTGAATCGCAGAAATCTACTCCGAGGTCTCGTGAGTGGCATGGGTGCCGCAGTGGGTAGTCCGCTAACCACCGAGAATTTGCTTTCAGCGGCAACGGTTGGTCCCAAAGGTGAGGTTAAATTTACCCCCGCTAACACCACTCCGAAGCGTGTGATCTTTTTCTTGCAGAACCAAGGATTCGATCCTCGGACTTGTGTTCCCGAGGGAGCAAAGCGATCGGGTGAGCTAAATCAGTGGAAGTTGCCCGAGCCCATTCAGGCATTGGAGCCCTACAAAGATCGGCTCCACATAATCAATGGTTTACATGGCACTCACACCAGTCCCTCGCACAGCGCGTTTTTTGGCGCGTTGGGTGGATACCGAGGTGGTGATGGGGTGCCACCGAGTGCATCAACGATTGATTATGAGCTTAGTCAAATTTTGCCAGAAACTCTGATGCCACATTTGTGCATCGGCATGGATTCAATTGAGAACATGCGGAGTAAACCAACCATCGCCACGCTTTCCGCGAGCGGGGCCGGGCAGCCAATTTTTATGCACTCTAATCCTAATCATCTCTACCAGATGCTCTACGGAGGGATTTCGAGCGGTGACATTCGTAAGCAGCACGAAGCCCGTTCAAGCGTGATGAATCGAATCGAGCAACTTGCGGCCGCAAAGGGCCAAGGGTTGCCTCAAGCAGACGTTCAGCGTTATGGCCAATTTGTCGATGGCTTTCGCGACGTGAACGGGCTGCGTGAGAGACTCGCGACCGTTTCGGACCATTTGAAGCAGTTTGCTCCGGAAGTGGATAGTCGCTACACCAATCCAGAGTATGAAACCGATTGGCACGATGTGCTATTGGATCTCGGTGTTTCAGCACTTCGGTCAGGGATCACGAACACCCTCACGATTGGTTCGGGTCGTGGGGAAATCTTTGGTGCGTGGAAGGGTATCGGAGTTGAGCAGCAAGGTCACAATCTTGGCCACATGACTCAACCAGGAAATCCCATTTGGATCAAGATTCGGCAATACAACAGTGAAATGCTCGTTCGTACCATGAAAGCACTTGAGAGTGTTCCTGAGGGTAATGGAACGATGATGGATAATACATTGATTGTTTACACCAGCAACAATGCGGATAAGCAACACACCAATGGGGCGAACTGGCCTGTGATGTTGCTTGGGAACTTGGATGGAGCTTTCAAGACAGGCTGCTTCACGCAACTCGATGGTAAGCGTCCGATCAACTCTCTTTATACAACCTTGCTCAATGTGGCCGGTAAGCCCTGTGATCGATTCAATATGAATGAAAAGCTTGCCAAGAAATTTGATTCTGGCGAGGGTGTTTTGCGAGAAGTTTTAGCATGAGTTCGAGGATCACGTCTTGCGCTGCGTTAATGATCTTTGTGCTAAACGCAGCGAATCTACACGGTGACACCTACACTCCGGGGCATCCCAACGGGATTACACTGGAAAATTTTGCGCGGGATTTTTTGAACTCTCACTGCGTTGATTGTCACAGTGGTCAGGACCCCGAGGCAGGGCTGGACCTTGAAGGACTGGGGCCCATCGATGAGGTGACCGTTGACGTCTGGCGGAATGTTTGGGCGCAGGTCACGCTGAACGAGATGCCGCCCCCTGAGGTCGATCCTCCCGAGGTTGTCGCAAGGCTTAAGTTCTCTGATTGGATCGTCCAATCGCTACAGAGTGAGTTGTCCGATGAAGGTGGATTCAAGGATCCATTCGATCCTGCGAAGGGTAATTTCGTGGATCACGATTTGCTATTTGGCGAACTTCCCGTGGGCATCAGGCTTGTCCCGACCGCATCACCGGCAAGGCTCTGGCGAGTGACGCCTCAAGAGCACATCACCCGCTTCAATGAACTAATCAACCGTGAGCCGGACTTTGATCCGGAAAAGCCTGGGCAACGCACACGCGGAGATGTGGTTCCCACGAACCACGGTGGAGAGTTGAAACTTTATTTTGGTACCGACCGAATCATTAAGTGGCAGGGTGGAACCGTCGCGTATGCCACCGCAGTTAAAAGTGTTCCTGTCGTTCTTTCCACGGCACGTGATCACGGATTCGAAAATTATCCTGAGCTTTACACCGTGAACAGCGCCGAGGCGACGCAGATTTTGGGTGTGGCCGAGGATCTCATTAAGTACATGGCCTATGGGCCATTGAGCATAGCGAATGCTTATCAAATCACTGATGAACCCGATTCAATTGCTGACAAAATGAAGGGTGACCTCCGCGGGTTACCGACTAGCATCGTCTACGGAACACAGGTGAAGCGACCGATCACACCGATTTACCATCTGCTCGGAGACGCTGAGGGACAGCGCCAAGAGGAGGTCTCCGAAAAGTTGATCACGGAGGCCGTGGAGTACCTGTTTGAGGCCCTTACCTTCAGGCCCCCGAGTGTCGATGAGACGGCCACTTATGTTCAGATTGTTCTTGATTCCGTTGGTCAACTCGGAAGGAAAGACGGAGTGATCCTTGGATTGTCTGCAATTTTCCTCGACCGTGATGCACTTTTCCGACCTGAGTTGGTGGAGGTGGGTGAGCCGGACGCGAGCGGCAGAGTCAAGTTGCAGGACTGGGAACTGGGTCTCGCTCTGAATCATGCCTTGAGTTATCTGCCTCCTGATGAAACGTTACGTGCATCAATCGTTTCTGGGGAAATGAGAACTCGTGAAGATGTGGAACGCGAGCTCACCCGCATTCTGGGCGATGAAGCGATCAGAAAGCCTCGTTTGCTTCGATTCTTCAGAGAGTTTTTTGATTATGACTTAGGTGGATACATCTGTAAGGACAACCGAGCCCTTGCCGATACTGGTGTGAACACCGGTGCGCACTACCGTGCGATGTTCGACGCTACTGCCAGTACCGACCGTTTGATCGAAGAAGTGTTACGAGACGATCAGGATGTTCTTCGGCGACTTCTGACGACGCAACAGGTGGTGGTCTCCAATTCTGATAAGGTCTATTTTGGGCGAAGAAGAAACGACGACGAGGAAGCCGCTTCGATCAAAGAAGCCAACTTAGCCGCTAAAGAGGCGGCAGAAAAAGCAAAAGCGGAGCTTGAAGCTTGGAAAGCGGCAAACCCGGGAAAGAACCCTCCGAAACCGAAGAAAACAAGAACGCCGACCATTAATCATAAGGTCGCTGAGGCGGAGCTTGCGGGCGAAAGGGTCTACGCTCGTGTCAGCAGACGTAGCTTCGGTGCGGGAAGCATGAAGCCGGAGAGACAACTAGGTGAAGCACCCGAAGGTCAGCGTCTAGGTGTTCTTACTCACCCCACGTGGCTAGTGTCCCATTCGGATGCAATGGATAATCACGCAATTCGCCGCGGTCGGTGGGTACGAGAGCGTTTACTTGGTGGTGGGATTCCCGATGTTCCCATCACCGTCGATGCGATGCTGCCCGATGAGCCCGGTAAGACACTTCGAGAGCGGATGCGGGTGACCCGCGACGCTTATTGCTGGACATGCCACAAAAAAATGGATCCGCTTGGCCTTCCGTTTGAGATGTACAACCACGCAGGTCTCTACCGCGAGAGTGAGTTGGGTGAGCCGGTGGACACCCGCGGTGAAGTGATTGAGTCGGGGGATCCCGCGTTGGATGGTGAAGTTGCCGATGCTTTGGAGCTGATCGGTCGTTTGGCGGAGAATCAAAGAGTCGAGCAAGTGTTCGTTCGTCATGCTTTTAGGTTTTGGATGGGACGCAACGAAACCATTCATGATCGCGATGTCCTGCAGAATGCTCACCGCGCGTACCGGGACAGCGGGGGCAGTATGAACGCCTTACTGGTGTCTTTGTTAACCTCCGATGCGTTTTTGTATCGTCGACCCGCTGACGAGTCATTGTGAAACCTACCGGCTTCTTACGTTAGATCGTGGTGCTTTGCTCAGATTCGACCCTGCTCACGGAGATGGTTGACCAGTCTCGATCTGTAATTCTGCGCCTCGGTTTGATTTTCTACCGCATGCTCACCGTAATAGATGAGCCCTAGGGCGCGGCGACTTTTGTGCCGTGACTGATTGCTGCCAGCGCGATGGATAGTTAACGCATGGTGAGCGAGGAGATCGCCGGGTTTGGCGATGATTGCTACCTCCCGCGATTGCTCGTCTGGTGTTGGATAGTCTGGGATTCCCTGCGAAAAACCAAGTGTGTTGGTTTGTTGGTGGGTTCGAAGTCCTTTTTGATGAGATCGGGGGAGATACATGACACAACCATTCGTTTCGTTTACTTCGTCCAACGCCAACCACATCGTCAACGCTAGCGGCGGGTTCAGCTTGAAGTAGAAGCCATCCTGATGTGGTGGTGTTGGGAGGCTATTTGTGGGCGGTTTATCGAAGTATTGAAAATTCCTGCCGACCACTTTCTGCTCGAGCAAACGCTCCGCGAGGGATTTGAACACCCCGTGATGGAAATGTTCGTGCAGTGACGGAACATAACGGTCAACGTGTTGGATCTGTTTGAGGGAGTGAGGATTCGTGACATCTTCGTAGAAAACGTGTTCTTGTGGTAATTGATCGAGGCGGTTCTCTATCAGTTCCGAAACCGCTTTGTGGATAGTGTGCAATTGCTGTGCGTTGAGGAAAGCACGGACCACGGTGTATCCTTCCCTTTTAAATGAGGTGACCTCATCTTCCGTCTCTGCGCTCTTCGGTGTCGGATGGTTCATGCGCGATTAGGTTGGTTCGGTTTTTGGGAAGAACAATTGGTGATCGGGAAAGGATACATTGTGTCGCGTGGCGATGTTTTGCTTTGTACCTCGGACTTCGGTGGTGGGAAAGATGTTTTTGGCAGGCTTACGCGACGTGGACACAGGATCACTGGGGTTTTGTTCTCTTCGACCGAGTGCTTCGTCGTCTCGAGACGAGCGGGAACGTGTCGGTCGTTCTTCCACTGCTCGAGGCCGCAATAGCTTTGTGGTTTTGTTGATCCTGTTTTACTTTTTTGTGGGCGCACCTGAGACCATCGCTGGTGGAGAGCGGAATCGTCCAAACGTCTTATTCATTTCAATGGATGACTTGAATGATTGGGTCGGCTGTTTAGGGGGGCATCCTCAATCACTTACGCCGAACCTTGACCGATTAGCTCAAAGAGGTGTTCTGTTTACCAACGCTCACTGTGTCGCCCCGGCCTGTAATCCAAGTCGATCGGCAATTTTTACCGGTAGGCCACCCAACCAAACCGGACTGTATCGAAATGAGCAGTCGATGCGCGAGGTAATGCCAGATGCCGTTTTGTTACCTGATTTCCTTAGGCGTGCTGGCTACTGGTCTGCTGGATCGGGGAAGTTATTGCACTACGTCATCGATGCTCAGTCATGGGATGAATACTTTCCACCAAAAGAAACTGAAAACCCTTTTGCGAAACATTTCCCGTGGGGACTGCGGCCAAAATCGCTTCCCAGGGGAGGGAAGTGGCAATATGTGGAAACTGATTGGCATGCGTTTGATGTGACGGATGATGAATTTGGTGGGGACGTTCTGACAGCAAAATACATCGCGAGACATCTCACACAGTCGCATGATCGCCCCTTCTTTTTAGGTTGCGGCATCTATCGTCCGCACGAGCCATGGTTCAATCCCAAGCATTACTTTGACCTATTTCCGATTGAAACGATTCAGTTGCCGCCGGGTTATCACCCCGATGATTTAAGTGACCTACCACCGGCGGGTTTGAGACTAGGTCCGAATCGTTATTTCGATCACATTCGTCGCCATGGCCAGTGGAGAGAGGCGATCCGTGCCTACTTGGCTTCGATAGCCTTTGCAGATGCTAACCTCGGTAGGGTCCTTGATGCTTTGGACGCTGGCCCCAACCGTGATAACACGATCGTGGTTCTTTGGAGCGATCACGGCTGGCATCTTGGGGAGAAACAGCACTGGCAGAAATTCACGGGTTGGAGGGCTTCAACACGAATTCCCTTGATCATCTCGGTTCCGAAAGGTTCCCCAGGACTGCCTTC
>CALIBL010000052.1 GCA_938045805.1 uncultured Rubripirellula sp. | reverse complement strand
TTTGAGGCAGTTGTTTACATGAACTGTGATAATTGTGTACTGCTAGTCCAATCTGCTTGAAAATTGTTGCTGCATGACATCCGTCTTGCAGCTTCGCGAGCAGCTTGGACAGCAGGTAGCAGGAGACCCACTAGGATGCCGATAATCGCAATAACGACCAGTAGCTCAACGAGCGTGAAAGCCGAACGTTTTGAACGCATGAATTGCTTCCTTCATGTTCAAGTGAAAGTGAATGTTTCACCCGTTTTTCAACTTCGGTAGATTCCACTTGGTGCGTTGATCCGTGAATCTCTCTGGGCGTTGGAGATTGCAGGAGGCTGAGAATTTATCGGTGTTCTGCTCTGCATACGCTGACCCAGAGTCATCAGGTTCACGAGGCTCCATGGCTCACGAGCGATGACGGGATGGATCATTAAAGGAGTGGTGCTGCAAAAAGTATCGCTTTGATCTGTCCATTTTTTTTGTTTGATTGGACAGCCGGATCATCGTCAGTTTTTTGAGATTGACGTTGATCGTTTTAGGCAAGCAGCAGATGGCACGCTAACGATGATGTCGATTTGCTTTGCTCGAAAGAGAGAAAGCAATTTGGACCCGCGTGAGTGTTCGACGAGACTTGAATGGCTGCCACGCCTGGCTGGTGTCTGTTAGTTGTGTTCAAGTAGCTAGTCGTGTTCGAGGTTACCTACATACAGCGAATGATGAGTACCTCTTTTTGCAGATAGCGACCTTAGTTAGCGTCCGTCGGTGTGCGAATGATAAGATTGCGTATCTCGGTCATGTCTTCGATTGCAAAGCGAACCCCTTCTCTTCCCTGTCCGCTTTCTTTGATGCCACCATAGGGCATGTGGTCGACACGCCAAGAAGGGACGTCACCAATTACGACACCCCCAACTTCAAGTTGATCCCACGCTTTCTGAGTCTTGTAGAGATCTCGAGTGAAGACCCCTGCCTGCAATCCAAAGATGCTGTCGTTGACTTCTGCTATCGCATCGTCAAACCGCTCGAAGCGACTCAGTATAGCGACCGGTCCGAAAGCTTCTCTTGCGTAGAGATTTGCCGAACGAGGGACATTTTCCATCAATGTCGGTTCGAGAAATGCTTGATTGCGATTACCACCACATAGTCTTTTTGCTCCGAGTTGCTCTGCTTCGGTGATCCAACCTTCTAGCCTTGCTGCTTCCTTTTCCGCAATCAGTGGGCCAATGAATGTTGATTCATCCTTTGGGTCTCCAATCACCAACTTCTGCGTGGCGTTGATCAAACGTTGCTTGAGTTCGTCATAGATATCGGAGTGGATGATGATTCTTTGAACGCCGATGCAACTCTGTCCTGACTGATAAAAAGCTCCAACGATCAGTCGCGCGGTGGCGTCTGCTAGGTCAGTGTCTTTGTCGACGATGCACGCTGCGTTACCTCCAAGTTCGAGGATGACTTTTTTCTTTCCTGCTTTCTTTTTGAGTTCCCATCCGACATCTTGTGACCCAGTAAAGCTGAGTAGTTGGATGCGATCATCGGTCGTCAAGGCGAGTGCATCCTGTCGTTTGGAGGGAAGGATTGAGAATCCGCCTCTCGGTAGGTTTGTTTCCGCTAGGATCTCTCCGATCATTAGCGAGCCAATGGGTGTGAGGCTTGCAGGTTTCAGTATGAACGGACAACCTGCCGCAATCGCTGGTGCCACTTTGTGAGCGACGAGGTTCAATGGAAAGTTAAATGGCGTAATCAGGGAGCAGACTCCGATGGGCATTCGCTGATACATTCCGCGATAACCTTTGGCACGCGCGGAGATTTCCAAGTTCATCACCTCTCCGCCAATCCGAACAGATTCTTCAGCGGCAATTTCAAAGGTGTCGATAAGCCGACTGACCTCGCCTCTTGCGTCCTTGATCGGTTTCCCCGCTTCGATGCATAGAGCCATTGCCAATTCTTCGAATTGCTCGCGAAAACGTTTCACGCAGTGACTGAGGATCGCCTTGCGTTCGAATGGCGGCAGCTCCTTCATGGCACGCCTTGAGTCCGATGCTGAATTCAAAGCGGCTTCGAACACATCGGGAGTGGCCAGCGAAACAGAAGAGACGACCTGTCCCGAGAATTTATCGGTCACTTGGATTTGATGCTCAGATGAGATTAATTCGCCTGCAAGGAAATAGGGGTAGGTCTCTCGAATCATGATGTTTACGGTTGCTGCAATTGGGGAAATGGCATCAGTGATGATTCTGGATAACGAGCCTCGGTTCCTTTCTGCTTCACCGCATGGAGTGCTCGCGGGCGCGATACATTAAATCAAGTGGCCAAGCTCTCTTGCAAAGTACTGCGTTATCGTCTGAGATTCGACGCTGAGAAAATCGTCGCATTCGGGAAACCCAGTTTCCACTGAGTTGTCACACTGGTTTCACCTAAAAAATCTTCTTCGGTTAGATAGGTCGCTGGGTCGATATCTAATTTCCCATGTCGATCCACGTACACACGGATCCGGTATTCTCCAGCAGTCAGGATCGACTCCATATTTCCTTCTGGCTGAGTCGCAGGGTTGTCATCGGGAGAGTAAGAGTCAGCCTCCGCGTTGTTCAATTCCTCCCTAACGATTTCGTAAAGCGGTCCATTCACAAAACCTCGAGGCGTGATGATGCCTTGCGTGAAGGCGATGGGGAGTCCTTGTTTCTGACTCTTGGGGTGGACAAAAATTTGGACTGGAGTTCCTACCTCATTTGTATCTGGGACATTTGACATGCGAATGATTTTTTGTGTTGGTATCCATTTTTCGGTGGGTAATTGATCGACGGATACATACTTACCCTGAACGACATCAGCGTAGTCTTCGATCCAGCGTCGAATGGCTTTGTACGACTGATCGTGCTCAAACATTTTCAACCCACCCGCGTGCGATACTGGGAGTATGGAAGAAACAGGTGATAATGTTCCGTCTTCTCTCTTTGCGGGTACCTTCGAAAGCGGCTTTAGAAGAATGAGACTTTCTTTCGGGGTATCTAGATTGATCAACGGTAGGTGGTTTTGATTTTTTTTGCGACTTGCAGCGACCCAACGATCAAGAGTGCCAGACGGATCCTTTTCAAATAGATTGATCCTTGCGCCGTACTGTTTTACTAGGTCTTCATGCCTCTGCTTGGCTTTGACGTGTTTTGGGTCGCTCGCATTGATCTCAAATGGCGTGTGGCAGGGAAAGCATCTCATTCTTTGCGACCAAACCTCACGAGTGAACGACTCGATGAGGCGCTGCTTACGAGTGTACCGAACAACTTCATTTGGATGCTCAGGGCCAACGAGTGTAGCGACTTTCGATTTTGCTTCGTCGTTTACAGAGGCATCTGAATCCAAGACGGGAGGATCATGCTCGCATGTTGTAATGATCCAATCTTCAAAGGCTTCGAGTTCAGCCTGTCGTGTTTTTTGATGCAAACGCTTTGCTGAAAGGTTGGGGTCTTTTTCACCCATTCGGATGAGATTCAATATTTTAGATTGCGAAGGATGCTTTCGATCAATCAGTCCTGCTCGTTCGAGTGCGATGAAGGTTTCCTGATGACTTGGGAGGATGTAGTCCTTGAGATCCACCGACGCGAGGTGACATTGAATGCAGCTCGATGGCTGAGTTGATTTGAAAATCGGCATGATCCGCGACTCAAAAATCTCACTTGGGTGTGATTCACTCGATATCGCATCACTTGGCGGCTCGGCGCAGTTGGCGACACCAGCGGTGATAGAGATTTGCATCACCATCCACACGGTTAATGTTGTGATTGGGGTCGGCTTTTTGGAGATCTCGTGAAGGGTTCTGCGTTTCATCTATTTGGGTTGCCGATCAGGAAACGAAATGGAATCAAGTGTTGTTTGGGCAGCGATCTCGCGTATGGTACTCGCGAAATGCTTGGGGTTATTCTAAATCACATCGCGTCAGTGGCGTTGACCAGCCCAAGGACTGAGTCGTGCAAAAAGGCTGAACGTCAGTTGGAAATGCAAAAAGACTAATTGACATATCGCAATATGTCGATATATTGAATGTGACGATGCTTTTTTCTTTCGGAGACCAAGATGACCACTGATTCAGATCAAGCTCAATCTGAAAAGCCTTTTGGCGATGTCGAGGCATTCAAGGACGCCGCCGAATGTCTCAAGACCTTGGCGCATCCGGTGCGTCTGCGAGTGGTGCAATTATTGTTGCATGGGCGTTACACGGTCGGAGAATTAGCTGCAGATTGCGAGATACCTGATAACGTTGCATCGGAGCATCTACGTCTGCTGCAGAGGTGTGGCTTTCTGGATAGTCAGCGTGAAGGGCGTCGGGTGTTCTACCAGGTAGCAGAGCCGCATCTAAACCAACTGATGGCCTGCATCGAAGGGCGGTTTATCAATAAGGGTTCTGGGTGAGTGCGTCTTCGTTCCGTATCAATATTTCATTGGCTTGATCGTTTCGAATGATGATCGATCGCTTGTTTCGGAGTTTAGGAAAATCAAATGCAAACCATTTCACCTCAGGCTTTTTCAGAAAAGTATCAAGCAGGCGGA
>CALIBL010000051.1 GCA_938045805.1 uncultured Rubripirellula sp. | reverse complement strand
ACGCCCAAGTGACAACCGACAATCGTTTGGATTGTCGACGCTCGAGGACATCATTCAGGTCATTTTGCACTCGGAGGGTCTGTCCGCGACCTTGCAAAACATCGTCAAGCTAGTCGCAACTCGCATGCAAAGTGAGGTCTGCTCGGTGTACCTTCTCGAGCGAGATCAACTTTTGCTACATGCCACCGAAGGACTGTCACAATCGAGTATCGGAAAGGCGAGCTTGAAACTCGGAGAAGGTCTCGTTGGTCACACTGCTGAACTGGGGACCGTGATCAATCTACGTGATCCTGAGACACACCCAAAGTACCGATACATCGACGGTTCGAATGAAGAACGCTTTCACTCCTTTCTCGGAATACCGGTTTACGACCGCACAACCCTGCTCGGTGTGATGGCCATTCAGACGGTCTCAGCTCGGGTCTTCTCGGAAGATGAAGTGAGCACGCTAAAGACGATCGCATTTCAAGTCTCCTCGGTCATTGCCAACGCGAGGTTCCTCGATTCATTTAACCGTTCCACCACCCAGGCCTTACCGCCCGTTGAAGATCCCAAGACGCGAGAATCACAGCCCTTTCTGCTCGGTACGGGTGTTGGTGAAGGTGTCTGTGCAGCGACCGCTTATCTTTATGAAGTAGACACTGACGAGGTAGTTTTAACCGAGTCACACGAGGCGTCCAGTGACGCGGATCGGGAGACCGCGAAACTGCACAAAGCGATCGAGCAATCCAAAATCGAGACGCTCTGCCTTCAGAAAGCGGTCACGGTCCAACTCTCTGACCGCGAGGGAGAGATTTTCCAGACGCATCTGATGATGTTACAAGACAGACAATTCATTTCGAAAATGGAGCGTTGCATCCAAACCGGCAACTCAGCAAGCGAAGCAGTTCGAACGATTGTCGATGAATATCGCAGGGCATTTTCACAGATACCGGATCCTTTTTTGCGAAGCCGAGTCGCCGACGTCGAGGATGTGGGAAGACGAATCCAAGCAGCCATTTCGGGACGAGTTTCAAAAGAGATCGTGCTTGATCAGCCAACCATTATTGTTGCGAATGATCTGTTACCTTCACAATTGGTGACGCTTACATTCGACATGATTCGGGGATTCATTCTCGAATCCCAACACTCCAATGGGCACGCAGCAATCATTGCAAGATCAGTAGGAATCCCAACGCTGTACGGTGTGCGTAATGCGACACGACATATCCGAACAGGCGACCCATTGATTCTTGACGGAAAGAGCGGACGAGTTTACGTCAATCCAGACGCGCCGATTCAAGCTGAATACGAACGACTCATTCGCGAGCAGCAAATTGATTCTGAATCACTCGAGGCATTTACCGGACAGCCCACGCAAACTTCCGATGGCCACGCAGTCAAGTTACGAGCCAACCTTGGCTTACTGAGTGACCTGCCGGCAGCAAAGAAGATGCAGGCTGAGGGAGTTGGGCTCTACCGAACGGAATTCCCATTCATGTCTCGCAGCGAGTTCCCAAGTCGTTCCGAGCAGGTTCAACTTTATCGCAAGATCATCGGCGAATTCCCCTGTCGCACTGTGACCTTCCGAACTTTAGATATTGGCGGCGATAAATCGCTTCCCTATCTAAATGCTCCAAAGGAGGCCAATCCATTCTTGGGCTGGCGATCGGTTCGGGTCTCTCTTGAGCAACCCGAAATCTTCCAAACTCAAATCGAAGCGATACTTATTGCCGCTCACGGTAGCAACGCGCGGATCATGTTTCCCATGGTGACATCGGTTGAGCAGTTTAACGATTGCCTTGAGGTCATGGATCGTGCCTGCCAGAGTCTTAAGTCTGAATCCATTGCTTTCAACGATGTCCCCGTTGGTGTGATGGTTGAAACGCCTGCAACGGTCGCGATCGCGAGACACCTAGCGAGGCAAGCAGACTTTTTTGCGATCGGAACTAATGACCTCATTCAGTACCTACTCGCTGCAGACCGAAGCAATCCGAAAGTGAGTCACTACTATGATCCGTTGCACCCAGCCGTCCTGCACTCGATCAACACAATGATTCAAATCTCTAAGGATGCAGGAATCGGTCTATGCATCTGCGGTGAAATGGCTTCCGATATCCAAATCTTCCCGCTACTCGTTGGTATGGGTGTGCAGGAATTTTCTGTTTCGTCACCTGCAATCAATCGAATGAAAGCGACGCTTTTGAGCCACAGCTACCCGGAGCTCAAAGCGATCGCACAGGAAGTATTGGCGTTACCTACCAGTACCCTGATTCGGGCCCGCATGGGAACTTCGACCTAATGCTAACTCTTGGTGAGTGCCAACGTCTCTGACTGTTCCTGATCGTTCACAGCCTCGGGAACAGGCAACGATGCGTCCCGTGCCTTTGCATCCATGCCATTAGCCTGATGGGTCCGATTCAAAATCCAGAAGGACACAAGACTTAAAACGACGCTCAAAATCACCCACCAAGTCTGGTATCGCAGGCTGTCTTCACTCACATCAAAGAGGATTGCTGCGCCGGGCACTTGTCCACTTGCAAGCCTCTCGAGCGATGCTGACATCGCGTTATTGGCAAAATGAATCAACATTCCCGGAAGAACGCTACCGGTTCGATACGCAACCCAGCCCAGCACGAGCCCCATCACCGTGGCACAAATCGATTGCTGCAGCACACCGTGAGAGGCACCAAAGAGTAGGGCCGTTATGACCATCGCTCCCCAGTGCTGCCCGTTGCGTTCAAGACCACTGAAAATCAAGCCCCGAAAAGCTAGCTCCTCGCAGATCGCGGGTGTAACCGCAATCAACAAGACAACTAATCCCCACGGTAGCTGTGAAATCTGCTCCGAAATCGGCTTCATCGCTTCGGTCGCCTGCTCGCTAACTGGGTAGAGAGTGGTGACCAGTTCGCTGAGCATCAGATAAGTCGGATGGAAGAGCACCCCCAGAGCAAACGCAGTGGCGAGTGTACCAAAACCGACCCTCTTAACCTTCAATGCTCTGAGCGGCTTACGGCTGCAGAGCAAAGCAAACGCAATAGCGGGGACGAGGATAAACATCAACTGCGGGTAGAGAACCATTTTGGCAAAACCGAAGCCATCCTCAGGCATCTCTCCGCCCGAAAGCTTGGCAAAAAATAGAGCTACCAGAATCACTGCACCGCAAAAATACGACACAGCACGACTCGGAACCGCCTCTCGCTGTATCCAAGCGCGCATCAGCCAAAGTCGAAGATCGAACGGCTCTTGTGACCCGAACAAAACTGCCTCGTCCTCAAACTGTCGCTTAGCCCAATTCATTGCCAACCAGAGACAAAGTGTGGTCACACCAAGAACCATTGGTACATGCAAAGCTGCCACCAAATAGTCACCCTCAACTAGTGAGCGAACCAGAAGAAACATCCCCGTGACCGGAATTAGGCTGGTGCCCGCCGATAACTCAATGCCGGGCAACATTGGAATCAGTACCAAAGGCAAGGTGATCATCATCAGCGGCATCAGATAATACTGCCCCTCTTTACTACTCTTGGCCAAAGCGGCTGCCGCCAGGGCAACGGCACTAAACAAGAACGATAGAGGAACGAGGGCAATCAAAAGCCAAAGCATCGGCACGAGAGGCGGTGCCCCGACCGCAGCGCCGGAACCGAGTGGGATTTGCTTAAAAATTAAAGAGCTAGTGACCAGCATGCTGCTACAGTTCAAAACCGCGGTCGACATGCTGGCGGTCGTCACAGCACAAAGCTTGCCCCAGACGATCTCCGCTCGCGAAGCTGGACTGCATAACAACGTTTCAAGCGTACCTCGCTCCTTTTCGCCCGCCACCAAATCAATTGCTGGATAGAACGCGCCGGTTAGAGCCCAGACCAGCATGATAAACGGCAGCATTTTGCTCCAAAAGGCCGCAGACTTGCTCTGCTGTGGAGCCACATCGACCTCATCCAACCGAAAGGGATTCAACACAGACTCTTCGATGCCGGTCGCAGCGAGTTCACCACGTACCCAACGACTCTGCCACTGATTAAGGATCGCAATGACCCGTGCTCTCGCCACTCGTGATTCGTCCGATGTGACATCGTAGTAAAGCTGTAAGTTCGCCACTTCTTGTGTGGTTCTGGCCGAATGATCTAAAAACTCAGGCGGAATCACCAGCACCAAGTCGAAGCGGCCATCTTGGATCCATCCGCTGGTTTCCTCTTGGACCTCACGTCCGAGCTTAATGGTCCCCCAATCGTAATGAATCAGCTCAATTTTTCCCCCGCCCTCATCGAGTCCCTCGGCGAAACTGTCAGCCTCAAACAGGGCAGTTGGAACGTCTAAATGATCCCGTCCCAAGACACACACCGAGATCGGACTCTCACGTTTGAATTGTGCAATCTGCAGCAGAACCATCCCGAGTAGTGGGTAGAGCAGAATGGGCAAGATCGCAATCGTAAAAAGCGTGCGACGATCACGTAGCTGATCAAGCATCTCGCGACGATAAATCAACCAGACCGAACGCCAAGAGCCGCCTTGGGCAGCCGACTGCGTTCGAGGTGTGTTCGAATTCGACGACTCTGTGGGGTTCCTCATCCCGGCACCTCCGCAGGTACAGATGCGGACTGTCCACGTTCGTGTTCACTCAACAGAGAGAAAAACAACTCCTCGAAGTCTTCCTCACCATGTCGTTCCTTGAGTTCTCGCAATGTTCCCGTGTCGAGAATCCGCCCTTGATGCATGATCGCAATACGATCGCACAGTCGCTCTACTTCACTCATGATGTGCGTTGAAAAGATCAAGCATTTGCCGGCCGTGCGTAGATCACGAACGATGTTCAGAAGGTTTCGTGCAACCAAAACATCCAGCCCGAGGGTCGCTTCATCGAAAATCAGTACGGGAGGATCATGAACCAGAGCACGCGCGATGGACACCTTTTGCTGCATCCCGGTAGACATTTTCGCGCCGAGCACGTCCCGGAAATCTTCCATTCTCAATTGCCTGAACAACTCATCACATCGGAGTGTCACCTCGGAACGGTTCATCCCATGGAGTTGACCAAAGTGCTGCACCATCTCAAGCGCGGTCATGCGGTCATAAATGGCGGTGTTGTTTGAGACGAAGCCGATATGTCGTCTGACCAATTCGGGATGACCGACGACGTCATGTCCGGCAATTGCAGCCTGACCTGAGGTGGGTGATAACACCGTGCTCAAGATCCGTAAAACGGTTGTCTTTCCGGCACCATTAGCACCAAGCAATCCAAAGATCTCACCTGCTCGCACCTGAAAGCTAACATTATCAACCGCTAAAAAATCGCCTCGACTCGAGTCGGGATAGACTTTGCTCAGGTTGGTAACTTCAATCATCAGAACAATCGCGATCTGCGCAGCAATAACCCAAAATGCATTAGAAGACAGAGTCTGAGCGTAATGAGCGGGATAAATGCGGTGAAGCAACTTTCAGCGAGAAGCCATAAACTTATGCACTTCAGCCCCTGTAATCGCTACCCCTTAACACGAAGCCTCACAACCGGACCCGATACGGAACTGAGTGACTCAATTTCCTGCGTTGCCTGACTTGCAGCCCCTTCGGTGGCTTCGTGAGTCATGATCACCAGCGGAACGGGGTCCCGTTGCCGATCACCATCGGAACTTTCGTGCTGGATGACTGACGCGATTGAGATCCCATGTCGCGACAGAACATTGGCGATCGCAGCGAGTGTTCCGGGATGGTTTGCAGCGGGCAGACGCAAGTAATAACGTCCAACCAACGTTTCCGCATCACGCAGCAGGACGCGTGGTGGCTGATCATTTGAGAAATACCGCAGGGTTCGGAAGGTGATCTGCGTTCTACCCACAGCTGTGTCAATTAAATCGGCGACAACTGCAGACGCTGTGGGCATCTGGCCCGCTCCCAATCCGTGATAGAAGACAGGCCCAACCGCATCGCCTTGAACCCGAATCGCGTTGAAAGCATCTCTCACCTCCGCGAGTGGTGTTCCAACACGTACAAGCGTGGGAGCGACAGAAAGTTCCAGCCCGTCCTCAGCGAGATTCGCCACCGCTAGAAGTTTGATGCGGTAACCAAGTTCCTTCGCGTAACGGAGATCGTCGGGGTCGAGCCCATCAATTCCCACACGTGGGATCTCGCTCCAATCGACTGAGGCACCAAATGCGAGGTGCGAGAGGATTGCCAATTTTTGAGCCGCATCCGTCCCGTCAACATCCATCGCAGGATCGGCCTCGGCGTATCCCAACCTCTGTGCCTCCGCAACGACCGAACCATAATCAGATCCAAACTCATCCATCTGCGACACGATGAAATTACTCGTTCCATTGAGAATTCCCTCCAAGGAGAGAATCTGATTCGCAGACAAGCACTGACTTATATTTGCAACAATGGGAATCCCGCCAGCTACGGCGGCCTCAAACGCAATACTGCGTCCGAGTTGCTGCGCACGAGTAAATAATTCTGCTCCATGCTCAGCGAGCAACGCCTTGTTCGCTGTCACGATATCCTTACCCGCTTCCATCAATTCCAGCATCACGCTCCTGGCCGGTTCAAGCCCGCCCATCAACTGAGCCACCACGTGTATATCTGGATCGTCAATCACGTCTTGGATGCTATCCGTCAACACTCCCTCGGGAAGGTCAACATCACGATCCTTATTGAGATCTCGTACCACCGCCTTTTTGAGCCATAGCGTTCGCCCCGCATGCCGCGCAGTTCGATCTCCATGGTCAAGCAGGAGCCTCGCCACTCCAGCGCCAACCGTACCAAGCCCAACGATAGCTACATTTGTCTTTTCCATGCTCGAAATATTACCTCGGAGCGAACAGGACCGGGAGGGCAGATCAAGCCGGTTACCAGCTCCTGAAAAAAACGAGCCGCCGTAAAGCCAATGATCGATACATTCGATTGAATCGAACTGAGATGCAAGGAAAGATCACCCGCTACGGCACCTCGCAGCCCACAATGCCGCACACAAACGCCGAATAAAACTTCCGTTGAACGGGCGAAAATGTGAATGAACTCCGACATCGAATCCGTTGTCAGCGGTGATTTCGAGCACCCCGGTCAAAACTGGCCGGTTTCGGCTCGAACCCAACACATCCACGCAAAGACTCCCCTCAAACCTTCCCTCGCATCATGCAAAACACTTGGACAATCGTAAACAGTGTTTTAGGCGTGTTTTTGGTCATTGGGATCGGTGCATTTTCCAGGCACCTCGGCTGGCTGACCCGCGAGTCTGATAAATCGCTCGCAAATCTAACCACAAACATCTTATTGCCGGCGTATTTCCTTCAAAAAATGGTCCTTGGTGCTCACCCAGAGATAGGACGCGATATCTGGATACCTCCCACCTTTGGACTCCTGACCACAACCGCCGGTTTTGTGCTGGCATTTCTATTTGCCCGTGCACTGGGCCCCAAGATTGGACTGGTCAGTCAAAGCAGCCAGAGGGTATTCGCCTTATGCGTCGGTGTTTGCAATTATGGCTTCATCCCGCTACCACTCGCGGAGCAATATTACCCGGAGGCGATCGTTGACTTGATCCTTCACAATGTCGGCGTCAATCTCGCGTTGTGGAGTGTTGGAATCGCAATCATCAGTGGTTCGATCAAAGACGGTTGGAAGAAGGCATTTCTGACCCCGCCTTTCCTCACGGTCGTTCTCGCAATCGCTCTGAAGCAGTTCAACCAAACCGAGTTGATCCCCACGGCAGTGGCAACGGGAATCGACAATCTTGGTTCATGCGCGATTCCAATGGGTCTGATTTTAAGCGGCGCAATCATGGTTGACTTCCTAAAGGAAGCTTCTTGGTGGGGTAGCCTTCGCATCGGATTCGCCGCGATTGCTTTACGCCAGATCATCTTTCCTATTCTGATGCTTGGCGCAGCAGGGCTTCTGACCGACAGCACCACCCTTCGTCAGGTCATGCTACTCCAAGCTGCAATGCCTGCAGCGATCTTCCCGATCGTGATCGTCAAGTTGTACGACCACGAAATTGACACGGCTCTTCGTGTCGTACTCGCATCATCCCTCGCCGGAATGATCACGATTCCAATTTGGTTAACCTTTGGTGCTGCGTGGATATTACCCGCGAGTTGATCGACGACTCCATCAATCCATTTTCTTGCTATTCGAGATTGGCAAGAAATCGGTTAACCCGTTCGGCGCTGAATCCCACGCCCGCTGGCGAACTGTCGCTCCGCCACTCAGGTTCTCGACTCGAAACCCGTGTTGGGTCAAAATGCGCGCCGCGATGTGTCCCCTGATCCCGACAGCGCAGGTAATGACCCAAGGATCACCCTCCGCAGGGTTTCCCAATTCTGCGATTCGATCTCTCAGTTCATCAACCGGAATGTGAATCACCTTGTCAACTCCAGCCAACGGTTTCGATTCAACTTCAGGTAACGTTCGAACGTCCAGCACACGACGTGTACTTAAATCAGCTCCCGCGTCACAAAACGATTCAATCCCATCAAGTGCATTGGAGGCAACGAACGCGGCAAGATGAACGGGATCCTTTGCCGATCCGAATGGAGGCGCGTATGCGAGATCCACGCCGGCGAGCCGACGAACATCGCCGCCAAAGTGCATCGCTGTGGCCACCACATCAAGTCGCTTATCACATCCATCGCCGCCAACAACTTGGCACCCCAGAACGCGTCCGGTAGCAGGGCAGTAGGAGAGTTTGAGCGTCATCATCTCCGCACCAGGGAAATATCCTGCGTGGTTCTTCGCCACAACTGTCGCATGTGAACTGACGACACCCATTCGATCCGCTACTGTTCCCGTCAGTCCGGTAAAACCAGCCGACACTCCAAAGACTCGGACGATCGAAGTACCCCAAACCTCCTGCATCGGCTCAGCCTGATCGACTGCCGCGTGTTGACCAGCAAGACGTCCGGCGCGATTAGCGGGCCCCGCCATCGCGATCCTCGCTGGAACGCCGGTTGGGCCGTAAGTGTACTCAACCGCATCGCCAACGGCATAAATATCCGGATCCGAAGTTTGCATCCACTGGTTCGTGACGATCGCGCCGCTTCGCCCTATTTCCAAATCCGCGTCCACAGCCAGTTGAGAATTGGAACGAACACCGATCCCAAGAATCAATAAATCGCCCTCAATCTGCGTGCCGTTGGAAAGCGTGACTCCGCAAGCCAGCCCACTCTCATCAGTTGAGATGGCCTCAACGCCAGCACCCAAATGCAACTCGACACCATGCCGGTCAAGCTCCGCCTTGATCGGTTCCGTCATCTCCCGATCCATCACCGGAAGCACATAATCTTGGAGCTCAACAAGCGACGTCCTCACCTCACGCCGCACCAACTGCTCCACCATCTCGAGCCCAATGAAGCCGGAACCGACCACGATCGCTCGCTTCAAATTGCCCGCATCCACAATCCTCTTGATGCGATCCATGTCAGCAAGGTTACGCAGCGTCAGCACGTTCGCCGCATCAACACCCGATATGGCCGGAACGATGGGACTCGATCCAGGGGAAAGAATCAGTTTGTCATACGCTAGCCGGTAACTTTCCTGCTCGCCACGCTTTTGAATCACAACCTGCTTGTTATCTCGATCAATCGCCGTGACTTCCTGTGCCACACGAACATCGATCCGAAATCGTTTACGAAGAAATTCTGGCGTGGCAACGAGCAACTTATCTCGATCGGCGATCTCGCCACCTATGTGATAGGGAAGGCCGCAGTTTGCAAACGAAACGTGATCATCCTTCTGGATCAGAATGATCTCAGCGTGCTCACTCATGCGTCGTGCGCGCGTTGCCGCAGACGCTCCACCCGCCACACCACCAACGATCACAATTGTCCGCTTTTCCACCGACTCACTCATGTTATCCAAACCATTCAAAACCACGGAAGCGAAAGACCCGACTTCTGTTCGTTCGATCGCATCTTCACTCGACCACTGTAATCTTGTCTCCGTCAGATCCCCGACCAGGTCCGCCTCCCCGCGGAAATGCTTTTTTGACCACCACCGTCTATCCCCTGTCAAATACCCATCTCAACAAATATCCGACGCGAAACGGTCATTGTTTTATGCCATCCTGTAACGCCACACACCCCGTTGCGGTCAGGCAATTCTTGGGTCGATCCGTAACCTCAAACCGTCATAGGCTAAAGAGATTCCACTGGGCAGTTCAGACTCGACCTTTTCATGATCAAAATCGTGAGAAAGATGGGTCAGATACGTTTTATTAGCGTTGATTTCCCGCGAAACGGCCACTGCCGCATCGAGATGAAAATGTGTTGGATGTGGGCGATACCTTAAAGCTCCGAGCACCAAAGTCTCCACACCGGTCAGAGCCGCAATCGTCTCCTCAGGAATTTCGTTCACGTCCGTACAATACGCAAAGTTCCCAATTCGGAACCCAAGCACATCAAAACGTGGTCCATGTTTCAAACGTAATGGCTGAACCGACATCCCCAGCACATTGAACTCCTCAAAGGGTTGAATTCGACGGAACTCAAGTTGCGGAGTGGCGCCTGGGTGAGTTGGCTTAACGTTGGAAAACGCATAATCAAATGAATGTCGAATCCTCTGTTCGACCCGCTCTTCACAAAAGAGCGGGACCGGGTGGCCAAGATGAAAAGGAAATAAACGTAGATCATCGAGCCCAAAAAGGTGGTCCGCATGCTCATGTGTGTAGAGCACCTGATGAACTATCGAAATTTTTTCACGAAGCAGTTGGGTTCTAAGATCTGGCGGGGTATCAATTAGAAGATTTCCCTCTGAGGCTCGAATCATGATCGCACAACGCGTTCGCTGATTTTTAGAGTTCGGACTATTGCAAACGGAACAATCACAGCCCAACGCGGGCACACCCACACTGGTACCCGTACCCAAAAAGATGACTTCCGATAAAGCCGAATCCGCGTTCATCTCCGCCAACTGCTCCCCGTCATCCATGATTCATTCCGATCTACTTCAACGACCATCGGCAAACACACCGGCAAATGCGAATCTACTACGTCTCGCCACAACTGACTTACTCGCAGCTCAAGGTGCAAGGTCGCCGCGTGCTTGACGACCGTTACCATTAAAAACCAAAAGTGGTTCGCTGGCCAACCACCTGATGCACCTACGCTTACAAAACCCTGAACCCTTAAAGACTCCCCAAAATGTCCGCAAACTCCCCCAGAGTAATGCCGAATCGCACCGAAAATATCGCAGCAACGGATCGAACCAAACGGATCACACGACCGAATCACTGACTTCTAATCACTCCGCGTGGTGAAAAATCCTACATCGTTGCCTCAATTTAGCTTGGCCTTGCAGGAATTCAGTGGGAATGGAGTAATACGGCTTGGCAAAGACCGCTTGCTCCTGACATAATCCCGACCTTCTAACAGCACACCACCGTGTTCGATCTGCTGACCTGTTGAGTTGAACGGTGCTCCTAGACAGGTCTTAGCAAGCCACGACGAAAAGACGAACTTCCTGTGGGGGTTTACCACCTCAACGGTGATTAATCGTATCGTCCAAAGACGTTGTGCTTCCGTCTGAAATGCGTGTGCAGATCCCGTTGTCTCACAATCGTGGTTCATTGAATCACTCAAAATATGTGTCGTGGGATGGTGATAACACCTTGATGCGACTGCACTGACTAGCTTTCAGACAGCACATTCTCAAACAACGATTTTCCAAATTTTCAATCTGAAAGAACTTACAATGCTAAAGAATTTTTCGCACTCCGCTCTCGGCATCAACGGTCGCCAAAGCGAATTAATTGAATTGGCGCTGACCTACGGTTTCACGGGAATGGACATCGACATGCAGGACATGCTGCGTCGAAGTCAGCGTACCGACACCAAGGATGCCTCCAAGTATCTTGAGGCCGCCAAAATCAATATTGGCGGTTTTGACTTGGGGATTGATCTTGATTCGGACGAGGACACCTTCACCAGCTTAGTCGGTAGCCTACATCCATTGAGTGATCTGGCGAAGGAACTCGGCGCCCAGCAAGCGTACCTGCGTGTCCCACCTTCCACCGATCGTCTTCCCTACCACGAGTACTTTGATATTCAAGTTCAGCGAATCGGTCAGGTCGCTGAAGTTCTTGAGAGCCGTGGCATAAAACTTGCTTTGAGCATTAGCGTCGACAAGAAGCAAGCCGAAAGCAAACAATTTCCTTTCATCGTCAACGTCGAAGGACTGCTCGCACTGGTCAATGCCGTCAGCAATTCAAACGTTGGATGTCTACTCGACACATGGACGTGGGTTGTCGGTGGAGGAACCTTTGAGCAAATCACGTCCCTGCCAGTCGAAAAAATCGTTGCGGTGCGACTCGGCTCGATCACAGAAGGTGTTGAACCGGCAAACGCTGAGTCAGCTGACCGCGTTCTTCCCGAGGCAGATGGGCCGATCAACCACGTCGATTTGATCAAGCATCTTTCCTCCGTCCAGTTCACCGGACCAGTCAGCCCAAGTGCATCGAGTCAAAGCTACAAGGGGCAAACTCGTGAAAGCATTGTTCAGCGTGCTCAGGAAGCCGTTGATGGAATTTCCAAAGATGCTGGACTAACTGTTGCACCACTCCCGATGGAACTGATCGAAGACATTCCATACGAGCCAAACCCAATGGGCTAGTCGCCAACTACTTTACTGAGCCCCCGTGCGAGCATCGTCATTGCTCAAGTCGGGTTCAGTATCGGTGACATTGAAAAAGGTGTTCCGAAATCAGGTCGGAGCACCTTTTTTTAATTGTCTAAATCCAAGTCAGCCACACAACCCAGTGTTGGTAGCAACGTCAAAAAAAATCAGCTCCTTGTCTCTGGGCGTAAGGCTTCATATGTGGCGGCTTCAGAGGCTTCAAATGTGAACGGGTAGCATTTGAAAAATCGGGTCCATGTTCCAAACACCCGTGAGAAGCTGTCAACGTGTTATCCCAGCGAGCCGAGCAATTCCTTCACGACGGACTGCGTGTCTGATAGGTCAACGAATATTCGGTCCGGCTTAGCGGCATAAAGCTCATCGGCATCAACCCCTCCGGTGAGCACCGCAATCGACCTCGCATTAATCGCTTTGGCGCACCGTATATCAGCAACCGTATCTCCAACGACAACAAACTGCGTCGAGTCAGACACCGTCTTTTTGGACTCGTGACGCTCAACACCGTCCCCGTGTCCCTTCGTTCCACAACCCGTCACCTCAACATTGCCTTTCCATTGACCGCCGAAACTCTCAGAATTCAAATCATCTCCACACGGATCCAAAATGGAATCACGCGCACGTTTCGCTAGGTCATCACGATGAAGATCCTGGCCACCCCCAAAAACATGTTGGAAATAGAGATCCAATTCGAAGTGTTTCAGTTTCTGCCACCCTGACTCGCAAAAGTTCCCAGTCATCGCGTTCAGAGTCACACCGTAGATGTGTTGCAAGGACTCCAACAGTTTTCTCACCCCCGGTAGTAAAACTGCCCCTTGCTGACGCATCAAATCAGGAAAAAGCTCTAGGTAGCGATCACGCACCAGACCGAATTGCGACTCAGACCACGTGATGCTGTTACGTAAAAACAGTTCC
>CALIBL010000050.1 GCA_938045805.1 uncultured Rubripirellula sp. | reverse complement strand
TAACTTTCGGTGGTTCGTTTTAGTCGATCCTCTTCATTTATTTTTGACTTGCGCGAGATCCATTTAAACAATGCCCGTCAAACCAAAAAACTTTGATCACTTTCTGGAAGTTGGGTGCGGTAGGTGTTCCTTGGGCGGTACCCCAGATTGTCGTGTTGTGCCGTATAGAAGGTTGCTCGAGTCGGTGCAGTTGTTGGTCTTGGAGGCGGGTTTAAAAGAGCAGATCAAATGGAGTGTTCCGTGTTACACCGACCGTGGCCGGAACGTGGTGACACTTGCCGCTTTGAAACGTGGGGTGATCGTTTCTTTCTTCCGCGGAGCGGAGTTGTGTGATTCAGCGGGACTACTCGAGAAACCGGGCGAAAACTCGCGATCTGGACGCTATTTCATTATTGAAGATATGGAGATGTTTGAAGAGCGTCGCCAAGATTTGACTCGATATCTTACGGAAGCGATTGAACTGGAGCGTGAGGGGCGAGCGGTAAAATCAAGCCCGCCCGAGGAGATGAAATATCCTGATGAATTGATCGACATATTCGATCAACAACCAGATTTAAAAGATGCTTTCGGCAGGTTAACGCCCGGCCGACGACGCGGCTACCTCCTTCATTTCACCGCCGCGAAACAACCAAGTACACGCATCAACCGGATCGCAAAATGTCGCGATCGTATCTTGGCTGGCAAAGGGTTGAACGAACGTAGCTGATCGTTCGCATCAGAGGTGAATACTTTAGTTCAGCAGGACTCGTTTTATCCTTGCTCTCCTCGCTCGCCCGTCCTTGGTGAGCGGATTCATTTCGATCGTCCCAAGTTTGAAATCTGAGTCGAGCGTCGAGTCCAGCAAAACGCGATTGTTGACCCAAACTTGACTTCGATTTCCGGCCGCGCGGATGCGAACGGAAGTCCATAAGGGAGAGTATTCATTCGCGTTTACTTCCACGAGTAGATCTGAGTTGAAACGGAATTCGACGGCGCCCTGAATTTCTGCGATCAATTCGAAGCCTTTAACCATCTGGTTATCGAAATCCTCCCATGGCCCGCCGTCTCTTAGTTCAACCAGTTGTTCTTTCAAAATCGCTTTCTGTTTCTGGTGCTCGGGAGTCGTTGCCAGGTTGATGAATTCGTTTGGATCGGATGGATAGTGATAAAGTTCTTCTTGTCCGTCAGAAGTTAGGCTGTATCGCCAATCTTTGGAGCGAACTGAAAAATGGGGGTAGAGCGTTCCCGTATGTACCGTGTGTTGGCTGTGATCTTTTCCCGGCAGTGCGGTGATCGCAACCGATGGGCCATCCCATGTTGCCTTGGGATTCATGAACAACGGCTTGAGACTGTGCCCATCGAGAGGATATCCGCTGCGGCCTCGATGGGGATCCTTCGGTAGTTTGCAAACATCGATCAAGGTGGGGTAAACGTCAATCAATGAGACGGGTTGATCGCAGGTCGCTCCCTCAGGCATGCCTTTTAGTCCGGAGACGATGAACGGGATTCTGGTGCCACTGTCCCAAAGAGTTTGTTTGTAGAGAGCTTCCTTTCCACCAACGTGGAAACCGTGGTCGCTGGTCAGGATGACCATGGTGTTGTTGGCGTATTCGCTCTCTTCTAAGGCATCAAGAACGGTTCCAACCTGTTCGTCAACAAACGACACACAGGCCATGTAGGCTTGTAGCCACTCCTTGTAGAGACCGGGCTTGTCGGGATGTTGATGCAACATTTGAAAGCGGCGAAAAGCATAAAGGCTCCGATTAGCCAAACTCGGTGCGCAGTCCTCCAGATCGCCCTGCATTAACCCTTTGGGGACCTGGATTTGATCGAGGGGGAATCGATCGAAGTATTTCTGAGGAGCATAAAGTGGCGTGTGAGTTCGGCTGAATCCAGTGAATAACGCAAAAGGGGCATCATGTTTCCGTTCCAAAACGGATTTTGCCCATTGCGCATGAGATTCATCGGGCATCAGATCGCGGTCTTGGTCACTGACGTAGTGGTAGGGTTGCCCAGAGAGCATCCACCCACGATGTCCGGGTACATCCTTTTGCGGGTTGGGGGGATAGTTTGGGATTTTGCTCAGCGGACCAAACGTATGCTCCCACTTGTAGTCCATGTCTGGGTCAGCATCATCTGCGTAAAAATACATTTGGTCAGGATGCGGTAGGTAACCCCTGCGATATTGCTTTGTGCCATCCCAGGGCCAAGGACCCACATTTCCGCCCGCCCCTTTACCTGCATAAAACCCAACGGGGTCTTGGTTGCCATGGTAGATCTTACCAACGGTGAAGACATCGTAGCCATGAGTCGCCAAGTGTTCGGTGACGGTGACCGATTGACTGAGGATCGCGTTTTGCCGCCAGTCCTCGAACCAATAAAGACTTGATGTCTGTGGATAGAGCCCCGTCAGCATACTCGATCGAGAGGGGGCGCAGATGGGATCATTGCAGTGCGCGTTTGTAAAGCTGACACCCCGAGCGGCGAGTCGATCGAAGTTGGGTGTCGGTACATACGGTTTGCCACTTGGGTGCAATGGCATGTCGTTGAGGTCATCCACAATGATGAACAAAACATTTGGGCGAGTTCCCTCCTCTGCACTCGCCGGAGCAGTCTGGATGATGAAAAATGCGATGACGATCGTGTGGATGAATCTCGTAAACACTTTTTCGTCTCAGTAAAGGCTTTGCGAAGGCGTGATATTGTGCAGGATCGTCGCCGTGCTGTCAGACGCCGCGGCGCTGATGAACGGAGCAATGCTCATCGATGCCTAGGAGCTTGTGCCTTGCTAGGCCAAGATCCGGGACATGGTTCAACGCAGGTCCCTACTTCGCAGATCAGTTGGCATGAATTGAAAGCACACCGGTGAGCCCAATTGGTGTTCCGTTCCTGTGGGCGTCAACTCACCGGTTTTGGCGTTGATTTTGAACTGCACAATGTTGTCAGAATTTTGGTTGCCAATCAGCATCCACCGGCCCGTGAGATCGATGCCAAAACTGCGAGCGGTCTGCCCTCCGGTGGAGGTGTGGCCTGCCAGTGTCAGTGTTCCACCTTTTTGATCCACTTTGAAGCAGACGATCTTGTCTGGGCCACGGTTTGAGCCGTACAGGAATTGACCCGACGGATGCAGGATCAACTCTGCTGTTGAGCCGACTTCACCGTCGTAGCCCACAGGCAGTGTGGAGATCGTTTGTAGCTCTTGAAGAGTGCCTTTTTCGCGATCGAAGGAAAAGGCGGTGACACTCATCGCTTTTTCATTAATCACGTAGCAGAACTTACCATCTTGACTGAAGGTGAGGTGCCGAGGATGCGTCTCAGCGGCTGTCGAAAAGTAGGGCGGGTCATTGGCTGTGAGTGTCCCGCTTGAGACGTCATTTTTGTAAACATAGATTCGGTCCAAACCCGCATCACAGACGACCGCAAAGCGATTGTCAGGTGTGAAACATGCATGATGTGCATGGGGCTTTTGGTTGTTTTCAAGAGTTGGGTATTGATCCGACCAAGCGGATTCCGTGACGCTTCCATCATCGCTAATCGCGACGCTTGCAACGTTGCCGCTTCCATAATTGGAAATCAGTATGTTTGAACCAGCGGAGTCGATTCCAAGATGGCAGGGGCCTTTTCCATTGGGGGCGACTGAGCCAACATTGTTAAGGTTGCCGTTGGGCATGATTTGAAAAGCCGCGATCGATCCACCGTTGGGATAAGTGTTGGATTCACCCGCAGCGTACAGAAACTGTTGATTGGGATGAATACTCACCCAAGATGGGCTGACCATTTCCGCAGCAAGTCTCGGCTTTGTCAGTTTGCCGGTTTTTGAGTTAAGTTCGCAGACATAGATGCCATCGCTTTTGGGGCCGGTGTAGGTGCCGATGTAAATTCGTTGGATTCGAGATTCGGGTTGCTTCGCATTGAGATCGAAGTGTGGAATCCAAGCGAAGGTAAAGGTCGCTGCCACGGTTAACCAAAACCACCTAGACCCCGCAGTGCGTCGGGATAAAAGTTGGACGGAGAGGGATGATTTTGGTGGCATGTTTTCGCTTCAGTTTGTGGTCGGATTGATTGAGATAATCGATAATCAGAGCAATATTGCCCATAACAAAACTCGAACAAGTCCCACTGCTGAGTGGCAGTGGGACTTGTTCTTTCTTGCTGTCGTCCATGAGGTCATGAATCAGTGCGACCTAGTGATTGTTCGCGGTAACGCCTTGCCAATCATCAGTTCGAAATGGCGTGAGCGGTAAATCACTTCGGTCGTAAAGATTGACTTTAGGATTGTTCGCCCAAGCATAACGCACGGATTTTGGATCACTGATGGATTCGGCCGAGACGGCAATGCGCCCGTCTTGCATCAGTGTCGCTTTCGCATTGACAAACTTCTTGTCCTCACCGGCAATCGTGAAACCGAGCAGGTCGTTCGTGTCGAAGGGACGCCATCCGCCGTCGACATGATCAAAGCTTAAGATGATTTGACTGCCGTTGATTTCCATCGATGCGTATTCAGGGCTACGGTGAGGAATATTGATGTCGTATTCGTTCGCCAAGGCCCATCGGGCAAGACGCATCCCGACATCAACTTTATTTCTCGGGTGAATGTCTTTTCCCTCACCGATGTCGATGATCACCGCTTGACCGGTGTGAGGTAGTTTCTCCATCGTCATCGTTTGTGCTTCCCGAAGTTCCGCCCAAGCACTGTCCATCGGTTCGCTGTTTTCAGCCATGAAGTCAGCAAGTTGCACCCAGTAGAACGGGAAGTCTCCCTGTCCCCACTCTTTACGCCATGATGAAATCATCAGGGGGAATAGCTCCCGATATTGATAAGCTCGGCCCGCATTGCTTTCACCCTGGTACCAGATCGCACCACGGATGCCGTATCCGAGATGCGACTTGAGAACACCGTTGTAAATATTGCCGGGCCGACTGTTGCCTCGCATTTGGTTTCGGAGACCACCGAGTTGTTTGTTCTCGTCTTCGCTAAGATCCTGTTTGTTGGAAAGTTCGTCAAACCTTGCTTCGCTAGATTCCCAACGCTCAATCAGTGGTTTGAATTGTGCGTCAGCTGAGAGGGTTTCTCGATCGATCCACGCTTCGCAAGCGGAGCCACCCCAAGCATTGTTGATCATGCCGATAGGAACACCGAGCGTTTGGTGCAATTGTCGAGCGAAGAAATATCCAACCGCAGAGAAATTGCCAACGTTCTGCGGATTGCAAACCATCCACTTTCTGTCATCGTGCGACCAAATCGGTTCCTGAACACCAACCTGCGGAAAGTTAATCATTCGAATGTTTGGGAAATTGGCGGCAGCCTTTTCAAGGTCAACGTTATTTGAGGCATTGACGGACCACTGCATGTTGGATTGGCCAGAGCAGATCCAGACTTCGCCGACAAGGACGTCTTTGATCCGAATCTCATTATTACCCTTCACGACAAGTTCGAGCGGTTGTCCAACTTGCATCGGGTCGAGTGTTACCTTCCAGTGACCCTCGGAGTCTGCTTTGGTCGATTTTTTTTGATCACCGATGTGTACCGCTACTTCCTCTCCCGCGTCTGCTTTGCCCCAGACTGCATTCTCCTGATTTCGCTGGAGCACCATTGAGTCGGTGAAAATGTTGGGGAGTTTGACTTCTGCTTGAGCGATAGAGCACGCCATCGCAAGAACCATGGTGATGGTTGTTTGTTTCACAACTACTTGCATCTTTTTCCTTTGAGTCGGTGATTTTCAGTATCGTTGGACATCAGCGATACAGCTTCAAATTGTGTCGTCGTGTTTCATCAGGTTCGTCGTGACACATCGCTTGAATCTTGGTCGCGATAATATAGCTAAGTTGTTGGTTGTGGTGTCGTGGCAGGATAGAGACGCATGGGGGAACGTTTTTGAGGCAATCGTCGACCCGACGGAAGGACTCTTGTTTGGAATCTGGAAAACGACAGGTTCGCCATAAATTGTGCTCTGGAAAGTTTCAATTTAAATCCTCTTCCTGATTCGGTTACCATCATGCAATCGAGCAAGCAACCATCCGCATTGATTGGCATACTTTCATGGATTTTCAAAGCCTCTACCCATTCAAATTGGCACCGAGAAGTTCGTCGCAACGAAGGATACAGGTTGTGCATTACTGGCTTTTGTTTGGGGTTTTTGTTTCCTTTGCTTGGTCGGGAGTCAACGCTTGGTGTGGTGAGAAAGTGGAGTTCTCTTTTGACTCCGGTCTGAGCGATCAGGCCGAGTGGTTCGGTGATCACGAGGAAGCTGAGGGGGTGGTTGGGCGTTCGGTGATGATCAGGGGTAATTCGCTCTTGCGTCTGGCTGATATCGATCACTTGTCCACCCACAATCGAGAAAAGCGAGGTGACGTTGAGATCGCGTGTTTGCCCGTGAGCTGTTCGATGTGGGTGAACGTTCATCGCTTGAATGGTGACCAACAAATGTTGGTGGCCAAGAATGTTTACTCACTTGATGAGCGAGAGTGGAGTTTAATGATCGACAGCGATGGTCAGTTCGCACTTTACGTCTATCAGGATGGCTGGAAGATTGCTCGAAGCAAAGTTAGTCCAACGCCCGGGCGATGGTATCAGGTTGGATTTGTTTTGGCGGAGGGCCGCGCTGATTTGTGGGTAAACGGAAATCTCACCGCGAGTCTTTCACTTGAGAAAACCATTCCGGTCACGCCCGCGAAAGTCACACTAGGGGGCGTTGATGATAATGGAAGATTCCGGCAAGGCTTTTATGGTGCAATTGATGAGGTGGTATTGTGGTCGCGAGCGATAGATGAATCACTGATGCGATCCAATTTCAAGCCGACAGAGCGGATGCATGTGATTCCTGCTGAGAAGCCAAAGTATTCTCTTTGGAGTGCAGGCAAAATTCCCGATGCACAAAGTCTGGAGCGTCTTGAGGGTGTGCGTTTCGAGGTCATCAAGCGTTACGAACCCGAACTTGATGGCTATGGTTTTTTGCATGGCGTTGCACTCGCTTGGCACAAAGGTCGATTGTTCTCGTCGTTCGGGCATAACAAGGGAAGCGAGAACACTTACACGGAAGAAGGTCGGTTTTGTGTAAGTGACGATTCGGGGGCAACATGGTCACCGGTGACCACCATCGATTCGGGGCTTGAAAAGGATGATCTCGCCGTGAGTCATGGTGTCTTTTTGTCTCATGCAGGGAAACTGTGGGCCTTCCTTGGTTCTTTTTATGGCACTCGCAAGAACGTTCATACCCGAGCTTACGTTCTGAATGAGGATAATGATTCATGGGAACCGCAAGGCACGGTGGTGGAAGATGGTTTCTGGCCAATGACGGAACCTGTTCGCATGAATAACGGGAACTGGGTGATGCCAGGGTTCATCGTGTCGGACCAGAACCCACCCGCTGTCGCGGTTAGTCGTGGAGACAATCTAATGTCGTGGGATCTGCATATTCTTCCGCTCTCGAAAGATCTCTCGAAATGCTGGGGCGAGTCATCTGTCGTGGTAAGTGGATCGAAGCTGGTCAATGTCGCTCGGTATGGGGCTCAGGCGATTGCATTGGTGAGTGAAAGCAGTGATTACGGTAAAACTTGGAGTGAGGTGTCGCCGAGTAATCTTCCGATGGCTACCAGTAAGCCATGTTGTGGCACCTTAAGTTCGGGTGTGCGTTACCTCATTAATTCGATCTCTGCCGATGGTGGTGGGCGTCGCTCTCCCCTGACAATCGCGATTGGATTGCCTAGCGAAGTCGGTTTCTCAAAACTCTACGTCATTCGTGATGCAGTCTTCGAAGAGGGGCCTGGCGAATCCGATCGCAACGCCGCGTTGTCGTATCCCTATGCCACTGAGCACGATGGCAACTTGTACGTTGGCTATTCCAACAACGGGCCTCGACGCGCGAACAACAACAGTGCCGAGATGGCAGTGATCCCTATCGAGCTGCTTGTTGGCGACTGATCTGCGGAGGGCGTAAAACAGACTCTACAGATAGGCGATTCTGATTCTGTGGGTGTTGAGATGATGGACTTCGTAATCAATATTAAGTCATGTTTGCTGAGGTAGGTTTGATCAGTCGCTTGTTGCAGCAATGATGAGAAATTCCGGTTGCGTCGCCAAGGAGCGAAAGGGAATTGATGATTCGTTTATGGAAAACGGTGCTGTTAATATTTGTAGCGTTCCGTTCCGCCCAAGCAGGGGACAGGCCTAATGTCCTTTTCATTGCGGTCGATGACCTTCGGCCTGAACTGGGTTGCTATGGGTCACCCATTGCCGTGACGCCCTGTATCGATCGGTTAGCATCTCGAGGTTTGTTATTCAATCGAGCCTATTGCCAGCAGGCGATCTGCCGACCGTCTCGTGCGAGTCTCATGACGGGGATGCGTCCCGAATCCACTGGATTGTTTCACAATTACGTTTCCCTTCGAGATCTCCAGCCAGAGATCCTGACATTACCCGAGCATCTCATTAAACACGGTTACGAGACTGCTTACTTGGGAAAGATTTTTCATCGAGGGGATACCGATGAGGCGCGATCATGGAGTCGGGAAGGTGCGAAATGGCTGGGGCCGGAGATTAAAAAGCCGGCAGGTCCTTATCGCTTAGAGGAAAATATTACGCTTCGCAAAAACAACTTCGAAGAGATGTCTGCGAAGTATGGCGAAGCGGCCAAAAGAGGTCTGGCCAGCGGGCCTGCGTTTGAAATGGCTGACGTTCCCGACCACGCTTATGTTGATGGCTATAACACCCTACTTGCCATCAAAACAATGAAGCAAATGGCTGCCGCAGAGAAACCGTTTTTTCTTGGGATGGGCTTTCACCTTCCGCATCTCAATTGGTGTGCTCCAAAAAAGTATTGGGATTTGTATGATCCTAATAAGATTCCCCTCATCTCAGATGGTGCCCCACCCCGTGGCGGTGCTGCAGTTGGGCTGCATGCTTCATTTGAATTGCGGACACGATCGAACATTCCCAAGCAAGGTCCCCTCTCGGAAGATCTCGCAAGAACGCTCAAGCACGCTTACCTAGCAAGTACAAGTTATGTCGATGCGCAAATTGGCCGTTTATTGGATGCGTTGGATGAACTTGGATTGAGTGAGGGAACGATCGTCGTTCTCTGGGGTGATCACGGGTGGCATCTCGGAGAGATGGGGGTGTGGGGCAAAGCGACGAATTATGAGATTGCTGCTCGAGTACCACTTATTGTGATGGATCCTCGGGCCCGCAAATTCGGCGCGAAAACCGATGCGTTGGTTGAGTTGGTGGATCTGTTTCCAACTCTCTGCGATTTAACGGGGGTGCCGAAACCATCGCACCTCGAAGGACATAGCTTTTCCCCGTTATTGAAAGATCCCACGAGGCCTTGGAAAAGAGCTGCTTTTACTCAGTATCCAAATCCTGCGCTACGCGAATGGGCAGCGAATCCACTCTCGCAAGGCATGCGAGAGACGTGGTTTGGTCCTTTGATCGAAACGGTTGAGAAAAGGATCGCCGATCAGTACGGTGTAGATTGGGAGCGTGAGCTTTTTGAAGAGCATCTGATGGGTTATTCCATGAGAACGGATCGGTACCGCCTGGTCGTGTGGCTTGATCGAAGAGATCCCGATTCAAAGCCAATTGACCTTGAACTTTATGATCACCAAAATGACCCCGCAGAGACAAACAATATCGCAGCGGGTGCATCGGAGGTCGTGCAGCAGCTTCTTGAAAGATTTGATGCCGGTTGGAATGATCCGTTTTAAGCGGTTAACCTGTGCACAGCCGTGTCTTCGCTTTGTTCATTGCAAAATGAGAATATTGATGCGTTCACTTGCGATATTTTTTTTCTTATCGATAGCCTTCACTGACACATCTCGGGCAGCAGACGCCGAGCTCAAATTTGAAGAGGACATCGCACCCATTTTGGAAGCACGTTGTTGGCATTGTCACGGAGAAGACGAGCAAGAGTCCGATTTGCGACTGGATCGGCGGTCCCGAATGCTTCGTGGCGGTGATTCCGGATTAGCTGCAGTCGTTCCAAATAAGCCACAGTCGAGTTATCTCATTGAGGTGATTAAGCATCTTGATGCGGGAATGGAAATGCCGCCTGATGAAGATAAGTTGCCGCCCGATGAAATCGCCGCTCTTGAAGCATGGATCGCTCAAGGTGCGATCTGGCCGGGGCAAATGGAAGACCCGGGAGAGGCCGATCAGGTTGATCTCTGGTCTTTTCAGCCAATCATTCGCCCCGAAGTGCCAAGTGCCAATCAAAGACGCGCGGGGAAAACCGAATCAGGTCATCCGGTTGATGCGTTCCTGCTCGATCAACTGGCGTCGAAAGGTCTGTCTTATTCCCGGGCCGCTGACCCACAATCTCTTCTACGCAGGTTATCAATCGTTTTGACGGGTTTACCTCCAACGACAGATGAGTTGAAGCACTTTCTCGTTGAATATGAAAAGAGCCCTCAGGCAGCTTACACGTCAGCTGTGGAACGCTTGATCGATTCTAAGCACTTTGGTGAGCGTTGGGCTCAGCACTGGCTCGATGTAATTCGTTGGGCCGAGACCAATGGATCGGAAGCCAACCTCTACAGGAAAAATGCTTGGGTGTACCGTGATTATGTCATTCGTGCTTTCAATCAAGATAAGCCTTACGATGAATTTTTAAGCGAGCAGATTGCCGGTGATTCGCTAGGTGCCGGTGAAGCAACCGGATTTCTGGTCGCTGGGCCGCATGTTCCCGCAGCAACCGTGGGGCGTGAGCCTTCGGCGATTCGGCAGGCGCGTGCCGATCGGATGAATGAGATTGTGCAAACGATTGGAGCATCGGTAATGGGGATGACAGTCGGCTGTGCACGCTGCCATAACCATAAGTTCGATCCTATTTCTATCCAAGATTACTACTCTTTGACCGCTGTTTTTCAGGATGTTGAATTTGGAGGTAGACATCCAGAGTTCTCGCCCGAACATCCTGTCGCGAGACGCGGAGCAGAACTGAGAGAGCAGCTCGATGAAAAACGTAAAGAGTTATTGGTCTACGGTGGCTGGGAAGAAAACTGGGGAGCGTTCCGCGAGCTACATTTCCGGCCGATTAAAACGGACGGGATTCGCATTCGTTTCAAAATGAATTCCGTATTCATCGATGAATTGGAAGTGCTTGGTATCCAATGGCCCGAAAAGAATCTTGCCCTCACCAGCGAGGGCGCTGTCGTCAGTGGATATCCCGAGAAAGGTTTCGAGAATCGTAACCCAATTCAGCGAGTCAGTGATGGTGAATACGGAACCATGGTTTGGCGAGCCAAGGTCGAGAAGGGGCAGGATCGACCATGGGTTCAATTTGATCTACCCGCCATGCAGGTCGTTAATCGGATTCGTGTTAGTAATAATCGGGAATACTTTTATGACACCGATTATTTGGATAAGAAGCCAAGTCTGCCGCGTTACGAGTTCGATGTTGAGATTCGAGGTCAGGACGGTAAGTGGAAGCCGTGGGTAGGAACTTGGGCTGTCAACACAAAGTTGAAGGAGCAGCATCCGGATCGAGAACCAATCCTACGGGGAGTTCAAGAGCTGATCGCACAGTTAGCAGAGGAAGGTCCACGACCATCATTCGTGGGACGTTTGATTGAGCCGGCAGTCACGCATGTGCTATTGCGAGGTAGCCCAGAGAGTCCACGGGATGAGGTATTTCCGTCGGCACCAACCGCACTCAATGGGCAAATGGATTTAACTTCGAACACTTCGGGGCCGGAGCGGCGTAAGGCTTTCGCGCAGTGGGTGGTGGCTCCAGACAATCCGCTGACCGCTCGCGTCGCAGTGAATCGCATTTGGCATCACATTTTTGGAGCGGGACTGGTCACAACAACGAGTGATTTTGGCAACGCGGGTGCGCGTCCAACACATCCCGAGTTGTTGGATTGGTTGGCAAGTGAATTCGTGTCCGCCAAGAATGGTCATGCAAAGCCTTGGTCCGTGAAATCTTTGATCCGCCTCTTGGTAACCTCCGACGCTTTTAAGCAATCGAGTGCGCCCAACGACATGGGACTCGCGGTTGATGCGGCATCTCAGTACCTGTGGAGGTTTCCACCTAAGCGAGTTGAAGCGGAGGTGATTCGTGATGCGGTACTACAGGCCTCAGGGAACCTGGATGTGACGGTGGGTGGGCGTAGTTATCGAATTCATAACGAGAAAAAAACTTACGCGCAGTGGCAGGTGGTTGATAATCACGGAGCCGCAACCTGGCGACGCATGATCTATCAGGAGAGAATGCGGCGAGTGGATGATCAATTATTCACCGCTTTTGATTTTCCTGATTGCGGTCAGGTGCGTGCTCGGCGTCCCGTTTCGACCACTCCCTTACAGGCACTGAATCTGATGAACAGCGAGTTTGTGATGGAACAAGCAGAGGAAATCGCCAAGCGTGCATCGCATCAAGCTGAGGCGACGGGCGGCGAAGCACTGGATCACTGTTTTGATCTCCTGCTCGGACGAAGCCCGAGTGAAAGTGAGCGAGATGCGTGTTCAGAGATAAAAGACCTGACACTCGTATGCAGAGCCTTGATCAATTCAAACGAATTCGCATTTTTGCCGTAGGTTACCCCATGAAAAACCCAGAGCATCTTTCAATGCACGGCCGACGGTTACTCGATCGCCGCGGATTCCTCGGCACTGCTGGATTATCAGCAGCTGGGCTTGGGCTCTCCGCCCTTCTCGAGCGCGAGGGTCTACTTGCAACGGAAGTCAAGACGGTCGGCGGAAAAGCTCCGATTCGTCCGGAGATCAATCCCAACCAACCGTACATGAGTCGTCCTGCGCATTTCGAGGTTGCTGCTAAACAGGTGTTGGTGATCTATCTGCCTGGGGCAGTTAGCCACGTGGATACTTTTGACTACAAGCCAGAATTGTTTCGTCTGCATGGGAAAAAGCCGCCCGGTCTACCTGCTGTGACTTTCGAGGGGCCCAGCGGGAATATTGCTAAACCGTTTTGGGAGTTTAAGCCCCACGGTGAGACTGGGAAAATGGTCTCCGAGCTGTTGCCAAATCTTGCAAAGCATGTCGATGATTTCTGTTTTCTGCACTCCATGACGACCGATACGAGTGCTCATCCGCAGGGTGAGAACTTCATGAATACCGGATTCACGATGGAGGGATTCCCTTCGTTTGGGTCTTGGGTGACGTATGCGCTTGGGACTGAAAACCAAGAGCTGCCGGCTTTCGTGGCAATCAATGATCCTCGAGGTCTTGCCAGGAGTGGTAAGAATAATTTCGGCAATGGTTTTCTGCCTGCCGCTTACCAGGGGACAGATTTCAACGCGAAGAACCCCCCGAATCATCTGGTGAGACCATCGTCGTTGAGCAGCATCGATGATCGGCGTACGATTGATTTACTCCAAAGGCTGAATGCAAAGCATCTTGAAAGTTATCCTGGAGATGCCAATCTGGCTGGTAGGATTGCCAGCTATGAGCTAGCTGGGAAAATGCAAATGTCTGTCCCTGAAGTGATGGATTTATCCAAGGAGACCGAAGCGACCCTTCAATCTTACGGCGTTGAAGGTGGGTCGGAACTGCGCGGCGAATACGCAAAGAATTGTATCCTCGCTAGACGTCTGATCGAGAAAGGCGTGAGGGTGGTTCAACTGTTCAATGGGAGTGATCCATCTGGTGGCAATGGTGTGACGAATTGGGATTCTCACGCCAATTTGCTCAACACCCACGCGATGCAGGCTGAGATTATGGATCAGCCCACGGCTGCATTAATTGCTGATATGAAACAGCGAGGTTTGTTGGATCATACTCTCGTGGTTTGGGCGACCGAGTTCGGTCGAATGCCATTCCTTCAGGCTAACGGAACCGGTCGCGATCATAACCCGAATGCGTTCACCTGCTTTCTCACCGGAGCTGGGGTGAAAAAAGGGATTAGTCACGGCGAGAGCGATGAATTTGGCTTTAAAGCTCAGGAGAACCCCGTGTCTGTGTATGACTTCAATGCGACGTTGCTTCACCTGATGGGGTTGGATCACGAACGCTTAACGTTCTATCACAATGGCCTTGAGCGACGATTGACCAATGTTCACGGTCACGTGGTCCAGAATGTGTTGGCTTAGTGCTGTTGCGTCCTGTTGATGCTTCGCATGAACGACTACTATCGCAAGCTAAGTCAGTTCCGCGATCGGTGAACCCTCGGACATCAGCATGTGTGGCCGGCCCGTTTGATCGTGAATCATCATCTGAGGGTCGATGTTGAGTTGACGATAGAGCGTGGCGGCAACATCGGCGAAGGAGACGGGACGCTCGGTGACTCTACCAGCTTCACGATCCGTTGCACCAATGACCAATCCTTCGGGTAGTCCACCACCCGCCATGATGGCCATCGACGCATTGGGCCAGTGATCACGTCCGCCCTTGTCGTTCACTTTTGGAGTGCGTCCAAACTCACCCCAAGCAAGAACGGTTGTGGTTTCCAATAGTCCTCTCGAATCGAGGTCTTGGATCAAGGCATGAAAACCAAAATCGAAGAGTGGACCAAGATTTCGCATTCTTTCATTGTTATTTGAGTGTGTATCAAAATCACTCAGTGATAAGCTGACCACACGCACCCCGGCCTCGATTAATCGGCGAGCCAACATGAATTTTAAGATCGCATCCGGTCCTTCGCTGGTGACTGATTGAGTTCCGTTAAAGTTCGCGGGAGGTGTGTAGCTGGCGATGACCTTGGGGTCCTCTCGATCAAGATCCATCGCCTTTGAAAATTCACCGGAAGTTAGAACGCGAAAAGCTTGCTGGTGAAACTGATCCATGGCGATCATTGAGCCAGATGGATCGAGCGATCGATCGAAGCGATCAAGGCTTTGCAGCAAACCAAGTCTTTGGTTTACACGCTCTGAAGGAAGGTTCGAGTTCAGTCGCAGTTCCGTTTTATGACCTGCACCGAGTCGCTGAAGTTCTCCTTTCATTCCTGGTTCTAATTCGCGATGCCAAAGGTGTGAGATGTCTGGGCGAAATGGCTTGCTCTTAATACCAAGAAAGCCCGGTCTGGCACTGTTCCTGACTAGCGGGCGCCCCTGCATCAAATCGATGAATGGCGGCACGGTATCTTGTGGTGTGGATTGAAGGTGTTTGACGACGCATCCGATCGCGGGCCGACCGCCTATCGCCTGCAGGTCCTTCTCGTGGTAGCCAGATTGGCACTGAAAGGCATGGTGTTTACCGTCTGATCCGATAAGAGAACGAATGAACACCAACCGATCGGCAATCTTCGCACATTGAGGCATGAGTTCGGTGAGTTGAATGCCGGGGACATTTGTGCTCATCGGAGAAAAAGGGCTGCGAACTTCGCTAGGTGCGTTTGGCTTCGGGTCGATGAGGTCCATCTGTGGGGGACCACCATCGAGGTGGATGAGGATCAGCGATTTGGCGCGTTTGCCTTTAAGGTTCGCATTGAGACCCATCTCACGGCCGAGCGAATCGTTAGCGAGTAAAAATGGCAGATTGATCCCCGCAATCGCGGAAGAACCAGCCGACAGGAAGGTGCGGCGTGACAAACCGTTACAGTTCTGAAATCGATTTCCAAATTCAAACTGAATCATCAGATTTCCTTTCGTAATCAATCAGTGTAACCAAGTCATCGGATTTGGTTAGCGCTTTTTCCGTGCTGCAATCGTTCTCGATCGTTTGTCATAGGTTGGCTGAGCTATCACTGTTGGTTCCGCAACCCTTACTCGTTCATCAACCAAGGGCTTCTAGCATTCTCCGTGATTTCTTTATCGAGTTCCGTCATGCGTTGTTTGAGTCGTTGCACAATTTTTGGATGCTCTTCGGCAACATTCGAGGTTTCACTAAGATCCGACTTGAGATTGAAGAGCATGATTTGGGTGTTGCTCGCTTGTTGTTGGGCATTTCTGTTTTGCCGCGGTGTTTTTACAAGCAGCTTCCAATCGCCTTGTCGAAGTCCTTCTAGTTTTCCCTGTGAGGTGTAGTGCAGGAACTCTTCTCGAAGAGATTGATCCGTTTTACCCATCCAAAGTTCGGACACATCAAGGCCATCAATCTTTTGATGACTCGGTAAGGGAGTTTTGGTGATTGCGGCGATCGTGGGCAGTACATCAATTGTGCCCGTGAGTTGTTCACACACGGTTCCCGCAGGGATGCCAGGGCCTCGTATGAGGCATGGGACACGTTGACCGCCTTCGAATGTGGTTCCTTTCCCATCACGCAGGACACCAGCAGACCCACCATGGTGCTTGAAGGGAAGCCAAGGTCCGTTGTCTGTGGTGTAGATCACGTAAGTATTTTCAGTCAGCTTCAATTGATCGAGTGTGTCAAGTAATCTTCCAACTTCGTGATCGATGTGCTCGATCACGTTGATGTACGCATTCAATGGGTTGGGGTCTCGGACGTCATCTGGAACATAGAGCGGAATGTGTGGCATCGAGTGCGGTAGGTAGACAAAGAAAGGTTCGTTTTGATGCGTTTCAACAAAGTCAATTGCGGCTTGAGTGTAGCGGCGAGTGACCGTTCTTTGGTCGACTGGCAACTCAACGATCTCTTCATCCTTGATTAGTGGAGTTTTCCATTTGGTGAGTGTTGATTCAGGATCATTCCAAAGGATATCCATGCCGTCGGGACCACCTTTAGGTTTCCCCTTGTTGTCAGGGTGGTTCATGTCATTGGAATAGGGAATGCCTAAGTAGGTATCAAATCCATTAGAGGTGGGGAGTACCTCAGGTTGATGCCCTAGGTGCCATTTTCCAAAACAGGCCGTCGCGTAACCCTGTGCTTTAAGATGATCGGCGATGGTATGTTCCGAGGGGTTCAATCCCTTTTTGGAGGTTGGGAACAGGACATGCTGATGCATGCCGACACGTTTCGGGTAACAGCCGGTCAGAAGAGCAGCACGGGAGGGTGTGCATACCGGTGAGGCCACCATGAAACTTGTGAACTTGCGGCCTTCCGCAGCAAGTCG
>CALIBL010000049.1 GCA_938045805.1 uncultured Rubripirellula sp. | reverse complement strand
TGAACGACTACGATCCCGATGGAGATCCAATTCAGTTGGTTCAAGTTTCTGGTGTTGATAACGGGTCCGTCACCATCGATGGAGAGCAGCTAATCTTCACTCCGGCGTTAGGTTTTACCGGTGTCGAGGTGTTTGATTACACCATTACAGACACCGATGGATTAACCGCTAACGCAACGGTAACCGTCGATGTCACAATTCCAAATAGTCCGCCAACTCCAAACCCGATGGGTTTTTCTCTAGAACCCATCTTGAACGATGCGATTACCGATAGTTTCGTCGCAGAGATGGAGGCGTTGATTGCAACGGACCCAGACGGAGGTATCGAATATTACTTCGATAGCCTCGAAGCAAATGAGGGTGAATGGTGGAATGGTGCGGAGGATAGTGGGTGGCAAGTGAGTTCCTCATTTTCCGATTGGAATTTACAGCCAGGATTTACTTATCAGTATCGCGTCAAAGCTCGTGATGCTTGGGGCAACGAAACCGATTGGTCTCCTGTTTCCTCGCTCACGATCGCACCGGTAAATCAGGAACCCATTGCGAATGGAGATCAAATCACTACTCAGCAGGGGCAGTCTGTCAATCTTACCGTTTTGGACAATGATTTTGATCCGGACGGCGATGCGATCGTTGTTTCGTCTTTCACCGATGCATTGCATGGTGCGGTTGAACACCTCGGTAATGGTACTTTTCGTTACACGCCGAATGAAGCGTATGTTGGCGATGATTCGTTTTCGTACACCATTTCGGATGAACGCGGCGGGTTCGCAACCGCTCGGGTTGACATCGTGGTCGAACCAATCACGCAGCGATTTATTTACGAGGATGTTGCTTATGCTTCGGAGACCTTGTTTGGATCGGCAGATGGTGATTTGTCAGCAACTTTTTCTTCTGATGGGCAAATTCAAACCGTCGCAGAAGAGCTATATCACAGAAATCGTCGAACTAGGTTGGAGCAGCATTGGAGCTTTAATGTTACCGGAGGAGACGTCGGAGTCACTTTCCATGGGACGCTTGGGCACGATAGTACCGCAGAGACAATTCGTTTGGAGTATGACGCAGGTTCGGGATGGGTTCCGCTGGTGACGTTGGTGGAACAAGCCATGGCTAACTATGAGGTTTCGTTACCACTTTCAATCGAGGGGCCGGTTTTCGTCAGAGCAATTGATACGGATCGATCCCGCGGAGAGGTCACCGTAGATCGCCTATTTGTAGATCGATTAGCTTTTGTTTCCGAACGTTCTACCCCACTGCCACCGCGGGTCTCGGTTACTGCATCGGCTCCAACAGCTTACGAGGAAATGAACCAGTCGGGGCAATTCTTGATTTCGTTGGTTGATAACGAGCCACTATTGAATGATTTGAGTATTCGTTACAGCATTTCGGGTTCAGCTTCGGTAAACGATTACACGGAGGTTCTGGATGGAGTGGTCGTCATCCCAGTTGGTCAAACCACTGCAGTGGTTAGTGTTACTCCGGTCGACGACGCGATTGCAGAATCTAATGAAGATATCGTTCTTCAACTCTTGGACAGTCCTGACTACTTGCTGGGTATTTCCAACGAAGCAGCGGTGCTGATTATCGATAATGATCAAACTCAATTTTATGCTCAAGCGGATTCATCAATCAACGGAAGCTCTGAGGGCAGTTTCCAAAACCTCGATTTGGTGGACGGAGCCTATCAAACCTTGACAGAAGAACGTTATGGCGGTGGAGGTAAGAGAAGTCGGCTTGAGCATCAATGGGTTTTTGATTTGACGGGACAAAGTCGAGTTGAATGGATGCTTGACGCGGAAGTTTTAACCCCTAGTGACCCAGATAACTTTGCCTTTTCATATTCAACAGACGGCGGTCTAACGTGGCAATCGCTTTTAACTCTCGATCCCTCTTCACCGGTTGCCTCTTCGATCTTGATCGATCTTCCTCAGGAAGTTGGTGAGGTGATTGTTCGAGTGCGTGATACCGATTCCTCGAGTGATCGCAGTGCGGCAAAACTTCGCATCGACCGCATGATGTTCCAGGTGCCCGACGCCATGTCTGGAAGTGGAGTCGATCAATTCTTTGGAGGTTTGCTGGACGATGAAGAGTGGATGTGATGATTTGGCAGATGGTGGTCAAAGAGCCCGCAAGTTTTGTTTTGTTCGGGCTAATTCCATAAATATTTTTAACTGATGTTTCTTCGTGTTTTCGCGGTTGAACACGAAGAAAACCGTGCTCTGAGGATCTGTAGTTGGGTGCAACCAATCCAACGCCATAACGGAGCGTCCTCAGATGATTTATTCTGCAACCAACTTCACACGGCCAATTAAAATCCTGTCTTTAATGGGCTGGTTTTCAGCGACAGCCTTCGTCCTCTTCCATTTGGCACCTGCTAACGCTGGTTTCAGCGTTTTGGGGGGAGCTCCTGTCACTCAGGGGCAAATGCTAATTAGTGACGAAACCTATGAGCGCGTAAAACCAAATAATCCAACCCCAGCACAAACACAGACGGCTGCTCCAAAATTTCACCTGAAGGAAACGCGTGTCGAAGCTGAGATCTCAGGCGTGCTCGCGCGTGTGCGTGTTTCCCAGGTTTTTGAGAACCCGTTTTCCGATGGTCTTGAAGCTCTTTACGTTTTCCCATTGCCTGAAAATAGTGCGGTCGATGCATACTCTTTTCAGATCGGTGAGCGTTTAATTGTCGGAGAGGTCAAGGAAAGGGGCGAAGCTCGCCAGGTCTACGAGCAGGCTCGACAAGAGGGACGGAAAGCTGCATTGTTGGAGCAGGAAAGAGCGAACATTTTTACTCAGTCTGTCGCAAATATTCCGGCTAACGCGGAAGTCGTTATCCATATTGAGTACGTCCAGCCACTTGAAGTAGATCACGAACGCTATCTCTTCCGTTTTCCCATGGTGGTCGGTCCAAGATACATTCCAGGTACTCCAGTGGCTCGTCCCAGTGTGGGTCGCGGTTGGGCACGGGATACTGATCTGGTTCCCGACGCTTCTCGAATCACGCCTGAAGTGATTCCCAGTGGAATGCGAAATGGGAACGACGTTTTCATTACGGTTAAGATTGACGGTGCGATGCCAATACAGGCAGTAACTCCGGTCACTCACAAACTTAAAGTCGAGAAGCGATCTGAAACTGAATCCATCGTCACCCTCGAGAATCAATCCATCATTCCGGATCAGGATTTCATCTTCGAATACCAGCTTGCCGGCGAGCACACGACTCTGGCTTCCATGACGCATCGCGCCAGTTCTGATGAAGACGGATATGTGATGCTCGCGTTGCAGCCCAAATGGTCGCTTGATCCTTCCGAGATTACATCGCGAGAAGTACTCTTGGTTTTGGATACCAGTGGATCGATGAAGGGTCCCGCAATGAGCCAGCTTCGTCAGTTCGCGGATGAGATCCTTGATGGTCTTAATGCCGAAGATACTTTTCGCCTGATTTCGTTTAGCAATCAGCCTCGAGCGTTCCAGCCTTCAGCGATCCCCGCAACAAGTGAAAACATCGCAGCTGCTAAGAGTTTTGTTCGAGGTCTTCGAGCGAACGGCGGTACCAATCTGTTGTCCGCATTGCAACTTGCTCTAGGTGAGACGCAAACGGAAAGCAGTCCACCACGCTACGTGTTCTTGATGACAGATGCTCTCGTCGGAAACGATCATTCTATCCTGAGGTATCTGAAAGATGAGCGATTCGAAGATGCGAGAGTCTTTCCTGTTGCATTCGGCGCGTCACCTAATGACTACTTGATAAAACGAGCTGCAGAGATAGGACGCGGCTTTTCATTGCAAGTCACCAATCAAGACAACCCTGTCGCACTCGCGCAGCAAGTCAATGCATTAACAAATTCACCTTACATGACGGACTTGCAGATTGATTGGGGCGATTTGACGGTCCAAGACCAAGTTCCAGATCGCTTACCAGATTTGTATGCAGGGAAGCCACTCATTGTGTTGGCCAAGTATGCCCAGACCGGTGTTTCAACGGTCAAATTGAGAGGTAATGTGTTGGGACAACCTGTTGAACTGGAACTCGAATTAGAACTACCCGAAATCGAGCCTGCACACGATTCGATTGGTTCGGTATGGGCAAGGCAGCGGATTCGTCAAATTTGGAATCGTGATGTGGGTGCGGAAACGCCCGCTGGGAAAGCTGAAATCACTGAACTTGGTTTAAGGCATCAGCTTGTTACCGCTTACACTTCGTTTATCGCTGTGGAGACGGAATTAGAGAAAGCTCCCGAAGAAAAGCTGATCACCGATACAGCCAAGGTGCAAGCTGCCGAAGGGATGGACGCAGCAGCTACTTCTTCTAACGTCAAATCGCAAGCAGCTTCCGAGGGAAGTGTTTCCTCTGCAACAAATAATGGAACAGCAAGTTCTTCCTCTAGTCAGGGGAACTCACCACAACAGGCATCCCCAGTTGCACCCGCTGCGAATGCGACTCAGCAAGCGTCCACATCAAATCAGTCAACTTCACCACCGGCCACCGGGTCGTATGACAGTTCGAGAGCTTCCCAATACTCCTCTCGTCCTCGCAGCACTTTCGGCGCGGGTGGTGGATCACGAGGAGGTGGACCGATTGGTCCACTTACTGCACTGCTTTCGATTGCAGGTGCCGGTGCTGCGAGTTTAATGCGTCGTAAAAGCAAAACTGCCTAGGAGACTCTTCCATGATTGCCAATCAACCAACGGTTGATCACAACCAGCAAGGTTTGCTCAGATTCTTTCTTTCCCGAAGGGGCTTTGCGATGGAAATCATCAAGTCATTCCGCGTCACCATATTGGTATCGTTGGTCACCCTGCTTGTTGGTTTTTTTCCGAGTTGGTTGTCGCTGATGGAGATGGATTTCGCGGCCGTGGTTGATGGGCAATGGTGGAGATTGTTTACGGGACACGTGACACATTTTGGGTCCCAGCATCTTTTCTGGGACCTACTAATGTTCGTGATTCTTTCGTCGCTGTGTGAATCCCAGCATCGAAAGCATTACGGTTTACTCCTGATGATGGTTTCGTTGGTGGTCTCAGCTACCGTGATTCTCGCGTGCGATCACGTGAACAGCTACCGAGGGCTCAGTGGAATTGATACCGGCTTATTTGTATGGTTTGTCGGTGATCAGTTTCGAATCAGTCGCAAAGCTTCGGATAAAGCGTTTGCCATTTTCTGGGGAAGTCTTGGTGTTCTGTTGATAGGTAAACTCTGTTTCGAAGCGATCACGGGTGATTTGCTTTTCGTGCAGGTTGATGGATTCAAACCACTGGTTGAGTCACACGTATCAGGTGGTGTGGCAGGAGCTCTTGCTTTAATTCTTGCAGTACTTTGGAAGAGTGACACCTTGGCGGCTCGGGATGCTAACCTATCAGTGGTTAGGCAAAAGACATTGGCGCCGTCAGCACGGCCCTGCATGCTGAAGTAGGGTGGGACATGGACAACGCCGATGCTTGAGTCAACGATTTTGGTGTTGAGATTCACGGGCGGAGGTGCTTGATGTTGAGGGTTGCTATTTCGGGTGTTTTGATCTTGGTTGCATGTTCGATCTTGAGCTGCCGTGTGCAAGCGGATCAGTTATTGCCTCAAGACGCCTACCTGTACAGCTACACGGGGCAGCTTAGTGTGGTTGCTGGTGATGAATTGGCCTTCCACTGCTCCACCTCAGCTGAAGCATTGTCGATGGAGATTATGCGGTATGGCAAAGAGAATGAGGTGGTGCTGAAGGATAAGGTTTTTTCGGCTGGCTCTTACGCGATTCCCGATCGAGCCGCATCTGACGGGTGTGATTGGCCGGTTGCAACGACACTTTCGATTCCGAGCTCCTGGACGAGTGGTTGTTATCTTGCCACGATCACCGCGACAGATCCGGAAAGTGATAAACCTATTCAGTCTCGATGTTTGTTTGTGGTGCGTTCAGCCGATCCGGGAAGTCGATCCAAAATTTTGCTGCAATTAGCGACCAACACGTACAACGCGTACACAAACTGGGGCGGCCACAGTCTTTATTCCTACCACGATAGGGATGGGCTGCAGGGGCATCGTGTTTCTTTTGCTCGTCCGCTTTATTCGCAATTCGAAAACTGGGAGTTACCGCTAGTGCAGTGGGCGGAGAAGAACAATTATGCCCTCGAGTATGCGGTCAACGGTGACTTAGAGTTTCGGCCCGAAATCTTGCAGCATTATCGACTTGTTCTCAGTGTGGGGCATGATGAGTACTGGTCATCAGCGATGAGGGATCATCTTGAAGCTTTTATCACCGGTGGAGGAAATGTGGCGTTTCTCAGTGGCAACACCTGTTGTTGGCAAGTACGAAGTGAGGATGATGGGCAGGCGTTAACCTGTTGGAAGCAGTGGTACAACGTCGATCCAGTTTATCGAACCGAGGACCAGCACTTGCTAAGCACGCTATGGAGCCATCATCTGATCAATCGACCAGAAAATGAACTTACTGGAGTAGGTTTTTTATGGGGTGGGTATCATCGCAGTCACGGTCAATTTATGGACGGTCCTGCTTCTTTTGAAGTTCACCGACCAGATCATTGGTTATTCACGGGGACCAACTTGGCTCGCAATGATCGCTTTGGCGGAAAAGATACGATCGTTGGCTATGAGTGCGATGGTTGCGAAATGCAGTGGAAGGATGGTTTGCCTTTTGCGACGGGTCGAGATGGTACACCAGCGAATTTTCAGATTCTCGCTACGTGCCCCGCTCGATGGGCGCCCGGAGATTCCTACTGGTATGATCGCTTTCCCAAGGATCGCACGGGGGCGGCCGTTTTTGGTGTCTATGAAAGGGGAGGAACAGTTGTTACCGCAGGGACAACGGACTGGGCTCATGGCTTACGGGGCGATGACCCCCACGTGACGCAAATCACGAAAAACCTTTTCGATCGGTTGTCAAAATGAATCTGGTATTTGCATCTGACGCCGAGCGAGATGCTAGGGCGATCCGAGAAACTACAGCGGGGCGGTGAGTAATAACCGAGCGACATTGATATAAATCACGATGCCAAGGATATCAACGATCCCGGCCACAAATGGGTTGCTCATCATGGCGGGGTCGAGTCCTAAACGCTTAAAGAGCATCGGTAAAGCGCCCCCGCAGACGCATCCGCAGAAGATCACCAGTAGTAGCGTCAGCGGGATCACCAACGCATCTTCCGGGCTCGGAGCAAGGAAGAAAGCGACTGTATATCCGATCAATGCCAAGAACCCTCCCAAGGTTAAGGCAACAATCACTTCCCGTTTCATCACTTTGGGCCAATCACTGAACGCTACATCGCCGCTCGTCATGGCGGTGATGACCAAGGTAGCGGATTGGCTGCCCGAGTTTCCACCCGCACTGATGATCAGGGGAATGAACCAAACTAGCCACTCGTACTGTGCGAGTTCACGGTCATAGTGGAAGAGTGCGAACGCGGTGAGCAGAGCAGCAAAGAAAAGAATGGTCAGCCAAATACCTCGTTTCCAGGACAGCATGAGCAGTCCCACTTCAAGGAAGGAATCTTCCAGTGGTGCCACCGCCGCGATACGTTGTGCATCTTCTTCGAGTTCTTCACGCACGACATCAATGACATCGTCATGCGTGATGATGCCCGCGAGGTGCCTTGCATCATCCACCACAGGAATCGCCAGCAGGTTGTACTTCTCAACTTTTTGTGCGACCTCCTCCTGGTGGTCGGTCACTGAAGCGGCAATGACATCCGATTCCATCATCTCCGAGAGAGTTTTGGTTGGCTTGTTCAGTGACGAAACGAGTTGTCGGGTCGAGACAACCCCGAGGAGTAATTGGTTTTCATCAACAACATAGAGGTAGTAGATGGTTTCTAAGTCGCTCGCTTGCCGACCTAACTCCTCGAGCGCTTCACGCGAGGTAAGATCTGACCGCAACATCGCCACTTCGGTCGTCATCAACGCTCCGGCAGTCCCATCCGGGTAGGCACCCAGACGCTGGATATCACGGCGAGCATCGACCGGAAGCAGATTGAGAATCTCACCTACCCTCTGCTCGGGTAGGCTCTGCATTAAGTCAACACGGTCATCGGCCGGGATTTCGTCAACTAATGCTGCAACCTGATCGGCAGGTTCTTGGTCAAGCATGGTGACCTGACGAACCTCTGGGAAGTAGCCAAAAATTTCAGCTCTTCGTTCAGGTGTAGCATACTGAAGAACTCTCCAGACCTCGTTATCATCGAGGCCTTCCATGAATTCGGCAGTTCGTCCCGCATTGAGTGCGACACAGAACTCTTCGAGTTCCCCGCGATCATCACTCGCCAACATTTCTCGCAGTTCTGGCAGAAACAATGTATTAACCATTGGTGCTCTCCGCGAGAAATGACAAAGTGTGCGAGTTTTGTTTTAGTGGTTCATGGGCCGATTGGCGGAAGCGAACCAAACTCTAGTTACTCACTCGCTCGACGTAGTCGCCGGTGCGCGAGTCAATCTTGATGACGTTGCCTTCTTTAATGAAGCCTGGAACGACGAATTCCGCACCGGTTTCTACTTTGGCAGGTTTTGTAACGTTGGTAGCGGTATCACCTTTGGTACCCGGAGCACATTCGATGACTTCAAGTTCAACCTGGTTGGGCGCTTCAACAATGATTGGATTACCATTGTAGATGGTCATTGAACAAATCATGCCATCTTTGAGATATTTCCAGATGTCACCGGCTACCGAGGCGGGAACCTCATATTGCTCGAAAGTTTGCTGATGCATGAAAACGTAGTCTTCGCCTTGCCGATACAGGAACGAGACGTCAGTGTTTTCTACATCGGCTGACTCGAGAGAGTCCCCACCTTTGTAGGTTCGGTCCAGAGTGGTTCCTCGAACGAGATTTTTCAATTTACATTTGTAGAGCGCGTTGCCTTTGCCGGGCTTCACGAATTGCATGTCCGTCATGAGGTAAGGTTCGCCATCGATTTGAACCTTGAGTCCTTTGCGGAAGTCGCTTGTGTTATAAGTAGCCATGTAGGGATGGCTCCGTGTTGAGGATCTGTCTGTT
>CALIBL010000048.1 GCA_938045805.1 uncultured Rubripirellula sp. | reverse complement strand
CCGTTCTTTGACATTATGAATGGTCGCCTGAAGGAATACGGATTGAGACGACGTGCAGGGAACGCTGTTACTGGGAGGCAGGGAGGTCTGTGGGGGTTGTCATTCTTACTCGGGCTCCTTTTTATTTGGGCATCTCTAGCTTGGCCACCGGGTGTTAATCGTCCATGGAATAACGATTACAACCTTTTTGGTGTGATTGCTTCAGTCGGGTTCACATTCCTGTGGATGATTTTTGGAACCAAGGTGACAGAGGGGAACAATCGTTCCGGTAAGAAAATGCTCGCTGACTTGGTTGCTGCTTGGGCAGACCCCGAGCAACATGCAACGCTATCTGAAGAGGGTCGGATTCTTAGGTCGGTTTTGCTCAATGGAACCACTGCGTTTGATCTAGCTGGGGTCAGAGATGATATGGCCGATATCCTGTATCTGGTTCCTAATCCAAGTTCCAACAGTTGGGAAAGTGACGACTCCGGATCGGGTGATGGTGGCTGCGGAGGCGGATGTAGCGGATGCGGTGGTTGCGGCGGCTGTGGCGGGTGTGGTGGCTGCGGTTGATTGTTAAGATGGCTGCTGGATCAGTTTGCGAAGTGGCGTGTCAGTTACAAAAAGGGAAGTTTGAAGTCATGCTGAAACCAAGTTCATGGGTGTTTATAGCGTTTTGCTTAGTGTTTGGTTTCGGAGACACGAACGCTGAAGAGAGCCGACCCAACATCCTGTTTATCATGTCGGACGATCACGCCTGCAACGCGATCAGTGCGTACGGTGGACGTCTTGCTGATGTAGCGCCAACACCGAACATCGATCGTATCGCCAGCGAGGGAATGCGTCTCAATCGTTGCTTCGTTACCAATTCGATCTGTACTCCGAGTCGCGCGGTGATCCTGTCCGGGCAGCACTCGCACATCAACGGGGTCAGGACCCTGAATGACGCGTTCCCTGGACCGAGCGAGGGGACGCCAAACGTCGCGGAGATCTTACGCCGGAACGGTTATCAGACCGGTCTGGTTGGGAAGTGGCATCTGCGATCGCAGCCGTGGGGATTTGACTACTGGAAGGTCGGCCCGGGGCAAGGGATGTATCACGACCCAGTGTTTGTTTCTTCAGAGGATGGATTGCCTTATCAAAGTCGTCCGCCGAAGGGTGCGGAGCGGGTGTCTGGTTACTACACCGACCTCGTGACGGATTACGCCATGGAGTGGCTAGACGGTCGTGATCGAGGCAAACCGTTTTTCTTGATGCTTCATCACAAAGCACCGCATGGTAAGTGGGAGCCAGCGGATCGTCATCGTGATTACCTCGCGGACGTGAACATTCCCGAGCCCGATTCGCTGTGGGAGGACTTTAGTCATCGCTCGTCGGCAACACGCGAGATGGGGACCTCCATCACGAGCCGACTTCATCCGCGTCGAACGATGGTTGAGGATGTACAGAAGAAAGATTGGCCGGCCGGTTCGATTGACCTAGGTGGTATGACGGAGAAGGAGAAAGGTCGAGCTGCTTACCAGAAGTATCTCCATGACTACCTCGGTTGTGTTAAAGCGGTCGATGAAAATGTGGGACGCATCCTCGATTATCTCGATTCGAACCAGCTCTCTCAAAACACGCTTGTTATTTACACCTCGGACCAAGGGATGTTTCTTGGTGAGCATGACTATTTTGATAAGCGATGGATTTACGAAGAGTGTCTGAAGATGCCGTTTCTCGCGAAACTTCCTGGCGTAATACCAAGTGGAACCGTGAATGACAGCCACTTGTGTTCAAATCTCGACTTTGCGCAGACCTTCCTTGAGTTTGCCCAGTGTTCTGAAGTTGAGGAGGCAGGGTCGATGCAGGGGCTCAGCCTAGCGGGGCTTCTTCAGGGAAAAGAGGCTCAGTCTTGGCGTGATGCGGTTTACTATCGTTACTGGATGCACCTTGCGCATCACCATATTCCCGCTCATTATGGGATTCGTGATGCGAGGCATAAGTTGGTCTACTTTTATGCGCTGCCTCTTGATGCCAATCTTGGACGCGGCCAATTTCCTCCGACCACCGATGGCTGGGAATTGTATGATTTGAGAGAAGATCCCAATGAGACACAGAACCTTTACGGACGTCCTGAATACCGTGATGTTACCGAGCAGTTGAAAATGAAACTTCTTCAATTGAAGGAAGAGTACGGCGACTTAGATGAGCCGTATCCTGAACTCATGAAGCGGCGCGATATCAGTTGGTAGATGACTGCATCCCGTTTCTGTTTGTTTCTCACCCGCCATATCATTTATCACATCCATATCATGGGAGATTTCAATTGATGCTTCTGAGATTGATCTTGCTAGTGGCTTGCGGTGTTTCAGCCAGCTTTCTATACGCCGGCGGTGACATCCGAGTGAAAGGATCCTATGTCGGTCGAGTCGAAGATGATGGAACGATTCGCATTCGTGGTACGGCGGTTGGCAGGTTTGAGTCGGATGGTGGTATTCGGATCCGTGGTGCCCTTGTCGGTAAGATCGAGTCAGATGGGACGATCAGGAAACGAGGGTCCTCGATCGCACGCGTTGACAGTGATGGCAATGTTCGTCTTAGTGGAACGCTTGTGGGTAAGGTCGAGAGCGATGGAGATGTGCGGAAGCGAGGCAGTCTTATCGGCTCTGCGCGTGGTGTGAAGCCAGCCCGTGCCGCGGCTTTGTTCTTCTGCGACTTTGTCGAGTTCTGAACACCCAATTACCTTCCGCATCGGAGCGATTTGGCAAGTCGGATGCTGGTCGGACCTAGTTATCGGTATCCATTCCACTCTACTTGTCACCGTCGATTTACAATTCATGTTAGACTGCGGTCGCGGAAAAGTGCTAATTGTCCGCAGGTGGATAATGTTCGATGTAATTCGGATCACGTTTAAGGTGTCATTCCAGTTGACTTATAAGAGGACAGTTCGGCTAATGCGTACAAAAGGTGCCGTGACCAAACGGATGGGACTATCGCTTCTGGCTGTGTGCTTGACCCTTGGTTTTAGCGACGCTGCGGAGCCTCTCAAGATTTTTGTTCTCGCGGGGCAGTCAAATATGGTTGGGCATGCACGAGCCCACACAATCGCGACTCTATTCGCATCCGAGAATCCTAGGGATCGCGAGCTGTTGGACATGATCCTTCGAGAAGATCACGGGCTGTCAGGCGAGGATCTTGAACAGCAGTTGACCCATGCTCGGGAGCTCGATGCTCTCACTGGAGGTATCTCGAACGACAAGATCAAGAAGATGGAAGAGGGCGATGCCAAAACCAGTTTGGTTGCGAAGACGGATGCGATGAAGGCGCGACACGAAGAGTACAAGAAAAAGATTGCCGAAAGCTTGAAGGTATCCAGTTCGGTCTACATCCATTCCATCGCTGATCGTAACCAACAGAGTGGACCTTTGAAGATCGGGTGCGGTGCGTCGATTGATAAGATCGGACCCGAGTACGGATTTGGGATGTCCCTCGCTCAGCGATATTCTGGACCGATCTTGATCATCAAGACTTCTTGGGGTGGCAAGTCATTGAATTACAACTTTCGTCCTCCATCTTCCGGGGCCTACCAGCTGACGGAAAAAGAGTTGGCTGGTGACAAGGTTGAGCAAATCAAAGAGAACGTGAGTCTTAATTACCAATTGATGGTGAAGGAGATTCGTGAGGTGCTGAGTGACTTGGGCAAATATCATCCCGAGTATGACAAAGACGCCGGGCATGAGTTTGCTGGTTTTGTTTGGTTCCAAGGTTTTAATGATCAGTTCGCGCCGGAGTATCGCGATGCATATCGTCAAAACATGATTCACCTGATCGGTGACGTGCGGAAGGAACTAGGCGTCGCTGAACTGCCGTTTGTCATTGGTGTACTTGGTACTGCGGTTACACCAGAGAAGATCGCTGAGAATCCAGTCTCAGTGGCTCAACGAGCCGCGGCGGAGGAACTGGGTGTCAAAAGAAAAGTTGCTGCTGTTGAGAGCTACCTGCATTACTCACATTATTCCAACGAGATCTTTCAAAAAGGTTGGCCAGAACATTACCACGAGTGGGACACAGTGGGTAGCGATCGCCCGTATCATTATCTGGGAAGTGGTGCTTTCTTTGTGCGACTCGGTGATGCATTTGCGGATGCGGTTGTCGAGTTGAGTGGTGGTCTTTAGACATAGGTAATGAGCTTAGGAAATAAGCTTAATTGACATCCCGATGTGTGATTCCGCGTCGCCGAGCGATGTTTACGGAGGTGTTGTGCTGATGTCTTGGTCGACTGGTAGCCAATGGGTGCTACTGTAGACGGGTTCAGCGCCTGTTTTGATGTATTCGTGTCGGTACGTTCTGACCGATGTGTCGCCAGCGTCATCGTAGACGGTCAAGGTTTTACGGTACCAGTGATCGGTATCTGCTCCGGCTTCAAACCCACCCTGCTCAAGGAGTTCAAAGCGGATTTCCTGCGTTAGCTTTCCGTTCTCGGGATTGAACTGCCGGAACGCTTTCATGAGCCAGATCTCCTGGTCAGCTGCGATCCATTCCGCGATGCGTTTTCCGTTGGTTGGGTCGAACGCAAGATTAACTCGGTACGTCGTAGGGGGTAGGTTGTAATCGTTGCTTGCTGAGAATGTGCGTCTGGTTTCAATGTGTATGACATGCATATCAGCTGATTCAAGCCATCGCATCTCATAAGAAAATGGTTGATGATAGAAATGGACTTCTTGGATCTCTCCTTGGACGCTGAGTTGAAGGGGAACCATGGTTTGATTGTCTGAGTTGGCCGAACGGATTGAGATCGATGAGGTTGGTAGCTGTGACTGCCAGATGGCCAACAGATCCAAGGTAGGGTCCCAAATCCTTGCTTTCCGAAGTTGATCGTCTTCTATCGCATCAATGATTGCACGCGGAACGGTATCGCTGCGGTGCGGCCACCAACCGGCAACGCGGTAGGGGTATTTCGATGAGTCGTAATCATCCGAGAAGAGAAACCAATGTCTTTGGTTTGGTTGAAGTGATTGTTCATTGATCAGGCGTGTTTTCATCGACTCGCTTAATTCTTGGATTGATTCCAGCGGCATATTTCCACCGTGCTGGATGATGACTCGAATCCAATCTGGAATTCTTCCTGAGCTGTGAATCGGTTCTATCCAAACTTCTTGAAAGTGGTCGCCGTCGGACGGCATTTCGTTCTTTTCAACGATCCTTACCACTTTCGCAAGACAGACACCATCGGCTCGCTGTAGTTGACTTTGTGCGTAAGCCTCGGCCGCCATGTTCTTGGTTTGGGTCGTGGACTTGATGCGGGTCCACGAATCCTGATGGCATCCAATTGAGAGTGACACACTCAGGATAAAGAGGTGCAAACTAATGCTCGTTTTATTCCGATGTCTTTCGGCTTGGCTGGGGATTTGCTGCATCATGATGGAGTTTTAACAGCTTGGTAGTGTCCGTGGTGCGAATTGTCCTCAAATGGACGGTAGATTGTGATGTGGATTGAGAAAGCGGATAGAATGCAGCTTTGCGTTTCGAGCCCCTGTTTAGGTTAGAAGAGTGGTAGAAAAAGTTTGGACGCGTTGGGTAGCAGGTTGTGTCGCTGTCTTGTTGACTTTCGCGGAAACACGGGGGCTTCAGGCGGCCGAGGTGGTCAATGACATTACGTTCGCTCAGGTGGATAATCATGATCTGCTACTCGATCTTTATCTTCCCGATACCTTGCATCCGCCGTTGGTTGTCTTCATTCATGGAGGTGGTTGGAAGGGCGGCAATAAGTCTGCGTGTCACGTGAAGTGGCTGACGGAACACGGTTACGCCGTGGCGAGCATTTCTTATCGTTTAACGGACAAAGCCATTTTTCCGGCTCAGATTCACGACTGCAAAGGGGCGATTCGATGGTTGCGTGCCAACGCGGACAAGTACGGTTATTCCGTTGACCGGATTGCCGTTTCTGGGACCAGTGCCGGCGGGCATCTGTCGGCGTTGGTTGGCACGACCGGTGGGGTCAAAGAATTGGAAGGCGACGTGGGGGGGAATCTTGAATATTCCTCTCGCGCCGATGCGGTAATTGATTTTTACGGCGCGACCGATTTTATTCTGCGTTCAAAAACGCAGCCGCATCGGGCCAACAAAGAAGGGTCAGTTGTGTATAAGCTTCTGGGTGGTGGAGCGGATCAGAAGACAGATCTCGCACAGCTCGCCTCCGCGGCATTTCATGTTACGCCGGATGACCCACCATTCTTAGTCCTTCATGGCGAAAAAGATAACACCGTTTTGCTCGATCAGTCACAGCGTATCGAGCAGGTCTACTCTGACGCTGGGCTCCCACTGAAACTACATGTGCTTGAAGGAGCTGGCCACGGCGGTGATCCGTTCTTTACGGGAGAATCGCGTGATTGGATCGTTGGTTTTCTTGATGAGCACCTGCGACGTGACTCGACGCAAAAGCCGGATCACGTTGGAAATTCTCTACCTCGAGCGACTCCTGAATCACAGGGCGTCAGTTCTGCGAAGCTGCTTGATTTTGTGAATCAGTTAGATGAAGTGGTTGATCAAATTCACAGTGTGATGGTGCTTCGAAATGGGAAGGTGATCACCGAAGCGTGGTGGCATCCGGAATCAGCGACCAAGCCTCATATTCTTTGGTCGCTCAGCAAGAGCTTTACGTCGACAGCGGTGGGTCTTGCCATCGATGAAGGGGCTTTCGGGCTCGAGGACCCCGTGGTGTCTTTTTTCGAGGATGATTTACCTGATGTGGTTTCTGAGAACCTCGCCAAGATGACGGTTAGAAACCTGCTAACAATGTCAGCCGGTCATGGCTCGGAACCTTGGGCAAAGGGGACAGAGCATTGGGCAGAACGCTTCTTATCGCAGCCGGTTCCTCAAGTGCCGGGGAGTCAGTTCATGTACAACACTCCAGCGACGTACATGTTGTCAGCGATCGTTCAAACGACAACTGGGCAAAACGTTCGTGATTATCTGGTGCCACGGTTATTTGAGCCCCTTGGCATTGAGACGCCACAGTGGGACCAGTCACCACAAGGAGTGTCACTCGGTGGGTTCGGTCTCTACCTCAAGACCGAAGACATCGCCAAGTTTGGACAGTTGCTACTTGATCAAGGAATGTGGAAGGGCGAGCAGCTGGTGCCGCAACCTTGGATTCAAATGGCGACGGCGAAGCAGATTGAAAATGATCGTGGAGCGGGTAATCCCGATTGGAGACAAGGTTACGGTTTTCAGTTTTGGCGATGCCGAAATGGAGCCTTCCGCGGTGATGGGAAAGATGGTCAGTTCTGCATTGTCGTTCCCGATGAGCAGTTGGTTGTGGTCATGACCGCCAAGACGGGAAACATGCAGCGTCAGTTGGACTTAGTTTGGGAATATCTTTTACCTGCCATGAAGACCGAGCAAGGTGAGGATGCAGAGAGTCAGAAGCGTCTACAGCAACGCATTGAAAGTCTGCGCTTGCCCAACGCAATGCTGCAACGTCCCGATCATGTAGGACCACCGAATGAGTACGTCCATGCTTTGGAGCGACGAGCGTTTCAAGGAATTCCAAGTATCGCAGTTTCTCCCGGAGGTCGAATCTGGGCGAACTGGTACGCGGGAGTAAACCCCGGAGAGGATGAGCACAACTACGTGGTGGTATCCGCTAGTGATGATGAGGGGAAGAATTGGGAAGAGAGGTTGGTGGTTGATCCGGACGGAGCGGGGCCAATCCGAACCTTTGATCCCGAGCTGTGGGTCGATCCCATCGGACGTCTTTGGGTCTTCTGGGCTCAGACGATTGGACATGATGGTACTGCTGCGGGCGTTTGGGCGATCCGCACGGATGATCCCGATTCAGCGAGTCCGTCTTGGACCGCACCACGTCGAATCACCGACGGAATCATGATGTGTAAACCTGCGGTCCTGAGTACTGGTGAGTGGGTATTGCCGTGTTCGACCTGGCGGCAAACCGATCAAAGTGCACGGATGATGATCTCAACCTCGCAGGGACGTAGTTGGTCACTGCGGGGTGCCTGCAATGTGCCCGAGAAGGACCGAGCCTTTGATGAGCACCTGATCACGGAGCGAAAAGATGGTTCACTTTGGTTACTCGCAAGGACACGTTACGGCATTGGCGAAAGTATCTCACGCGACTCGGGTAAGACGTGGCCTGATCTGAGTCCGAGCAAAATTGCGCATCCGAGTGCGAGATTCTTTATTCAGCGTTTAAGTTCCGGAAACCTGCTTTTGGTCAAGCACGGCCAGATCGCTGAAAAGATCGGACGCTCGCGTCTGACCGCTTTTCTTTCGGAGGACGATGGACAGACGTGGACCTCAGGGTTGATGCTCGACGAGCGAGCGGGGGTGTCTTATCCCGATGGTCAACAGGTCGAAGATGGGCGAATTCAACTCGTCTATGATTTTAGCCGAACGGGTGACCGAGAGATTTTATTTGCGACGTTTCGCGAGGAGGACTTGTTGGCCGGAAAGCCGGTCTCCGCGGAATGTAAGCTTCGGCAAACGATCAGTCGGGTAGCTCCCTAAAAGACGACGGCAGCGTCTCTGGGGGCTTGTTTCTCGTTGAATCGTTGCGATTTCATTCTAATGTGTCGCCGGGCACCTCAACGGTTCGTACTCGCTTCGTTTCATGATGACTGTCGCGAGGGACAGAATTGGGAGGGTTTTTTCGTAAAATTTGGAAAATCCACCTAATTGTTTTCTCGCTTACGGGTCTCCTCATTATCACTGAAGGCAGTCTCTCCCGTCCGATTGTTGCTAAAACCCGCGTCCGAGTTGATGTTAAAGCGGATCGCTCTGCCCAAGCCGAAAAACTCAAAACGTTCCAAGTCAGGTGCGTTTTTGAAGTTATTTGAGGCAGAAGAACGACCGCTACTGCGTCTCGCCATCTCGCTCGTGGGGCGACGCGAAGTGGCGGAAGAGATTGTGCAGGAAAGTTTCCTCAAATTGCATTTGAAGTGGGATGAAATTGATCACCCACGTGCTTGGCTCTATCGATCGCTTCGTAATCGCATCCTCAATCATCTTCGCGATGAAAGAATGGTGATTTGCGATCCAAAAGAGTTAAGCGTCGAGGCAGTTGAGGATGTTGTGACGCTTGAGCTAACCAAACTTGAGGCGATCCAGATCGTACGAGGGTTGATGGATTCACTGCCTGAGGGTGATCGGGAACTGCTTCGACTGAAATACTACGAGGGCTTGCGTTACCGCGAAATTAGTGAGCGAACGGGGATGAGCATCGGTAACGTGGGCTACCGATTGCATTTCCTTGTGAAGGGGCTCGCTGAAAAGTTGCACTCATTAAGAATGGATTGATTCGTATGGATCACAAAAAGCCTCAACCGCCATCGACGTCCGAAGTTGAATCAAGAGTGCTTGCATCGATCCTCGGTGAAGCATCTGAATTCGAACAGGCACAGCTGGATTCGCTGCTAGCGGAGAATCATGAAGCGAAGCAATTTGCTGATTCAGCGGAGAGAACGCACCAGTGGATGCTGTCCGCAAGTCTGTGTCAGTCTCTGGAGAGTCTTTACGCGTCGGACCCGTCTTCTCCCGATGCAGAACGAGCCATTGAGTCGATGCGATGGATCACGAAGGAACTGCACCAACTAAGATCCAAGAGAGAAGATTCTTTGGATCTGCGTCTGAGTGATGAGCGGCGGAGTGAAATTCTCCGCTTGGCGCAGGTTGTTGCTGAGGAAAGCGAGCGGACAAATATCGGTGTATCCGATGCCGCGGCATCTAAAGCCTCCCATGGTTATTGGAGAGTTCACTTCGGAAGAATTTTATCTGACAAATTGAATGAGCTCCGAGGCTGGCTTGGTAATCGAAGTCCACGGCAGCTGGTAGCAATCGGTACGGGATGCACCGGTCTGCTCCTAGTGTTCCTACTTTTTGGGGTATCATCGCCTGAAATGATGCTCTCAGAAAGGGTGGATCGATCTCCTGCATCAGGTCGGTGGTATCAGTGGGGCGTGGATAGCATCGCCGATTCGAGGGGCGTTCAATCTGCGGCACCAAGTGATGCGGCGCCAATTGATGAACTGATGGAGTTCGATTTTGAGAGCGCGGAGATGGAGGAGTCTGCCACTTTCAGTGTTGCCGATGCACCGGTCGGTGCGACGATCGAGCCCGAGCCAGCGGTCGCTTCAAATTCTCAGCCCCCAACCTCACGGTTGTCGCTTGTCGCACCGACAGAGCCAACGACTGAGTTCGCCGATGGATTGAAAAAATTAGAATCCGCCTCTGCAGTTCCCGATCCGTCTAATACTTTGCTTGGAATGCAGATGGATATGGGAGGTCAGTCCCAGGGAATGGGGATGACGTTGGGTGATTCTCAGCAGCAGGCGGCGGAACAATCGCTGCCGCTTCCTCCCGCCGGTGGCGATGCGGGGTTTGGTGAACCGACGGCTGAGGTCCAGCGGCTAGCTGAACGTTCCAAGGCACTCGAGTTTCCTTCTTTGACACCCACTCCAGACCGCTCGGCGTTTGAGGCTTCGGTGACAGACGCTGATAGTAACGCATATTTCTTCCGCGACTACTCCGACAACGGCATTGCTTCAAACATGCCTCAGACTCAGACACGTCGCTCAGGGCGGGCGATAGAGGGTGAATCGCGAGTTAGTGAATTAGATGAGGCAGAGGGTAAGTCCTTGGACTTATATGCGGGTACGCAGATCAGCCTTGGAGAGAAAGATCAACTCGGGGATTCGGTTGCTGGCGACGCGACGAATCGGACTGCTGCGGATCGTTTTGGTGCCACCGAAGGTCGGATGCTTGGTGAGTCACGATCCGGCATCGAGGATTCTGATTCGGATGGGGTTGCACTCGGCTTTGGCGGTGGATTGGGTGGTGGCGGTTTCGGTGGCGGCATGGGTGGAATGGGTCCATCGGGAGCAGCAGCGGCCTCCCCACGCTACGCGGTTCCTTCACAGGATCTTGAGGATCAAATCGGTGGCGAAGCAAAACTTGGGTTGTTGGAAAAATCAATCGATCAGAGTAGAGAGACCAGACGGGGACTGAGTGATGAGCAATCACGGCAACGCGTTGCTGGTCGGGCGGGTGTGACATATGGCAAGCTTCCCGGTGCCCCGAAGAAAAATCAGAACTTGAATCCCACCTCTGAATCAGATCAGACGAGCCGATTGCAGCAGCAAGCTCAAGTGAATGTGAATTCCGACGGACTCGTTGAGTCGGAAAATCAGGCGAATCTTAGTGACCCTTTTTCCAACGCCGAGAAACAGAATCCACAATCTGGTCGCGGCCCTGTTGACGCATTTGGAATCGCCTTGGATGACAAAGAAACGGACAAAGTGACCGAGACGATCGACTTATCGGGTCGACGGGGGGAAATCGCCAAGGCGAAAAAGGATCGATCGATCACTGAAGAACGATTGAAAGGCAAGTCCTCGGAAGTGGAGCGAGAGTCATTGTTTGAGCAAGCGGGAGAAGCGAATGAAATCGCGCGGGGCTTGGTCGCCTCAGACCTCTCCAACGACGCAAAAGAGAGAGATGCTCAATTGGCAGCGCCAGCTGATGCTGCAACATGGCAGTTTCGTCAGCAGAGAATCGAAGAGGTGTTTAAGGAGGTGAACGCCAAGGAAACACCGTTCTCCACTTTTTCTCTTCATGTCAGTGATGTCTCCTTCAAGTTGGCAAGGGATGCTTTTTCAAAAGGTCAGTGGCCGGACGCGAGCCGAGTGAGAATCGAGGAGTTCGTCAATGCCTTGGATTATGGCGACCCAATGCCGACACAGAGAGAACGAATTGCATGTCAAATTGAGCAGGCCATCCATCCTGCTCTTCAGCAGAGAAATCTCGTTCGTGTTTCGATGCGAACCGCCGCTACGGGGCGTTCAACTTCGACACCGCTGCGTCTGACATTCCTTCTGGATCACTCCGGATCGATGGAGCGAAGCGACCGTCGTCGAACCGTTCAACGTGTCTTCCAAGTGCTTGCCGGACAACTGCAACAGCAGGATCAGGTGACGTTGATCTCGTTTGCGAGTCAACCTCGGTTGCTCGCCGATCGACTCCCAGGACTTCAGGCGGCTGATGCGTTGCGGTTGATTGAGCAACTACCGAGTGAGGGTGGCACGAACCTCGAGGAGGCGTTGCGGCTGGCTGGTGAGAAAGCACGCGAACAGTTTACCGACGGGGCACAAAATCGAGTGATCCTTGTCACTGATGGGGCTGTGAATTTAGGCGATGCCAATCCCGATTCGTTGACGCAAATGATTCTCTCAATGAGGGACTCTGGGATCGCTTTTGACGCGGCCGGCATTGCCGCAGACGGGTTGAATGACGAGATTCTCGAATCGCTGACCCGTCAGGGTGACGGGCGCTACTACCTGCTCGATTCTCAAGACTCCGTTGAGGATGGTTTTGCGAAACAGATCGCCGGTGCCCTACGCCCCGCAGCCAAAAACGTCAAAGTGCAGGTTGAATTCAACTCGCAGCGAGTTGGTATGTACAAGCTGTTGGGTTTCGAAAAACATCGATTGAAGACCGAAGATTTTCGGAATGATGCGGTGGATGCCGCGGAAATGGCGGCCGCTGAGGCGGGAGTCGCTGTCTATCAAGTACAGGTCAAGCCCGATGGCGTCGGTGACATTGGAACCGTGGCGATTCGATTTCAAGACCTCGGTAGTGGGCGCATGGTTGAAGAGCGGTGGCCGATCACTTACGACGCGTCGGCACCGCGACTTGAACGCTCGACCGTTTCAATGAAGCTCGCTGGAGTTGCCAGCTTGTTCGCGATGAAATTGAAGGGTGACGAACGTGCTTCGACGATTGATCTCGGCTACTTGCGAGAGGTGGTGAATACGTTGCCGCAAGCAAAATTTGAATCACCGCAAGTTGGCAGCTTGAGACAGATGCTGGATCAAGCTTGGCAGATGGGTGAGGTGCCAGTTGTGCCTTAGGCTGCATCACTTTGGTGTAATAGCCGTGGTGAGTAAACGAGACGTATGCCTTATACCCAGGCGGCTTTCGGTCAAAATAATGAATGTTGATTGAATGATTAAAGACATAAAAATGATGATTAAGCTGACACGCGGTGTGAATTCTTTTGCCGTGAATCAAACCATGAGATTGACTGAAAAAAGTTCTTTGAAGGCGGAGTCCGTCATGAAATGTGCAGCAACTTCCATCAGGAAATTCGGTCGCAATTTAGCTTGGGTCGTGCTAACTGTTTTCCTTGCTGCAACCTTATCAGCACAGGATCAAACTTCAAAGGTTTCGAAAGATGCAACAACAGTGAACCCTGAGGCGGGTGGAGTGATTGTCATCGGACCTACCACTCCGCCTCCACCGGTTCCCGTTTTCTTTAATGCGGAAGCCCAAACCCAAGTCTCGGTCGGAGATCACGGGATGCAGCATGAGATCCGGTTGAAGATCACGGTCATTCAAGGTGATGCCAAGAACATTCAGTTGGAGATCGTTGGTGATGGAGCGGTTCAAGAGGTGGCGGGTGACGGCATTCGATCTTTCGCAGTAAGGACAGCCGATGAAAAGCGGTTCTTGGAATTGCAGGTGGACCCCGAGCGAAAAACGCTCGACGCCGTGGTTCGCATGGAGTCCAAACCTTATGAATTGCCTGCGACGGTTGACGTCACCCATTTGGGATCGGGCAGTGCGATTGGCTTTCAGAATCTGGTGACCCTTCAGATTGATGAGGGTGTTGTTGCTGAGTACCCAGTCGCGGACAGTTTCTTGCGCGTGGCGTCCACCGGTCGGACGGTAACCTTTCAGTCGACCAAGGGTGGAAAGCTATCGGTTTCGCTCTCCAGTGCGACGAATACACCGCGCCCAATTGAAATTGTGGATGCCAAAGTGAGCGGTGATGTTGCGCAAGATCAAGGTTCACTCTCGTTGACATGGGAAGCAGACGTTCTGGTCACTTCCGTGGGCTCCACGATCGAATTGGTTTCTGGGCGAGTTGCACTACTCGACTTGCCGGAACATCCGGACATGCGTTTGCAACTGGTAAAGCGGAAAGACGGGTATCGGTACCTCGCGACATTTCTCAAAGAGGGTACGCACCATTTAAAGCTATCGATGATTGCGCCGGTGCAGCAAGTTGCTGATGACCGTCGCGTCGTTGAGCTCACTGTTGCGGCAGGAGCAGTCGTGCCAGTGGTACTCAGCGGGTTCGAACCTGAGATTCGTTTTGAAAGCGGAGACGGATTGTTGGTTCCACGCGAAAATGAAGGGCGTCTGGAGGGTTATCTACCTGCTGATGGTAGTATCAGGATGAGTTGGAAGGTGGAGAGGGCGAGCGTTGGGGGAAAGCTGTTTTTTGCAACAACCGGTACCGTTGAAGCGATGGTTGGCAGTGGGCTCTTGCGACAAGATCATCGGATGACTTACCAAGTGCTGCAGGGAGAATTGAACGAATTTAATATGACCATTAAGGGCGAGGGTGAGATCCTCGATGTTCAGGGTCAGGATATCGTTTCATGGAAGGTTGAAGACGAGGGAGATTCGAAGCGGCTTGCGGTAACCTTAGGCAAGCCGATTAAGGGGACCGCAGAATTTTTGGTTCGCAGTCAGACCGCCTTAGGTGCGTTTCCGGTCGAGGTCGAAGGGATGTCGTTGGTTCCCGAGGAAGCCATTCGCCACTCTGGATACCTTCGTGTTAGTAATGTTGGGTCGGTTACCTTGGAACCGACGCAGCTTGCAGGATTGACGCAGCTTGCTCCAGAGCAGTTTCCGGGAGAGGCGTCTCAATCTCGGCAAGTGTTCGTCTATCGCTTTCCCTCCGCAAATTACGGTTTTTCGATCAAAGCGGACCGGGTCCAACCGGTGGTGAATCTTTCTCAGCTGATTCAATATGAATTGCGCGAAACCGAAAAAATCATACTCGCGGATATCGAGCTGGATATTCGAGAGGCTGCGATCCGTGAGTGGCGGTTTCGATTGCCGTCTGACTATTCCGTTGTCGCCGTAACGGGAGCCGGAATGACCGACTACGTCTTGGGCACGGAGGTTGAGAACGACCTAAAAGAACTCAAGGTCCTGTTTGGAAAGGAAGTGATAGGACGCCAGTTGATCCAGCTCCAACTTGAGAAGAGTGAAGTGGCCAGTGCCGGAAGTTGGACGTTACCCAAAATCACACACCCCGATGCTGCCTCCGTACGCGGTGATCTTGGTGTCGCTGGCAGTCCTGGGTACCGCCTTTCACTTGAGTCCTCTGACCTATTGGTTGAGAAACCACTGAGCTATTTTCCAAAGCCAACGGCGAATCTTCAGCATGCTTTTCGAATGCGAGAATCGGATTGGTCAATTGTGATTCAGATTGAAGCGTTGCAGCGTAGTATGCAAAGCGATGTGTTTCATCTGTATTCGCTAACTGAGGAAAACATTTACGGTAGCGCGTTGATCAATTATTTCATTACCGGTGCTCCCGTCTCGGAGCTCAAGTTGCGGTTGCCTGCGCATTTAAAAAATGAAGTGGTTGACGGGCAGGATGTGCAGGACGCGCGGCGTACGGATGACCTTATCACCGTGACACTTCACCAACCAGTGATGGGGCCGTATACGTTGCTAGTGACGTTCGAGGAAAAGCCGAAGCAGGAAACGGGGCAATTTAAGCCTGGGCTTGTTGAGCCGATTGGCGTTCAGGCCGAGCGAGGATTCATCCACATCGTCAGCCCCATGCAAGTGGAGATGGAAGTGGAAGAGGTTAGCAGCGGACTTTTGTCGCTGGATCCACTCGAATTGCCACCCGAGTTTAAGCTGCTTAGCTCCGATACCGCTCCAACCCTTGGGGTTTGGCAGTACACCGAGCGTCCCTTTGATCTTTCCTTGGCGGTGCAGTGGTTTCAGTCTGGTGTGATGATTGAGCAGGTGGTCGAGTTTGCGGAGGTCGACACGACGATTTCGCAGGACGGTGAGCAGGTCACGACACTCGTCTACTACGTGAAATCGAGGGGGCAGGGTCCACTTAGGATCAAACTGCCGGAGGCCCCAGCCAGACTGTGGGAAGTCTCCGTGGATGGTCAGCCTGTCACCGCAAGGGAGACGGATGACTACACATTGATCCCGTTATCATCCACAAGCGACCCGAACCTTCCTGTTGAAGTAAGTCTTCGGTTTGGTAAACCCGCTGTTGATGAGTCGAAGCCTGATTTGACACTACCCGTTCTGTTTTCACCGGTGCTCAAAACACAGTGGACAATCACCGGTGATGATCAGCGTGTGATTTCGCCAGCTGGTGGAACGGTCCAACTGCCGCAAAGGGTTCTTCCGATGCGAGGCTTCGAGTGGGTCACGAGAAATGGCCTCAAGTCGCTCGTTATCATGCTTTTGCTAACCGCATGCGCGATTGTCGTAGGCCGCAATCGAAACATGTCACGCCATCTAGCTTTCTTGTTGTCCCTGTTGGTGGTCTATTTGGCAGTCGACATTGCCGGGCAAGCAAGAGTCGTCCAAGACAACGAACCAACGCTTAGTGTGAATCTGCCTATTTTGTCTGCGGGCGAACCGGTCAATCTTGTCCTGTATAACACTCCACTTTGGAGAGCGAATCTATCCACGGCGGGAATCTGCCTCGTCGTTTTGGCACTTGCCTCCGTCATCGCTTCGTTGCTGAAGGATTGCCAAGACTATCGTCTGCGTCTACGCGTGTTATCCGTCTTTCTTCTCCTGCTAGGGATCCTTTTGCAGCACGGTAGTGGCGTCTTGTTCTACTGGTTGATTGCAATCGGAGTGGGATTATTCGTTGGTTTACCGGCGAGTGTTAAGTTGTTAACCGCGGTGGTTGCAGAACTAAAAGAGCGATCTGTGAAAAAGGCGACCGTGGTGGACTTGTCTGAGGGCGAGACTGCGTCCAAGAACGTTTCAGACGAATTGTTAATTGAAGAAGAGCGTGAACGTGATCCGGATGAAGGGGAGGCTGGTTCTGGGAGCGTGGTTACGTCGATACTCGTGTTTGCTCTTGCCTCATTTTCGATAGGCTTGGATACGACGCTCGGGCAGGATGTCTCCGGCGTTAGGTACGCGGCGGCAGATCAGTTGCAGCAGGTTTGGCGAGTAGACGATGATCTGAAACGCCTTGAGAGTGAAGTAGTGATGAGGGTGACGGGGCGTCCGGGAGATCAGTTTGTATTGCTTCGATCGCCAGCGGTGCTGACGGATTTCTCGGGTGAGGGCGTCCGTTTGTTCAAACATTCCGATGGTCAAAAACCGGCGGTTTATGTTGTCAGTATTTCCGAAACAGTCGCTGATGCGAGTGCACAGACGCAATCCAGTGAACCTGACGCGGTGGCCGAATCGGCGGATCCGGTCGGGGTGATCAGTCTGGAATTAAAGTATTCCTATCAGATCGAATCAACGGACTTCGTTTCCGAAATTAACGTGCCCACCGGCGATGCGGCGGTGAATCAACTCACCACCCACCTTGCAAAGACTGATATTGAAATTCGCTGTGATCAGGCGGTTCGAATGATCGTTGAGCAAGAGACACCATCGATCCGGCAGTTTCTTTTGGCTCCCGGTCCGGCTACGATCAAATTCGCGACACGCACGCGTGACCTCCAACGAGAGGAGACGAAATTCTTTGCGGAGATCAATAATCTATACATACCGGGGCCCGGAGTGGTGGACGGTGTCCATCGTGTTGACCTACGGGCGGCGCAGGGGTTGATTGATCGAATTGCGTTGGAGATACCAGCGGGCTTGACGGTCAGTGAAGTCACCGGACCGGTCGAGTCGTGGCAGTTTGATCCTGACAAGGGAACACTTGATTTGACCATTGCCCCCGCACAATCTAAACCATTCTCGGTTGAGGTGCAGACACAGATGGGCTTGCCACCACTACCAACCGAGGTTGATTTATCACCGATTCGTGTCCTGGAGGCAGAGGGTGAAGTCGGGGTGATCGCGGTCGCGTTTGGTGGTGACGCTCAACCAGAGAAACTGGATTCAGAGCAACTCTCTCCCGTCAATGTTGGTGACTTCGATGCAAGTTTGCTGCGTGATTCATCAGCGACTTTGTACCGTGTGTTTCGCTACGGCAAGCAAGGTGGTGCGATCACTCTAGGTGTGACTTCGGTGACGCCAGAGATTCGCGTGAATAGTAAACAGGTGTTGTCACTCGGTGATGAACGTGTGCTCTTAGCCGTTAACCTCTCCGCCGAGATCAGCCGAAGTGGAGTGTTTAAGTTAACGTTCCCGCTGCCAGATGGCTTCGAGGTCGAATCACTCTCTGGTGAGAGTTTGCATCACTGGTCGGAGGTGACTGAAGATGGAGTGCGGAAGGTCGTTCTGCATTTAAACGGAAAGACACTGGGGACACACACGTATGCCCTCACGCTAACGGCGAATACACCATCGGCAGAATCGGACTGGACGTTACCGCGACTGGAGCTCGAAGAGGCGGTGCGGCAAACGGGTGAACTCATTGTTCAGCCCGCAACCGGAATCCGACTCAGCACCGTTTCACGCCAGAATGTTTCTGAGGTGGATCCTCGTTCGATGGGTTCGGCAACGCCCGGAGCGGTGGCGTATCGATTACTTCAGTCGGATTGGGACTTAGTTCTCAGTATCGAGAAGCTTGAGTCGAGAATCTCTGGTGACGTTTTGTTTGAGTCGGATCTGAGAGAGGGATTAACGCGTAGCATGATCGCAGGCAATTTCGAAATTCAAAACGCTTCGATTCGAAAGATGTTGGTCAAGTTGCCAGTCTCTGATCCGGAAGAGATCAAAACCGTGCAAGCACTTGGAGCAATCGTTAGTGATTTTGTCCCTGTTGACCTAGAAGAACAGACATGGGAATTGCAGTTCAAGCGACGCGTGCTCGGTGGCGTTAGTTTCAGAATTGAATTCGAGCGACGCGGTGATCGCGTCGATGGGAATGAAACGTTACGCCTTGCTTCCTTCCCGGAGGCGGGGCAGGTCAATAGGTACTATGCAGTTCGCGCTGGAGGGCGTCTTGAGATTGCTGTTCCTGAGGACTCAGTGGGGTGGAAGCGGGTAGATTGGAACGCGGTGCCCGATTCTCTGCGATCGGTGTCAATCCAGCGTGCACCCACGCTCGCGATGCGGATTCAGAAATCCGCTCAACCCATTGCCATTGATGTTCAGCGGCATTCACTTGCCGATGCGTTGAAGTTGCGAGTCGCAGAGGGGTTACTTACTTCGGTGCTTGCCCCAAATGGTGATCAGCTGACGGCTGTTGAATTGGGTATGGAAGTCATCCAGCGGAGTAGTCTTACCGTCGGTCTGCCAAAGGGCGGTGAGATTTTTAGCATCTTTGTGAACGGTGAAAGCGTTAATTCGATTCGCCTCTCGGAAGCAGATCAGAAGGAGAGTTCGCGTTGGCAGTTTTACGTACTGCCGGGGATCGACGAACGGACCGCGACGGTAAAATTTGTTTACTCCGTCAAAGGCCGTGGGCTAGGGAATCTTGCATTGAGAAGTCCCGTGTTGAATGTGCCCTTGGAAAATATCAAATGGAGCGTGATCGCACCGGATGGCTATGACTTGATCGATCACGATGGGAATGCCGACTTGGTGCGTCAGGCGAGACTGTCGACGTACGACAGCGAGTCCTATCTTCGCAAGTCCACACGGACGCGTGAAGAAAAGGCACAGACGGCTGCTACGACACTCCAGCAGGCGAATCAACTGATGCTGAATGGGGAACAGGGAAAGGCAAATATGCTTTTCAACAGTGTTGCCAATCAGTACGCGCTTGATGAAGCTTCGAACGAGGACGCCAGAATTCAAATGGAGAATCTGCAAACCAAGAGAGCGATCGTTGGCTTGAATTCGCGTAGGCAGCGACTCTTTTTGGATAATGATCGTGATGATGTGTCACTGGAGGGGGCTGATCAGTTGCGTCAAGCTGCTGAGACGAACCCGATTCTTCAGCAGGGGACGTTGGATTTTCAATTGCAGGAGATGTCGCAACTGCTACGGGGAAACACTTCCAAGGACAACTCGGTTCTTGAGGGGATTGCCGAGCGGTTGGTGCAGCATCAGAGGACCACGGAACCTGCGCCACAGGCGATTGTGATCAGTCTGCCCGAAGAGGGCGAGGTTTATACGTTCAATCGCAGTGTCCAAGTTGCGGAGAATTCACCACTGGAGCTTGATTTAGAATTTGAAGCACGATTAGCATTACCTTTTGGTAGTAGCTTGTTCACTTTGTTACTCCTCCTTGGTGGCTCAGTTGTGGTTGTCTGGAGCATGACTCGGCAGCAACATGGCTGATGCAGGATGTTTTTTCGTGGAAGAAGAATCATGAACTTATTGCGATGTGCGGGACCGTTTGCTTTGGCTCTGTTGTGGGGCGTGGCATTCGCTCATGGTCAGGAAAAGTCACCTGCACTGCAACTGAGCTACGAGACTCCGCATTGGTTGATCATTTCCGGGGATCATTTGCCAGGTGAGAAGATTCGCATCAACTACCTTGAAGCGTATTGCAGGGCCGGATCAACCGATGCGGACTGGGTGAAGCACACGGTGATCCCGCATCGACCGGAATTGTTGGAGGTGAGTGCGGATGGAAGCCTTGTCCGCTTGCGAGATCGCCTTGAGGACGGTGTGATTGTTGATCATACGATTCGATCCACCGATGACGAAATTAGTTTCGCAATCAGCGCGAAGAACCCGACGGATGAGCGATCTGAGGCGCATTGGGCTCAGCCTTGCATTCGGCTCGGAGCATTCACCGGATTTTCAGACGGTGGTTCCAATTTAGATGATTACCTTCCCAAGGGATTTGTCTTCATTGATGGGGAATTGACACGTTTTCCGCAAGTGGTGCCATGGGCCAAAGAGGCGAGATACATCCCAGGGCAAGTCTGGTGTCCAACTTCAGTTCCAAGGACGGATGTGAATCCAAGACCACTCAGTCCTCTTGTACCCACCTACGGCTTAATCGGCTGTTACAGCGCGGATGAGCGAATGGTGTTTGGTGTCGCCTTTGAACCATATCAAGAACTGTTTCAGGGGGTTGCCCGCTGTCTTCACTCGGATTTTAGGCTCGGTGGTCTCAAGCCCGGTGAATCGAAGCAGATCAGGGGGAAAATCTACTTGATTCGCGGAGACGGCGATGATCTGTTGAAACGCTATCTCCGAGACTTTCCAGAGCATGGAAATCGGTAAGACTCAAAAGGAATTCTCAGACCGGTATTCTTTATAAGTCATCACCGGTTGACACGACGGCTTTGTCGCTTGAGATTTGTTTCCTCGTCGCGGCTGTTCAGAATCACCTGATGCGGGCCCATGGTTTTCCCATTGACCGTTACATTCACCTGAAAGGTGAGGTCTCCTGATGGGAACATCATTTTTGTTGTGTATCCACGACGATTCTCACCAGAGATGTCTAATGTCAGCCTTGCTTCGCCAGCAGTAATCGTCGCTACGCCTTCTCCGGGTGGTTCCGTGAAAAGCAATTCAATTCCGAACGAAGCCGGGTCGGGTGAGTGCAAGAGCCAGAAGCCATTTGAATCTCTCCCCCATGGTTGGCCCGTCGCATGCCGCCAGTCCTGACGGGTGAGTGTTGTCACGGGCTCATGTTCGGTGCCAATGATGATCCGTGGTGGTGCGTAATTGTCGGATCGAGTGGAGCTAACATCGTCAAACCAAGACTCGTATTCGGCCTTCAGGTTGCTGAGGACATCTGGGTGGGTTTGGGATAGATCTTGTTGCTGTTTTGGATCGTCCTCAAGGTTGTACAGTTCGAGCTTTGCTGGACCCGAAAACGTTTCTTTGCCGAATCCCGTTGGGTGTACCAGCTTCCAAGGACCTCGATGCAGGGCAAATTGATGGTAGCGTTGAGGTTGATTGCCACGGTGTGCTTGGAACACGAGCGTCCGCTCGGGCCACTCGCCGGCGGGATCCTGGAGAAGAGAAAGGAAGCTGCGGCCATCGATCGGATTGGTGGTTCGATGTGGAATATTGCATGCCTCCAGAATCGTTGGGACAAGATCAATGTGGGCGCATCGCTTATCGATTGTCGTTCGTGGTTTGACTTTTGCGGGCCAGTGAACCACTAGTGGACTGCGAATGCCACCGTCATCGACGTGTGACTTCATGCCACGCATGTTGCCAACGTATCGCATGGAGTTCGGTCCGTTGTCGTTGAGATAAACGAGGACCGTATTATTGAGGAGATCCATTGAGTCGAGTGCCGCATGCAATTTACCGACATTTTCGTCGATGTTGGTAATCATTGCCGCGATTCGAGCGAGCTTATCAAATTCGTCTGCTTGGCGCTTCGGGTTGATCGTGTTGACGAGAATCGGAGTGAAGTCAACCTTCCTGTACTCTTGGTAGAGTTTCTCAGGAACGTCGTGGAAGGGGCCGTGCGGCGCGTTTGTAGCGATGTAGGTAAAGAAGGGTTCATCTCTGCTTGCACAACGCGTGATAAAATCTATCGCTTCATCAAAATAGAGATCAGTGCAGTATCCTTTCAACGAAGTCAACTCGCCGTTCCTTAGTAGTGTCGGATCGGTGTACTTGCCTTCCGCTCCGAACGGATCAGAGGGTTGACCAATGCCGCCACCAAGGTGAACCAATGATTCCTCAAAGCCCTGATCCATCGGGCGAAGTGGGTATGCATCACCCAAGTGCCACTTGCCGTAAATACCTGTGCGGTATCCAGCGTCACGTAGGTATTCGGCAACTGTCGTCTCTTCCGTGTCCATCATGGCACGGCCAACATAAGTATCGATGCATCGGGTTCTGTAGTTGTATCGACCCGTCATCAGACTGGCACGAGTCGGCGCGCAGACGGGGCTAACGTAAAAATTGGTCAGCAGTCCTCCTCGCGAAACCACATTATCAAGATTTGGAGTTCGGATGAGGTCATTCCCCATGAAACCGTAGTCGCCACCTCCCTGATCATCACTCATGATCACAATCACGTTGGGGCGTTGGTTCAGTTGCGTCTCCGCGAATAATGGAGAAGAGATTGTGGCTATTAGAGTGAGGCAAGCACAAAAAACGCTCATTAACGGTTTAGCAATGTTCATTTGAGGCATGTCGGATAAATAGATTTTTGGTGGCGGATATCGACTTTGGGGAGCGAAATGTTAGTAATCAAATGTTGAATTCGCTAGCGGGATTATCAATCGAAATGGGTGATCTAACCTTGATGCCACGAGCACGTTCAATGACCCGATCAGTTTACCGGTTTGATCGGGTGAGGACTGTTTAGTCACCGGATAAAATCTGTTTTGGATATTTTGTCGAATTTTCAACCCGTTTTTGCTCACAGCCTCGTCATTTTCATAGATCGTGGGACGAGCGATCGATGCTAACTGTCTGTTTTTCATGGTTGGCAGGGAATTTTGATAGTCTATGTGCACACCGAATCTCCACCTTTGCGACTGTTTCATGAATAAAAAAATGCTTAGTAACTACGACGTTGCGCTTAGCAGTCGATTGGGTTGTCTCCTGCTGTTTCAAGTGATCTGCTCGGTGGGGCTTGTTTTCGGTAACTCGGGACCCTTTGAGACGTCTGCTCGCATTGTCGGTGAGCCATTCGGTCTCACCTCCGTGGCGATTGTCAAGGAAGATCTTGAGATCGATTTTCGGCCGCTTGCAGATTATGAGAGGGTAGGGGTCAAAGCTGTTTATCAACTCGAGAACCCTGAGGACGTCGAACGGTTAAGCATCGCATTTGCTTTTGGCTCTGATAGTAATGCAAACCATCGTGTACGGTTCAACGGCGTTGAAATAGTCGGTGTGAAGAAGCTTGAAGATCGCGAGATCACAAAGCAGTGGTGGCCCCCCGAATACACACCCGGACTGCGACCAGAGGATGCACCCATCCGTTTCCGTTTCGGCGGATGGCGACCTACCGAGCCGCTTGCGTTTGAGTTGGAGATTCCCGAAGGTAGATCCACGCTTGAAGTCAGTTATGAGGAAGAAGCAAAGGTCGTTTTCGGCCGGCCCTCGATGTACCGCCAATTCGCTTACATTCTGTCGCCGGCAAAATCATGGGCGAGCTTTCAAGACTTGAATTTGGTCGTTCACCCACCGGCTGATTGGGAACTGGTGAGTAGTGTTGATTTGGAAGTTGCCGGTGCAACTTTGGTTGGGCGGTTTAACAGCATACCCGCCGACAATCTTGCCTTTACACTCCGCCCTGAGGTGCCTTGGGTCTATCTTTTCGTGATCAAGTACCGTATCGCCGTGGTGTGCGTGATAACGGTGTTAATTTTGGCGTTCCACTGGAGAAGCGGCAGGGCAACATTGAGGCGATACAGAGAGAAGGAACAGGAAATTGATGTGCCCTCGCTTAAAAACGTGTCGCTGAATATTTTGGGTTCAGCCTTTGCTTCCGCTTTGTTGCTCGGTGGAACCGTATTCTTTTTCACGATTGGTCTCTATTTTGTGTTTCCAATGAGCGATGCTGAAAATCTTTATCGCTCAAAGTTGCAACTGAGTGATGGTTATCGATCCATTGCTCTGTTTTTCCTCGCAGTCATTTGTGCTGTAGTGATGGGGTGCTTCGTTCTTGTGGACCGAATGGTGTTGTTTTTTAGGTGTAAGAGACTGGCGAGGGGTTGATGAGTGTTTTGAGAAAGTTGACTTATCCAGAACTTGAAAAACTGGTGAGTTGGGCGCGAGACGAGGGTTGGGAACCTGGCTTGAATGACGCGCAGCAGTTTTGGGCATGCGACGCAGACGGCTTCTTAGCAATACAGGAGAGCGGAACGTTTGTTGGTGGTGGTGCGATTATTCGTCACAGCCATGAATTTGGCTTTATGGGATTATTCATCGTCGCTGCTGAACATCGAGGGCAAGGCTTAGGACGAAAGCTTTGGTTTCACCGGCGTGATACGCTGCTTGAGCGTCTCGGTTCCCACGGTGCAATCGGGTTAGATGGAGTTGACGCGATGGTTCCGTTTTACGCCGCGGGAGGGTTCGTTCAGGCGACACGTCATCGACGTTTCTGCCTCCACCAACTGGGTGAAAATGCAGTGACTGCTTTGGGTGCTGTTCCACTAACCGACGTTTCGGATGAAGCGTTGTTGCGACTTGATCGTCAATGCTATCCCGCCGACCGGGTTGCGTTTTTGCGACGTTGGAGTGAACAGCCATCCGCGAAGGCTTTTGCGATTGAGGATGGAGAAGATGTTCTTGGCTTTGGTGTCATTCGTCGGTGCACCTCGGGATGGAGAATCGGTCCCCTGTTCGCCGAGTCCGTGCAGGTTGCCGACACTTTGTTCCACTCGCTGGCAGCATCGGTCAAGGAAGAATCGTCCGACGATCTGCCTGTCTTCATTGATGTCCCGGACGCCAACCAAGAAGGAATCAAGTGGGTGAAAGCACAGGGGATGGAAGAGGTTTTCGGGTGCGAAAGAATGTACTACGGAAAACCACCCGAACTAGCCCATCACAAAATATTTGGTGTTACCACGCTTGAGATCGGCTAACGGTTGCGATGATTGATTTTGTTTGGTTTCAGAAGCGATCATCAAGCGATGATGTCGTGAACCACCTTGCCATGCACATCGGTGAGGCGGAAATCACGTCCCGCGTAACGGTAAGTCAATTGCTCATGATCGAAACCGAGTAGGTGTAACATCGTTGCATGAAGGTCATGAACGTGGACGCGGTTTTCGACGGCTTGAAAACCGAACTCGTCGGTTGCCCCATGAACGTGACCACCCTTGACACCACCACCGGCTAACCACATGGTAAAGCCATGATGATTGTGATCTCGGCCGCTGTTGGTACCGGCGTTGGCACCGGGTTTTGGAAGTTCCACGGTTGGTGTTCTCCCAAATTCACCACCCCAGATAACGAGTGTCTCATCAAGCAAGGAACGCTGCTTGAGGTCCTTCAGGAGGGCGCCCATCGCTTGCGAACATTCGCCAGCGAGACGACGATGGTTTTCAGCGATTTTGTCGTGGCTATCCCATGGCTGCCCGGCGCCATGCCAGAGTTGAACGTATCTAACGCCCCGCTCAATGAGACGTCTGGCGATCAGGATCTGCCTCGCTTGGACCGAATCACCGTACATTTCTCGGACGTGTTTAGGCTCGCGATTGATATCGAATGCATCGGTTGCTTCCATCTGCATTCGGTAGGCCAATTCAAAGCTTTGCACACGCGACTCAAGAGCCGCGTCACCCTCTCGAGTCTCCAGATGCTTCTGGTTAATCGAGTTCAATAAATCGAGTTGGCGTCGCTGCTCACCACGCCCTAGTCCTGAGGCGTTCTTGATGTTCGCGATCAGCTTTTCGATGTCTTGGTGCCTGCTGTCGATGTACGTACCTTGGTAGGCACCGGGTAGAAATCCAGACTGCCAATTTTCCGCACCTTTGATTGGATATCCGCTTGGACACATGGCGATGAAGCCGGGTAGGTTCTGGTTCTCGCTGCCGAGTCCGTAGGTGATCCATGAGCCCACCGCCGGCCTGACGAATTGACTTTGTCCGCAATTCATTAGCATCAGAGATGGCTCGTGGTTGGGAACGTTGGCGTGCATGGATCGCACGACGCAAACGTCATCGATCATTTCGCCTACGTGCGAGAACAACTCACTGACTTCAATGCCGCTCTGACCATAGCGTTTGAACTCAAAGGGTGACTGGTACGCTGCTCCCGTTTCACGCTCTGTTCTTAAATCGAGCGGGATTGACTTACCGTGGTACTCCTTGAGTTTCGGCTTCGGGTCGAAGGTGTCGACCTGCGATGGTCCACCGTTGAGGAAAAAGTGTATGACGGCTTTGGCTTTGCCCGGGTATTGAGGAGCCTTTGGGGCCATAGGATTGGTATTGGCCGCGTGGAGGTCATCGGACATCACTCCAGCAAGACCGAGGGTTCCCATACCGATGCCGCTACGCCTGAGAAACTCACGGCGAGTTGAGGGTGGGTTGAAAGCTGCCATATTCTTTCTGCTCATCCGGTGGCCCAATGGCTAGTCAATTGATTGAATTGGTTGTGTCTTTTGTGTTTCTCGTTAGTCGACGAACGCAAACTCGTTGCTGAGCAACAGTGCTTGAGCGAGCTGTGTCCATGCATCCAAGGTGGATTGTGTCTGCGAGTCCTGCTGCTGCGACGAGCTTGCGGCGAAGTCTGCTGCCGTGTCCCATTGTCTTTTCAGCGGCTCAGATTCCGCCTCTGGACTAATTAATTCGATTGAAGCCGGCCAGTGGAAGCTGTCCCAACCCGTGTTTTCATTTAAGTGAACAATTAGGTACAGCCTTTCACCACGTTCGATTTGCAATGCTTCCACCATCGTCGGGGTTTCTTTGTGATGTGCTGTCCACTGAGCGACAAGGCCTTTTTGGGAATGCACCAAAAGTGCTGTGACGCCGTCGCCCTGTTCAGCTGGGTGATTTAGTTTGCCGCTGATCCGATAGGTACCACCGCTCGGTGCCGTCCAGCAGCGAATCGGGCTGAGGCTCTGGGCGGAACCGGTGTGGCCACCCGAGGCGGTTAGATGCAGGTACTGATATTTGGGATGCGGGAGCTCATCTGAGAACTGCCAAGAGGTGCCGTTGAAAAAGCGGAACGATTCGAAGGATAGTCCACCGTCGACCCAGCCACCGTAACCATAGGTCCAAACCGGCGGAGGATCGTCGGCCGCTTGATGTTTCAGTTCTTCTCGGAACGCTTCCAGATTTTCGGAATTCGTGAATTCCAGTGCCATCGCGAGTTCATCGGGATCTGGGTTGCGGCTTAACGCTTGGCGATACATGAATCGAACACGTTGCGTTGCAATTTCGTTAGCAGGAAACGGCGATGAACGGGCTTGGGACTCAGCAGCAAGGGTTTTGGCACGCTGTAAAACGAACGGCGAGTTCATCAGATAGAGCGCCTGCTGCGGCACCGTCGTCTCACTTCGTTGCGCGCGGCTAGCATCTGGGCTTGGCAGGTCAAAGTTCGCTAGTAGACCGGGTAGATCCTCTCGGTCAATGTAGGCGTAGATTGCTCGACGGTTGGCATCTTCATGAATCTTTACCGAGCGCCCGCCGATCTTCTCGTCTAGCTGATTGGACGCGACGAGAAGTCGATCTCGAAGCGGCTCGAATTCCAGTCGCCTTCGAGGCATGCGCCAAAGCATGCGATTCTCGGGATCCGCTTCAAATGCATCGGTCCGCATCCGAGATGACTGTTGCCAAGTCTTTGAAAGCATGATCTCTTTTTGCAATTTCTTGATGGACCATCCACCATCCATGAATCGCTTGGCAAGGTAGTCAAGTAGTTCAGGATGTGTCGGGGTTTCACCACGGATGCCAAAATCACTCGGAGAGCGAACTAAACCTTCTCCGAATTGGTGCTGCCAGATGCGGTTCACAAGCACGCGAGCGGTAAGCGGATTCTTTGGGCTGGCAATGGCCTTGGCTAGTTCGAGTCGTCCACTTCCGTTTTTGAATGGTTCTCCTTGATCAACCATTTCAAGAATCTGTAAGAATCGACGTGGAACCCGATCACCTCGATTGCCAGGTACACCACGTTTGAAGATTACCGGTTCCACCGGCTGAGCCCGATCTTGCAGGATCATCGCTCGCGGTGGTGCGCCGGGATGGGTGATAGCGACCCCGTTGACGGCGTTGTTGAGTTGGTTGTAGCGATTGCGTTCACCCTGATCCAAATGTGCAATCGCCTGTTGCGTATCGAGTGTCGCGGGAGTGCGACCGCTGAGTAGAATCTCTCGAATCGAAGCGTCCGTGTAAGTAGTGTTCGACGAGGCAGTCTCATCTGTTTGGTTTGGTTCGGGTGTTTGGTTCTGCTGGGGTGTTTGCTTTAAAACGGTTTCGAGATAGGTGCCGATGATCTTGGAAGCGTCCGGGAATGTCGATGGCTTGGCATCGGCTAGTCGATCAAGCAGGGCCGGTGGCAGTTTGACGGTCATTGCCTCAGGTGAATCGGCAGCAGGCTCTTCTTTGCCTTCGGTTTCAGTTGAGTGGAGGAACGATTCTAATTTCGATGAGAATTCTTCTTTGGGGACAGTGCCGAGGTGACGTAAGACATGCCAAATTGCCTCGGGGGATTGATTGGGCTGGGTAAGGTATTGTTGCCAGCGTCGTATTGCGGCCCGTCGAAGTGGACCACGTTCACCTTGCATTGGAACCTTCTCTCCTGCTGAATACTGCGGCAAGGATTTGGCGAGGTAGACGAGATAATCAGAGATGCGTTCTTGCAGTTCCTTCTCTGTCTTACTTCTTCTCTCTTCGAGCCATTGATCAACTTCCTTTTGCTTCGCCGCCTTAGCCTCGAGAAAAGCTTGGTACTCCGGCGAGTCGTTGGATTCGGCAATCAGCGGTAGCTCAGGCGGTGCTTCGGAGCTTGCGAGGACGCCGTACAGCGAATAATAGTCAGCGGTCGGGATGGCATCATACTTGTGGTCATGACACCGTGCGCACGCAACACTCAGTCCAAGAAAACCTCGGCTGACAACGTCGATTTGGTCGTCGATGATGTCAACCTGTCGGTTCATGAAACGCCGGCCAACTGTAAGGAAACCCATGGCGGCTAGGTTCTTCTTCTGACTCCCCTCAAGGTTCAGATGGTCCGCTGCAATCTGCTCAATGATGAATTGATCGTAGGGTTTGTCTGAATTGAACGCATCAATCACGTAGTCCCGAAAGGTGAACGCGTAGGGGTACCGAGTTTCGGCACTTCCTGCGATGTATCCGGTGGTGTCCCCGTACCTAGCGATATCAAGCCAGTGCCTAGCCCATCGTTCACCGTAGTGAGGGTTGTCTAGAAGTTGATCAATCAGCCTCTCAAACGCTTCGGGTGATGTGTCTGCGAGAAAGGCTTCAACCTGGTCGAATGTGGGGGGAAGGCCGATTAGATTGAAATACGCTCGCTGGATCAAAGTGCGGCGATCAGCCCGTTCATTTGCCTCCAAGCCAGCCCTGAGTAATTGATTTCCGACCCAGCGATCGATTGGCTGTTCTTGTTCAACTGATGAGTAAGAGTCGGGGGCAATGGTCGGGAATGACACCGCGGAAGGTGGTTCGGCAGAACGTAGGGGTTGGTACGACCAATGTTCCGTGGAATGTTTGGCAATTAATGCTTCGGGTGACATTTCAACGGGTTGAAGATCAGATTGGGCTTGATCGGCAGGCCAGGCTGCCCCCGTCTGTATCCAGCTGCGCAGAATCTCAATCGTTGCGTCAGGAAGTTTTCCGTCGGGCGGCATCTGCAGTGAACTGTCCATGTACTCGATGGACCGGATGAGTCGACTGTCGAGAGGGCGATCAGAATTGATAACCGGTCCGGACCCTCCGCCACGGAAAAACGCATCGCGTCGATCGAGTCTGAATTCACCTTCCTGTTCATCCGCTCCGTGACACTCAATGCAGTGCTCCACCAAGATAGGACGAATGACCGATTCGAAGTGCTTTTCTTGCTCCGGCGAAATCGGTGCCTCGTCCGACCACACTTTCGATAGTCCGAGCAGTGAGACGAGAAGAAAAAATGAGGCTGAAATCACTGACTGCAAGTGCATCTTCATTTTTGAAATGGCAGGTTTCCCTGCAGTGGTGGGGCGACTCGAGTTCGCAGTGGGGTGGGGAATGAAGGGCGGTTTAGTGCCTCGCTGTCACTTTATGAACCTGAGGTGATATAAACCACTTCACGAGTCAGACTGTTTAAATTGTCGAGTCTCTGTGCGCTTGGCTCAAGGTTCCGCATCTTCACTAACTCGCCATTATATCCGCAAACGCAAGTTGTTCCTCTACCGAACTGTTTAATAAATTTCACTACCGAAGTGTTTTTGTCTCTTTTCAGAGCCAGTACGAGGGCAAAACTTGGGTTCTCTGCTTCTTCGCGACCTAATGAAATCGATTAAACTGGGAGCTTTCATCCGATTTGACGCTCGATTGCTTTTGGCGTACTGCGTTTGCGCTTTGGGAGTTGTGCGTTTTGTTTCCGAGGGTTTCATGTTGCGAACAACTCACAGCACAGGCGTTGCCAGGTTTTTAACACCGTTGATGATCTTTTCAGCGGTCGTCATTGGGCACTCAGAACCAGGCTTGTCGCAGTCGCCAGAGCAGCCAAACATTGTTTGGATTGTGGGTGAAAATTTTTCGAATGATTTTGGCTGTTACGGGCAGAACCATGTTCAAACGCCTCATGTCGATGGACTCGCTAAGTCCGGCATTCGCTTCGTCAACGCTTTTGCTACTTCGCCGGTGTGTGCCCCAAGTCGTTCCTGTTTCATGCTGGGGATGTATCAAACAACGACCGACACGCACCATATGCGTTCGCATCGGGACGATGATTTTCGGTTGCCACAAGGCGTGCGTCCGATTACTCACCGTTTGAGAGACGCGGGCTACTTCACGGCCAACATTACTCATCTTGGTCAGGAACGCATTGGGACTGGTAAATTAGATTTGAACTTTGTGAACGAGGGCGAGTTGTATGACACGAGCCGTTGGGAGGATCTTCTGGGCAAAGAACCTTTCTTTGCTCAGATCAATTTGCCAGAGGCTGAATACGATATTTATGATCGCAAGAGTGCCGAAAAAAAACGTGTGCCATGGGTTGGTGAAGAGTGGCACCCGCAGATCGCGACCGAAGAGAATGTGACGCCTCCGCCTTATTACCCTGACCATCCTGTGGTGCGTCAGGAATGGGCACGGTATCTGAACTCAGTTAGTGGGGCGGATGTGCGGGTCGGGCAGATCCTTGCGAGGCTCAAAGAGGACGGTGTTGATGACAGAACGATCGTGGTTTTCTTCGGAGACAATGGTCGATTGACGGCAAGGGGAATCCATTGGCCTTTCGATCAGGGCCTACGTGTTCCACTTGTGGTTCGCGATGCAAAATCTTTACCGAGACTTACCAGTGAACAGAAAGGTGGCGTCGTCAGCAATCGGATCGTGAGTCTTTTGGACCTGACGGCAACGACTCTCGCTTTCGCTGGAGTTGCTCGGCCGATGGGGATGCAGAGTCGAAACTTTCTGGGCGAGCAGAGCGATCCAGCGAGACGGTATGCGTTTGCGGCGCGGGATCGTATTGATGAGACGGAAGTGACGATGCGATCCGTGCACGATGAACGTTATCACTATGTACGTAACTTCACACCGGGGGCCGGATTTGAGACCCTCAATCGCTATAAAGAAAAGTGCTTCCTAGTTAAACCGTTGATGCGTGAACTTAAGGCGGAAGGAAAGCTTCGAGGTGCTCCACTTTGGCTAATGCAACCTTTTCCTGCTGAGATGCTATTTGACCATCAGGCAGACCCGCATGAAATAAACGATTTGGCGAGTTCAGATGATCCCGAACACCAGCGAGCTCTCTCGCGTCTTCGTGATGCTCTTGAGGTTTGGATGGTTGAGTCTGGGGATCGTGGCCACATCAAAGAGAGGCCTGAAATCGTTGCGCCGTTCTTGAAAGAGATGCACGACTGGTTCGGCACACCCTCATGGGCCAGTGACACCATTCCAAGTGATTGGCGAAGGCAGTGATCAGACGGATCTCGATTTGTAGCGATTCTGTCTCATTAGTGCGTGGGTGTAAGTGGCGAGTACCAGCCAGACTGATTGATCACTCAGAGTGTGAACACGGCTTTGATGCACCCATCTTGGCGATTTGCAAAGATGTCGTAAGCATGCTGTCCTTGATCGATGGTAAACCGGTGGGTCACGCACCAGGAGAGATCTAGGTCTCGTTCCACGCTCTCGCGATGGACGCTCTCCATGTAAAACCTCGCCGGGCAACGACCGGTACGGTAAGTAAGATTTTTATCGTACGCGTCTGCGGGAGAAAAGGTAAAGTTTGGAGTACAGTGGCAACCGATGGTGGCAAGTGTTCCGCCAGGACGCAATACTTCGTAAGCGGTTCGTTGGGCGTCTGGTAAACCGACAAATTCGAGAACCGAATCGACTCCGAGGTTAGTGGTGTGTTGCCTCATCAGCGAACAAAGCTGTTGATGAGTCGAAGCGGTCAAGGCGCCAAGGTGCGCGGCCATTTCACGTCGATGCGGGTTCGGCTCCAAAGCAAACACCGTCTTTGCACCACGGGAGAGGCACCACTGAATCGCCAGAAGTCCCACGGTACCGCATCCGATGACTGCAACGGTCTGATCTGGGGAAACCGCGGCTAAGTCCGTGGCGAAATAAGCGGTTGTTAGGTTGTCGCCAAGCAAGATAGCGACGTCGTCAGTTAAGCCGTCCGGGATTCGCATCAGCGTCGCGTCGGCCAAGGGAACTCGGACTCGTTCCGCTTGTCCACCGTGAAGGCCAATGCCCCCCTCACGCCAGCCGAAGAGTTGTCCGCCGCCGGTGCAACGTGCTGTGAGACCACTTTGACAAGCTGGGCAGTTTCCGCAGTTAGTGGTGAACGGAGCGCAAACTCGATCGCCAACTTGGTAGTTGCTGACCTCGGCTCCCACTGCGATCACTTCACCGACAAATTCATGTCCCATCACGGTGCCAAGGTCGATTCCTTTCTCACGGCCGTAGTACGGATGCAGATCACTTCCGCATAACCCTGCGGTGGTGATGCGGATGATTGCATCGGAAGGGGTTTCGAGTTGCGGGTCCGGGAGTTGGCAGGTTTCGACCTTCATGACGCCCGAGAAGCAGACAGCTTTCATGATGAATTTGCTTTGTTGGCGTCTGTGATGCTAGTCGGTACGCGGTTAGTGGCGTTACTGTCTGACCAGCGCGCGAAATGCGTCGTTAAGTTGCTTGGTTATTGGTCCCGGGGTTCCGTCACCAATCGATCGCCCATCGAGAATGACCACTGGGATGACTTCCGCTGCACTACCAGTCAGGAAGCATTCGTCAGCAACGTAGAGATCGTGGCGTGTGAGTGGTTCCTCTGCAGTTTCAATTCCAGCTTTCTTTGCAAGTTCTAATACTGCGTTACGAGTGATACCCTCGAGAATTCCTGCTTCCTTGGGCGGCGTGATGAGCTTGTTGGCTTTCACGATGAAGACGTTGTCGCCCGTGCATTCTGCGACCATTCCCTGATGATTGAGCATCAAAGCTTCTTTGCATCCTGCCTTCAGACCTTCCATTTTGGCAAGGACGTTATTGAGGTAGTTTAGTGACTTGATGCGGGGGCTGAGTGCGGCTGGGTGGTTCCGAATCGTGGACGCGGTCACCAACTCCAAGCCATTCTCATAGAGCTCGGCGGGGTACAGAGTAATCTTGTCGACGATGATGATCACTTGAGGGTTGCTGCAACGAAATGGATCTAACCCAAGCGCGCCGGCACCACGTGTCACAATCAGTCGGATGTATCCCTCTTCTAATCCGTTCTTCCGTACCGCTTCGTTGACGTCAGCGGTAAGGTGATCAAGATCCAGCGGTATGGGCAAGGAGATCGCTGCGGCGGATTCCCAAAGTCGCAGGAGATGTTCTCGGAGGCGAAAAACCTTACCGCCGTAAATGCGCATGCCCTCAAAGATACCATCTCCATAGAGGAGACCGTGATCATAGACACTGATCTTCGCGTCTTCCTTGGAAAAGTATTCCCCGTTGATATAGATCTGCTGCGTCATCGGTTAATCGTTGTCACGTGATGATGTGTTGGAACAAGGTAGCGGGCGTGCTACGGTCATGGTTGGGTTACTGGATCCAAGCTCAGGTGTTGAGTCTCTGGGCGAGTTACCCACGCAATGACTGAATAATTGCCGACATGATATCTGCCTGAACGCCACGTGCGAAGGACGTTTGACAAGTCGGAGTGCAGGTTTCTGCCGAATCACCCCGCCGGTAGCTTCTTCCCCAGCTGAAGCTGAGCACGCGTGCAGGAAAACTTTTCGGCTGTGACGATTTTGACACATCCACTGGGTGGCAAGGTTGCTTGATGGCGATGTGGTTGCAATCGTTGGGTTGCAAATCAGATGATTCCAAAGATTGCAGCATCAGACGCCGTGACCGAGGTCGGCCGCGGAGACCGCGTCGATGACTGCTTGGTCGAAATAATTGATCGACATTCCCGCGTCGACTACGACGCTTTGGGCGGTGATCCCACTACTCATTGGACTAAGGAGAAAGATCGCGGTGTTGGCCACTTCGTCGGTCTGAACCGCTTCGCCACGTGGGATCACTTTTTCGGCAAACAGGTAAGAATCGACGTAGCCTGGGATGCCCGCCGAGGCACTCGTTTTGAGCAGGCCAGCAGCCACCGCGTTGAATCGTACGCGACTAAATTTGCTGAATGACTTGGTCAGAAATGCGAGGGAAGATTCAAGTGCGGCTTTGATCGGCGCCATGAAGCCATAACTTTCGCTGGCCATGCGTGTGGTGCTGATTCCAATTGTGACGACCGATGCGTTCTCAGTGAAAAGATCTTTGAGAGCGTTGCATACGTGTGTCAGTGAAAAGCAGGAGATGTCGAATGCCTGCAAGATCTGTTGACGCGTGGTTTCGTGAAATGGCCGAATGCCGTTTGGGTAATCGGCGAATGCTATGGAATGAACGTATCCTGCAAGACGAACATCACGCTCTCGCAATGACACCGCGAGCGATTCAATTTCCTCAGACTTTTCAACGTCACACACCATGATCTCACGGTCCCGTAGAAGCTTTGCAAGGCTCTCCTTGCGTTGCTCACTGCGCACAGCGTAGATGACGCGACCTCCAAGTTGTTCAATCTGCTTGGCGATCCGGTAAGCGACACTCTTCTTGTTTGCGACCCCCATCACGAGATAGGTGTTATCGGCAAAACCGAGGTACTCGGTTGCAAGACGTTCGGATTCTTGGCTGCTCATTTTATGGTGCTCTCGGATCAATCTATTCGTTGGCAGTCGCGGCGATACTGCAGGCAAATTCAAGTCGCACGGAAAGCTTGCCGTTTAGAGTCATCTTGCCCGTCATGTAATAAGCGTTGCTGATCTGCTCGTCCAGCTTGGCGTGGATTTCCACCGTGTCACCCGGACGGACCATCTTTTTAAATTTGACCCCGTCCATTCGTGTCGCGATTGGAACGACGTCTCCGTCCAAGGTGGCGAGATCGGATAGTAAAAGAGCTCCTGCTTGCAGACAGCATTCACAGAGGATCACACCAGGGACGAGCGGGAAGTCCGGAAAGTGCCCTTGGACGAAGGGTTCGTCCTCTGAAAAGGTTTTTCTGCAGGTGATTTCTGACTCACTGATCGAGACGATTTCGTCAATAAGTAGCATTGGGGAGCGATGAGGGATTCGATCTTCGATTTCTTTCGTATTCATTGGAGTATCAGAAGGTTTAGGAAGTGAGGTCGTCAAGCGGGCAGGAGATGACTCGAAGATGATTGCGTGAATCAAATTTCACGGCAATCGGCGTTACGGCAAATCTTGGGTTAGGTTAAAAGAGTACTGTGGATTGATTCAACTTGTGGACCATCTAACGTGATTGTTTGAGCATGACGACCTATTACGCCAAGGGCGGAAAAAATATCTCGCTGACCACTGAGGATTTGCGGGATGCATTGGCTGAAACTTTCAACAAGGTGGGGCTTCCCGAGCGAGCTTTGCTTTTGCCGCCCGACGCTACCCGATTATTTAGCCGTGCCGGTGAACTGACGGTGCTCTCTCACGAATTGCTGGGTGATCGTGTCACAGACATCATGCCAGCGCTCGGGACTCACAGTCCAATGAAACCTGATCAGCTGGATCATATGTTTCCGGGAATCCCTCACGAGCTTTTTCGACCCCATTTCTGGCGTGAAGATGTTGTGACCCTTGGTACGGTTCCTGGTGAATACGTATCCGAGGTGACCGGTGGAGTGTATCAGAAACCGTGGCAAGCACAGGTGAACCGCCTCCTACGGGACGGGGGTCATGATCTAATTTTTTCACTGGGACAGGTCGTGCCGCATGAGGTGATCGGTATGGCGAATTACAACAAAAATATTTTCGTTGGTACCGGCGGCCAGGAAGGGATCAATGAAAGCCATTTCCTCAGCGCCGTCTACGGGATCGAGCAGACTCTTGGGCAAGCCAATACACCGCTACGTCAGATTTTGAATTACGCGCAGGATCAGTTCTGTTCGAACATGCCACTGCTCTACGCACTGACCGTCATCCAGCAGATGCCTGATGGAGAATTGCATACGCGAGGGCTTTTCATCGGCGACGATCATCAAACTTTTTTCGACGCCGCAGAGCTGGCCTGCCAGGTCAATATCACGCATTTGGACCGAGCACCGAAACATGTGGTCGCTTATTTGGACCCATCAGAGTTCAAAAGCACGTGGCTTGGAAATAAGGCGATCTATCGAAGTCGACTCGCTATCGCCGATGGAGGACGGCTGACGGTGCTCGGCCCTGCCGTTGAGGAGTTTGGCGAAGACAAGGAGATTGATCGGCTGATTCGCAAGTATGGCTATCGAACGAAAGCTGAGATTTTGGAGCTGGTTGAGGCAAACGAAGACCTCGCAGCGAATCCTTCGGCCGCGGCACATCTAGTTCACGGGTCCCATGAAAATCGATTCGAAGTGGTCTATGCTGCTGGAAAACTTTCCGCCGAGGAAATTGAGTCGGTGAATTACACCGCTGGAGATCTAGCAGCTTTACTTAAGAAGTACGACGTTTCGAAGTTGACCGATGGATGGCACCATGATGCCGATGGCGAAGAGTTCTATTTTCTGCAGAACCCAGCTTTAGGGCTCTGGCAAGCCGAGGGACGTTCGTTGTGATGGTGCAACGGGTTAGTTGTCCGTAGAGTTTTTACCTCGGTACTTGAGTCAAAACGGGCAAGTTATCGCTACTGTTGTACCGGTGAGCGTTTAATCCCTCGACTGACTAGCTCCCTTGCGATCGTTAAATCTGGCATTTCTTTTTAAACCGTCTCAGTTTGCGTGATCGGTTGCTCAAAAGGTATTGCTTTCTTAGTCCGTAAACTCCAACACCTTTTTGCACCCTATCGTGGCGCAGAGTATTGGGTGCTTGGTGTTGCGCTGCGCGCGTACCGCACTGGGCGAGACGTAGTTATGGAGCCACGAGCATTTTGATAGGTAGCTCTTGGGAATTAATTAGCTGTTGGTTGAACGCAAGCGTGTGGAGGTTCGTGGAATCTAGCAATGGGTGAACACGACGAGTTCCTTTCTGATTTCCTTGAAGAATGCGACGAGAACCTCGATCAACTTGATCAGGAACTGGTTGCACTGGAGGAGAATCCGCGCGATGAGAGCAGGCTACGCAGTATTTTTCGTAACGTTCACACCATTAAAGGCTCAAGCGGCTTTTTCGGCTTCGCCAAGATTGGGGCACTCGCCCATGAAGGTGAGTCGTTGCTGGGGAGACTACGGGATGGAGAACTGCTGTTCGACGCCGAGATCGCGAGTGGACTGCTCGCGATGGCTGACGCAATCCGAGAGATTTTGGTCAATATTGAGCAAACCGGTCAGGAAGGAGAGAAAGATTTTGGGGTGGTCCACAGCACCCTGTCTGATCTGCTGAGTCGTGAAGGTGGGGCGTCCCTCCAGTCAGATGTCTCCGAGAGTCCAAGCGGCGCAGAGAAGATTGCCGCAGAAAGAAGTGCCGCAGATAGCAGTGTGGTAGATACCGATGCTCCTTTGAACGAGAACGTCCAAGGAGTGATCGCGAAGGACGTGGCGGCAGGCTTAGCAGGGGACCTAGATGACCGTGAAGTTGAGCCCGAGATCGTTTCGAGCGTTGAGGGTGTGCCAGAAAGGGTCGTAGCAAGTGAGAGTGCTGCTGAGCCGTCCTCGATCCGAGTTGATGTTCAGATTCTTGATCAGCTGATGGATTTTGCTGGTGAGTTGGTTCTAGCCCGAAACAGTTTATCTCGTTGTAGCGACGGTATAGCGGACCCGCGACTGACATCAGTTGCCAGCCGCATTAGTCAAATCACGAGTGAGATTCAGGATCGAGTCACACGGACCAGAATGCAGCCCATTGGTGGCATATGGGGTAAATTTAGGCGGATCGTCCGAGATCTGGCAGTTGAATGCGGGAAACAGGTTCGGCTTGAGCTCGAAGGGGAAGCCACGGAACTAGACCGATCGCTGTTGGAAGCGATCAAAGATCCACTGACACATTTACTTCGCAACAGTGTTGATCATGGTGTTGAAACAGCCGAGGATCGACTTCGTAAGGGGAAGTCGGCTGAAGGTGTCGTACGTTTAGCAGCGCAACATGAGAGCGGGCAGGTGGTCATCGAGGTAATGGATGATGGCGGCGGGATCGATGTTGAGAAGATTCGAGACAAAGCAATCACCTCCGGTCTGGTATCCAAAGAGCAAGCTGCTGATGCCGGTGCGCGAGAGATTCTGAACTACATCTTTGAACCCGGTTTCTCCACCGCCAAAAAGATTTCATCCATCTCGGGGCGAGGCGTGGGGATGGATGTGGTCCGAAGTCATGTCGAGCGTATTGGAGGCACAGTCCACATTGAAAGCCAACTCGATGTTGGCACAAAATTTACCATCCGTCTACCACTCACGCTCGCGATTGTGCCAGCTTTGATTTTGAGGGTCGAAAGTCAGGTCTTTGCTCTCCCACAAGCGTGTTTGCGCGAGGTATTAACGCTCGCAGATAAAAGTCAGGTTGAGTGGATTCAAGAGGTTCCTGTCTGTCGCCTTCGAGAGCGTTTATTACCGTTGATTTCTCTTGATGATGTCCTTGGGGTCACCGGAAAGTCTAGCTTGTCTTCTTCGGGGCAATGGAAAGTTGAGGGAGGCCTGAGCTCATCGCAGGTCGCGGTCTTGCAGATCGAACAGTTGCGGTTTGGACTGGTCGTCGATGAGGTGATTAACGGTCAGGAAATTGTTGTCAAACCGATCGGTAAAGCGATTAGAGCCATCGGCGCTTATTCGGCTGCCACCATCCTCGGTGATGGCGCGGTGGCCTTAATTCTCGATGTGAGTGGTATCGCGAGGATGGCGGGATTGAGTCACGATCTACAGGTCAGAATTGAAGACATTTCGGAAACGCGCGAACGATTAACTGACAGTGAGGGTGCAGGGCAGGCCATGAGTGCCGTCCACACCGGTAATAGCAATGCTCAGACGTTCGATCTGACAATTGATGCCGTTGATGATCGCACGCTTCTCGTTTGTGAAGTTGATCATGGTCGCGAGGTTGCCATTGGTATGGACTCAGTGGACCGTCTTGAAGAGGTCTCAATCGAAGGACTTCAAGTCTTCGATTCACAGATTGTTTCTAATTACCGCGGTTCGGTTCTTCGCATTTGTTCGCTTTACAACGCCTATGGGGAATCAGAGGGAAAAGGCACTTCTCCTCTGATCATTTGTCAGCACGATGGCACTCGGTTTGGGGTGCTGGTGAAACAAATCAATGACGTGATTGATATGAGTCTCGAAGAGAGGCGGGATCAAGCCGATGGTTCGGGCGTGGGTGGAACTGAGCTCGATGGTCGGTTTGTTCTGGTTCGAGGACGTGTGGTTGAAGTGCTCGATTTAGAGACGCAGTACCGTCTAACGATGGGGGATGCTCGATGATCCAACCTGCTTTGCTTGATGCCGATGATCTCAATGCCTTCTGCACCTTTTCTGTTGGAAATGTAATGTGCGGGGTACAGGTTGGTGACATTCGCGAGATCGTGAGTGATGTTCCGGTTACACCGGTGCCAAGTTCCGCGAAGACGATCTCTGGCTTGATCAATCTGCGAGGTCAAATCCTTACCGTGGTCGACACGATGGAGTGGTTGCATCTGGACGTACCTGATGTGAATGAGGTCGCACGCTTTCACCTCATTGTGTCGGTTGGAAGCGAACTTATTAGCTTGAGAGTGGGCGAGATGGGTCCGGTTATCAGCCCTGATCATGGGGATTTCGAGCCAGTTCCCAAGCACTTGGACCGAGTTGTTTCAGACCGTTTGCAATCAGTGGTCAAATTATCAGACCGCTTGGTGTTGATGCTACGGGTTGAAAAATTGCTTGAATTAAGAAATTCAGCGTCAGCAAAATCTTTATTGCTAGAGGATGATGCGGAAGGCTCGCGTTCCCTTAGCCAAATCGTTCAACAAGTTGAACAGGATCTCCAATGAGCATGATCATGAATCAGTCGAATAAGAAAGACGGTTGGTTGGCACGCTGGATAGCGTTAGTCACCGGCGAGCTATTGATCACCCTTTTGTTTCTATCAATCGTTCCCCTATTGGTCTTGGGGATAACGATCTATCAATACGTCTCTGGTCTGTTGGCAACTGAGGCAGCAAAGACGCTCGAGCAAAATCGATACTCAAAGTCAGTGCAGATCGAACGGTATTTCGAAACGATACACGACCAGATTAGGATCTTTAGCGACGATCTGATGGTGGTTGAAGCGATGAACGAGTTTTCCTCAGCATATCAACAGCTCGATGGCGAAGCGGGGGTGAACCTCGATGCAAACGAAACCAACTTGCGATCAAGCCTAAAGGACTTCTATTCAACTGAGTTTGCGGGGCGATACAAACAAGAGACCGGAGAACTGCCGTCGGTTGATGCGATTGTTCAGCCGATGGATTCGAGGGCACTTTATTTACAGAATCAATATATTGCTCAAAACCAATATCCTATTGGTTCAAAGGATCTCTATGATGCGGCTAACGATGGAACTCAGTACAGCGACGTGCATCGCAAGTACCATCAAAAGATGCGGCGTTATCGAGAGACGTTTGGGTTTTATGACCTGTTTTTGATCGATGCAAAGTCCGGTGCCGTGGTGTACTCGGTATGCAAAGAGGCTGATTTTGCAACTTCGATGCGTCGAGGTCCATTTTCAAGTACGAATCTCGCAGATGTCTTTGAGGAGGCTGAGGGGTCAGGGTGGTCTGATTACGTCTCCTTCACAGATTATCAACCATACGAGCCAAGCTATCGCGACCCAGCAAGTTTTATTGCATCTCCAATTTTTCGCGGAGGTGAAAAAATAGGGGTAGCGGTATTCCAGATGCCCATTGCGCAGATCGATGAGATCATGCACTCTGGGAATCTCTCTGACGAGCGTGGTGAAGTGTTCGTCGTCGGTTCGGACCATCTGATGCGGAACAATATCCAAGATACTGAGGGGTATGCAGCCAGACTCTTGAAAACGCGAGTGGACACCGTGGGTGCACGCGAGCCTTTTGGCGAAGAAAATCAGTCCGGTGTGGGACGCTATCCTGGACGGACAGGTGAGCTAACGCTGCAAAGTTGGGGTCGTGTTGTCGTGCATTCGACCAGCGCAGGAAAACCAGTCACGTGGGCTTTGGTTTCAGAAGTTCCCGTGGAGGTCGTCGAGAAACCCACCAAGCAAATCTTTTGGTTCACACTGATCGTAACCAGCGTTTCGTCTGCTCTGGTTGGACTGGTCGCGGTTGGGATTTCACGACGATTCAGCGCACAGCACCGCAGGCAGCAGGATTTAGTACGAGCGATTGGCGACAATATGCAGACTTTGGCATCGGCGAGCGAAGAATTGTCGAGTGTTAGTGAGCACATGAGCTCGGCTGCCGAAGAGACAACAGCACAAGCCCGCGTGGTGAGCGAGGCCGCCGACCACGTCAGCGAGAACACCCGTAATGTTTCTAGCGGCCTCGAGACGTTTAGCGTATCGGTTCGAGAAGTTGCAACGAGCGCCGGAGATGCGGCAGTGGTTGCGAACCGTGCGGTGGAGATGGCAAAGTCCGCAGATGCTTCGATTCACCAATTGGGAGCCAGTAGCCAGAGGATCTGTGAAGTGGTTTCAGTCATCACGTCGATTGCGGAACAGACCAATTTACTTGCTCTAAACGCCACAATCGAAGCAGCCCGAGCAGGCGAAGCGGGCAAAGGCTTTGCCGTGGTTGCCGGTGAAGTGAAGGAGCTCGCCAAAGAAACCGCTGCGGCAACAAATAACATTCGCGACTCGATTGAGCAAATTCGCGAAGATACCCTACGAGCGGTCGAAGCGATCGGCGACATCACTGGGATCGTGGATTCAATCTGTCAGCAGGAAAACACCATCGCAAGCGCGGTGGAGCAGCAGACAAGCACCACTTCGGAAATCAGTCGCAACCTTGCGGAGTCGGCCGCCGGTACCGCGCAGATCGCACAAAATATGACCCAGGTTGCCCAGGCTGCGCAAAGCACTGCTGAAGGTGCATCCAATACTCAGGCAGCCGCCTTGGATCTATCAAGAATGGCATCCAATTTACAGCGACTAGTGGAGGAGTACCGAGAGAGGTAGTGGAGAATGGAAGTGTCAGGTTTTCCAGCCGTGCCAAATCATCTTTTCCGATGCGGCTTGGTCAACGGCTCCCAGCTTGTCGCGTCCTCGTTGCAACAGGCAGCATCTGAGCATTGGGTGTCTGCTCAGAGTTATTTAGCACAGTTTGAAGGATCAATGATCTTTAACGAAGGTTGAAGACGATTGGTAAGAAGAGTCAGAGATCACGATTGATCAAAAATTTGAAAAGCACGGTGACAACGGCGTCGCAGACGCGTTCTTAGTTCGAAAAGAAATAGATAGGAGTGGTCTACTGCGTCGGTCGCAGGGTGAACCATAGGTGAAATGATGCGTGCATTGGTAATTGATGACTCACGACCGATTCGGGGGATCATTGCCAAAATCATGCGCAGTCTCGATTTTGAGACGATTGAAGCACAGGACGGTTCAGAGGCTTGGGGAATTCTCAACGAGCAAGGACCCTTTGATATTGTCACCGTGAATTGGGAAATGCCCGAAATGGATGGCGTTCAGTTCGCCACCAAAGTGCGAAGTGCGGTGCGTTATCGAAAAATGCCGTTATTGATGATCAGCAGCATCGCCGATTCCGAGAGGATCGGTCAAGCAATGAGAATTGGAGTGGATGAGTACCTTGTGAAGCCGTGTACTCCGGGCGCCATCACGAAGAAATTGACAGCTCTTGGGATTCTTGCATCTGCATCAGCCAGCTCAACAATGACTTCCGACGCAGGTGTTAATCATCAACAAACAGACGAACACAAGTTGGACAGTCGCAGAGACTCCGAACAACTTGCTTCAAAGTCGAAGAAACTTGATTCGCCGCAGCTTTCAAGTCGCGAAAAAGCAGAGACGGAGATAAGCAGTAGGTTACCTGCATCGCTGCAGAGCATTCGCGTCTTGACGGTGGATGATTCATCGATGGTTCGCAACGTGATCAAGTCGACCCTTGAGTCGGTCGGAGGATTTTCCATTGTTGGAGGTGCTGCGGACGGCGTAGAGGGGCTCGAGCAGATCGAAAAGCAGAAGCCTGACGTGGTTCTGTTGGATATCGAGATGCCTCGGATGGACGGCCTTGAGATGTTGAGAATCATGCGATCTGAGGGCACCCGAGTTCCGGTGGTGATGTTCAGTTCCCGGACTGAACGTGGTGCGAAGGCGACGACAGACGCGTTGCTTCTCGGTGCGAAGGACTTCGTTTTCAAGCCGGGTGGAGCTCGTATGAGTGATATTCAGGCAGGTAAAAATGTAATCCGCGACCAGATTGCACCGAGGCTCAAATGGCTTTGTAATCGCGGTCGCACCGTCACTGCACGACCGAATTCCAGCGAGCTTCCGCCGGTCATGCCGACGCAAACCAAGTCGATTGAGTTGGTGGTGATCGCTGCCAGTACCGGCGGCCCAGCCGCTCTGGCGACCCTCTTCCACGATTCGACACTCAGGACATTGCTGACAAAACCCATTCTCGTGGTGCAACATATGCCAACGATGTTCACCAAGTACTTAGCGTCCCGTCTAGCGGAAGAAACTGGGTTAGATATCGAAGAAGCGGTTGACGGTGAGGCCCTGCGGCCGGGGATGATTCGGATTGCACCGGGGGGAAATCATCTTGAAGTGAATCGATCGTCCACCGGATACATCACTGCAATCAATCATTCTGATCCGGTTAATTCCTGTCGCCCATCCGCTGATGTCCTTTTTCGCTCTGCGGCCAATGAGGTGGTTGGCGGTGTACTTGGGGTGATGTTAACCGGGATGGGGCACGATGGTCGGGACGGTTGCCGAGCGATTAGAGAGATGGGGGGAGCTGTAGTCGCCCAGGACGAGGCGACCAGCGTTGTTTGGGGGATGCCCGGTAGCGTCGTTGCTGCCGGATTAGCAAACCATGTCACGCCGATTGAATTGGTCGGTAAAAAAATTGGCTCCTACTTGAGGGTGGGGGCATGAATCAAGAGAACGAATCAAAAATGACACTGTCCCAAGAAGACTTCGGTCTTGTCCAGAACATGCTTTCCCAACGCGTTGGAATTTCTCTGTCGGTCGGCAAAGAATACCTCGTGGTGAATCGACTCTCACCACTGGTGGACACATTCAATTTTGACTCCCTGCATGGTCTGATTCAGTCTTTGCACGCAGGAAATAACGTGCGTCTTTGGGATGAAGTGGTTGATGTCTTGGCGGTACATGAGACCTTCTTCTTCCGAGATCAAGCGCCCTTTCAGCAGATCGAGCAAGAGATTCTGCCAGCCATTTGTATTGAGGCTGAGAAAGCGGGGCGAGACATACGTGTCTGGTCGGCTGGCGCGAGTACAGGTCAAGAGGCCTACAGCATCGCGATGTTGCTTTCCGAGATCGCTCCACATCTCACTAAGCGAGTGCAGATCGTGGGTAGTGATGTTTCCGGTAAAGTCCTGCAGGCGGCCGCCGAAGGTATCTATCGAAAATTTGAAGTTTCGCGAGGTGTCAGTCAGGAGCGTCTAGATCGCTTTTTTGAACCGCATGATGGTGCATGGCGTGTGAAGCAGACTTTGCGCGAGATGGTGCAGTGGCAGAAATTTAGTCTTGCTGGAACATGGCCAACGTTACCCGAGTTCGATTTAATTCTGCTTAGAAACGTGATGGTTTATTTCAAGCCGGAAACAAGAGAAGTGCTTTTGAACCGAATTGTTCCCGCCATGCGTCCTACCGGACGTTTGGTGGTGGGAAGCGCCGAATCCTTGATGTCATGCCAGCATCAGTTTCGTGCGGTTTCATCAATGAATGCAACGCACTACCTCCGTGTTAACGACTGATCATGCCGATTCAGGGTGCAGATCGAGTTGAGTGGAATGTCGCTGGTTCAACGATGTAATTATTTGGTCGCCAGCTGTCGGCGAATGAACCTCAAAAGCAGCGGGTGAGCCGGTTCAGCCATTTGTCCGTGGTTGTAGCCATCGAGTTCGAATAGTTCGACGTTGGGATGACCTGCAACACGTAGCATTCTCCAGAAGTAGGCATTCTCCTCATAACGACCAAGCATCTCCAACTCGCGATCACCGGTGATCAGTAGCGTGGCGGGAGCGTCTTGACGGACAAAAAATAGGGGGGCGAGCCGGTCAATCAGTGGCGTTGTATCACGCAATCCCATTTCTTTCCTCGCAGTGAAGTGTGTGATGGTGTGGCCACTGTAGGGGATCAAGCCTGCGATCGAGTTAGCGTCGATATCGTACTTAGCGAGCCAGGAGACGTCGAAACCGATCATGCTAGTTAAGTAGCCACCCGCGGAGTGGCCACTTACAAAGATACGTTTCCTGGAGCCTCCATACTTTTCAATATGCTCAAAAATCCACGCGACCGAAGCGGCGGCGTCATCAATGCAGTCTGTTACCTTTACCTTGGGACTGAGGCGATAATCCACGGTCGCGATCGCAATACCGTTTTCCTTTAAGGCTTTGGGAATCGAGCGTTTACCTCCCGTAAGACCACCACCATGAAACCAGACGACCGTTGCGAAGTTTTTCTGTTCCCTCGGATAATAAAGATCGAGTTGGCAGGCATCGCGAACGGATGCTTCAGGTGAGTCGGGGCGGTAGCTGAGATTGGTTTCAGTGATGTAATCATCAGCCTGAGGTGAGTTTGCTTTGGCCAAAGAATAGTGTGCTTGGAAAGATACAAATACAAGTACGATGAGACTCTGCGTGGTCATGAGGGAGAGTCGATTGAAAAAATCGCGGCGCATCTGATTTCCAGTGGAGTTGATAGGGGGTTAGACCTGTTTGTCTTCGGGTGTTCTTGGCTGATTTTGAATGTTTTTGGCAAAACGGAAGGATAAATTACGACACGACCCCGTGCCATCCCACGTCGAACTACCTACTCTGAAGTATGATATCCACCGCCAGTCGGTTGTAGGTCTGAGTTTGACTGGGACGGTCATGCCCTCGAGATCTTGACGCGGAAATTCATCCAATATGGGAATTCACGAACGGGAACGTTGATGTGTTCTCAAACGCTGAGCCATCGACTTGGATAAGTGCAATCATTCGGAAGCACATTGAACGAATAGAAGGAATCGATTTTTGTTTTCCCGATCATCTGAAGATGCCACGGCAGCAACTAAGTTTGGCACGTTTGGTGGAGTTTTTACGCCATGTACGTTGACCATTCTTGGCGTCATTATGTTTTTGCGGTTTGGCCACGTTGTGGGTCAAAGTGGTGTTTGGCTTGCCGTGGGAATTGTCCTCTGCGCAAAGATCATTACTGTCCTGACGACCCTTTCTCTATCAGCGATTGCGACTAATACCCGCGTTCAGGGTGGCGGAGCTTATTTTCTGATCAGCCGAAGCCTAGGTGTCGAGTTTGGCGGGGCAATCGGTATCGTATTTTTCCTCGCGCAAGCGATTTCGGTTGCGATGTACGTCATCGGTTTCACCGAAGCTTTAACCGCAACTTTTAGTTCTCTCAGTGGCTACTTCGTTGAGGTAGCGACCGTTGTCAATCTGCTCGTTTTTATCTGTGTTTTTGTGGGGGCCGGTTGGACCATCAAGGTTCAGTATGTGATTTTGGCGGCACTCGGTTTATCGCTGCTCGCGTTTTACGTCGGTGCGTTTCAGGCGTTTCAATGGTCCTTATTTGACTCAAATCTCGGCTCAGCATTTGAGGGTGGGGACAACATGTACACGATGTTTGCACTTTTCTTTCCTGCCGTAACAGGAATCATGGCCGGTGCGAACATGTCTGGTGACCTTGAGAAGCCGGCCCGTTCGATTCCATTGGGTACCTTGAGTTCGGTAGCGGTAACGGGGCTGATTTATCTCTCGATGGCAGTGCTTCTGAGCGGTGCTCGAGATGCCACAACTTTAATTCACGAACCGATGATTGTTCGCGACGTCGCGTGTTGGCCTTGGCTGATTACGGTGGGAGTGTTCGCAGCAACACTTTCCTCCGCTTTGGGTAGCATGATGGGGGCACCGAGGATTCTGCAAGCGTTCTCTAAAGACAAAGTTTTTAAGTCACTGAATTTCTTTTCCACTGTGAGTGGTGGTTCCAACGAGCCAAGGCGTGCAACGGTGATGACCTTCCTCATCGCTCAGCTCTGCGTCCTGCCAGGGGACCTCAATGCGATTGCACCCGTCATCACCATGTTTTTTATGATCACCTATGGATTGCTGAACCTCGCAACCTTCTATGAGGCGGTGACCAAAAACCCCAGTTATCGCCCCACGTTCCACTATTGTCACTGGTCGACTTCGCTCATTGGATTTCTTGGTTGCGCGTTGGTAATGTTCTTGATTAGCTGGGTTTGGGCTTTAGTTTCAATCCTGTTCGTTGCCGGGTTGCACTGGTTCATTCGGAATCGTGAAGTGGAATCTCGATGGGGTGATCTCCGGAGTGGTGTGGTCTTTGAGAGAGCGAGGAAGTCACTCCTCCGTCTTGAATCAGAGGTCTCTCATCCAAAGAACTGGCGACCAATCTTGATGGCTTTTTCGGGGACGGGATGGACGCGACCTCATCTACCGATCTATGGACACTGGCTCACCAGTGGGCATGGTATTTTGTCACTGGCTCAGGTGGTCACGGGTGAAGTGGAAACGGACGCGGTGAAGCGTGACCGATATGAGCGGCAGTTGAGAAAGTTTATTTCCAAGCAGGGGCTTGAGGCGTTCCCCGTGGTTGTGTGTCACGAAAAGTTATCCAGTGGGATCGAGGCATTAATCCAGTGTCATGGAATCGGCGGGTTACGGACCAACACGGTCTTGCTGGGTTGGCCAAACGAAGTTTCAAAGGCGGAACACTTCGGTAGTAATATTCGATTGATCACGAGGATGAATCGTAGTGTTTTAGCGGCACGATTTCTGTCGCAACGTGATGAAGAGGATGCCGAGGAAGCTTGGAAAATTCCCAGTGGCACGATTGACGTTTGGTGGAGAGGGATGAAAAACGGGGAGCTGATGTTGCTCCTGGCTCACCTCCTTCATCGGAATCCCGGATGGCGATCGAACCCAATTCGTGTTCTTCGGTTCGTCGATAACCCCAATGCGATTGAAGACGTACGGCAACATCTTGTTGAGCTTGGAGCCGCTTCTCGCATTGAATTCACCCCTGAGGTGATTCACCGAACCGGATCGCCTGAGGAGGCGATTCAGGCGACTTCTCGCGATGCGGCGATTGTGCTGCTCGGGTTCCAAACCCCCGATGAGGGAGAAGAGCAAGATCTGTACCAACGCATGGAGCAGTTGGCAGGCAAACTGCCAAGGGTGCTCCTGGTTGATAGCGTCGGTGGAATGCAACTGGAGTCGTAGCCGATTGACTGACTCAGAACTGGAAGTCCTTGGCGTCAATCACTTCCTTGTTCGCTCGAGTTGTCAGTGCGTGATAGACGTCCATGTCAATGAACTGGGTGATCAAGCGTACTGAACCGTCGGACAGAATAAATTGCGCACCCGCAGCGTGGTTGCTGTTAAAGTCTTCGAAGTGTCCACTTGGGCTGTTTGGCGCGTGATCTGCCGCACCAATTACCCTCGATGCGGGCTCACGAGCATCGTGAATCACACCGTGCCAGATCGATCCGCCCAAGCGGCTACTCCGCTCCCCAACCATAAGGGTTTGGCTGAGTCCATCGAGAATGTCTCGAAAACGATGGCGGCTGTTACCGTAAAAGAGGCCATTGCCGTGGTAAAGATCCGTGTGAATGTCTTCGGTTCCGTACACGCCGACGTAGTTGCTTTTTGCAACTTGAAATAACCACTCGGGTCCGACGTCATCGATGTTCACACCCGGCTCGGTTTCGTGTCCATGGTCATCATCGTGATCGTCATCCTCATCGCCATCCCCGTGGTCATGATCGTGATCATGTTCGTGGCCATCACCCTCGGCGATGTAAAAGATCGGTTCAAGAACGTCACTGGGGCAGAGGTAGGTTTCAATCGGCGTTAATCTGACTCGCTCATGACGATCTTCTTCGATCGCGAATGAGAAATTGATTTTCCCGTAGGTCGCAGTCTCTTCCATTTGAGGAAGGATGGCTGCAGCCCAACCCCAGCCTGGTTCGTGGTGATCTTCATCCGAGGCAATCCATCCACTTGGAAGTTGACGAAAGCTACTGTGATAACTGTGTAACGCGACTCCGATTTGATGCAGGTTGTTTTGGCAACTGATGCGCCGGGCTGCTTCTCGTGCGTTTTGGACTGCGGGCAGCAGTAGACCAACAAGGATTGCAATGATTGCCAACACGACCAGAAGTTCGACCAGTGTGAACGCTCGACGAATGGACCGGGTTTTGGGGTTTGCAGTCAGCCACTGACCGCTAAGGAAATGGTTGGTGTCCATGGAATGTCTCTCTAATGATTTTGTAGTCAAAGGGAATGAATAAGCCACCCAGCGTACTGCGTCCTCTTGAGCACCCTCCGTTATTGGCTGGCACGTTGAAGATTGTGGGTGTTTTGGGTCACTGACTAAACAAAAGAGGGCGGACCACGAGAGAAATGGCCGGAGGGAACACTGGATTGATGTATCGCATCGTTTGTCTCAACCGATTGCTTTTGCTGATCAATCCTCAGACTGAACGACCCGATTTGATGTCGTTGCTTAGCCGAATTTCGCGCCAAGCAGATCACGCAAAGTCCGGAAAGCGGAGTATCGCCTGAGACAAGATGTTCGTCGTGATCTTCGCTCAACTCAGACGATACCTTCGCATCATTTGAATTTGCGGTCTCGTGGAACGCTTTTGATGGGCAGGATGAAGGTTTGTCAGATTTTTGGTGGTCGCAACAATGCTTTTCGTGCGAACTCGCCTGCTGTACGACTAACCGGTGTTGGTGATGACAGCTTGTTCCATCGCTGTGCGTGTGCAGCAATGGAGCGAGCCAACCACCAATCAGGTAGGCAAGTAGAGCGATGCGGGCGGTATTTCGTTCCACGATACTAAAGTGAGCCGTGCCGAGTTGTAGGTGTTGAAGAAAACTCTTAGGTGATGGTGGTGGAGGACGATTCAAGCTGAGCGAGTAAGGTGTCGACCAGATTGCGGGGGTGCCAAGAACTCTTACCTGCGATGTGAGTGTAAGTATTTGGCGGTGGTTATCTCTATATCAAAAAGTGTTTTCGTCGTAAAACTTCACGAATTCTCAACAACGGTGAGCTCTGCTAATTGCAGTCATTGCAGTGCCCACGTAATAAAATTTCTGTGACCTTGCCGATGTCGCGGCTGGTTTCGAGGCTGCCGCGAGTGAGCTGAATTTGATCCATACAGGTGACGGTTCCACAATCCACGCACACGAAATGAGGGTGCTTGCTGCGATGTGAACCGGATTGACTTGGTTCAAATCTCCACACGTGGTCGCCGAGTTCCGATTTCTGGGCTAAGCCCCATTCACAAAGGTCATTCAGGTTTCTGAAAACGGTCGTCTTGTCGAAGCCGAGTGGTTCCAGTGCTCTGGAGACCTCCGCATGACTGGCCGGTCGGGCTTGTGAGCGTAAAAATAGGAGTGTCGTCAGTCGCGCGGGTGTCGCGCGTTTCCCAAGTTCACGTACTTCCGCGCGTGCCTCGGCCATCATTTCCATTGAAGGACTGAATGGCGATCTCTCATTGACCCGCGGGTTGAGGTGGGGTTCCGAGTTCACTTTGGTTAGTTCTTGTGGTGGATGTTTTGGGAGCTGTTTTCCACATGGTGGCCTATTTGCAATTCGATTGCAATAGCTTACGCTTTGCAATGAAGCGAGGTTCGGTAAATTTCTTTGACGTTTGTAAAAGACGAACCTTTGGCAGTTGGCGGTAAAGAATTTCCCATGACTCTTCAGACATTACTTGCCGTTTACTGCCTGCTGATTGTGTTGATGTCAACGCTCGGTGGGCAATTGCCGTCATTGGTTCGGATGTCTCATTTGAGAACTCAGTTGCTCATCAGTTTCGTTGGTGGCCTGATGCTGGGGATTGCCTTTCTGCATCTATTTCCGCACGCGGTGGTGACGCTGGGGTCTGCTTCGAAGGCTGGGGCGGCATGTCTCGCGGGGGTCGTTGCGATGTTTGTTTTGCTGAGAGCATTTCACGCGCCGCACACTCATGGTTTTGCCGAGGCGACTCCATTGAAGCTCGCCGGTGAGCATGAGTTGGTTCAGCCCTGTTGCGGTGAAGTCGAGATGGTGAGTGCTAATCCACAGACGAGGCACTCAGCAACCACGGCAATGGAAGCTCATGTGCCCGAGCTTGAGGTTTCGCGGGAGATTTCGGAGGCAGGTGTTTCGCAGCACGAGAATCCACGGCGGCGTCGCACCGATCATCATCATGAGCATTGTGACCATTCACATCATGACCACGCTGTCTCTGGAGATCGCTGGATGGGGTGGCTCGGTATTCTCTTTGGGCTTTGGGTTCACACGTTGATCGACGGTATCGCGCTTGCTGCAAGCACCGTCGCCGACGCGAAGCATCCAGGCGTGGTTTTGGCGGGGCTGGGAACCTTTTTGGCGATCGCCCTCCACAAGCCTCTCGATGCTTTCACCATCACTTCGACGATGCGAGCAAGTGGTTGGTCGTCGGTTCATCAGGCGTTAGTGAACGTGGTTTTTGCACTCGCCTGTCCCGCCGGCGCCCTGCTCTTTTATTTCGGAGTCAATCACAATCCTGCCAACGCATCTTTGCTTGGATGGGGCTTGGCCGTGTCTGCCGGATTTTTCATCTGCATCGCATTGGCCGATTTGTTGCCCGAGGTTTCCTTTCATCAGCATGATCGCGGCAAACTGAGTGTCGCTTTCTTCTTGGGGATCGCTTTGGCTTTGGCGGTTGAGAGTTTGCCCGGTCATTCCCACGTCCATGCGTCGAATCGCCAGGATACGAGCGAGCAACCAGCCGGAGAGGCGCTAAGCTCTGGCAAGGGTCATACCTTTGAACAGGGCGAGCTTAACTCCGCTCTCCGCTTTTAATGGTGTGAATTCACCCCTCTTTCGCGGGATCACACCAGCGGAGTTCTCGGAGAGCGTGATTGCGGCTAGGGTAGTGGGGTCACCGCACAATTTCCTTGCCGAAGAAAGGGTCACCGGCCGATGCCTGATTTTTATCAGCATGATTTAGTTACGACGATTCATGATTTGCAGACGGGAACACTTGATCGTCTTGAAGCGATGCTACGTGAGGCGACAAAGGATCACCCAATCGGACTGGTGCTGCCGGTGACTGCCGGCGATATGCGTGCCGAGCCATTTGGGCAGATCGTCGAACATTTGGTCGAAGCGGATTATATCGACACCATTGTCGTGACTTTGGGCGTAGCACCGGAGCGTACAGACTATGAAGAGACGGTCGCCAAGATTCAGCCGCTGGGGGATCGCGCCAAAGTGCTTTGGACGGATGGGCCTGAGATTCAATCGATCTATGGTGAGTTGATTGATAATGGGATTGCGGTTTCTACACCGGGAAAAGGCCGGAGTGTTTGGACAGCGTTTGGCTACCTGCTCGATGATCCGCGATTGAGCACTTTCGTTTTGCATGACTGTGATATCGTGGACTATGACCGGTTTTTGCTTGCGCGTCTGTGTCTACCAATGGTCCATCCGGCAATTGACTTTGAGTTTTGTAAGGCCTACTACGCTCGCGTGACGGATCGGATGCACGGAAGAGTCGTGCGATTGCTAGTGACCCCACTAATTCGTGCTTTATCGACCGTCTTTCCAAGTAGCGAGTTTGTTCGTTTTCTTGGCGGTTTTCGATACCCGCTCTCGGGCGAATTCTCGCTCACACGAAACCTGGCTCGGACGAATCGCATTCCGAGCGATTGGGGACTCGAGGTCGGTACCCTGGCTGAAGTCTATCGGAATACATCGCTCAAGCGGGTCTGCCAAACAGATCTTTGCCGCTTGTATGAGCACAAGCATCAGACCTTATCACTTGATGATCCTAAGGCCGGATTGATGCGCATGGCCGTGGATATTTTGACAACGATTTACCGGACGCTGGCAAGTCAAGGTACGGAACTGAGCCCTTCGACGCTCGATACCCTCCGCGCCTCATACACTCGCGTTGCTCAGAACTGCGTTCGCCAGTATGCGGCCGATGCGATTGTGAACGATCTTGCCTATGATCGTCACGGTGAAGAGCTGGCAATTGACGGATTCGCGGACTGCATCACCAAGGCCGCTGACGTCTTTCGGAATGATCCGGGTGGCACCAAGGCGATCCCAAATTGGACGCGTGTACGAGCGGCGTTTCCGGATTTGACTCGGCAACTGCGAGAGATGGTTTAACCCTTTCAGGATCACGCGGGTTCCTGTTGTGCTTTTTCCTCGGCAGCGCTCGGTTTGAGATATCGAGGGATCAATGCAAGTGGATCGGTGGTGAGACCCTGTTTGAAGGCTCGAGCCGCAAGCAAGCCGACACCAATCGCATCGCAGCGTCTGCGGAGCATCGTTAGTCGCGATTGCTGAAACGGTTTTTCATCGCCAGCGGCAAACCATTGCTCGCGCGCGCTAGCGGAGATCCCTGCAGGAGGAAATGCTTGAGTATCGCTTCGAAACTGAGTTACCCCGGCGTTTAATTCTGTTGGATTGATCGAGCGCAAGTCGGTGGTGGAACCTATTCCATCCGCTGTCGTTTCCCTGTTGTTGGCCTGCCCTAACTCGGACAGGAAAGCTTCCCACTGTGAAGCACTGAGGACTTTGACCTGAGGCGGATGCGGCGTCCAGTTCGGGGCGAGACGATCTGGGGTGCCCAGCAGTTCGCTCCGCCCGAAACAACCTGCAAATACTTGCTGTCGGTAGGCATCAAGTCCGACGCAAACCGATTGCGCCTCGATATTGTCGTGAAAGACTGCAGTGGCGACCGCAGCGAGTGAGTCGACGGCCACCAAGGGGACTTTGAGTGCGTAGCAGAGGGATTTCGCTGTGGTCACACCGATTCGAAGACCGGTAAAGGATCCGGGTCCGTCTGCAACCGATACGAGTTCGATGGGCTGTGATCCGTCTCGGTGACGGCCTAGTATTTCGTCGAGGTAAACTGCCAGCGAGGCGGCTGTTCGCGTGGTCTCCGGTAGGTTCGTCGCTTGGAGGACTTCCTGGCCCCTGAGAATCGCGATGGAGCCACACCGACCCGTGGTTTCAATAGCGAGCTGGAGTTTTGGAGTGCGATGGTCAGCAGCGATTGCATCTGTCATAATTTTCTCAGGAAGTTCCGAGGAAAAATTGGTGCCCCATACGATTTCGGGCGTCCGGGGTTAATGACCCGGTGGCGGTGCTACGAACATATTACGGGAAATTGTAGTGAAACGAGCTCTCATCAGCGATATTCACGGGAATCTCGAGGCCCTCGAGGCAGTCTTGGAGGATATTCAACGCTCGTCGGTAGACGAAATATACTGCCTCGGTGATATCATCGGTTACGGTCCCAATCCATGCGAATGTTTGGATTTAGTCATGCAACGATGCAAAGCGACCATCCTCGGTAATCATGACCAAGCTGCCCTCTTTGATCCAGATGGATTTAATCCAATGGCGTTGCAGGCCATCTATTGGACACGAGATCGGCTCGACAGTGGGCCCGGATCTCCGAATATCGTCAATGGAAGATGGGATTTTTTAGGTGAGTTGCCTCGCCAAGTGGATGAGGGTGAATTCAAATTCGTTCATGGTTCGCCACGTGACCCGACCAATGAGTATGTGTTCCCGGAATTTGTCTTTGATCAAAGGAAAATGGAAATCCTTTTCGGTAAGGTCACCAACTATTGCTTCATGGGGCATACCCATCTGCCAGGTGTTTTTACGACAGGTTGCGAGTTCCTGTCTCCCGATGAGTTCGATTACGTTTATCAACTCACTGGAGAGAAAGTGCTGGCTAATGTGGGAAGTGTTGGTCAGCCCCGAGATGATGACAATCGTTCCTGCTACGCCATCTTGGATACCGATGCGAAAACAATCACCTATCGTCGCGTAGAATACGACATCGAAAAGACCGCGAGTAAGATCTACGCTGAGGCTGAGCTGTCCGACGCACTGGGCGATCGGCTTAAGCATGGACGGTAAGCGTTAAAACGGAAACGGAATTTGAGATCGTTGTCTAAATTCATTTTGTAGGTCGAATCAAGCAGGGACGCCGAGATCACTGGGATGAAAACAGCAATCGTTAGCGATATTCACGGTAATCTACCAGCGCTCGAGGCGGTCCTCGAAGATATCGAGCGTTTCGAGGTGGATCGGATCGTTTCCTTGGGAGATGTCATTGGTTACGGCCCCAATCCCAATGAATGTCTTGATCGCGTGATGGAGTTTGAGTTTTCCATTCTAGGTAATCACGATAGCAGTGCGTTGTTTGATCCTGAGGGGTTTAACGTTACTGCGGAGCGCGCAATTTTTTGGACACGCGAACAGCTTCAGGCACCGAGCGATGGGGCGGAGGCTGCCCATCGGCGGATGGAGTACTTGTGCGAGATGCCTAGGGTGATTCAGGAGGAGGGTGTTGTGTTTGTGCACGGTTCGCCTCGGGGGCCCACCAATGAATACGTCTTTCCTGAAGATGTTCAGAATCCGAAAAAAATGGACAAGCTATTCTCTCTCTTTTCGAGACTGTGCTTCCAGGGACACACGCACGTTCCCGGTGTTTTCTCTGCGGATCACCGTTTCAGTCGGCCAACGGAGTTGGGGGACCGATTTTCACTCGTTGGAGATCAGCAGAGCTACATGATTAACGTTGGCAGCGTTGGCCAACCTCGCGATGGCGACTCGCGAAGCTGCTACGTGATTTTTGATCAAGAGTCGATCACGTTCAGGCGGGTGCAGTACGACGTTGAAAAGACGGTGAAGCTGATCGAGTCAATTACGGAACTTGATGATTTTCTAGGTCATCGCCTACGCGAGGGAAAATGATTCAGGTTGCTACAGCAGATTGACGCTCACCCTTATGAGTTCAAGCTGAACGCCGCCTCGGTAGTGCTACGCGACTACGCTCGATCCAAAGTGACTCACCGCAATGAAATCGCTTGCTGGAGTGGTCGCAGCACATTGGGGACCAAGTAGTCATCTACTAAATCACGACCGAAGGCCGAGAGCCGCATTAGTTCGTCCGCGTAGGATTCATTCGCATCCAAGCTATCGTAACGGCGTACCGTTAAGTAGACACTCAGTTGGTCCTCTCCGAAGTCATCGGTTCGCACTTGGTACGCGGTAGTACGAGTTTCGAAGCTAACACGACATTGGGTGCGACAATCCTGATCGAGTGCAAACTGCAGAGATGGCTCCGCCGAAAGTAGTTTCGTATTCGGAGCGGACATCAGCGGTTCGAGGCCGGGGGAGACGCCAATGGCCTCCATGAGAAGCTCGTTATGATTTCCGCGAAAAGCAAAATCGAACCCAAACATCAAACTCAGTGATTCGCAATCCAGCGGGCTAATTGACAGTTCAAATGGGACAAGCTCAAGCACGTCGCGATGTTGCTCAATAGCGCCATCGTATGAGTCGGGGTTGACCACTCCGCTGTTGACTCGCTTCTTCTCGAGTGAAACCCAACGATAAGCACCCGCCTCCTTCTCCTCTTCAAGAACAAACTCAGATTTCTCTCGGGAGTAGAAATTCTGCATTTTCGGGAATCGACGGCGGATCTGCTCGAAGTAGTGCAGAACAGACTCTCGACCTTGTGGTAAGTCCATTTCGGTCGCGAGGTTCATGGTGACGTAAAAGTCATCGCTGAACACGTCGTATTCACTCATGCAGATTCCCTCTTCGGTGCTTAGGCTCAAGGTGATTGAAAGCCCACGGTCATTGAAGTCTCAGGATTGTCAAACCCGCGACGATCATCGGCCACAGGCTCGCTTGATGCCGCCAACAACAATTTAGCGGTGCCGACCACGATACGGCTAGTATATCGCTGTAGTGCTGATTTGGACTCTGGTTTTGAGGTCACTTTGCGGTTTTTTACCGAACGTCAAAATACGCCTTAAAAAGTGACTTTAGGTATCGGCTGCGCAGTTGTTTCGCATCGGTCAGTTCGATTTCCAAGCTCTGGCCTCGATGGGGGGCATCGGTATTACTTTCTTCGACGATCCGGCACGGAACCTTCTGTTTGGCGATCAGTTCTTGGTCGAGTTGAGTGAGATCCCCCAGAAATAGAATCCTGAGAGAGACGATGTGTTTGGTTTCGACAATTACCGGAGATTTTGGCGAGTGGGCATCGGTCTCTGGGTTGGGAAGATTGAAGCCGAGAGCTTTTTCGCTAACGCATTGGATTGGAGAACCGCCGGTGAGTTTCTCGAGTTCATGCAGTAGGGTCTCAAGCAGGTCGAAACTCCAATTTGGTTTGGCACCAGTGGGAAAGCCTTTTGGAAGCAGGTGCCACTTTTTGCCAATCACTTTCCAAGGTTGGAGTTGGTGCGTCGGGCTTGGATTACTTTGAGTGGACTTGATGGGAGCTTTCTTGCGTTTCGGTTTCGACGTCTTTTGCAGTTCTCGTACTTGGTTTTTCGGGTCCTTCTTGGTTCGTCGTGGCTGCTCCGAGTCCGGCAGGACTCGCGCGAGAAAAGGCGCCGTATGACTGCCGCAATAGTTCTTCGAACGCCGCTTTGGTGCTGTTGCGGCGAGTGCTTCCGGTGACCCCGCAAAGATGATTTCTCCACCTTCTGTTCCAGCCTCAGGTCCCATATCGATCACCCAATCGGCGCATTTGATCACATCCAGATTATGCTCAATTAAGACCACGGTATTCCCAAGGTCAACGAGGCGTTGGAGCACATTAAGTAGCTTTTGAATGTCGTCAAAATGCAATCCGGTCGTCGGCTCATCGAGCAGGTAGAGAGTGTTTCCAGTTCCTGGGCGACTGAGTTCAGCGGCTAGTTTGACTCGCTGCGCCTCACCACCCGATAGTGTCGGGGCTGACTGCCCCAAATTGACGTAATCGAGCCCAACATCACAGAGCGTTTGAAGAATGGATGAGATCTTGGAGTGCTTGGAGAACAGTTCAAGTGCATCGGAACATGGCATCTCAAGTACTTCAGCGATTGACTTGCCGTGCAGTCGTACTTCGAGAATCTCCTCATTGTATCGCTTCCCCTGACACTCTTCGCAGGTTACCCACACGTCAGGTAGGAAATGCATTTCGATTCTCAGCTGCCCTGTGCCTTCGCACGTTTCGCAACGACCTGCGGCAACATTGAAGCTAAAATGTCGTGCCGTGAGTCGTCGTTCAGCAGCATCAGGGGTTTCAGCAAATGCTTGACGGATGTGGTCGAATAAACCTGTGTAGGTGGCTGGGTTACTTGAGGGGCTATTGCCCAGTGGTGATTGATCGACTTGGATGACCTTATTGAGGTAACGGAGGCCTTCAATTGCATCGTGACGTCCAATTTGAACGCGGCTACGGTGTAGTCTACGAGCTAATGCCGGGTAAACAATCTTTTCGATGAGCGAGCTCTTACCGCTTCCGCTAGGGCCGGTGATGACTGTGAAGACACCGAGTGGAAGATCCAAGTCGATGTTCTTTAGGTTGTTTTCTTTTGCACCGTTAACTCGAAGAAAGTTGACCATCTCCGATCCGGTGGGCGAATAGACGGGGCGCCGTTGTGCCGGCACGAGGATCGACTTGGTGCCATTGAGGTATCCACCGGTGACGGAGTCTTCGAGAGGTGAAAGTTTAGTGGGAGGTCCCTGTGCAACAATTCGTCCACCGAGGCGACCTGCTCGAGGACCAAAGTCGCAGACGTAATCACTGCTATTGATCACATCATGGTCGTGTTCCACCACCAGAAGCGTGTTGCCCAAGTCTCGGAGTCGATGCATGGCGCTAATCAGGCGATGATTATCGCGAGGGTGTAGTCCAATCGTGGGTTCATCAAGAACATACAGGACACCACAGAGCCCGCTACCCAATTGAGCAGCCAAGCGAATTCTTTGAGCTTCGCCGCCGGACAACGTCGCCGCGCCTCGATGCAGCGTGAGGTATCCAAGACCGACGTCGAGCAAAAACTGCACCCTTGATTTAATCTCTCTGACTAACTCTCCCGCGATCTTTTTCTGTCGGCGATCGAGTTTCCATGCGCTCACCACGTCAAGCAGTTTCGTCAATGGGAGTTGAACAAAATCGGCAATGGTGTGTCCGTGGAATGTGACTGCGGAACTATCATCCCGAAGACGCGATCCGTCACACGCAGCGCAGTCGATTTCCGATGTGAATTGTTCCAGTCGACCGCGGAGAGTTGGGTTCAATCGAGATGCTTCATCTAACGCGGGGTAAAAGCCTTTGAATTGAAATCGAAAGAGCGGAGCTTCACCTTGACTTGGTTTGTGTGTCGCTGCGCTGCTGGGTTGCTCACCATGAACATCCGAGGCGTGAACGGAGATCCAGCGGTCACCAAGTCCACGAAAGAGAATCCGACGTTGAGCGACCGTCAAATCATCAAACGGAACCTCAGTAGGGATGCCGTACTGACGCTCCATCGCTCGTAGCATCGCACGCGAGTAGCGGGCATCCACGTTGGGCCAAAGCAAAGCAGCACCATCACTCAGCGAAGCCGAAGCGTTGCTGATCAGTGCGGTCGGATTGGTTCCGGTTTGCGTGCCCAATCCCTCGCAATCCGAGCACCAGCCGATCGCAGTGTTAAACGAAAAATGGTGGGGAGTTAGCTCTTGGAAGCTTCGTCCGCATTGTTCGCACACGAGGTGCTGGCTGTGACTGATTTCGTCCCAGTCAGACTCGGAGCGTTCTTGGTTGGCAATGGCCAGTTGCAATTCACCGACGCCGAGCGAGAGTGCTTGCTCCACACTATCGCTTATCCGTGACTGCTCACTCTCACGAATCACTAAACGATCGATGACGACCTGAACACGCTGCCTCTTTCGCGGGTCAAGCGGCGGAGCATTCTCAAGCGGATGGGTTTCTCCATCGATTCGAACGCGGGTATATCCCGCTGCGCGAAGTGTTTGCCAAGTCAATGTTGACGCTTCGCCGGGTTGCACCTGCATCGGGGCCAGCAGCAGCGTTTTGGTATGCTCTGGGAGTTGTAAAATCTTTTCTGTGATTTGATCAGGCGTTTGCGTTCCCACAGGGCAGTGACAGGCTGGGCAGTGCATGGTGCCCAAACGTGAAAGAAGAATTCTCAGGTAATCGTAAATTTCAGTGACCGTTCCCACGGTACTGCGAGGCGAGTGTCCGAGATTCTTCTGCTCCAGTGCAACTGAAGGTGATAGACCTTCGATACGCTCGACGCGAGGTTTTTGAACCTGACCAATGAACTGTCTCGCATAGGACGAGAGTGACTCAACGTACCGACGCTGGCCTTCTGCGTAGATTGTATCCATCGCGAGAGAACTTTTACCGCTTCCACTTGGTCCGCAGAAAACGGTCATGGCGTCTCGAGGGATCTCAACATCAACCGACTTGAGATTGTGTTCAGACGCGGATTCCACGAGTAGATGGTTTCGTGACTTAGGAGGTGATGATTGCTTGGAGTTGTTTTGTTTTGAGGTTTGTTTGTGTGACTTGCTTTGGTTTCCCAGCGTTTTCGCCAATGCTTTGGCCGTGTAGCTTTTTCGGGATTTGGCGACGGTTTTTGGGGTGCCCTTTGCGACGATGGTGCCACCCCCAGCACCGCCTTCCGGTCCAAGGTCAATGATCCAGTCAGCAGCCCTAATGACATCCAAGTTATGTTCAACGATCACCATGGTGTTACCACGATCAGCCAGTCCTTGAATGACCTTCAGTAGCATCGCGATATCGGCAAAGTGCAGACCGGTCGTCGGTTCATCGAGCACGTAGAGCGTCTTGCCCGTCTCTTTTTTGCTCAATTCACGCGCGAGTTTGATTCGCTGTGCTTCACCTCCAGAGAGCGTCGGGGACGGTTGACCGAGTTTCAGGTACTCGAGTCCCACATCGACGAGCGTTCGAAGTTTGTCTGCAACCTTGGGAACATTTTCGAAGAGTTGCAATGCCTGCGCGATGTCCATTTCTAAAACATCGGCGATGGAATGACCCTTGAACGTCACGTTGAGGGTTTCGCGGTTGTATCTCTTTCCTTGGCAGACCGGACAGGTGACCCAAATGTCAGCCAAAAAGTCCATCTCCAGTTTGTTGGCTCCATTGCCATCACATGCTGAGCATCGACCACCATCAACGTTAAAGCTAAAGCGACTTGCGGTGTAGCCTCTTGTTTTTGCTTCAGGCAGTTTTGCAAACAGGTTTCGAATCTCATCGAAAACTTTGACGTAAGTTGCCGGGTTGCTTCTGGGGGTTCGGCCGATTGGTGACTGATCGATGGCGATCGTCTTATCAAGGTGTTCAACACCTGTGATTTTGTCATGATCACCGACCTCGCATTCAGCGTGGTTTAGGTCATTCCGGAGTGCGGGTTCAAGGATGCCACCAATCAGCGAACTCTTTCCGCTACCAGACACGCCCGTGACGCAGGTGATTAGCCCGAGAGGGATACTGACTTTAATGTTTTTAAGATTGTGGTGTCGAGCGCCGTGGATCTCGAGTTTTTTCGCCGCCTTTACATTTCGAGGTTGCCGTGCGGTTTGTGTTGATCGCTGGCCGGTCAGGAATTGACCAGTAATGCTTGAAGGGTTGTTCTCGATCTCCTGCAGTGATCCAGCTGCCACGACCTTTCCGCCCTTGATGCCAGGACCGGGACCGAAGTCAATGATGCGGTCCGCAGCACGCATCGTGTCTTCATCGTGTTCCACCACGATTAGCGTGTTGCCCGCGTCACGAAGCTGGATCAGTGTTTCAATCAAGCGGTCGTTGTCTCGGGCGTGAAGTCCGATGGATGGTTCATCGAGGATGTACAAGACACCGGATAACCCGCTACCAATTTGTCCGGCCAGACGAATCCGCTGCGACTCACCACCTGAGAGGGTCGGTGCGGTTCGACCTAGAGTCAAGTAGTTGAGTCCCACACCGATCAGGAAGCCAATGCGTTGGCGAATCTCTTTGAGCGCCTCACTAGCAATGAGGGTCTCGGTTGCCGTTAGTTCAAGCGTTTCAAAGAAGGCAGCGAGACGCTCGATAGATAACTCACAAAGTTCAGGAAGTGTGAGGTCCAGTTTGGTTTCTTCGCTGGCGTGTGCTTGTGCCAGTTGCTTGTAGGCTTGGGAGTTGGATCGCAGTGTGACCGCTGAGGCTTGAGGGTTGAGTCGACGGCCGTGGCAGTCGGGGCAGTCCATGGTTTCCATGTACTTCTCGAGATGCTTCTGCTGCATCTTATTTCGAGTGTTCCGGTACTTGTCGATCAGCTCCGGGATGAACCCTTCAAAGGTACCGCTGAATTTTCTTGATCTGCGTCCCCCTCGCCAATCAAATGACAGAGGTTCCTCGTAGCCCCAAAGCCAAATCCTCTTGGCCTCGTCAGTTAAGTCCTTCCACTTGGCCTCGAGCATGGTGCCCTTCTCGAGGTCGAGTATTTTATCGAGCCGTTCTGCGGATCGACGGTAGACTTGTCGCCGTTGGCGTCCGATGTCGCCCCATTTTCCAAGCAGTTCAATGGCTCCCTTTCGGACCGAGAGTCGATCGTCAGGAACCAATTTTTCTGGAATGAATGTGTAGAGTCGGCCAAGGCCGTCGCATGCTTCGCACATGCCTTGGGGACTGTTGAAACTGAAAAGTTGTGGAGTTGGCGCTCGATAGCTCTGGCCACACGTTCCGCAAGCGTAGCGGGATGAGAAAAGATGGTCGTGTTTCGGACTACCACACTCGGGTGAGTTGGGATCAGATTCCGAGACAAAAAGCGTCGTCTCGCCCACCTTCAAAGCGGTCGTGATCGCATCCACAATTCGACCGCGATCCCGGTCGTCTGGAGTGATTCGATCAATCACTAATTCAACGTCGTGGCGTTTTTGGCGATCAAGTGGTGGCGGTTCTGCAAGTCGAATGGTTTCTCCATCTACCCTTGCTCGCACATACCCCTGTTTCCGTAGGTCTTCAAAGAGGTCTTTGAACTCGCCCTTTTGTCGTCGAATGATGGGGGCGAGAATCCAGAGCGTGCAGTCAATCGGGAAGTCCATGATGCGAGCGGTTATCGCATCCTTGGATTGTGCATCGATTTTTACGAGGCACTTGGGGCATCTACCGGTACCCACTCGGGCATAGAGAACTCGAAGGAAGTCGTAGATCTCTGTAATGGTGCCGACGGTGCTCCGTGGATTTGTTCCCGACGATTTTTGGCTGATTGAGATCGTGGGGCTCAGTCCACTGACAAGATCCACGTTGGGCTTTGGCATTTGCCCCATGAATTGCCGCGCATAATTGCTGAGGCTTTCGACATAGCGTCTTTGCCCTTCGGCAAATAGCGTGTCAAAAGCAAGTGATGATTTGCCGCTTCCTGAAACACCAGAAAAGCAAATCAGCTCGCCACGCGGAAGCGTCAGATTGACGTCCCGCAGATTGTGCTCTCGAGCGCCCTTTACCTGGATCTCTTTTGTCGTCATTCCTTCGCCGATCAGATCTGTTCGGATCTACCACTGAACAGGGGCCTACAAAGCAGCATCAGTGCTGGTCTGAATTTTAGCCTATCGACGACGAAAATCCGACCGGTGAGGCGGTAGATTGAGGGAAGAAATGCTCGGAAAAAACAATCAGAAACGCGTATTTCACAACGCGATTTTTTTTCGAAAAGTGCTAGGCAGCGCGGCCGATTAGATCGACCGACCCGACACTCTCCTGAGCGAGGACTTCTGCTGCTAAAGCACGGTAATCTGCTGCCCCATTGCTGTCCGGCGCGTACTGAAAGATCGATTGACCGAAGCTCGGTGCTTCCGCGAGTCGTATATTGCGGCGGATTCTCGTTTCAAAGAACTTCGCTTGATTGAAGAATTCTCTCGAGCTCTTGCTGGCGTGGAAAAATTCATCGATGTCCGTACTAACCTCCGCGGCTAGCCGCGTGTTGGAATCGTACATGCATAGCATCACGCCGGTCAGTCGTAACCGACTGTTTAGTCGACGAGAGACAACTTCGACGGTTCGCAATAGTTTACTAAGGCCGTGGAGCGCTAGAAAATGCGGTTGCAGTGGCAAAAAGACTTCGCGTACTGCCACCAAGGCATTTAGGGTGAGTACACCCAAGCTTGGAGGGCAGTCAAGGATAAGGTAGTCAAACGGCTCGCGTTCTTCTTCCAGTCGATCCCTGAGGATCATCTCGCGGCCAACTTCACCCGCAAGCTCAAGTTCTGCTGCGGCAAGATCGAGATTCGAGGGGACAACACTAATCAGGTCGTTGCCCGGAACTGGCTGCCTCGCTTGCTCCAGAGAAGCGCTACCGCAAAGTACCTCATACATGCTGGGGGAATCACCATGTGCGGCGATCCCAAGGTGGAGTGATGCGTGTGCCTGCGGATCTAAGTCGAGGAGGCAAACTCGTCTGCCTGACTCCGCGAGTGCTGCCGCAAGATTCACCGAACTGGTGGTCTTGCCAACGCCACCCTTTTGATTGATCACAGCAATTGAACGCATCTCATTATCCTTTGTGTACGTACTCATCTGTACCGGTAACAAAGGGAGTCGTTGAGAGTCAACGGCAATTGCGTTCTGAGGCGGGGGGATACAACGAGCTAGCTAGCTAAGGCAAACGCCCTGGTAAGTTCCTAGGGCGTTGCTTCTGAGACTATCCAACACCAGTTGGTTGCCAAGTGTGTCCGGAATCAGCGTCCTCTGGCGACGTTTTAACTCAATAATTAAATCGTCCGTTTTCAAGTCTCATCAAGATGGGAAGCCCTTGAGGCGTCTCCTTAGGCCGCTGATCGATCCTTGATTTGTTGATACGCCAAGAGGATGTCGTATAGATCGGAATTCATGCTGATGAGGTCTTCTGAGAAGTCGTCAAGCCAAGCTCTTTGGTGACCCGCAGCATCAAGTAAAAGTGGAACTACTTTGCTAAGGGGAACTTGCACGGTTTTGGTTTCAGATTCACCTGATAGTCGATCGAGTTCCTGCTCTCGCCACATCTGTTCGAGTTCCGAAACGGGAGCCGATTCAAAGTCGTCATCCTTCTGTGGGTCACTTGAGGTTTCGGGGCGGAAGATGCGAAGAATCGGTTTTGACATGGAGACGCTCTGTTTGGACGATTTTTCGTTGCGGGAGTTCGGATCTAACTTCATTTGGATGCATCTTTTGGGAAAGACTCGCATCCTTCGTTCTATCGGCGTCTCGCTGTTTCTCATTGAGGAGTTTTAACGATTTTGCCGATTGTATTGCTCGAGGTGTTGTCGGTTTGATTACAGCCTGCTGGCTGGTGATATCGATTTGATTCTTTTTTGTTTGTGAAACGTTATGTAGTTAGCGATTTTGCTTTGGCACGAAAACTGCTTTCGTTTGTTGCCAATGCAAGGTTGTGAGTGAAACGCGAGATCGACGGATTCGGTCCCGCACGTGGCTTCACTCTTTCATCGTCAGTCTCTTGTAGCAGGCAACGCTCGCGAGGTCACCATCATGTCGAAGATAGTTTTGGTCTTTTTTTTAAGTTGTCTCAGCATTGGAGGCACACTCGCTCACGCATCCCATGGCACTGATTTACGCAGCACAGCCGAGCGGTATCGTGACGCAGCGTCGCACTTCGGTCGTGAAGTGATCGGGAGCCGAGAGTTTGGCGTGTATGAGCGACGTCTTGGCTATGATTTGTTGCGTTTATCCAGCAGGATGCATCTCTATAGTCGGACTCCGGGGCTCTCAGGGCGTCTTCGAGATTGCTGGTGGGAATTGGAAGATCTTCATCAACGCATTGAGGTGGTGCTATTTGCTGATCCGAGGTGTCCAGTCGCAGTCAGACTCCTGAATTGCTATCAAGGCTTGGTCTGCGCCTACTACGACTTGGAAACCGCTCTTGCAACGGTCGGTTGTTACCATCGTCACGGGCAGATTCATTTGAATCATTCTCGAGTCGTTCCGATCTTAGGGCCGAATCGATATTACCAACCAACCTTGATGGACGTCGTCTTAGGTGCGGTGGTTACGGGGCTTGATGCATCAAGAAACGAACGTCACGTTAGGTCACATGATCGGGAGCATGATCATGATGTTCGATCTGGGGTTAGCAGTCGAAACCATTCGGTTCCGTCGCGCAACGATGCGCATCTGGAGCATCGCGATCATCATTTGGACCGTAATCGCCCCGAGCCGAGTAGAACGAAGTCCAATCAGGTCAGTGATTCTGATCGCAAGGGAGGGCAGTCAATGATCAATCGCCACCATGCTTTGCCGGGTAGTCACTCGTTGCCGTCGAGGTCATCGGTTTCAACACCGTCGAATCCAAAAACGATTAGCTCAAGGGTGAGTGCTTCGCGATCACCCAATGCAAAGCCAATCACCACACGGTCCACGCCCGCGGGTTCGCGCTCCACTGGGGCACACTCCACTAAATTGCAGCCTTCGCGGACTCCGTCCGCTCAGTCGAAAGAGGTTGGTAAGCCTGCCGTTGGATCCAACGCGAAACCCAGTTCAGGTGGCAGCGATAAGCGAGGCTTTTCTAGTTACTTCCGTGGTGGAAAAATCTTAGAGGAGTACTCTCGCAAACGCGAGGACAAATGAAGCTCAATTGATCCATGGGTTCGGTGATCATGGTGATCATCGGACCCTTTTGCGTTGGTGGGGCTTTGCTGGGCGGTTGTGGTTGCTAAGTCTTTTCTTGCTCGTTACCAATATTTTCAACGTCCTCATCAGCGAGTGATGGGAACTCCATCTGCCAGACGAATCCAGCCTCTTCGTTCGTGTTCCCATTGGATGTAAGCCCAGTCACCGCGTTGTTCCAACAGATCAACAAGTTGGTTGTCGGCGTCTTGCATGGTTGCGATGATCGTGAACTGCTCTCCATCACCATCGCGGACCTCCACGCTGGACCCGCGAATCACCAGACACTCAGTGTTCTGAAACTCGGAGAGGTGTGAAGCAGAGAGGAGTCCTGATGCACCGCAAATCAAGGCTGCCATCATGATCAAGGGTCTCATTGCTGGTAAGTTTTTGCTTAAGTATCCAGCGCAGAAACACCACAGGCAGATCCATCCCGCCCAAAAGCATGTTTGCAGTGTTTTGCTTCCAATCGCTAGCACCGTCCGACGTCTTGATGCTTTGATCCAATTGGTGGAGGCAGATTTGTTGATGACTTGGTTTGCTTGTCTCTCGGTTTCTAATGAGAGGAGTCGGTCATAGTAGAGTTGGTTGTGCGGGGAGATTGCTAAAGCGGATCTGTAGTTTGCTAAGGACATCGGAAAACGCCCGCTGTAGCGATACGCTTCCGCAAGGTTGTAAAAGAGACGGTCATTTCGTACGCCGTCATCCACAAGTGTCTGGAAGTCAGACGCGGACTCTTGAAATACCCGTTTGGCTTCGTCAGCTGATTCGATCGCAGATGCTTTGCGGAATTTTTCGCAACCAGAAGACAGCAACGCTACTCGTTGTTCTGCACTTAGGGTCGGTTTGGATATGCCGCTTGCTTGGCTAGCCAAGGCCCCAGTTGAGCCCCAGTGAATCGATGTTGTGATTGCGATGATTCCAATCATGCTGGCCTTGTTTTGAGGTCGGTGAGTCGTTGGGGTCAGCCGCTCTAGGCCTTCGACGATCGAGTTTGCTTCTTGAACGCACTCGTTGAATCGGTTGCCTTCTTGGTGTTGTTCACCTTGAAACAATCTTTCAATGCGTTCGGCAAGTCGGTAGTCACCCGAACCACGCACTCTTCCCAGTAGCGTGGAACGTAAGTTTTCACTGTCGGTGATGCGAAATTTTTGCATGAGGTAAAATTCAACGGCCGACTTGATGTCTTCAATACACACCGCGTGATCCAGGTTTTTTTTGAATCGATGTCGAAGTGGAAGCAGCGAGATAAAGGACTCCTTCTTCGTTATCAGGAGCAGGATGCTAAACAGGGTTGGTGGCAGAAAAAATGCAACCGCGCTGAGGCCAGACCAGAACTGATAGGACTTTTGACTTTCGAGTGTTTCAGCTGATTGAAAGAGCACGGACGCGATTCGTTCGGGTGATTGCCGTCGGTTGCTCGATGGTTCTTCTGGTGTTGGCGTCGTCATTGGAGAGGTGCCGCTCGGCGATAACGCCAACACCTCGGCTTCTTCCACCTCGATCGGAATGGGATCTGATGAAATGGTCACGAAGGATTCCGTCTCAGGGTCGAAGTATGAATACTTGATCCCGGGAATCTCAGTGACGTTTGTGTTCGTTGGTCGTAAGGTGGTGGTGAATGTTTTTCGACCCCCATTGACCGTTCCGGCGAGCGATTCATCAGCGATCTTGAAATGCTCCGTTAGCTGAGACTGCTGATTTAGGTTAGGGGCTCGAAGTACATCCATCGGACCTTCACCCTGAATCTCAATGGTCAGTGTAATCGGATCACTGGTTTTGATTTTCGTTGGCGTTGCCGATGTTTTGATCGCGTACTTACCTACCGCTCCGACGTAGCTTCGCGGTCTTCCTTGTTGGGGAACTGGTATCACTGTGATGGGATCTACGGCAATCTCCGCCACAATGGGTCTCGCTTCGGTCACCGTAATTCGATTGCCAAACCCGCCAAAGCCGGAATTGCCAAATGGCGTTCCTGAGAAAAAGTCATCATTGCCAAAGATATCCAAAGGGCTGCGTGATCGTCCCAGTGTGACGGGATAGTTGAAGATCAGACGGGTGTCTTTTGCGTCAATCTCGCGTGCTCGGTCGGGGTAGATCTTTGTCGTGATTTCATAGAGCAGGTATTCACGTTGTTGCCCCGCGGAATCCTCTCGGAGAACACGTCTGCCGCCGGGGCGTTTGCGTTGCTGCTCAAGCTCTGCAATCCGATCTTCGAACATTCCCCAAGAGGTTCGTTCGGACAGGCAACTCCACATCTCCTCCTCATTTAACTCGATCCGATATTCTTGATTCCGATAAGGGCGTAACCAGAACTTGAGAGTGAGTTGGAGTGACTGGCCGACATACAGTTGGGATTGGTCTCCGGTGATTTCTGCAAATAACAGGTCACCGGTCTCGCTCTTTGTCGCCACCACCCTAACCGCTTCGGTGAGTGTTGTGATTCCGTCCGCTGTTATTTGGATGGGGGGGATGGTGAAAGTGCCTTCCTGATTTGGCGTGACCAAAAATGAATAGACGATGGAAGTTCTCTGGCTTCTGCGTCCATTGACCCAACTGGTTTGCGATCGAGTAGACGGTGCACCTGCTGGTTCAATGGTGAGTCCAGGTACTTCGGGAAAAGACGGCGTATCATGCTCCACCGCATTATTGATGACGACACGAAGCACCGTTGGTATCCCGACATAGGTTTCGCGGGTCGAGAGATCGGTTCGGATCTCCGCTGCAGACGTCGAGGGATTCGGAGCACCAAGAAACATGACCAAGAACGCTGCAAGTAGCAGCAGTGGTCCGGTTTTCTTCGTCCATGCATTCTGATGCCAAGGACTCTGATCCGAGGTTATTTGAGCCTCAGATTTCAGGACGCCTGGTATCGAATCGCCAGGTTTCGGGGCGTCAAGTTTTAGGGCCTTGGCTCGCAGCGTCTTGGCTTGCAGTCTCGGGCGGGATGAGGTCGGTTCTTGCCATGTAGTCATGATAAACGTTCGTCGTTACCAATCTTTTTCGACGGGAAAGGAACGCATCCGTGATTTTTCTTTTATCAGAGCGCGGCGAGTCATCTGTCGATCGCGGATACTCTGCAGCAGTTTCCTTGCTTCATCCGCGGTCATACCCATGGGGCCTTGAGGGCGTTCTCGCGTCATGGACGGATCAGTTGCTGCGGAAGAAGTATTGTCGGAAGTGAGGTTCCCTTGGTTTGTCTCGTCGCTTGGTGGTGGCTCTGAGTTTTCGCTTATGCCACCCTGCGTCTCCTCCTCGTTGGCATTGGGGGCCGACGAGGTTTGCTGGTCGGTGGAGGAGGTTGAGGTGTCCGATTGGTTTGAGGTGTCGTCGGATTGGGATGGGTTCGATTCGGTAGATGACTGACCGGTCATCTGGTTAGAGGACTCGTCGTTTTTTGGATCCGTCTCGGAACCTCCCATTGAATTCTCGGTGGAATTCTCTCGAGAAGATTGTTCCTCTGGGGCATTCTCCGGCGGAGCGTTCGATTGCCCCTCACCTTGTTGTTCGCTTTGTTGATTTTGATCAGATGATTCCTCAGATGAATCCTCTGTTGAGTTACCTGATTCGTCTTCTTTCGAGCTCTGGTTTTGGTCAGGCTCAGACTCGTTGTCTTGTTGTTGTTGTTGTTGTTGTTGTTGTTGTTGTTGTTGTTGTTCGAGAAGCCTTGCTGCGAGTTCAAGGTTGTACCTTGCGTGGTCTGCAGTGGGATTGGTTCGGATGACGCTCCGGAAGTCGTCGATCGCAGCGCGGAGAATGCCGATGACTTCGTTGCGGGACTTTGATGGAGCGGGATTTGCTGCCGTGTCGGAAATCGGTGCAGGGCTATCCAGCAGATCTAACGCGGAGGCGTACCTTGCATTTCCGAGGTTGAACCTCGCATCGGATGCGATTGTTGAATCCGGTGATGTTGCTGCTCGCTGAAAAGCTTCAATTGCTGCGGGGAAATCTTGTTTTCGGTACTGCGCGGTGCCAAGTAGAAAGGCATCGGTTTCTAAAAGATCGTTGAGTGGGATTGCTTGGTAGAGTTCGATGACCCCATCAAAATCGTTTTCATTCAATTGCCCTACTGCCGCACTGGATTTGTCAGTCTGGATCTGGTCGCTTGCGGTGGGACTGACAGCTTTCTTGCTTTCGGATCGATTCGGTCCGGTGTCTTGGGCCGAAGCAAAATGCATGACCGTAAGGTGCATGATGACTATCACAGGAAAGACGTGATTCGCAAAACTCAGTACTTTCCATTTCATTGTTCTGAACCATGTATCAGGGAGGTTCGGATCGTTGTTCTGCAATTCATCACGATTTATTTGGTCGGGCTCTGCTAAATCGTCGCCCTCGATTCGTCGTTACCAACACGGTACCCACCGAGAACGCCGTTCAGGTTTTCATATTTTAGCACAAAGAGTCAATTCGATTTGTCTGGCAATTTAGTGTCGTCACCGTGGTGTGTGTCGTGTTCAGTCAGTCTGCTAGATAGATGCGGAGTGGTCACAAATCGTTGTTCGTCCCGAATGATACGCCTCCCGATGGAATACGCCTCAAGTACCGCGGCGGTTCCCGAACCAGCGAATTTGCATGCGTTCACAGAAATGGAATCCACGTTCTTCACACCACGGTTTAAGCCAGTAAACGGCACGATTAAGGGCCTCAACAGTGCTCCCTTGGGGCATCACCCAAACCTTGTTTTGGTCGTGGTTGATTTGACTCAAAAAGTCTAAAAGTTCAGGGTAATCTTGGCTGGAGTCGACAACGAATTTCAGCTGATAGTCGACCGATTGGTCGATCAACTGTTGAATGGTCGAGATCGGCAAGCGGGTCGATTCATGTCGCTGATGCCAAGCGGGGTGGCGGTCGCTGTCCGGTGCGCTGCTGGCAAACTTTGGGCTGATCGACATCAAATCGGCGTCGACATCTCGGATTACCGTCCCAGCTGTTTCGATCGTGACATGGAATCCGGCTGATCGGAGTCGTTTCGAGAGGCTGGTGATAGAACCCGCCAGCATCGGTTCTCCTCCGGTGAGCACGACATGCTTGGCTCCGGATTCTTCTGCCATTCGCAATATGGAATCGATGGGGACTTGTTTGCCAGTTGGTTTCCAAGAGGCGTAGGGCGTGTCGCAAAACCAGCAGCGGAGGTTGCATCCGGTGGTTCGGATGAAAAAGCTAGGGGTCCCGGTGAGGATGCCTTCCCCTTGTCGGCTTGTAAAGGTTTCCGAGACGCGCAGGCGACCCCTATTCGTTTGGGACGAGCCATGCGAAACTTGTCGTTTTGTCGATGGAGTTAACAAATTGAGCGACTCAGATTCATTCAGGGAGACGCTGGAGGTTTTCGAAAATCCCAGTCCATCTCGCCGATTCACAATTGTTCACCACTGTCCCGAGTTCACGTCAGTGTGTCCCAAAACAGGTCAGCCTGACTACGGCAAGATCGTGTTCACTTACGTGCCGGATCAAGTTTGCGTCGAGCTGAAGAGCCTTAAAATGTATCTTCAGCGGTTTCGGAACGAAGGTATTTTCTATGAGGCGGTGACGAATCGCATCATGGATGATTTCATCGCCGTTGTGAAACCTCTGCGAGCGACCGTGGAAAGCCAGTGGACCCCTCGAGGCGGATTGCACAGCAATATCGTGGTCGAATATCCGGAAAAAGACTAGAGGACACGTGGACCCCCGCGATATTTCCCTTGTTGCCGTTTCCTCGCTCGTTATTTGTAGGTGGTGAGACAAGAAACACGCGATCTGTCGTCCGTCGCTCGAAACTCTCCCTGAAACGCGTTATGCTTTTGGCACGCGGCTCAGCGACTCCCGTCGGGGCTTGCGGAACGCCCCGATGATGCCGCGTCACTCCCCCGCAACGCGTCGTCTCAATTACCCATCGTCACCCTTCAATCTCAATCAAAATAGATGTCCACACCAGTCATTCTCAGCGGATTTGCCGATGAAGCGGCAAATGAAAAACTTGCCGTTCAGCAGTACTCGGCTTTTGCGGCCCTCGGCTTGAAGTACTACTCCATCCGCTTTGTTGACGCTGGTGAAGGCATCAAAAATGTGATGCAGTTATCTGACGCCGAGATTCAGCACCTCGTGAAGATGCAGGCCGATTACGGATTGAAGGTCAGCAGTATCGGATCACCGATCGGGAAGGTGAAATTACTTGATGTGGACGATGGGACTTCCAATCGATATGTGCCATTTGATCAGTATTTAAATGAAGAGGTTGTCACTGCGTGTGACCGTGCCGAGGCGTTCGGGGCCAAGTTGATTCGCGGCTTCGCGTTTTATCATCCAAAGGGAACCGACCCCAATGAGCACTTGGATCAAGTCAGTGATCAACTTGGTCAGATTGCTGAGGCCTGCGATCAGCGAGGCCTAACATTTGGTCTTGAGGTCGAAGCTAATCTTGTTGGTCAAACGGGTGATCTTCTGGCGGCCATTGCCGAGAAGGTGAATCACCCCGCCATGCTAACCATTTTCGATGCGGCCAACATTGTCACGCAGGGGTTTACGGCCGACGAAACCTACGCACAGTATCTCGCGATGAAGCCAAGCCTCGGCTGGCTGCACATTAAGGATTACCACGACCCCTCGCCGAGAGGAAGAATCGAGCATGTTGACGAAGCGAGCTTGAGTAATTTTGTGCCTTCCGACATTGGCGATAGCGGTCACGAAGCCATTTTACGCGAATTTCGCACTTTCCTTCCTGAACTCGAGAGCCGAATGACTGCGAGAGGTGCTGATGGGGTCTTTCTGGATCTGGAGCCGCATGTGAAAGGCGGAGGACAGTTCGGTGGCTTTAGTGGCCCCGATGGATTCGGTGTGGCACTTCGTGGTTTATGCCGTGTGCTGGACTATGTGGGCATTCCCTACGATCTTCGATCCTTTGCTGATATAAAATCTTGAAGGGATTCAATCACCGGCCAGTCTGCTTGCAGTTGATTCGGCGAGTGAGCGGGATAGGTCACGATACACTTCTAATGCCTCATCTGGAGTTGCTGCGTGATGTCAACAGATCCTATGCAACGCGTTACCGAGCTTGAGATTCAGTTGGCGCACACTCAGAGAGTTGTTGAGCAGTTGAATGAGGTGGTCACGGAGCAATCAAAGCAATTGGATCGAGTGATGAGGTCGGTGACTCGGTTTGAAGAAAAGTTGGACGACTTCAAATACAAGATTGAAGAGAAACGAGATTTGCTCGATGAAAAGCCGCCGCATTATTGATCGGTGTTGAGGTCGCTAAACAAGACCATCCCCCCAAACACAAGGCCAGCCTCAGTATCCAATTCCCACTCGGAACATGAAGGCATCGTCTGGATCAAAATTATCTGCTGGTGTGGTGCGGTAAAGAACTTCTCGGTTGAACACATATCCGATTTCAAGGAAGCCTGATCGGCGGCCTGCGGCTAAAGCCGTTGATGGACCCCACTCGATCCCTAGGATCGCGCGAAGGTCATTGATATCGACAGAATCTTCGAGTCCGCTGTCTCGCGTGATGGTCCAACTCCCACCTCCGTAATCGCCCGTGACGTACCACCACAGGTCATAGGTGCCCAGCGTTCGGTAATACCTTGCGAACTTTGGTTTTGGGAAGTAGAGGTCTACTCTTGTATAAGGGTCCGGTCGGTACAACAGACCCGCTGCAGGAATCAGTTTCAGTTCATCTCGATTGACGTAGTACACACCACCTTTGAATGACGTGACCGGTGTTAACCGGAAATTTAGCAATGCTCTACCGCGGATCCGAAAGCTTCGGTCCGAATAGGTATCAAAGTCGGTGAAGAATCCCAGGCGTAGTCCAAAGTCCGTGCTGACCATCTTGTTTGGGTCCGATTCCCAGCCAACATCAACAAACGCGTCGAAGGCTCGTCCGGGAAGGTCCGAAGGGGTCGCAACACCGTCAGGTCCATCCCACAGCCTCAAGGAAAAGGAGGGAATGAGATATATCGGTTGATTGAGGTTGAGAAAGTTTGGAAAAGCAAACGCAAGCGAAGCATCGAGGTCGTTCATGCCAAGGTGTGTTGGCTTACTACCCTGGCTGACATAGGTGTAGCGGAAGCGGGCTCCCTGAAGTCGTCGAGCGTTGTTGTAGCTGGTGGATGGATTCTGGAGTAAACCACCGGAATAGGCGGAGCCAAAGCCATCCGGGAAAAGCGAGTTCGGGCTATTTTGGGGATAGATCGAATTGGGGTATGGGTTTGCACCATAGCCGTTGCCTGCACCCAGGCTCTGGGGAGTAGCCGTTCCCGGAGGTCCATAAACCGACGGATTGTCGAGTGTGTTCCCGGTTCCATAGGCAGCGGGCGAAGAGGCAGGAAGAGAAAAGAGGCCGAATAATCCGCCGCGGTTATTGAACGCCGCGTTGTTGGTGTTGTTTGGCTGGCCTGCGATTCCCGTGTTAGCACCCCCGAAAGCCGCTGCTCCATTGCTGGGTGATCCCGTTCCAGTTGTGTTCAGCCCACCACTGGGGAGCGTTTGGGGAGTCCCAAAAGTGGCGGTAGGCGGGCCAACCGACGTGTTGGGAGAGCCAACCGGAGGGACCGTGCCTGGGCTTCCGATCGCGTATGGGTCGAAGCCCGGAGTGATGTTAGGAGCCGAATAGATGCCGCTGTTTTGAATGGGAGTAAGGTTGGTTTGCGGTGTGCTCGTTGTGCCGCCGCCACTGAAACCCGATGCACCATTCGGGGCCGGGTTGGGCGTGAAGGAGAGTTGTCCGATGACGGAATTGGAGAAGGATAGCGTGAGAAGGATTGATAATAAAAAGACAGAGACTTGAGGTCTCCGGGGCAGGGCATACCGGTGAATTCCTTGCATAGCTATCAACACATTTCAGCGGGGAGATTGCGAGCCTTTTTCTGTTCGAGGCTTCGCTGAAGAATGTCAGTACTGCGTGAAACCTACCGCGGTCAAGGTGAATCGAGTTCGCCATCAATGCCGAATGAGCGATTCGGGCCATTCCTAGGGGCCTCTTGCCTCGTGGAACTCAGGTTTTTTACACAAATGATTCGGAACATTTTTTTTTCAGCAGACTAGGATGCTTTTTGCCTTTTTTTGTTTTTCTCTCATGCTGAAGCGGGTGATAGCCGAAGGGCCGTTAACGGCTTTTTTTCAATGCATCGTGTCTTCTCCATATCGAACAACCCAAGTTTGATGCAGAATGAAGATGTTTGATCGCAGACTCGCATTTGCTGTCATAGAGAACGGTTTAGGATTGTTTGCTTGGGACATTCAGGATTGTCATGGAAGATCACGACGTCGCTCAAATTGCTGCTTACCTGCATGTGACGCCCGCACAAGTCATCAAAATGGCATCGCGCGGTCTGCTACCCGGACGTCGTGTGGGTGGTGATTGGCTCTTTAATGAGGCAGAGATTCATCATTGGCTTGAGGAGAAGATAGGGGCGAGTGGCTCGGAGGAACTGCAAAGGGTGCAGCAGGTGGTGGATCGCGTTACGGGAAGTTCGGCGGATCGTGTGCTTTCTGAGTTGTGTACCCCTGAGACGATTGCTGTTCCCCTACATGCCAGGACGCGGGGGTCGGTAATCCGCTCCATGTGTGATTTGATTGCAAAATCGGGCATGATGTGGGATCCGCCCGCGATGGCCGAAGCTGTACAAGCGAGGGAGCAGATGCATCCGACGGCTCTCGATTGTGGGGTCGCTCTCTTGCACCCACGCCGTCCTCAGACTTCGATTCTCGCTGATAGTGTCATTGCTCTAGGGATCAGTCCTAATCCGCTGCCCTTTTCTGATTCTGGTCACCTGACGGATGTCTTTTTTCTGATCTGCTCTTACGACGATACCTCTCACCTTCGTATTCTAGCCAAGCTCAGTCGGTTGATCGCCAACGGCGAGATGCTTGAGGGTTTGCGAGCTTGTCAGTCAGTTGCGGATGCTTGGAAGTGTTTCCATGAAGCGGATCTGGCGTTAGACGGTTAGCGAGAGAATGCTCGATTAGTCGCAAGGATGTAGCTGATGAATCGAATCGTGCTGTCTCATCATGGAAGGTAAGGGCGACAAAGTGGTGCAAGGGTCTTCAGGGAGTGGGCCGGTTATTGCGGCTGAACAATCATCTCGGTGTTGCAACGGTCATCGCTCACAAGGTGGTACATTGAGCTGGGATGCTGCGCAGGGTCAGACCCGACTGGGACACTTGCTTTGGATCGGCCAGCCGCGATCGCAAGCATTGCAGCATGTCTACCATCAGGCGGTTGCCCTGTCTGATTCAGTATCGACTCGTGTTGGTTTGGAGGATGCGGCGAGTCGGTTCGCATTGAATCCCGACTTGATTGTCTATTGTCGCGAAGAACGATTTCCAGTCGATCATGAACTCGCGGAGTCGGTATTGGCGAGTTACCCCGAGGCTGCGTGGCTAGATGTTCTGGGCCCACTTGCTCTAGGTGTGCGGCAGCGTTCATGCTCAGCCGCGGGAAGCGTCCCGTTCCACAGCTTGGTTTGTGAGTTGCAGCGGCGGTGGAGTTATCGCGTCAGTGGTGCGATGGAGGTGTCTCCAAGATCGATTGTCGCTTTAGCCGCTACAGAACGTGACGTGGAGCCTTATCGACAAGTTGTCATCGATCATGCAATTGCGTTCTGCTGGGCCAACCCAAAACATTCGTCGCGATTCACTCATGCGGATCAATTCTGGTGGGACGATTCAGTGTCTCCACCTGCCAGCTCAATGGACTGGACTAAGCGACTGCTCTCGGTGGATCCCAATGCCGTCGGCAAGCATATTTGGGTTTGCCATAATGCGAATCTTCAACAGGAGCGAGCCGCTTTAGCCGGTGGTGTCTATCGAGTCGTCCGGAAGCCTTTCCTTTTGAGCTCAATGCTGGACGTCCAACACAGGCAAGTCGTTATCTACAACCAAGGTCAGCGAGTCGCGTAGATCGGCGCATTTGAAGCACGCCTACATTGGTACCGCCGGCCTGTTTAATCGATCACTTTCAGAAAATGCCAGCACCAAAGCCATGGTTTTCAGGCGGGGGTGCATCGATTGAGCTTGCTGCCTTTTGCGTTGTAGTTGAGTTTTCTTCTTCAGGGGCACTAGGTAAGTGTGGTTTCGGAATCCCTGGGGACGCTGGGTCAATTGATGTGCTTGGTGCTTCTAGGTCAGAAGCTTCTTCTTCGATGAATTCGTCGTCGTAGCGAGATCGATAGCCAGGTTGGTTAAACCTCTGCTGTTCTTTTTCGTATTCCTCTAGAACCACTCGTTGAACATGCTCCCGGCACTCACTGTTGATCGGGTGAGCGATATCGGCATAAAGCCTTGCTCCCGTTTCTCGGTGCGAGTGGTGTTCGAAGCGTTGTTTGGACCCGCAGTGATTGCAGTAAGTCGCGCGAATCTGATTCTTATGACGGCACTTATGGCAATTGTTCGACATCTTTCGACTGGGCATTGCAACGAACAGTCCGTTGGTGCCTTCGATAATCTTGAGATCACGTACGACAAAGCAATCGTCAATGGTGATGGAGCAGAAAGCTTTTAGTCTGTCCTCGTGATCTTCCATCAATTTGATGCGAATCTCGGTGATGTCCAACGTCAGACCCTCCCTGACCTTGTTTCACCCTTGCAATCATTTTGGCGACGTCTGCTTCTCGTGGAAGCAAACGACAGGGAGATTAAGGGTGACGAGGCATGGTGTGATTAGCGAGTATTGGTTTTTCACCCCGACGCTACCACTGCAGAGTTACTTTTGCAGAGTCATCTGTGTTGTCTGCATCACTTCAGGTCAATCAATAGGTTGTGGAACCTTGATGTTGCTAGTTACCTGAATGATACACCCTGAATCGAGCTGGCCTCTGAGGTGATCAGCGGCTTGCTCCGCATCAACTTTGTTCTTAGCGATGCCGAAGCAAGCAGATCCGCTACCGGTCATGAGGCACCCTTGCAGGCCGACGTGATTCAACGATTGTAGGGTGGTCTGAACTTCAGAAGCAAGTTTTTTTGCCGGTTCACTGAGTCGATTGAAGAGTTGTCTTGAGATTTGATCCGGTTTTCCATCGCGGAGCGCGGCTAGGAGCGACTCACTGGAACGCATGATTTCATCTGAGTTTTCCGAGACATTGCCGTCTCCGGAGTGTTCCCTCTTGGTCGGGACGGTGCTGTGGGAATAGACCGAAGGAGTGGATAGTCCGACTCCCGGAAAAACTACAACAAAATGAATTTCTGCTGGACACTCAACCGGGCAAATGATCTCTCCTTGGCCAGTCGCTCTCGCTGCTTGGATGCTTGACGCATTCCTTTCGTTAGCCGCTTGCGTCGAGGATTGATTGGTGACACCGTGGCTTCCGAGAAAGAATGGCACGTCGCTTCCAATCTCTGAGGCAAGCTGAATTAATGCTGGGTGCGACGAATCAATGCTGTGTGATTTTGCAGCGAGCAGCAGAGCAGATGCCGCATCGCTACTCGCCCCGCCTAGGCCAGCACCCGCAGGGATTCGTTTTGTCAGCTTGCAGTGAAATCCACCGGTGATTCCGAAGTGCTGACGAAAACGGTTTAAAGCTCGGTGAACTAGGTTTTTTTGATCGCTCGGAATCGTGGCCAGTCCCCGTTGGTGCTCGCTTTGATATCGCGAACTGAATTGCTCGGGGTGCGGCACCTCAACCGTTAGTTCAATATCACTTCCGCTCGTGGTGCTCAATTGAAGCGTGTCACTCCAGTTGATGGGAACCATGACCGTATCAATCTCATGAAAACCATCGCTTCGCTTTGAAAGCAACTCGAGGAATAGATTGAGTTTAGCCGGCGGGTTGGTCGTTAGTGTCTTTTGGTTCTTCCCGTTCATCCTGACTGTGATCGTTTGGCGGGATCGGTGCTTCCCTGCGGCTAGCTGTTTTGCCACTGCCGCTCGCTAAGCTGCATTTGATCGGTTGAGGTTTTGACTGCAGGGTATGTCCAGTGAAACGATCGAGACTCCCAAGCGTTCAGCAAGCCGGTAGGTGGCTTCTTGATCGACCACAATCGTTCTGTTTGCTTCGATCGCTATTCCCTTGCCACCCGCATCGCTTACTTTTTGCACCGTCTGTGGGCCGATTGTTGGGACGTCAAATCTCATGTCCTGATTCGGTTTGCTAACCTTCACGAGGGTCCAGCCACCACGTTTGCAGAGTTGTCCGGTTCGCTCAATGCACGCATCAGTTCCTTCAATCGCTTCCACCGCAATCACAATACTATCTTTGATGGTGACCGCTTGTCCGATATCAAGGCCGCCCATCTGTTTGGCAATCTTCCAACCAAACTGTGTGTCCTGTTGTGATTGCTTACTGACACGCGGTCCAGCGAGATGACCGTCGGAGACGAGAAGTTCCGGAGCGAGGTCGGTGGCTGGGAAGATCTCCATGCCTCGACGTCGGTAGGCTGCCGTGATCGCCAGAAGTAATTGATCGTCGCGAGCATCGCGTTTGGAGCCCAGTAAACAGGGGCCAAGCGTGCGAATGCAGGTCAAGTCAGGGAAGTGTCGCACCCAAACCGATCCCTGATAGAGGAGATCTGCTTTGAATAGCTTTCCAGCCATTGTGATCTGACGCGCACCCGATCGCTGGAAGAATCGAAGGTGCTTCCCGAGTTTTCCGACACCCGACCAAAAAACCTCATCGCAAATCATGTCCAGTTCATGGCTGGCGTGTCCCGTGATTGCGACCGCAACCACCTGACGCCCTTGCGATTTGATTTTCTGCGCCACTTGAACTGGAAAACGCCCCCAGCCCGCTATCAGGCCAATTGGTTCCCGGCATGCAGGGGTTGCAACCGAGGTTGTCGGTTGGCAATCGAGGCTCGTCGAGGTTTCTGCACTGCTCATGCCACTTTCTGTTTCTTCTCCGATGGAGTGGCTTCCTCTGTCTCTTTTATTAAGAGTGCTTTGAGTTGTTCGATTTCTCGCTTAAGCGTTTTCATTTCGCGTCGCATCTCCGGCAATCGACGCTCGACAGCCATGATCTGCATCTGTTCCCGCTGTGGCGTGGCGGGTGATCCGAGATAGACTTCGTTTCCGGCACAGTCGTCCATAACCCCTGCTTGGGCTCCGACGATCGTGTGGTCACCTAGCGTGATATGGTCCTTCAGGCCTACCTGTCCAGCGAGAACGACGTAATCTCCGGTCTTACTGCTGCCGGCAATTCCAACCTGGCTGCAAATCAAATTGTGGCGTCCAATTTTGCAGTTGTGCGCAATCATGACTTGGTTATCAATCTTGGTGCCTTCCCCAATCCTTGTCGCACCATAGCTCCCACGGTCAATCGTCGCAGAAGCTCCGATTTCGACATCCGCTTCAATGTGAACGTATCCAAGTTGTGCGGCAGGGAGGTGCCGACCATTTTCTTGGCGGTAGCCAAAGCCGTTGGCGCCGATCGTGCATCCAGCATGGATCACAACTCGGTGGTCGATTTGAGTGTACTGGTAGATGGTCACGTTTGGGAAAATCTCGCAATCATTTCCAATCACCGTTTTCGGCATGATCACGACGCCCGGATGGATTCGGGTGCGCTCTCCAATCACCACTTTGTCACCAATCGTTGCGGTTGGGTGTATCTCCGCAGATTCGGCGATACAGGCTCGCGGTGAAATCCCAATGGTGACGGAGGTGTTTTCGATGGGGGGACGAAAGTGAGTTACCGCAGCGGCAAATGCGAGATGAGGATTTTCAACCACGATCTGCGGGATCTTGAGGTCAGGGACTTCTTCAGGAGTGATCAAAGCGGTTGCGGATGAGTGCTTGATGAAATCGCTTCGTGAGATTGAATCAAGCATGGTGATCTCACCATCCTGTGCATCCTCCGGTGGATTGGCACCGAGGCAGCTTTGGTTCGCGTCGCCGATCAGTTTGCCACCCACGAGATTCGCGAGTTCACCCAAAACTAATGTCATTTCCGAACGCCTTTCCATCGAAAAGTGCAGCTTCCAGTGCTGGATCTAGGTATACCTTGAAAAGCGGTTTTTCATCAAGGTGAACCTCGACTCGGAGGTGTTCAGAACCAGTCTCGTTGGAGAGATTTCGGTGGGAGGTCTCGTCCGCGAAAAAACGTAAATTTGAAGCCGAAATTGCGAGATTTATGCTGGCGGAGGCTACTTTCGCGGGATCAAGCCTAGTCTTGAGGACGACTACTGCGTTTTCGGCCCGAGGGCGTGAATTTTTTTTGTACTTGCTGCACTGCCTCAAGAAAACGATGGGCTTCCTCGAGTCGGTTATACAGGTAGAAGCTCGCTCGCGTGGTGGAGGACTTTTTCAGGTGTCGGTGCAACGGCATGGTGCAGTGATGACCGGCCCGCACCGCTAACCCCAAATGATCCAGTTCCTGAGCGATGTCATGCGCATGGACTCGGTCGATACTGAAGCTGACGATGCCGCTCTTGTGCGACATCGATGGTCCTATGACTTCAATACCCTCAATTAATCGCAAGCCCTCGTCCGCGACTTGCGCGAGTTGCTTCTCGTGGGCCGCGATTCGATCCAGTCCAATTTGCCGTAAAAACTTCGCCGCAGCAGCGAGCCCAATCGCTTCAGCGATCGGAGGAGTACCGGCTTCGAACTTGTCGGGCAGATCAGCGGTCTCAAATCCGTCCACCGACACGCGGTTGATCATTCCACCACCACCTAAGAAGGGTGGCATGGAATCGAGGTAATTCTCTTTGCCGTGGAGGACGCCAATTCCGGTGGGACCGCACATTTTGTGACCCCCAAACACTAAGAAATCAGTGTCCAACTGTTCCACATCGAGGGGTTGGTGGGGGGCTGCCTGTGAGGCGTCTACCAGAGTGGTGATTCCGAGTTCTCTCGCCCAATGAACCCATTTTTTGACGGGAGTGATTGTCCCAAGGACATTGCTAACGGCTGTGAATGCAAATAGTTTTGGACGAAGTTCCCGTAGTTTTTGATGGACCGTCTCATCGTCGAACGTAAAGTCTTTCTTCAACGGCAAGAACTCAACGCGGCAGCCCGTTCGCTCACACAGTTGATGCCAAGGAACGATATTCGCGTGATGCTCGGCGATGGTGGTCAAGATCACATCGCCTTCTCGCAGGTTCTGGTCACCCCAAGTTCTCGCGACCAAATTGATCGAGGCAGTCGCGCCGGATGTAAAAATAACTTCGCGTTCGCTCGCTGCGTTGATGAAACTGGCGATTACCTTGCGAGATTGCTCGTAAGCTTCGGTCGACTCTTCGCTCAGGGTGTGGATTCCACGGTGGACGTTGGCGTAGTACTGCTGGTAGCAGTCGGACATCGCATCGATCACGCACACGGGACGCTGTGTACTTGCAGCGTTATCCAGAAACGCCAGCGGAGCACCGCTGGCAGTCGAGCGAGATAAGATAGGGAACTGGTCACGTAGGTCCGCGAGTTCCGAGTCATTTAGTGGCGTGCAGGTGGACAATGTTGGAATCGTTTTCAAGGGATACAGCCTAAGATTCTTCGCCTAGGCTAGGACCGCCAAAGTGTACATCGGGGCCTCCGTCGTCATCCGGCGGAAGGTCGTCAACTGGCGAATGAATTGCGCTCTGAAGGACTCTCCACGAAAGGAGGCAGCATTTTTGGCGATTCGGTGTTAGCTTGGGACCGAAAAGTCCTAGCATTTGTTCAGCTGTGAAGTTCCGTACTTCATCGAGCGACTTGCCTTCGACCGTCTCGATAAGCATTGAAGCAGAGGCTTGACTGATGACGCAGCCGTCTCCGCTAAACCAAGCCTCTTGGATCTTGTCTTCTGAGTCAATTTTCAGATCGATATGGACGACGTCACCGCATAGCGGATTGTCCGCCTCATGAGAGTGGGTCGCTTTATCCAATTCGCCTCGGTGATACGGATCTTCGTAATGGTCCAGTACATGCTCTTCGTAGATGTCTTGTTCGTTGGACATGCTTGGTCTTCAAAGACTCGAGAAGTGTTAAGAGGGAAATCGTTTTAAAGCCTGTGTAGCCAAAATCGAGACTGCCTACTTTATCCGTCAGATTTGCTCGCATTTCACTGGGGATAACTCGCCGGGGTCAGCCGTTTTTCCTCAGGTTAGTGATCACGAATGAGTTATACAAATCCTAGCCTTGGACTCCACGCCTACAAGCATCAGTTTAGGACCCACTTCGGAAAACAGCGAGTCCCCATGTTCTCAAGCAACCGAAAGTTCAAAGGTTCATCCGCGTGTGGATTGAGGATTGACTCTCATTGATCTCGGGGGCGGTGGTAGTTGTCGGATTGGTTCTGCTGCCAGGTCGCGTCAAAACTGAGGCAACTGCAACGGCGGAAGTCCGCTGCCCGAATTGGATGGGTTGTTTGGGTTGAACAAGCCACTCGCGGGAGTCTGACTCGCGTCGGACTCAAGAAGCTGATCCCGTTTGATTCGAAGCATTGAATAAGTCTCTTCAGAAATCACATAGTACCAGTCGGAAAAACGTTGGTTCAACTCACTCGCCCGCCGCTCGGCTTCTGCGAGTTGATTTTTTCGGTCGTCCATCAACCGGCGGTTTTCTTTGGTGATGATTTCTTGCTCCGCTTCAAGTCGCTCCTGCCATTCCTCATCGGTTAGTTCGGTGTCGCCATCGGTGCTTTCATTGTCCGAAGTATCATCAGATGTCTTTTCAGCGAGGTTCTTTTTGAGTTCCTCAACCGTGTTTGGGATCGGGCGTATCGAGGGAGGAGGGAATTGAGTGGGGTCAACCTCCGTCGTTACCAACAGGTAGCGGTTGACACCGGTTTCGACCTGATCGGAGTCCTGTTCCGTGGGGCTGATCCCTGCAATGTTTCCAAATCGGAGGTTGTAGCGAACACCACCTTCAAGTGTTACGTGCAGTTCACCATTTGCTGAATAGATCTCAACGGAGCCATTGGTGTTTTCCTGAGGATAGAAACCTCGCTGGCCGAGTGAAGCCAAGGCACTGTTGTTTCCTTTGAGGCTCATGTTATTGTCCACATCAACTTCAAGGCCTTCGGGCTTGCGAACGACATCGACAATTCTCAGGTCGTCCAACGCATTGGCCATCTGGTCAAGCTTGCTTCGATTGGCTTGATCAGCCGCGGTGAGTTGAACCGATGTTGGCTCGATGAGTTCATCGTTTGGGTCGTATTCCAGAAGCCGTTTGATGTTCCAGTCCGTGACGGTCTTCTCGACTTCCGCGGTATAATTACGTGTGCGCGTGATACGGGTGCTACCGACGTTTGAGAGGTAGTCATCGATCTCGACCGTTTTGATTTCGATGCTGCTAAGGAGAAGCAGGTCGTCTTCGATCCAGCTGCGGAAATTGGATGTTAGATCGGACTCATCGAGGGTCACGACGTAAACAGGATCCTGTCCCGGGATTCGAACGTAGCGTTTACTTGGATCATCCTTCACGCGATCACCAATGACGAGTGAAGCGAGGCGATTGTTGGATTCGTCTTTAAATGAGACCAGTCTGCCAACACCCACATCCCCGGTCTGAAGCTTCTCCAAGTTTGGTTCGATAACCCCTAGATCGTCATGGTCTTCAGCATTTCGTGTTTGAACGTCAAGGATTTTGAGGCCAACAAGCGACGTCGCAGCTTTCTGCATCTGCTCAAATGCATCGGCTGGGTAGCCACCTCGGGATTTGATTGTCCATAGTTCACTACCGCTCTGGCGGCCCACCTCAAATTTAGCTTGCCGACCCTGTTCTTCATCAAAGGTGATGATTTCGAGGCTCGCCGCCACCATTGGGTCGGTGAATTCCTCGAATAGGCTTTGGCCGATGAGGCTAGACTGTGGTTCGACAACCGAGCGGGGCCACGCGGTGAACGCAGCAATCGCTACAGCAACAGCGGCAACTCCCCAGAAGCTTGCCGTTTTCGTTCCTTCGGACACGATAAATTTCTCTCTATTCTATTTCAGTCGACTTGAGCTGATGCTTTCACGTTCACGTAGTCGGCGTGAAGCGAAGACGATGATGCCCACCACGAGAGGCGGGATACATGGCACGGCGACGGCCGAAACTTTGACTTGGTTCTGGATTTTGGTGACCTGTTCTGCCGCTCGCCTTTCAATTTCACGCACCTGCATGTTGCGGTCACGAGCCATTTTGGTGCGTTTGACTTCGAGCTTTCGCTGCTCCAATGCCTGCTGCGTTTGAAACTTTTGCTGCTTTGCTTGGAGTTCTGCCTGATCGTCAACACGATCCTGTTGAAGTTTCTCGATTTCTTCGCGGAGCTTCTGTAGTCGCCGATCCTGCAGTTCGAGAGCATCTCGGTCTGCTAATTCAAATTCAGCTTGGAACTGGTTGCTCCGCTGACGTACCATCGCAACCGCCTCTTGTTTGACCGCGTCGATCATGGTCAAACTGGCAAAGATCGGTTGGTGTTTTCGAATTTCGATGAAGTTGGTTTCGCCGGCAACCCAATCGACGCAGTTCAAGATGAATGTCACGTTTTGGAATTGGTACTTCACCTCGGTGAGGGAATCGGGATCCGCGCGAATCGCGGAGAATTGCGGCAACATTAGATCGGTGTCTGCCACGTAGACCGCTCGGATCTCATCCGCTGTTGCCGAGTCGCTCACCGCGTTTGGTTCCGCATCACCGCCGTCTTCATCGGTTGCCCCGTCATCGCCTTGGGCGGGCGAGGGCTCTGTACTGGCCGACTTGCCCTCGATTGCCATTGCGACGGAAAGGTAAGGTGTCTGCTGTTTGAGGACTTCGCTGAGCGGAGCCCGCCTATTCATGACGTTGGCGAGATCTGAGAGCGAGACAAGTCCACTTTGGTCACCGGTGGTGAGAAGCGGCGTGTGCTTCAGCGTACTGTCCTTTTTACCCTGAACCGCTCCGGTGTACAAAGTGAGCACTTCATTCATACCCGAAGTAATCATGCTCTGGGAACTCAGTGCCATGCCTTCTTCCACCCCAGGAGCATCTTCGTCAATGAAGACCGCGAGCTGATTCAGGCCTTCTTCCTGAAGGGTTGGGTAGGGGTTGTAAAACTGAAACACTAGGTCTGGTTCATAGATCCCCTGAAGCGCGGCTCTGCCGGGAACGTCCAACTCAAGGATATCCCAAAGATCGCGGATGTCGGCTTTTGCCATGGCTCCTCCCGCTGGCATCCCCTGTGCGCCGGGCATCATTTTTGGTGTTGCCGTTCCGGGGATGTATGGAATCTGTGGAACGGGGTCTTCAAAGATAGCGGCTGGTACTCCCGCTGAGATCGCTTCGATGAGTCGTTGGAATCGAGCCGGTTCGAGCGAAGACGGTTGAACAACCAGCAGGGCATCGTAAGCGCCCGGAGCGATTGGGCCAGAAAGATCAACTGGTTCCACCTCGTACTGTCTCGCGAGTTCTTCGACGAGCACGTGACGTTGTATTGCGACGCGATTCCCGGTTTGATTGAGGACGTAACCCCCGAGCATCAGAGCGTCACTTTGAACCACTCCGATCCGTTTTCGCTTTCCGGAAGCAACGGTATTGATCGATCTGACAAGTTCGTACTCGACGGGGATCCCATATTCAAAGATCGGGACGGTGACCTTTTCGAGACCCGAACGGAATGCAGCCCCCAAGATGAACTGTTTTTGCTTCTGGGTTCCCTTCTCTCGAACGGTTCTCGAAACCGGCGTGATGCCGAATCGTTCTTCGGCCAGTGCCGCATCCTCGCTGAATAACTCAATGTCCTGATAGAGATTGACCTCTAGCTTTCGGCCTCCCTTTGCCGCTTCGCTACGAAACTCCTTTAGTAGGTTGATCAGCTTGTAACGTGTTCGAGCGTAGATTTCTGGGATCTCGGTACTCACAAACGCATCGATGACGATGGGCTGATCCGAATCGAGCTCTCGGATCAATTTTTTGGTTGCTGGAGCGAGTGAGCTGACTTGACCTTCCGTTGTATCCACTCGGGCGACATCCCAAGTCCGAAAGGTTACTACCATCGCAATGGTAACCACCGAAAGCGCGAGAACGCGTGCGATGTAATGCCAAGCCATCGTGTTCCCATCTTTACCCCCGGTCCAGTGGCGACGGCCGATGAGAACCATGCAAGAGTAGAGGGCAACACTACCCACCAAGAGAAAATAGAACACCGAGGAGGTGCTGATGATACCACGTCCAAAATCATCAAAAGGTCGTGCGATTCCCGCCGATGCGATCCAAGCGGCAATCTGTTGGTTGGGACTTACCGAATCGGCGAGGGAGGCAAATGCCAATGGGGCGTTGAAGAGGGAACCGAGGATGAAGCCGACTGTTAGGTTGCCCGTCAAGAAAGACGCGATCATGCCAATGGCGATCATCGCCAAGCCGACGAACCAATAGCCGAGGTAGGTGGTGAAAATTAGCCCAACGTCCAGCTGGCCTTCACTGAGGATTGCAAGAGTAACAAAGGTGCTGAGCTGACTAAAAAGAAGCGATGACGTGAAAATGGCTGCAGCCGACATGTACTTGCCGATCACGATGTCAAAGTCGTCCGCTGGCAGGGTCAAAAGGAGTTCATCGGTCCCTTGTCGCTTTTCCTCAGCCCAGATGCTCATGGTGATCGCCGGGATGAACACAAGCATGATCAACGGAAACCAGTAGTTCAGTTGGTCGAGCGTGGCCAGATTCTGATTGAAAAATTCGTAGGGCCAAAATGCGGCCAGCGACGTGAGGAAAACAAAAATGCAGAGGAATACGTAGCCGGTGGGATTACTGAAGTATCCCTTGAAGTTCCGTTTCATCACCGCGTGAGCGGCTCGCTTGGTACGCGAGAGCAGGGTGACGATTGCAAGCAGTAGAATGAGCAGGGCTAAGTCATATGCGAAGAGCACAAACAGAGCGATGCTGACTTTCGTTAACGCCATGGTTTTTATCGTCGACTTGGTTTTCGATTACTTAGAAATGAGTTGGTATGTCAGTTAGACTCATCGCGAGTCAGAGCATGGAATGACTGATCGAGGTCGCCATCTCCAATTTCACGAAGCGTTTCGACGTCACCATCGTAGACCTTGCGGCCTTCATAGATCATGACAACTCGACTCGCCATCGCTTCAACCTCCTGAAGGATGTGCGTGCTGAGCAGAATCGTTTTGGTTTCACCGAGTCGCCGCATCGTCTTTCGGACACCACGGATCTGATTGGGATCGAGGCCCGCAGTGGGCTCATCGAGAATCAAGACATCGGGATCGTGCAGCAGTGCCTGGCTCATGCCAACCCGCTGCTTGAATCCTTTGGAGAGTTTGCTAACTGGTTTGTAAAGAACACTCGAAAGATCGCAGATCTCAACGACCGCATCGATTCTTTCCTGCTTGATGTCTTCACTTAGTCCGCGAGCATCGGCAAAGAAATCCAACATCGCGAGGGGCGTCATCTCGGGGTAGAGCGGTCCATTCTCGGGAAGGTAACCCAGATGCCGACTGCCCTCAATTCGGTTTTCCATCATGTTGCAGCCCGCAATTCTCGCTTCCCCTTCGCTTGGGGCGATGTAGCCGGTCAACATCTTCATCGTGGTGCTTTTTCCGGCGCCATTGGGTCCGAGGAAGGCCACGAGTTCGCCTTCACGAACCGAAAAGGAAACGTCTCTAGTCGCGGCGAAAGGGCCGTAGAACTTGCTCAGCCCCACCGCCTCGATCATCACTCTCGGTTGGCTCTTGTCCGAGGTCACCGACGGGGAATCGTCCGCTACTGCATGGGGCTTGTTTGCAGCGTCTTCTGTCTCTGTGGCGGACACGGTTTCTTGCGATTCGCTTGTCGGATCGGTCGTGGTCATGGGCGGAATCGTTGCGAGGTGATCTTGATTTTCGAATGGCCGGATCTGATTTTGAAGCAATTCTGGTCGAGCTATCAATCCGCTCCCACCCTTCTCCGTCATCTGGGCGGTGAGGTAGTGTAGTCGATGGGGCATCTGTGTGTCGTGAGGGATTATCCCCATGTTTGAATCGGGACACTGGAAATCGCCCACGTTAACTCAGTCCCAGTACGATTTCATAAGCCAACTTGTTCAATGCCACCCAGCTAACATCGACTTGCACGCTACTGGTGACCAAGTGCAGCTGTTGGGGGTCCATCGCCGCAAACTGGTGAGGTTCGAAAAATCGATGGGTCGACAGATCGGGTGGCCGTCGACGCCGCTTGTTGGATTTCGTGAGACTGAAAGCAGACGCGGCGTGACGCGGTCAGAGAGGCCACCTCTGTCTGAGCATTTAACGGGCAATCAGAAGGAATGCCCTAACAAATGAGACGGCCTAGTGTGCTGCTAGCAAATTACAGGCATGGTTCAGCCCTGCGAGTGTCGCTCAGAGATCGAAGCATTGCCTCGGCGTCACTGGCAATGCCCGCAGGTGGAGGCGGCGATCGCGAATGAGGATTGACGCCAAACCGGTGATCAAGCCAACCACCGGTTCAATATCTCAGAAATGAACTACTTCCAGCCTTCTCGTTCAATGATCACGTCTGCACCGGTGGTCAGCTTGCGCAGTTTGCGAATCGCTTCTGCCTTCTCGATGGAGCCGGCTTTTACTCGAGCGATCAATTTTGCAGTTTTCTTACGACGTGTTCTAAGACGTTTGATCTCGCGAACTCTTTCGATTCCGGATGGCATAAATGTTTCCTGTGGACGGTGATTTGAAAATACTGCGTTGGCTGCTACTGCCGTGATCGCTCGTCAGCCCGCTACGTTACCGCTTCATATGTTGCATCATCGGGCAGTTTAGGGCAAGTGTGCTATCTCAGCTTCGAGCGTTGAGGTTAGGGGGTTTTCGGTGCGAGCCCTTTCTTCTTGGCGGCTTTCTTTTTAGCAGCCTTTTTCTTGGTGGCTTTTTTCTTAGCGGCTTTCTTTTTGGTAGCCTTTTTCTTTTTCCGTTTTGCTGGTCCCTTTGCGGCTCGCTCGGCGAGAAGGTCCAGTGCCGCTTCAAACGTCATCTCCTTGGCGTCCATCCCTTTTCTCAGCGACGCGTTGGTTTCTCCGTCGGTAACGTAGGGGCCAAAACGCCCGTCGAGGATTTTGACCTCGTTTTCAGTGACCGGAGATTTGTCTTCGAAGACACGCAGTGGTTCCTTTGGGGCGCGTCTTCCTCGCGTCTTGGGTTGTTTCAGCAGTTCGATTGCTTGCTCAAGGGTGACATCGAGAGGCGATAGATCCGTTGGAAGCGAACGCGTTTCCTTGTCGCATTTAATGTAGGGGCCGTAACGTCCATCAAACGCTTGAATCGGTTCCTCGTTGTCTGGGTAGTTACCCAGTGTTCGAGGAAGTTCGAGCAATTTGCAGGCGACCTCGAGCGTAACGTCCGCGATCTCCATCGATTTGAGGATGGATTGGTTGCGTTTTTCCTCGTCTTCGTTCTCACCGAGTTGCAGGTAGGGACCGAAACGCCCCACTTTAACGTAAATTGGCTTCCCGGTTGGCGGGTGAATACCAATCGGTTCCTCTTCGACCTCGCTCGACTCTAGGAGTTCGAGCGCTTTGGTCAGGTTCATCTCATCGGGTGCGAGTCCATCGGGGATGGAAGCTTTGCGTTCACCCTGTTCGATGTAGGGACCATATTTCCCAACTCGAACGTAGACCTCTTCTCGGTGCTCGCCATGCTCGGGCAGGCCCAGTGAAAATCGTGCGGTTTCCTTCGGGTCAATTTCTTCAAGTTTCTCAGTTAGTCGTGACTGCAGGCCGACATTGTGTTTGTCATCGGATTGGTCACCGAAATAGAACTTCTTGAGATACTCGGATCGATCCACCTCGTCTCGGCTAATTGAATCCAGAAGATCCTCAAGCTCGGCGGTGAATTCATAGTCGACGAGCGTGGAAAAGTGCTGTTCCATCAAACGGGTCACACTGAATGCACGCCAAGTTGGAACCAATGCGGTCCCTTTCTTCAGGATGTAGTTTCTGCGTTCGTCCGTGATCGTTCCAATAATCGACGCGTAGGTGGACGGGCGGCCGATTCCTTTTTCCTCGAGAGTTTTTGTTAGCGTTGCCTCGGTGTAACGCGCCGGCGGCTGAGTGGTGTGGGATTTCGCCTCGAGGTCTTCGGCGGACAGTGCGTCATCTTGGTTGACCTGAGGAAGAATCTTTTCTCGGTTCGCCAATTCCGCAGCCGGGTCATCGGTTCCTTCGACGTAGGCGCGAAGGAATCCCTCGAATTCGATACTTGTCCCGCTGGCGGTAAACGTCGCACCGCCACCCTCGATCGTGATGCTCACTCGCTGCTTGCGTGCATCGGCCATTTGGCAGGCGACAGTTCGTTTCCAAATCAACTCGAAGAGCTTGAATTGGTCCGAATCCAACTCGCCACGCACGGTTTCTGGAAGTCGGAATGGTGTACCGGCTGGGCGGATCGCCTCGTGAGCCTCCTGAGCGTTCTTGACCTTGCCCTTATAGACACGCACATCTGGACTGAGGAACTGATTTCCATACTCGCTGCGTACCAACTCGCGTGAAGCATTAACCGCCTCTTTGCTCAGGGTCATGCTGTCGGTACGCATGTAGGTGATGTAACCGTTTTCATAGAGACGCTGTGCCGCACTCATGGTCCGCTGCGCCGTAAACCCGAGTTTTCGGTTGGCCTCTTGCTGGAGCGTGCTGGTGGTAAAAGGGGGTCTTGGTCGCTCGGTAAACGGTTTGACTTCCACCTTCGTGACCCTAAAGTCCGCGGTGCGGAGCTTTGTTGCCAAGTCCAATGCCTGTTGCTCGTTGAGTTGCAACAGTTCTGGCTTTTTTAAGAGGCCCGTCGTCGAGTCAAAATCCTTACCTGCCGGAATCTTTCTGCCGTCCACACTCTGCAGGGTTGCCTCGAGTGTTTGCCCGGATGCCGTGTTGAATATTGCGTTAAGATCCCAGTAGGTCGAATCGACGAAAGCGATTCGGTCGCGTTCACGTTCGACAATCAGTCGCACCGCCACACTCTGCACTCGCCCCGCGCTGGTACCACTGCCAATTTTTCTCCACAGCAAGTTGGACATATCGAAACCATAGAGGCGATCCAAGATTCGCCGTGTTTCTTGCGCCCGGACGAGGCTGCTGTCAATACTTCGGGTCGCCTTGAGGGCGTTTGAGATAGCTTCCTTGGTGATCTCGTGGAAAACCAACCGGTCGACTGGAACCTTCGGCTTGAGGATCTCCTGCAAGTGCCAACTAATCGCTTCCCCTTCTCGGTCCTCGTCCGTTGCGAGGTAGAGGTGTTCCGCCGTCTTCAGGGCGTCTTTGAGTTTCTTGACCTGTTTCTTTTTATCGGTGGGAACGATGTACAGTGGATCGAACGAGTCATCGACGTTCACACCAAGGTAGGCCCAGGATTCGCCCTTGTATTTCTCGGGAACATCCTTACGTCCGGCGGGCAGGTCGCGGACATGTCCGATACTCGCTTCCACTTGGTAATTGGGACCAAGGAATTTGGAGATGGTTCGTGCTTTGGCTGGTGATTCGACAATTACCAGATGCTTTCCGTTGCTCGTTGGCATTCAAATTGAACTGTGTGAGGTCAAAATGGGAGGGTTAGGGTTCGCTGGGGGAACTGATCGGTTGGAAAAGGCGGCAAGCATCCAACGGAGGGCCCAGCAGGGCGAGACCACCGAGATTTTGCTTCCTTTGTTTCTTCCACCCCTCGAATCTCACCTTGACCCTTTAATTCAAGGGGAGATACGCTTTCTACTTCGCAGATCACGTTACACTGTCTGACCCTCTCCGACAAAGAATCGTCGGGTTGGTCAAAAACGGTTATGATTCTGCCAGTCATTCCGGCTGGAACTACTGGCGGGGAATCGACGGGGGCAATGCCTCCTTCGAATTGTTCCGAGCCATTTTGGTCCAGTCGTGGTGACCAACCTTCTCAGAGATTTGGTTGCACGAGCTAGCTTGTCAAGGTGACTCAACCTCCCAGATCGACTCCAGAGTAGAAAATTTTTAGATCCTTCACTTTGCCTCGGAACGAA
>CALIBL010000047.1 GCA_938045805.1 uncultured Rubripirellula sp. | reverse complement strand
TGCTGTGCGGTAGCTACCAACTTGATGACACATCAATTCGGGGCTGCTTTCGACGGAGGTTGGCCCATTCGCTTAAACAACGCGACAACGATGGAAACCAAAAGTCAATGCACTAAATGCAAGTGCATTCCCAGCAAAGATAAAACGGTGATGCTCGCTCATGTAATCAGCCGCTCTGCAAGTGACCAGCCAAAGGCTGAGAAGGTTTGTAGGGACTGCTTGGATGAAATTAGAAAGAGATAAAAAACAAGCCCCGGCTGGTAGCGATACCGGCCGAGGCTTGTTTTTGTGCAGTTCGCGATTCTTGTGTCTAAGGAGTTGATCTTTGAACCTCTTGGTATTTTGAAATTTGCGACATGATCACATTCGGATTTCATCAGTCCTACGCCTTAATAGAGAAGCGTTTTTCACTGCAAAAAGGAGGCATGGCCTGTTAATCCTTGACACGCTACCCCCTGTCTACACATGTATCAAAAACACGTGGTTTTACGCACAAGTGTAGACAGCAGTGTGCAAGTAAAAATGCTCTAATTCAACCTCGGTGCATTCTTAGCCGCCTCGATCGCTTTAGCTTCCGATGCCTTTGCGTAATGCTCGGTCATATCAAGCCTTGAGTGCCCTGCTAACGCTTGTGCTGCCTCTGGACCTGCAACGTCTCGTACGGTCTGCAACGCTCGATGACGAAGCTCGTAGGGCGTCCATTTCACTCCTGCACGTCCACATGCTCTGGTGATGTGACGACGGTAATTATCCTTGTTCCAAGGTGTACTAAGGTTCGTCACAAAACAGAGCTGATCAGGTTCACGATCTAGATACGGCGTTAAAGCCTCAAGTGCATCTCCGAGTATTGGTACAGACTTCACTTGCCCGTGGTGCGCAGTCTTGTGGTCACTTGGTCTATAGAAAAGAACCTCACCCGATGAGTCTAGGTCACAAGGACGCATGCGAAAGATTTCACTTGGCCGCATCGCCGTAGCAAGCTGGATCCTTACCATCGCAGAGACTTCACTGCACAGATAAGGCATCGTGGCTTTGACATCCTTGAGGTCAGCAGGTTGGCGTTTAGGGTTATCCTTCGCTTCACCACGCCTAAGAGGATCAAGGCACTTCAGGCCTTCGATCACCGTCGCTGAGACCAGTTCACGGCTCACACCATATCGAATGATGTTGATCACCATCTGAGTCAGCGTGTTAGCATACCTCCGGCAAACAGCCTGATCTTTCCTCTCTCCGATACCGTGCTTCAGGATATGATCCCGCAGGCTCTCAAGCTTCCTTGGGCCAAACTCCTCTGCTGGCTCATCGCCATACCTTTCATTGAGTAACTTCAGCAGATTGTCATAGCGGTTGTATTCACCATGATTGCCTTCGTAAGTTGGTAGCTTTCTCGCTCGGAAGTCCGCTGTGATCTGCTTCACTTGGATGGCAGTGTCAGCAAGATGAACGGACTGGACGGCATCAACCTGAGGAGCTTTCTTACCGTTTGCGTTGTATTCCGCTAGCAAACCGTAATATCGAGAATAGGACTCGGGGGTGCCGTGCTTGCCAAGGTAGAAGTCTTGGTAGTCGAGTCTGACTACAGCCTGTCCGCTGACATGAAACTGGTAAGCCGGAGCGGGAGATTTAGGACGCGGCATGGGATACCTCTCATTTCGCAGTAGTCGACTACTGCATAACGATTAAAAAGGTGATCCGCACGCCACATTGGCGGTAATCCCTAAGTTGGGATTTCGGAATGACTTACGTAACAGTCGGGGCGATGTGATTCGAACACACGACCTCTGCGTCCCGAACGCAGCGCTCTACCAGGCTGAGCCACGCCCCGATATCGATCCTGCTATACAAATATCTGTTTCTCGATTCTGCCATGGTTCTTTCTCATTGACCGCGGACGCAACTCCGCCCTGAGAAAGCTTCTCGGTCAGCACCAAATCATATCCAATCTGATAGACTCTTGTCACTTAAGCAACCTCCATTTTCCAGTGGGCATTTCCCGTGCGAACCCCACTTAATACAGCTTTGAATGACCGGCCATGAAGACTCCTATCCTTCGCTATGCAACCTTCCTCACGATGTTCTTCACGATCATTGTGTCCGCCCTAGCGTCCAACGCAACCGCAACAGATTCACGGCCCAACATGGTCCTGATCATGTGTGATGACATGGGATTCTCTGACCTTGGTTGCTACGGCAGCGAAATCCCCACACCCAACATTGACCGCCTTGCAAAGTCCGGTCTGCGATTCACAGACTTTCATAACAATGCCAAGTGCTCAGAAACTCGAGCATCATTGATGACGGGGCTGTGGCACCAACAATCCAAGAATCTTAAGCAACCCGGCCACGTCACCATCGCAGAAGTCTTGAAAACTGCGGGCTACCGAACTTACATGAGCGGAAAATGGCATCTAGCATCAACACCACCTCAGCGTGGATTTGATCGCTACTTTGGCTTCCTAAGTGGCGCGATCAACTTCTTCACCGGAACGGATTGGCAAATCAATGAAAACTTGATGCGTCTCGATGGAAACGTTTACCAAGCGGGGAAGGATTTTTATTCGACCAATGCGTTCACCGACTTTGCAATCGACTTTCTGAAATCTGAATCGGAGAATCCTGAGCGGTCCAAGCAACCGTTCTTCCTTTACCTGGCACATAATGCTCCTCATTTCCCTTTACACGCACTGCCCGAAGATATCGAGCGATTCCGCGGGGCTTACCGTAAAGGATGGGATGCCATTCGCAAGGATCGTCACCAACGAATGAAGGATCTTGGTATCCTCGATGAATCTTGGCGTCTTTCGGATCGTGATCCAAAGGTCGAATCGTGGGATTCTCTGAGCGAAAAAGAGAAAGCGTTCTTGGAACCGATGATGGAAGTCTATGCGGCAATGGTGCACCGTTTAGATGTGAACATTGGGCGACTGATCCAATACCTCGAGTCCACCGATCAACTCGACAATACGTTGATCCTATTCCTATCGGATAACGGTGCCTGCCCCTACAATCGCCTTCGAACCGATGTCTTGGTGCCCGGACCCGTCGAGAGTGACATTGCTTATGACGCTCGATGGGCAAACATGTGCAACACCCCTCTGCGACTCTACAAGCAATACGCACACCAAGGCGGCACCCTCACTCCGATGATTGCTCACTGGCCCGCTGGCATTCAAACTGGCGGCAAGCTTTGCCATCTACCTGCTCACCTCGTCGACATCATGCCGACGTTTCTTGAACTCGCTAAAACCGACTACCCTTCGGACTTCAACGAACAAGCAATTCAATCCATGGAAGGCATTTCGCTCGTTTCCGCTCTCAAAGGATCGGGTGTTGGCCAGCGTGAGAAGCCAATCTTTTGGGAATTTTCAGGAAACCATGCGGTGCGATCGGGGGATTGGAAACTCGTGGCTGAGCGAGGCAAGCCATGGGAACTTTACCACCTTGCAAAAGATCGAAGTGAGACCATGGATATGGCATCACAGGCCCCTGAGAGAGTTGCCCAACTTGCAAAGACCTACGACCAATGGGCGCAACGAGTGGGTGCGAAGTCTCATCAACAAAGCATGAAAATGAAGCCATCAAGTCAGTCGCAATTATTTGATCTCGAAAAGATCCTGACCGAGGACTAGAGCGGAAAGCAAATCTGCTTCATTTCCTGTGCTGCCCGCTCGATGGAATGCAGTTTTCTCACTGCTTCACGACCATCGACCCCCAACTGCGACCTCAGCGCAGGGTCGTGCTTCAGCCGTAGGATGCATTCAGCGAGAGCTTCCCTATCGCCCGGAGCATGAAGCAGGCCACCCCGGGTTGATGCGATCACTTCAGGAAATGCTCCATGTTCAGGCAAGACTACCGGAGTCCCTGCGGCCAGTGATTCCAATACAAACAAACCCTTTGGATCCTGATAATCCGTCGGCACACAGGTCACATCGTAAGATCGTAGCAAGCGTATTTTCTCGCTCAGATCCGGACTGCCGTGATAGACAAATCGATCGCCAAGACCAGCATCCTCAATCTGCTTGGTGAGACCAGCAAAGTATTCGTGCTGATGCTCGCCAAGCCATCCGGCAACGTGCAGCGTTAGATTATCGTTGTCGGGCATTTTCGCTAAGTCGACAAACGCTTCGACGAGATGATGCAGACCTTTTTCTGGAGCGATCCTAGCGAGATAACCGATCCGGAATTCTTCAGCAGAGCGATCCACCGAACCCTGAACCTGATCGAAAGGCCCCAAGTCGATTGAAAGGGGCGTTACCACCATACGTTCATCGGGCACCTTCAACAGGTCAGCCATTTTATCTGCGTAAAACTGACTGTGAGTGACAAAGTAATCGACATAGGGCACAAGTGAGCGACATAGCTCGAGAACCTGGATTCGCTCCGCTTGCGGTAAATGATCAAGAAAGATGTCATCCCCCTGCAACAAAACGATGCGTCGCGATTGTGGCAACAACTCACTAATCTCTGGCAAACATCCACCAATCAATAGATTCGTGAACAGAATCGCATCGGGTCGCATCTCATCACTGAGCCAGTGAGACAAGCGATCCACTTCATCCGCTTGTCGTCCGCGACTGCCTTGCAACATCGATACGGAGAGCTCACCGAGTTGCTTTGCGTCGTAAGAAGCGGATTTGCGAGTGGCAAATCGAATCAACGGCTCCCAATCTAGCCACCGACGCGTAAAACGTGGCAAGTAGCGCAGCCAAGGAAACTGCTGCAACAGATAAATATGGATCCCACCAAAAAACATCTGATGCGTTGCGATGCTGGAATCATCGGTACGAATGGGCGTGTACACAGGCTGCAAGAGACAGTCGACACCTTGAGATCGCAACGCTTTAGCGAGAGCGTTGTCATGCATACAACTGCCGCAGTACATTCCCGCAGCGCCAGCTGTCAAATAAACCGCTTTCAAGATTCAATCCCACTTACAGGCATAGCAACGACATCACCGCGTCTTATCGGAATCATAGCAGTTTGACAAAACTTAGGCTCAACGCGATCAAAAAGTGACTTTTGCCAACAACGGGTTATTCGATTCACCAACAATCAAATCAACGCGAAGGCATCACGTACAGCAACGCCCCGCTTAGGAAGCGGCCCCATTTACATCACAGTGAATGAGAACTTGCTGTTCTATTTGCACCTCGCCCTGATCCCTACAACTCGTTGTCCTGAAACGCCTCAAATCTTATACTGAGACTTGGCCGAACCGTGAGAGCTGCGGGGACCTTGATCAACCAATTTGATGGATACAGGAACGCAACATTGAATCAGATCAATGACCCGGACAGATCGTTGTTTTGGGGTGTCGACATCGGCGGCACACAAATCAAAATTGGGTTGGTTGATTCAGCAGGTCAAACCGTCTTTAAAGCAAGCTTACCCACCGATGAATCCGATGGCCCCGAGAGAGCGATGGATCGGATCTCGGATTTGATTCTCGATCACGAAACCTCAAATCCAGAGGTTACCGCAGCAGTTGCAATTGGGATCGGCGCACCGGGACCAATGGACCTTTCTGCGGGAACTCTCGTCGAGCCTCCACAGCTCCCGAGCTGGAATCACTTTCGAATCGTCCACGAAATGGAAGTGCGGACAGGCAGAGCGATATCATTTCAAAACGATGCCAATGCGGCTGCGTACGGCGAGTTTTGGCTCGGCAGCGGTCAATCGGATCAGTCGATGCTTTTTTTGACCTTGGGGACGGGTGTTGGCGGTGGAATCGTCACCGACGGAGAACTGGTCAATGGAGCCAACAGCTTTGCGGGAGAGGTTGGACACATGGTGATCGATCCCTCACCGGATGCTCGCCTTTGCATCTGGGGTGGTGGACGCGGCCAACTGGAAGCGTATGGATCGGCGAGTGCCGTTTCGATGCTTGCGACGCAAAAACTCCGTGCTGGGGCGAGCAGTTGCCTCGCTGAAAAACTCCTGACCGAAGAGTCTGTGATCACCGCTAAGCAGGTTCATGATGCGGCGACTCAAGGCGATTCCTTCGCAATCCACATTATTGACGAGACGGCTCGTTGGCTTGGTATCGGTATCACCACTCTCGTTCATGTTCTCGACCCGGGTTCGGTCGTTCTTGGGGGAGCCATGAACTTTGGGGGCGAAAACTGTCCGATTGGGATGCGTTTTCTGCGAGGAATCATCGAAGAATTTCGACAACACACCTTCGAATCCGTTTTCTCGGGAACTAGCATAAAATTTGCTCGTCTTGGCCCCGCTGCCGGCTACCTTGGGGCAGCCGGATATGCGAGAAAAGAGTACAAAGCTAAAAATTGGAGCGAAGCGTGAAATGCCCCCTGTTAAGTGCGGTTCAGGGGCCGTGCAATGGGAAGCAATGAACGTGCCCTAACCCTATCATTTCACCCCATGATCTCGCTCCTGCTTGTCGGTTAGCCCCGCCGACAGTGGAATCCGGAACTATTTAACGGTTGTAACCAAAACCAGTATGTCAAAGCATATTCGCAACTTCTGCATCATTGCCCACATTGATCACGGCAAAAGCACCCTCGCCGACCGTCTGCTGGAACAGACCGGTACGGTAACGGTTCGTGAAATGAAGGAGCAGCTGCTGGATGACTTGGAGCTCGAGCGTCAACGAGGCATCACGATTAAAGCTCGTGCTGTTTGCATGAAATTTAAGCGAGGCAAAGAGACCTACGAACTTAATCTCATCGACACACCCGGTCACGTTGACTTTCAGTATGAAGTGTCTCGGTCGCTTGCCTGCTGCGAAGGTGCGTTACTCTTGGTTGACGCTTTTCAAGGCGTTGAAGCGCAGACCGTTGCGAACGCCTATGCCGCGATGGAGCACGATCTCAATATCATCCCCGTGATCAACAAGATCGACCTAACGCATGCTCGCCCCGACGAAGTAGCAGAAGAGATGATGAACTCGTTGGGCACGGATCCTGACGAGTGTGTTCGCGTGAGTGCTAAAACGGGGCAAGGAGTTGACGACCTGCTGACCTCAATCATCGACAACATCCCCGCTCCAACCGGTGATCCCGAAGCCAAACTTCAGGCAATGGTCTTTGACTCGAACTACGACGACTATCGCGGAGCGATCACTTATGTTCGTGTGATGCATGGAACGGTTCGTAAGGGTCAGAAAATTCTATTTGCGAGAGCAGGCTCGCAGCACGAAGTCGTTGAACTGGGCCAATTCGTTCCGCAGCGTCAAGCGTGCGATGAACTCAAGGCAGGCCAGGTCGGTTACCTCATCTGCAACATCAAGAGCCTAGGCGACGTTCACATCGGCGATACGGTCACTAGTACCGGTAGTGATGCCGCCGATGCCTTACCAGGATACTCCCGCCCCAAAAGAATGGTCTACTGTGGCTTGTTCCCCAGTGATGGCCAAGACTTTAGTGAACTCCGAGATGCCCTAGAACGCTTGGCTGTGAATGATCCAAGCTTCGAATTTGAACCGGAAACGAGCGACGCGTTAGGATTTGGATTCAGGTGTGGGTTCCTCGGATTGTTGCACATGGAAATTGTTCAACAACGTCTCGAGAATGAAGCCGACATCGACCTGGTGCAAACCGCCCCCAACGTGACCTACGAAGTGGTTAACAAGCGGGGCGAAACGTTATCAATTCACAAGCCGCAGGACGTCCCCGACCCAGGTGACATTGAAGAATTTCGTCAGCCAATTGTTCGCTGCAATATCATCGTGCCCGACGAATTCATTGGTGCCGTGATGAAGCTTTGTCAGGAGCGACGAGGAATTCAAAAGTCTCAAGAATACCTGGGAGCCCAACGTGCGATGTTGACATATGACATCCCACTTGCGGAAGTCGTGTACGATCTCCATGACAAAATCAAAAGTTGCACCAGAGGCTACGGAACCCTCGACTACGAAATGGTTGGATACGAACCGGCAGACCTCTGTCGCCTAGACATTCTCGTCAACGGGAAACGAGTGGATGCTCTGAGCGTTGTCTGCAACCGCGGCGACTCGGATCGGCGTGGCCGAGCTGTTGCGAAGCGTCTGAAAAAAGAGATTGAGAGGCACATGTTCGAAGTGGCTGTACAAGCTGCGATCGGCAGTCGTGTGATCGCTCGCGAAACCGTCCCCGCGATGCGGAAGAATGTGACCGCTAAGTGCTACGGTGGTGACATCACCCGTAAACGCAAACTTCTGCAGAAGCAGAAAGAGGGCAAGAAACGGATGAAAGCGATTGGCAGCGTCGAAATTAGCCAAAAAGCCTTCATGGCGGTTCTCAGCTCCGACGAAGACTAGCTGCCAAAAACCCGACTCGAGTCACCGGGCTTGCGGCCTGTCCTGCTAGGAATCAGGCGACCAAACGTTTATCCTATGAGGTAGGCGGGACGGAGAGCGGAGACTGCAGGTCGTGATGGCTCTTCTGTGACGCGCCCAGAACAGTTTCATCACACCCTCTCGATCGGTGATGGTGTCTCGACAGACTCCGGGACAAGGCGGCCATCTCCAACCAAAAACGCTTTGTCGAGCGTGAGCGGGTGACGTTTTCACCATGCGCTCATCTAACGAAAGGTTATCACCGTGAGTCGTTACAACCGCCTACTTCTCTTGATTGGCGCGCTGCTGATCAGTTCGCCCGCTATCGACGACGTTGCATATGCTCAAGAAACTTCTGCTCCATCATCGGAAGCCATTGAAAATGCAGAGAGCGTCGAGACACAGAGCATCGATGAAACATCGATTGCCGATATTGCAACATCTTCCGATGCCCCTTCGCTTGATGTTCCCGAGGGGATGATGACCGACGATGAGTTCCTTAGCTCAAGTGCTGCAGCACACAACGCATGGATGCTCGTCTGTTGTGCGTTGGTACTTTTCATGACTGCACCCGGCCTTGCCATGTTCTATGGCGGTTTGGTTCGCCGCAAAAATGTCCTCAGCGTGATGATGCAGTGCATTTTCTTAATGGGACTGATGACGGTGATCTGGGCGACCTACGGTTACTCGCTGGCATTCGGTGGTGATGGCGGATGGATCGGAAACGGTGATTACCTCTTCATGAACGGAGTACAAAGGGAGTGGAATGACGCTCTCGGAGAGCCACTCACTCCGATGGAAGGTGAGATGGCGCGTCTGACACACATGCTATTCCAAGGAATGTTTTTCATTATCACGCCAGCATTGATTTGCGGAGCGTTCGCGGAACGCATGAAATTCAGTGCCATGGTGATCTATTCTGTCCTCTGGGGAACCTTTGTCTATTGCCCGCTATGCCACTGGGTTTGGGACGGAGGGCCATTGTCCTACAACGATTCCAGTATTGCTGGAGGCGCTTTGGATTTTGCAGGTGGAACCGTTGTCCACATTAGCAGCGGCATCTCAGCACTGGTTGCTGCATTGATGATTGGCCCTCGCATGGGCTTCTTGAAAGAACCTTTGCAGCCACACAACCTCACCTACACCGCGATGGGTGCGGCCATGCTTTGGTTCGGTTGGTTCGGATTCAATGCAGGTAGCGAATTGGCATCCGATGGACTCACCAGTAGTGCATTTGCGGTGACGCACTTCGCCGCAGCGGCTGGTGCAATTGCTTGGGCCACCACTGAATGGTTTGCACTTGGCAAGCCGACCGTCCTTGGCGCGAGCAGTGGGGCGGTCGCTGGGCTAGTTTGCATCACACCGGCTGCTGGATTTGTCCAGCCAATGCCTGCAATCTTCATGGGTCTGAGCGCGGGTATCCTTTGCTACTTCGCGTGCTCGAAGCTCAAACATGGCCTTGCATACGATGATGCTTTGGATGCATTTGGCGTCCACGGCGTCGGCGGAATCCTTGGCGCGGTTCTTACCGGGGTCTTTGCAACACGAGCTTGTTGGAACGTCAGTGACGGAGAGCCGATTGGATTGATCGAATCGGGCGGCAACCCTAACCTGCTGATCGGGCAGATCGTTGCTGTCTTCATCACCATCGTCTTTGCTGCTGCGGGAAGTTTTATTCTGCTCAAGGGAATTGACGCGATCATTGGCATCCGCGTGCGTCTCGAAAGTGAGCAGCGTGGCTTGGATGTTTCCGAACACGGCGAAGAAGGATACATGCTTGCTTAAGTAAGATCTGTGAAGAATTTTCACAGGTGTGCCACAAAAAAAGCCGCCACGGTCTTGCCGTGACGGCTTTTTTGGTAGGCGTCTATCTCAGGGCGGTTTCCAATTCCTGCAAGCCTTACAACTTCTGCGAAGCACGCATTTGAAATTTGACCTACTTGGATCACTTCTCGGAATCAGCCAGTCGTTTCTGAAGATCCTCGAGTAACGTTGATAAACGTTTTTTCACTCGTTCATCTGGTGCCGCATCAATCGCCGCTTGCTGAGCTGCAACCGCACCGGCAAGATCGCCGGTCTCAGATTTCAATAAAGCCATGGTATTAAATAACAGTGGGAGCATTTCCGCATCGGCACCCTCTATTTCGGCTTGAAGAGCTGTTAACGTTTCACTCGCCAAAACGCCCACGTCCGCACCTTGCTTGATCTGGCCGTAGAGAGTGTAAGCAAACTGCCCTACCGCACCAGCATTACCTTTCATCTCAGTGAGTTTCTCGCGAAAGTGGGACAACACATCATCATCAATCATCCCACCCATTAACTTGAGTTGGTACTGGACGCTGGTCCACTGAGCCTCAAGCGGTGTCCCCTCGGTCGCCTTGCGTTGCTCTTGAGCCAACTTAACCGCTTCATCGAATTTACCCGCACCGGCGAGCATCGAGACTTTCTGCATGTTGGCCTGCAAGACTTGCTGCAATGACATCTCTTTCTCAAAAGAAGCACGATCCCAAGTATCATTCACAACCGCCTCGAGAGGCCCGTCCATATCCATTGGATGACCGATCCACTCGATCTGACTGGTTTTACCGACAAGGAACGCGGTTGGAATCCCGCCCTGCTTTGATGCCTCCATGTAGTCTTTGTAAACGGAACCATCAGGGTCGGTGGTCAAACACCATGCGGATGTCAACTCCGCGAACGGCTTGCCAGTCTGCGGATGGTTCTTCCCAAGAAGATCTTTCACTTCTTCGACTGTTTCATTGGAAACGCTAATGACCTGCACGCCTTGGCCACGATATTTGTTTTGAATCTCTGCCAAGTGAGGCATACTCTGAATACAGGGACCGCACCAGGTCGCCCAGAACTCAACGACGTAAACCTTTCCCTGCTCGAACTTGGTGACGGGCTTAAAGAAACCGTTACCATCCTGAAGCCAATGTTCAATTGCTAATTCGGGCGCAGCTGAGCCAACCTTCAGGTCTTGAGCATCCTGAGCGGAAAGATGGTGCTTCTCAAAAGAAGAGAAACATAGAGCAGCTGCAATGGTAGATGCGAGCAAGATGCGAGTTTTCATATTTCTATTTCATTGTGAAGGACAAAGTCTGGGCCTAACAAATGTTCTCTTTGCTTTAACCCATCGCTTCTTGATGGATCCACCCAGACTAGATTTTAAAGGATTTACTTGACCACGAAAACAAACAAACTGATCGCGTTAAAATTCGCACCGATCATTTCTTCTCTACCCCGCATTTTCAGGCGGGTCTTCCGCTTTTGAGTTTTTCTTGTCTCCTTGCGGTTGATCCGGATCAGATATTTTAGCTTCATCAGCGGCTTCTTTTTCTTCGGCAACTGCTTCACGAGTCGGTCGGCGCCTCGAATTCCGCTTGGGCGGATCTTCTGAAAACTCACCGTAAACACGATCCGTTGTGATGGTGATTCTCTCGGCGCGAATCCTGGTCTCGTCTGGCGGCTGATAGAATCCCGAAACACTCACTTCATCACCTTCTTGAGCAAGCGATAAATTGTTATATCGAATTTCGAACGTTGCATCCTGAGCAAGAGGAATCTGAAGTGGACGTCCACCAGCCTGGACTGCAAGAAGTCCGTTCGCATTTAGCCCCATCACTCCACCTACAACTCGACAACGAATCGGTTCAGCAAACGCCTGAGGATTTTCACCTCTTTTTTCTGGATAAATACCTGGAATGAATTGCTCACGCGTGCCACCGGCCAGTTTTCCAGTCACGGGCTGAAAGAGTTCCACTTTATTAATCGGCGTGACTGCCATTCCATTTGCCGGATTGAACGTCCCTGAAAGTCGAACGAGTTGCCCCCGCTGCAAAAACGCTGGCTTGGCTAAAGCGACAAATTGAAAACTGCTAATACTCTCGGGCATTTGCACCATGACATCGGTGCCGTCTTCTTTTTGAACAAGCACCACACCGCGTTGGAAGCCTTTGAGCTTGCCGCGAAATTGTGTGACCATGTTTTGATTGACGCCAAACCCACCAACAGCAGACGGATTGGCCCCCTGCGACGCATTACCCAACCCCGCATTTTGAGCAGCAACGGCGTCAATCAAGCAAGCGTGCAATCCGAGCAGAACCATCGCACTCCATACCGCCAAACCACCCCGCCGAGCGTCGACCATCAAACAAGGTTTCAACATTCCAAACTCCAATGCGGTGAAATTGCCCGACCTACACGCAGCCTTAAGTCATGCGATCTCAAGCGAACGTCGGTTCTCGCAATTGTAACCATTGGTCCCCTGAGTGAGGAAACGTTGTCTCAGCGACAAGGATAAAAAAGAGTCTCGAACCCGTAAAACCAGTCAATCCCCCGCAAAAATACGTCATCCTCACCCTCCCACCCTATTGGTATCAGATCTCGACCGCTTAAACTCAGACGCTCACAGAGCCAACCTCGCTTAGCGGTGGCCGCCCCGTATTGGAAGCGATTGTTACCATGAGCCATATCGACAACGGCAATCCCAAGCCCCCAAATCCACCTCGCCGCGTGACAACGAAAACGCTGCAAAAGATGCGTTTGGACGGGACCGCAATCTCGATGCTAACCGCATACGACTACCCTACCGCCGAAGCGCTCGATGCGGCTGGAGTTGATGTTCTGCTGGTGGGTGATTCGGTAGCCATGGTGGTCCAGGGTCACGAAACCACTCTACCAGTCACCATGGACCAAATCCTCTATCACGCTGAAATGGTCGGGCGGGCAGCGAAGAGATCCATGGTGGTGGTGGATCTTCCTTTCCCGGAAGGGCAACTCGAGATCAAGCGAAGTGTTGAAGCGAGTGCTAGAGTGCTTAAAGAGACCAAATGTCATGCTGTCAAACTCGAGGGTGGAGCCGAGCAAGCTAACCGAATCGAGGCGATTGTCACCGCAGGCATTCCCGTAATGGCACACGTGGGACTGAGACCTCAAAGTGTTCATGTCGAAGGCGGCTACCGTATCCAGCGGCAAACAGAAAAACTCATCGCGGATGCAATCGCAGCTGAACAGGCGGGTGCCTTCTGTGTTTTGATTGAATGCGTCCCCACCGAAATCGGCCGAAAAATCACCGATGCTATTTCTGTGCCAACGATAGGAATCGGCGCTGGCCCACATGTATCAGGCCAAGTCCTCGTGACTCATGACATGATTGGTTTTAACTCGGGTTACCTCCCGAAGTTTGTCAAACAATTCTCTGATGTGCGTGGTGCCATCACACAAGCAGCCAAAGAATACTGCGAAGCAATCCGTTCAGGGCAATTCCCCGGCAAAGATGAGTCTTTTGAATGAACACCTCCAACAAGCAAACCATCGTTTCTGAAACGACCGCTGAACTTCAAATGCAAGTTGCCTTAGCCGCCGCTGAATTGATCCGCGAAGCAGTCACCTCACGAGGCATCGCCAACGTCTCCTTATCCGGAGGATCGACGCCGCGACGCATCTATGAACTTTTGGCGGAGGAGGATCTTCCGTGGAATCACATCCATTGGTTCTGGGGTGATGAACGCAACGTTACTCCTGATAGCGATCAGAGTAATGAGCGAATGGTTCGCGAGACCCTACTCAAGGACAGTCGAACCCCTGAGAATCAGATTCATCCAGTCACCGTTGAGGTTGAACAACCGGCGAAGGGCGCGCGAGCCTACGAAGAGACCCTTCGAGAACATTTCCAAGGGTCGGACGCCCCGCAGTGGGATCTGATCTTACTTGGCCTAGGGGATGACGCTCACACCGCATCACTATTCCCCGGTACAACAGCACTACATGAAAACCAGCGTTGGTTTATCGAGAACTGGGTCGAAAAACTGGACACCTTTCGGTACACCCTTACCGCTCCAGCGATCAACTCCGGTAAGAACATCTGGTTCCTCGTTGCAGGCGAAAGCAAACAAGATGCATTACGAAATGTATGGGGGGAGACACGGGATCCGAGCGATTACCCTTCGCAACTGATCTGCCCCACTAGATGGTACATCACACGTGATGCTCAACCCTGAGGCCGCGATGTGCTCGCATGACATCTTACTGAGTCATGCAGTGGCATTTCGGTGACCGCTTCCACGAGGCAAAAGTTATTCGTTACTGGGCAACGCTAGTTTCACCGGGCAAGGAACCTGCGTCGATCAATCTAATAAAAAAGCCCGACCATCCTCTGATCGGGCTCTTCATCATTTCGAGGCGAATCTTCTTAAAGAGGATTCAATCAGCCAGCATTGTCGAGCTTCTTATCGCGAAGCCCATCGATGTAGTCATGCACAATGTTCATCACTTCTCGATTATAAAATCCGTCTCGATAAACAACGCCGTCGTTCATCTGCTCGACAAGTTCTTCCTCTTCATCTTTGTTTTGTGATTCAAGCTCTTTTCGTCTCGCAACGAATGCTGACTCCTTCAAAGAGACGGAGTTTTCTTCTTTTTGTGCAACATACGACGAGACGCGTCTTAGCAAGTCTGCAAACTCGTCATCCTCTGTCACTCGCTTCTCACTTCGCATGCGAATCTGATCCAAGAGGTCAACCGGAACCATATTGTAAACAGAGTGCTTTGCTGCCTTGACCACATCATGTTCCAACGCGTACTGAAGATCACCTTCAGCGACATCCATCTTTGCGGTGATGCTAGGCAATACAACATCAGCCGCAACACCCTTCCTCTGAGTGCTTTGACCATCGGGAAGATAGAACTGCTGAAGCGTCACTTTCAATGCACCATAATTCGCGCGATTATGAGCGAACAACTGCTGGCCAAGATCCATCAACGTTTGGACGGTGCCTTTACCGTGGGTAGCGGGATCTCCGACCACAATGCCTCGGCCATAGTCCTTGATAGCTCCCGCAAAGATCTCACTTGCACTCGCACTAAATTTGCTGGTCATCACAACCAGCGGCTTATCCCATGTCGTTCCGCTTTCTTCATCAGCATACTGCTGAATTGAGCCATCGGAATTTTTGACTTGCACCACAGGGCCACGGTCGATGAAAAGACCAGTGAGGTTGATCGCCTCGGTCAAACTTCCTCCACCATTTTTACTCAGATCCAAGACAAGTCCATCGACACCTTTCTCTTGAAAATCAATCAGGATGCGTCGGACGTCTCGGGTACTACTGCGAAAATCAGCTTTCTCCTGCCGTGCCGCATCCATATCAAGATAAAAGCTAGGCAGATTGATATAACCGATCTTGAGCTTTTCCTCGGAACCGGGCAACTGATGCTCGATAATCTCTCCACGAGCTGCTGACTCTTCAAGTTCAATACGAGCGCGGATGATTTTGTATTCTTCAACGTTCCCAACTCCGCCGAGCTTGACCCCCAAACGAACGAGTGAACCTGCTTTACCTCGAATGAGGTCAACAACATCGTTGAGCGGCATTTCAACGATATCCACCATCTCGCCATCTTCTCCCTGACCAACTGTCACGATGACATCGTCTGTTTTCAACTTCCCATGCTTGGCTGCTGCACCGCCGGGAATCACACGCGAGACAACTGTGTTGCCGTCTTTCTCGCGTAACTGTGCCCCGATCCCGTCCAAATTCAGACTCATCTGAATCTGGAAATCGTCAAGCGTTCCGGGTGACATGTAAGTTGAGTGCGGATCATAAGCAGTGGTAACGGATGTCAAAAACATCTCAAGCAGGTCATCGTTATCCGTCTGCTTCCATCGCTTAGCGTATCGTGAATAGCGACGACGCAACTGATCGATATAGTCTTCCGCTTCGTCGTCTTTCAGATCCAGAATCGCATATTTAATCTGCCGCCTCCATCGATCGCGAGATTCCTCGGCGGTCTTTGAATACTGCACCTCATCAGGATCCGTAACGATTGTTTCGTCTTTCTCAAAGTCGAAATCGCCATCCAACAGTTCCATGGCGACCGCGACGCGTTCGTCGACTCGCTGAATGAATCGTGTGAAAATATCGTAGGCGAGACCAAGATCACCGTTCTGGACCATGTTATCAATCTCGAGCTTCGCTTCCTCGAATTCATCGATATCGCTTTGCAGGAAGTAGAGCTTTAGTGGATCGAGTGATTTGACGTAAAGTTGCAACGCTCTTTCACTGATTGTGTCGTCCAAACGCTTGGCCGAAATATGGTTCCGGGGCATCAATGCCGCAATCAATCTGGCCACCCGACCGTCACGTGCCGGTGGTTCACCGAGGGAAAAGGTTTCGCCGTTACCTGCGTCTGGGGGAACGTCCTGAGCGAGGACGGGTACCTGCCCCATCAGGCAGACGACAATTGCTAGTGACAAAACTCGGGTGCTGGAGAACAGCCGTGGAGGTTTACCCATCGTGATTTCCTGGATATTTGTCAGCAACGAAAAAAGGCGGGAGGACCAACGTGCGCTCAATCAAACGTCAGCAAATTCCAGACTCTCGAAGCAAAACGCGATGCAAAATTCAACTTACGTGTCGAGCCGTCAGTGCCGTGCTCACCGAAAAACAACTCGGTGCTAAACGAAACCTCGTCCCGGACGAGACCCCCTCTTGAACGAGCACCCCGTACGAAACGAGATCTCGCATTAAACGACCAACTAAGGCTACAGGGGATCGTACGGAAGCGTCAAAGATCGAGCAACGCCGGTTCTTCGTTCAGTGTAGCGGTTCGGTTCACCCAACATATCCATTTGAACCGCAAAAACGGCGTATTTACGGGTAAAAAACAGCACCAATCGCCCACCTCGGCAGGCTAGAAACCAACCCCTGAAAGACGAGAAAACGAGCCGATCGGACCGAATTGACGCCGCGTCAAAACTGGAAAGCGTCAGCATCTTCTTTTGGAGCTGGCTGATACCCCAGTGGTTCCATGCTACTACCAGCACGTCCCTGAGAGAGACTACGAACCGCCCCAGAGTAGCCGAAAAGTTCTTTCAGCGGAGCGTGTGCCGTGATGACCGTCATCATGCCCCTCGATTCCGTCGAAGAAATGATGGCTCGTCGTTGCTGCAAGTCACCCACAAGTTCACCCATGTAGTCTTCTGGCGTGGTGACTTCGACCTTCATCAGTGGCTCAAGTAGAACGGGCCCTGCCTGCTGCATGGCTCGATCAAAAGCGTCGCCAGCCGCAATGCGGAACGCCACCTCGTCGCTCCCTTCCTCATGCATCTCCGCCGAGCAAACCTCGATGCGAACACCTGACAGCGGAAAACCCGCTAACAAGCCGCCCCCATTGGCTCGCTCTCTCATCTCATCGATCGCGGCTGAACGCACTGCATTGGATAGCGGACACTCCGGCGGGAGTCGATCAAAAACCAGAGCTGGTGCAGATGAGTTCTCAAGCGGAGAGACCTTCACGCCCAATCTCGCAAACATCTGCGTTGCACCCATCTGTCGATTGCACTGTCCAACGACATCCGCCGCACCACCAATCGTCTCTCGGTAGTTCACTCTTGGTTTATAGAACTTCACGTTCAAACCAAAATCGCGGGTCAGTCGATGCTGAATCACCTCTAAGTGCAACTCACCCATCCCGCTGATCAGCGTTTGCCCAGTCTCACTACTATCACTTGCTTGGAATGTCGGATCTTGCCTACGCAGCATATCCAGTGTCTCTTCAAGCTTCTTCTTGTCGGCTGTACTCTCAGGCTCAATAGCCATCGACAAAACCGTGTCAGCAAAGTTGATACTTGGGAGCTCAATGTTTGCCTTGGTATCACAAAGGGTGTCACCGGTAATGGCAAACCGAGGCCCGATGACGCAGCAAATATCCCCCGCGCCAACTGTTTCCATCTGACCGCCACGATCCTTCTTGGTCGCATGAATCTGCCAAACCTGAGCGATGTTTTCTTTTTTATCGCGGTTAGGACAGTAGACCCGTGAGTTCTGATTGAGTTCACCGCTGTAGATACGAATCCAATAATTGTCGCCAGTCTTCGCGGGAAGAATCTTGAATACGAGTCCGCAAAACGGATCTTGGTTCTTGGGAGCTCGAGTCAGCGTTTTGTCTGTCTTCTTCGGATCAACTCCTTCCACGGGCGGGCGATCGAGAGGGCTAGGTAGGAAATTACCGACCGCTGTCATCAAGGGCTGAACACCGATCCCGTGAAGTGCGGATCCACAAAGTACAGGCTGGATTGTCCGATCAATGCAGCCTTGCCTTAAAGCCTCAATGATCAAATCGCGAGGCACTTCCTGCTCTTCCATGGCAAGAGTGGCCGCTTCCTCACTGATGTCGTAGATCGCATCCAACATCTGCTCACGCCACAACATGGCATCATCGAGCAACTCAGCTGGGATTTCCTTTTTTTCGATCGTCTTGCCTTCGGTCTCTGGATCAAACTCTAGTAGCTTCAAATCGATCAGATCGATCACGCCACGAAATGGATCCGCAACATGGGTCGGCCCCTGCCCAACCGGGATCTCAATCGCAACGGGATTACCTCCCAGTCGTGGTGCAATCTCGTTAAATACGGACTCAAAATTTGCGCCCTCACGATCCATTTTGTTGATAAATACAACACGTGGGACACCGTATCGATCAGCTTGACGCCAAACCGTTTCACTCTGTGCCTCCACGCCCTCACGAGCAGAAAAGACGACAACGGCACCATCGAGTACTCTCAAGCAGCGTTCCACTTCAGCCGTGAAATCCACGTGCCCGGGGGTATCAAGCAGGTTGATCGAGTAATCGCCCCAGTTGTATTTGACGCAAGCACTAAAAATCGTAATGCCACGTTCCTGCTCCTCCGGATCATCATCCGTATCGGTCGTCCCGTGATCAACTCGGCCGACCCGATGCTTGGCTCCGCTGAGGTACAGCATCCTCTCGGTAACCGTGGTCTTTCCTGCATCAATATGTGCAATCACACCGATGTTACGAATCTTAGCAATGTCCGTGGCCATGCGATTTCAACTTCAGATAACTCAACGTGAACGAAACAGGCTTGCAAGCTGACCTATGGACAGGTTAGCAAGCTAGTAACCACAAAAAAACCGCGACGCCGATACGTCGCGGTTAAAATAAGATTCTGCATCAAAATCGCTCTACCAAGCGAAGTGAGCAAATGCCTTATTGGCGTCCGCCATGCGGTGCGTATTTTCACGCTTGGTGTATGCAACGCCTTCTTTCTTGTATGCCGACAGGAGTTCATCGGCTAGCTTCAAATGCATTGGGCGACCCTTCTTGTCGCGAACCGCACCAAGAATCCAGCGAATCGCAAGACTCTGTTGACGAGCTCGATTGACCTGCATTGGAACCTGATAGCTCGCACCACCCACTCGCTTGCTGCGAACTTCGATGTAAGGCTTCACATTCTCTACGGCAGCTTCAAATACTTCGATGGAAGAAGAATCAGCGGCTTCGTTACGCCGTGAGATTTCTTCCAACGCGTCATAGAAGACTCGCTGAGCGGTGGTCTTTTTGCCATCCAACATCAAACAGTTGATGAACTTGCTGGCGAGGAGAGAGTTATGTTTGGGGTCACCCTTTAGCTGCGAGCGACTGGACGTGATTCGACCCATCTTCAGTTCTTACAAAACAATGTGTAATTAATTTGGTTTTCCGAGCGTCAACAACAATCGACGCTCGACATGCTTCCGCCTGCGACCTGCTTCAAGCGACGTCATCAGGCAACGTGTACGAACTATTTCTTCGCACCGTAACGACTTCGTGACTGCTTACGACCCTCAACACCGAGAGCATCACGCGATCCGCGAACAACCTGATAGCGAACACCAGGAAGGTCACGAACCCGACCGCCACGCACGAGAACAATCGAGTGCTCTTGCAAGTTGTGCCCTTCGCCCGGAATGTAAACGGTGACCTCTTTCCCGTTGCTCAAGCGAACACGCGAAATTTTTCGAAGAGCCGAGTTCGGCTTTTTCGGGGTCATCGTACGCACCTGCAGGCAAACACCTTGCTTCTGCGGGCACTTTTCAAGCACTGGAGACTTACTTTGACTCTTTTTCAGTTTCCGGCGTTTGCGGACAAGTTGGTTAATTGTGGGCATAAAACTATCGTTCTGGTGGGGTTAATCCACACTATGGAATATCTGACCCACGCCCCGTTGATGGGACGCAGTCGAGTTTCATTACTCGAATTGACACCGTTTTGCCGGCATTTGGGCCACTTTTCGGGGCGACCTCAACTTTGATTGCATGCATTGAACGCAAGACGGAGTCGAGCGAACCGAAGAGTATCCCCGCTGTAATTTTTCTGTCAAGAGCTTCAATCCGGAGGAAAACAAACTGTTTTCAAGCGGGAAATCGGTACGGATCACGCAACATTTGTCGGCAATGCTGAATCGGTCGGCCGCGGAAATTAGTTCCAAGAACCTTTTTTTCCGCAAAAACGCTGATCTTGAGCGATCGATCGATCTTCGCCTGATCTTGCTCTGGAACACCAAAAGCCGCTATTGAACAACGATGCGCAGCGGTCACCGATACCAGCGGTCACCGATGCGCAGGGGTCATCTCGCCCTACAGCTCCAACAAATCACTTTACCTACTCACTGATAAAAGTGAGCTGGCATCGCGGTTGCAAACGACAGGACGTCAACGGACACCATGCCCACCTCAGTTCCACAACTTTCGACCTACCGAACGTCAGCTTTATCGATGCTGCCACTTCTGGCATTGATGGTTCTGCTCAGTAGTGGCTGCAACTCTCTGTTTCCGGGCCGATTCGAAGAGGCCGAGAACGAGGCAAAGCTCAGGGAGTTGATGCGAGCTCCCGAACCACCGGATTTGGTTCGTGATGGAACGGTGATCCAGGGTCTTCGTCCTCTGCGAATCGAAGGCGTAGGAGCCGTCAACGCACTACCGGGCACCGGCGGTCCACCAGATCCCTCCGTTTTTCGGGATCAACTTCTCGAAGAGATGAAGCGACATGATGTGATCGCCCCCAACCAATGGCTCGAAACAGACGACACCGCACTGGTAAGAGTCTTGGCGTTAATTCCGCCGGGAGCAAAACGCGGTGACCTGATCGACATTCGCGTCGTCGCCCCCAAAGAAAGTCGAGTTTCTGACCTCCATCATGGCTGGTTATTGGACACGCGACTTCGAGAGCAGAGGATGCTTCAAAACATTGTTCGCCAAAGTGACGTGCTCGCCATCGGCCAAGGCTCGATCCTGACTAGGGCCGACTATCAGCCCAATGAAGATGAGACCCTTCGCAACGAAGGACGAATCCTCTCCGGTGGACGCGTTCAAGTCACTCGAAAACTGGGCCTGATCCTCAGACCGGAATACCAACACGCAAAACTTTCCAAAGCGATCGCAGATGCGATTAACCGACGACTCTTCTTCTTTGATGGAACAACTCGCCGAGGGATTGCGACAGCCATTGAGGATGATTTCATTGAGATTGAGGTTCACCCCCGATACCGAGACAACGTGCCGCGGATGATGCAAGTCATCCACGCCATCGGTATCAAGGCCGAGATGAGCGGTCGTCAAGAAAGACTTGCTGATCTTGCCCTCAGACTTCAGTCACCAGAAACCGCCGCCGACGCCGCACTCCAGCTTGAGGCTCTCGGAGAAAGTGCAGTGCCAACCCTGCTTGATGGCCTAGAAGTCAGTAATCCTGAACTACGCTTCTACGCAGCAGAAGCACTCGCTTATCTAGACCGCGTGGAGTCGATCGAACCGCTCGAGGCTGCAGCACGGGAAGTCGCTGCCTTCCGGTACTCATCGCTGATCGCTCTTCAAGGCGTCGAACAACAACTCGCGATTGATGCACTGCGACGGCTGACCAATGAACCAAGTTTGGAAACACGCTACGGAGCATTCTGTTCGATCCGTCGAAGAATCGATGGAAAAGCCGTTTTAGGCGGTAGCGAACTTGGCCCGCTCACACTTTATGAGCTTCCCTCACAAAGCTCACCGGCCATCGCCGTTTCTCTCGATGAAGAACCCGAAGTGGTGCTGATTGGCGAGGTTAACCCCATCAAGATCTCAACCTTCCTCATGCTACCCGGTGGGATCATGATCAAGCCTGATCCCAATCATCCAGAAGAGCTCTTGCGAATTAGCCGCTTCCAAGCGGGTGAACAGGACCGACGAGTAGTGGTATCGAACTCACTCGATGACGTCATCGCGGGAGTCGTTCAAGTGGGAGGATGCTATGGCGACGTGATCAACATGCTCCGAGAAGCAAAGAACCAAGGCTTCATTCAAGATCAACTCGCAATCAGCCCCCTGCCGCCTTCAGTCAGAACGTATTATCGAGACGAGGCGGAAAACAGTGATAGCGAACCGGAAATCGTCACCCTCGAATCTCTCGACTGACTCTTGCCGCGAGCAAATCCATTAAATGACGCTTCTGTAGTAATCGACACTCTGAGCCAGACCGTCATAAATTGACACCTGAGGATCAAACCCCAGATGAGATCTCGCTTGATTGATATCCGCGAGTGAATCGCGAATGTCACCCACTCGAGCTGGCTCATGAATCGGCTCGATTTGCTTGCCGAGAATGTCGCTGAGCTTGGTTAAAAGCTCGAGAAGTGACGTTCGCTCGCCTCTTCCGATGTTGAAGGTACTCCCAGAAACCCCCGGTGTTGTCGCTGCCAACAGGTTTGCTCTTGCGACATCCCCGACAAAAACGAAATCACGGGACTGCTCCCCATCGCCATAAATGATTGGACGCTTGCCGGACAAAATCATGGAAACAAATCGCGGGATGACCGCACTGTATTCGCTTTGGGGATCTTGGCGAGGCCCGAACACATTGAAATAACGAAGGATCACCGCCTCCATGGAGAAGCTCGTGACAAATGCTCGGCAATAAGCCTCCGCCGCGAGCTTCGCTGCAGCATAGGGAGACAAAGGCGCGACCGCATCCGACTCGCGTTTTGAAACAAACGGAGAATCACCGTAGGCAGCGCTAGTGGAAGCGAGTACCAATCGCTTCACACCCGCCTCTGAAGCCGCGTGCAAAAGCTCAACCGTGCTGGTAGCACACCAAGAATGACACAACGCCGGCTCACGGATGCTTCTAGGAACACTCGCCATCGCCGCTTGATGAAAAACGTAATCAACCCCTTCCATTGCCCGCTTGACCGTCTCTCGATCCGATGCGTCTCCTCGAACAAACTCAACGTGATCCGTTGCTAAACCCTGAAGGTTCTTCTCAAATCCTGTGCTTAAATTGTCAAGCACACGGACACTAGCCCCGGCTTGTAATAAAGCATGAGTCAAATGAGAACCAATGAATCCAGCCCCACCGGTTACCATGCACGTTGCATCTTGCAATTGGTCAATCATCTCGCCCACAAACCCAACCTAACTTCACTTTTTGGACCGGACACGTCTCCCAGCACCGTCAAAGACTGAGTGATCGCATCAGGGGTACACCGGACATTCGGGGTACACCAGTGATGTTGAGACGATGAATGCGCAGCACGCTGGAAGATTACCCCAGATGGGTTATCGGCATGCCATGCAACCGAGATGCAGCCTAATCATTTGGATGCCGAAGCGAATGATGATCAAGCAATACCGCGTAACCGTCAAACTCACCGTCCCGCTCGTCTAGCCTTGGGCTTTCGCCTTGGTACGTGCCTCTCGGAGTCCGCGAGAAAGAATATCACGAAGCATCGGCGAAAAATCTTCGTACTTGACCTGATCCGGTGCCCCATTGCTGAATTGATAGATAGCATCCCGAGGCTTCACGCCCAAGGCGATCAGCGTGCTGCTGATCGTGCCGTAATCTCCGTTGCGAACCACCATGCTTGGACGACCAGGTCCGACAGGAGATCGAGCAAATACCTTGCTAGCAACGGCGAGGAATTTGACCGGCGAATCGAGCGTCTGCAGGGTGAGCAGGCGTCGCGCCATTTGAACTCGCTGATCCTCAGGATCGTTCAGGTTGCGAGCACCAATGATGTTCAATCCATCTTTGAGCTCAACGACTTCCTGCCGCTCATCAGCGTGAATGGCATAACCACTATTGGCATCGGCAACGATAATGTTACAGCCATCATAGCGGGTTTTGGCGAACTCACCCTCAGCCTTTTCAAGCGCTCGATCAGCCGAAGAACAACGCAGCAGATCCAACGCCAAGAGACCTCGAGAACGCTGCCCAAACAGGGGCACACTTGTGGCTCGATTGCAGAGACCAACGAAAACACCGTTCTGATTCACACCCAGCCAAGTACCGCCACCCTTCTGATCCATCCCGCATAGAACGCGGGGCTTTCCCGACTGAATCGATGGCGGAAGACTAGGTCGATCAAAGTACTCCTCGCGATTCGCGGCGACCAAGATTGGGCTTTCGGGAACCAAGCGATACTGAACGGCCAGCAAGCACATCGTGAGGCTTTCATGTCTGGAAAGATCGGCGGAAAACCGAATCACAACGAATGCTCAACGAGTCAGTCCGAGTGATTCACGTCGGTCGATAATGTATCGCCGTCGCTGCCCAAAACACACCTTCTCTTGGGGGGAAAGGTTCAAAAAGATTCGCGTGCCAAGCGATTTGCGGCAAAAACTGAACACTAGCGAAGCTCTAACGGTCCTGAGGCGTTTCTTCTTCGCCAATCAGCCAAAAAACATCGCAAAATGACTCCCTCCAGAGGGGTCGGCAATCGCTTCGCATTGCTCGATCAACTAGAAACCTGAAAGTACCGCCTGAGCGGCCTCAATCGTTTGGTCGATCATCTCCACCGTGTGCTCACGGCTAATGAACAACGCCTCAAACTGACTACATGGCATGTAGACGGATTGATCAATCATCCCCCAGAAATACTTAGCGAAATGCTCACGGTTGCTTCGATCCGCTTCGGGCCAATTCCGGACCGACTCGGCCTGAAAAAACAGCGTCATCATGCTGCCCACCTGCTGAACACAATGCGGAACTCCCGCATCGCTGGCGGCTTTGGCCACCCCCAAGGCTAACCTCGCCCCGATCTGATCCAAGTATTCATAAGGAGATTCATCTCTTAGCAAACGTAAAGTCGCGCTACCGGCGGCGACCGCCACCGGGTTTCCGCTCAGGGTTCCCGCTTGGAAGACCTTACCCGCCGGCAACACCTGATCCATGATATCCGTTCGACCGCCGTAGGCTCCCAAAGGCATTCCACCCCCGACGATCTTCCCCAGGGTGGTCATGTCCGGCGTGACTCCAAAACGTTCCTGCGCACCGCCCAAAGCGAGACGAAAGCCCGTCATCACCTCATCAAAAATGAGCACAGCCCCATCCTTGCGTGTCTCTTCGCGCAGAGTCTTCAAGAACTTCGGTTCACCCGGAACACAGCCCATGTTGCCGACAACGGGCTCAAGTATCACCGCAGCAATTTCACCGGGATGCGAGGCAAAAGCCTGTTGAACGGCTTCGCTGTCGTTGTATTCAAGAACCAAAGTATCTTGACCGGCGCCAGGGGTAACCCCGGGTGAATCTGGAACGCCAAGGGTTGCGGCGGCACTACCTGCGGCGACCAAAAGGCTGTCGACATGACCGTGATAGTTGCCGGAAAACTTAATGATTTTGTGTCGACCGGTTGCACCGCGAGCCACACGGATCGCACTCATGGTCGCCTCGGTTCCACTACTCACCAAACGTACTTTTTCGATACTCGGCACCGCCTCAATGATTTGCTCAGCTAAACCAGACTCAGCTTCCGTCGGGGCACCATAGCTCGTGCCGCGTCCGGTCGCTTGGATGACCGCTTCAATGACCTCTGGGTGGGCATGACCAAGAATCATAGGGCCCCAAGAGCCGATGTAATCGAGCAGCTTTCGATCATCAATATCGTAAAGATAAGGTCCCTGGGCACGCTTGATGAACAGCGGCGACCCACCCACTGCACCAAAAGCACGAGCGGGGCTGTTCACACCGCCGGGCATCAACTGCCTGGCGCGTTCAAAGGCGGCGAGGCTGTTCGGTCCAACTGAGTAGTTTTCTGACTTTGTCACGTTACCGTTGTCCTTCTGTGTTCCATCTCAAATGTCTATCGCCACCGAAACAAAACAAGCCCGATACACCAATGCGGTGCCGGGCTCGCCAAATGTGTTGAAGTTGATAGCAGCGCGACCCTAGGAATAGAAAACCGCGTCAGATATCACCAGTCCAAAATCAGCTCGCAGCAGCGTCTAAGGCTTCTTGCAATGCCGCCTTGGGACGCATCCCCAAAAAGCTATCAGCGATTTCGCCATTTTTGAAAATCAAGATCGTAGGAATGCTGCTAATTCCGTACTGAGATGCAATTCCTGGGCTGTCGTCGATGTTCAACTTGCCGATCTTCGCCGATGGATTTTCTGCTGCCAGCTCATCAATCATTGGAGCGATTTGGCGGCAGGGGCCACACCAAGGTGCCCAGAAATCGACGAGAACGACGCCATCCGACGAGAGTACTTCCGAGCTAAAGTTGTCGTCGCTGAATTCCAAAACTGCATCAGAAGCCATACTAAAGGTACCTTGAAAGAATAGAGGGTTTAGCGCAGAGATCGAAAACACGACGCGGATCTCGGCGGGGGTCTGCTCACGAGCATCATATCAGAGCGACCACAGTCTAGCATTGTAGGGTGGGCTGCAGAGGTGTCAATTTGGCCGCCCAAACCATCGCTAAGTCGAAAAGGACTCGCCACCTAATATCAACGGCCAAGGCAACAGGGTGCTTAACTCATGCAGCATCATCGCGGTGGCACCCCAAATCCAATGATCAGAATGCTCATATGCGGGGGTTTCAAAAACCAGAGCCGCATCTTTCAAAGTCGACCTTTTGGGCTTTTCCGGTAACCGATCAGCCGGTGGCAACCCTTCTCTGGTTGTGCATATCCCATTGGTGGAAGGATCTCTACCCGCGTTTCGCGGCTGAACCCACTTAGCCATTTTACGAATCCGGCCCTTGGATTCTTGCTCATACAACTTCCCCAACGGGAACTCGATCACCTCGGCAACCTCGCGGGGATCAGGATTCCAGCTCAAACTAGGCCCAGGCATCACGGCAACAAACGGAGAGACAAGATGATGACTCGCGTAAACAAAAATCGGAGACAACCTTCCGACCGTGATTGCTTGGCTCGGGACAACCCCTAGCTCCTCTGCAAACTCACGGCGGGCCGCCTCCTCTTCACCCTCATTCGGCTCGACACGTCCACCCGGAAAAGAGATTTGTCCCGGATGATGTTCCAGGTCGTCGGGCCGGAGTGTCAGTGGCGTGACCCAACCAAGCATGGGATCAAGATAGAGTGCAATCAAAACGGCCGCTCTTCTCGCCTCGCCAAACACCGGACCGCGATGCCTACCGTAAGCGAGTTGAGGTGCCATCACGGAACGCAGCGGTGGTGCCGCACTTAAATCGATGCGATCCTGGCGAAAAGATTCTTTGAGAATTTCAACGTGGCGATCAAAGTCCGAGCGATGCAGAGATGAGTCCGACATCGTAGCAATTCCCTTACTTGATCAGGTCGACCGCAAAAGGCAGGACCTACAGATGCGATTCGAGCAGACGACGCAGTTTGCGAAGCTCAACTCGGTGATCCAAGTCATCCATTGGCACCATGTGAACCGTCAGAGCTCGATCGTATCCCTCACGCTCCAACTGTGTGATCAGTTTCGCGTAATCGATTTCGCCTTGCCCGATACTAACTTGAAACGCATCGGGCCGCGAATCCCGAAGGTACACGTTGCAGACAAACTTCAAAATCTTTTCGATGTTCTTCTCTTTGCCACCACCGCAAAGATAAACACTTGGATCAAGCGAAACTCCGAGTCCATCCACGTTATTGCAGAGTACCATCAACGTATCAGGGTCATCACTAAGACAACCAAGCTGACTTCGCACACTCACGCGAATCCCTTCAGACTCTCCAATCTCAACGAGCCGCTTCAGATGCTCGACCTCTTCGTTAAACGGGGTCCCGTGTTCACTCGACGGCACAATGATGTTGACCACCTTGGTGGTCTTCGCCAATCGGCAAAGGCTGAGAAAATCGTCGTAGTGCTGCTCACCAGTCGAAGCGAGTTGGACGCTGTAACCGGAGATTTCGAGTCGATGAGTGTGCCGAAGTAACTGAATGGCACGATCCATATCTCCAAGAAGCTCACTTGGCTTTAAACCGCCAGTTTCATGGAGAGCAAGTTCCACGGATGTGAAACCAAGATCCGACAAGACTTCGATCGCATCGAGAAGCTCGACTTCCGGCCAGCACTCAGTTGAAGCTGCAACAAACACTTTTGATTCCTTCTCCGCTATGGAACATCAGCTCCTCAAACATCAACTCGGCGCCCGCAGATTAACCCTCTTGATATTTGAATCTGATCAAGAAGCTCTACAAACCGAACCGATGCCCGCTGAATTAATTCAATTCAATGGTCACGCCGCACCGACAGCCAAGCCCGTCGCTACAGCAGTTTTTTATCTATTAGACCCGACAGCCCACAGCCTCATCGCTCCACGATCCAAATCGACCGACGCCAAAATCACCGTCGCATCAATGGACAGCGTCATTTTGGCGAACAAGTCACGTTAGCAGATCGAGACCGCTAGCATTCAAAACCAGACGGGTCCCCGCGAGCATACAGAGAAGTTACGACTCAGGAACAGATCGATATTGAAGGTCGTTTTCGGGAATCTGGGAGCCCTCTAAATAACGCCACTCGTCGCTCGTTGCTCACACTCTCTGGGGAAAATCAGACGCCGCAGAAATCCAACCAGCGTCTCAACACCTCCTTGGCAATCTCCTCGGGCTGACCGCTAGAGACATCCAAATGACTATCACTCGCTTGCCGGTACAGAGGTTCGCGAGTTTTCAACATCCCGCGGATCTCTTCAAGCTCTGACATATCGGTCAACGCGGGCCGCCGAGTCGCTGAAGACAGATCACTATGGATGCGTTGCAACAGCGTTTCCGCATCAGCATCCAGCCAGAAGCAGAGCCCCGTCTCCGCAATTAATCTTCGGTTGTCCTCTCGTAAAATCGCGCCGCCACCGAGAGCGATCACACTCGGATCCCCCTCAGCCACCAAACGCAACGCGTCCGACTCCCAGCTCCGGAAACTTTCTTCTCCACCTTCATCGAAGATTTGCTTGATCGTTTTCTGCGCAAGTTCCTCGATCCGATCATCCAGATCAACACATTGCCGGTTCAGTTTCCTCCCGAGTAGTCGTCCAATGGTCGACTTCCCGGTGCCTCGATAGCCGGTTAGATAAAGATGCCTGTCTTTTTTCATCTCAGTATTCTTGCCTGCATCAGAGGCTTCTGCCAGCGGTCATTGCGTCGGGATTCACGTGATTCCTCAACCACTTTGAAACGCTCGCTGCAATCTTCATCAATCACCCGCGTCAGTGATTTACAATGCATCGGCAGTGAGCCCAGCGGCATCAGCAAAGCTCCCAACCCAAAACCAAGCGAAAAAAGAAACAGGATACCGGCGAATGCCTTCAGCCAATCAATCGCAACGCAAATGGCTGTTTCGCGGTTTAGCGATTCTGATCAGCCTTGCTCCATTGATCGCTGCAGAAATCATTCTTCGTCAAACCCAATCACCGATCATTGATTCAGTCGACCCCGACCCTTGGGTCGATCTCCATCAACTCCAACCTCTCTTCACGCTCAATCAAAAAAGCAATCGGTGGGAAATCCCAGAGAGTCGTTCTAACTTCTTTTGCAGCGACTCTTTCCCAGCCACAAAATCTGAGAAGACTCGCCGTATCTTTGTCCTCGGTGGCTCCACGGTTCAAGGACGACCCTACGCGACCGAAACTGCGTTTTCTACTTGGCTTCGGTTATTACTCGAAAGCTCAGACTCTCAGAGCCATTACGAAGTGATCAACTGTGGAGGTGTTTCTTACGCAAGCTACCGCGTGGCAAAAATTTTAGACGAGGTGCTCGAACATCAGCCCGACGCCATTGTCCTTTACACTGGGCACAATGAGTTTTTAGAGGATCGCGAGTATGCAGAGGTTCGAGAGGTCAACGGACTGAGAAAACATCTAATCACTCTTGCAAGACATAGTCACTTGGCTAGGTGGCTCAACCATCAACTCGCCTCGCTCCAGAGCCCCGCGAGAACGCCTACCCCGAACGCCGTCATGCCTGAGGAGGTTCAGGCACGACTTGATCAAAAAAACGGCCTGGAACGCTACCGCCGTGATCCACACTGGGTGAGCCGCGTCGAAGAACATTTCTCAGCGACGCTTGAGGAGATGATCAGCAAGGTTCGGCAAGCAGAAATCCCCCTCGTACTGTGCGTTCCCGCAAGCGACCTCCTCGCAACACCACCCTTTAAAACCACAACGCTTGAAGAATTTACCACCGAGCAAACCGAAAAATTTAGTGAGTATTGGCTTATCGCGAGGAACCCACAGCAGAGTGATTCGGATCGACAGCAGGCAGCGAGCAAGTGCTTGGAACTCGACTCGAAACATGCGGGCGCTCATTACGTCCTTGGAAGAATCGCTTTTGATTTGGGACAGCAGCAAAAAGCTCTGCAGCACTTGACGCTAGCGCGAGACCATGATGTGTGCCCACTTCGAGCTACCACCGAAATCGTCTCAGCGATCCAACAACATGATCACCGAAATGGCGTGCTGTTGGTTGACCTAACAAAAATGCTCGACCAACAAAATGGCAAAGGAATCAATCAACCCGACGGGATCCCCGATGCAAACTGGTTTGTTGATCACGTTCACCCTTCGATCAAGGGACATCAAGTGATCGCCCATGCCTGCTTCGACGCGATGCAGGAAATCTCGTGGGTCAAAACGCTGCCTGACGTTTTGGCCTATGATGCACAAACCACGGCCCATCTAAGTCAATTGAATGAATCCTATTTTGCACGAGGCAAGCAAAGGCTTGAGGGCCTACGAAGATGGACTCAGGGACGAGCCACCGAACCAATCGTTGATTAACAAATTGGTTGATCGATACGTTAACGGAATCAAGACACCAACGTGGCTGGTTGAATCGCAGAATTCAAACAACCGCACCGCGAAAAATTGAATCCATCTCGGTAAACCTCTAAATCGAGCAAATGCACCGTGCTAACACGACTGACTCTTACCGCTATCTTCCTCTTCTTCGCTACCACCTGCTCGATCGCCGATCGCAAAGAAGGCAGCTGGAGAGTTGGGATTGCCAAAGCGATCATCACGCCGCAAGAACCAATTTGGATGTCCGGCTATGGCTCACGCAATCGCCCCGCCGATGGAAAGATTTCAGACCTCTGGGCCAAAGTGATCACGATTGAAGATCCACAACAGGAAAAGATTGTCCTGATCACCTTGGATCTCGTCGGAGTTGACGCGGACATCACGGAGCAGATTCGGCGCGGCATTTTCGAGAACGCGGGCATAGCGGAAAACAACATCGCCATCACGACAACCCACACTCACAGCGGACCCGTCGTGGGAACCAATCTCAACGCAATGTACCAACTTGACTATGAGGCTTGGCGACAAATTAATCGTTACACCAGACAAGTCATCAAACAAGTCCTTCAATTAAACGACGCGGCGCAAGCAGACCTTAGGCCTGCTGAAATCAACTGGACCGTTGGACGTGCAAGCTTTGCGGTGAATCGACGCAACAACCCAGAAAAACAAGTCCCGCTTCTCGCCCAACAAGATCGGTTAGCGGGCCCCGTGGATCACGACGTCCCCATGCTCGTGGTCAGGAGCCTAGACGTCCGGAGTCCAGAAAATGATGCCGCTCAAAGCCCATCACCAACCGAAGCGATTCAGAGCGATGAAACGATTGAACAAAGTCAAACAAACCGGCAGGAGATTCGTGCGATCATTTGTGGGTACGCGTGCCACGCAACCGTCCTCTCTGGCTATCAATGGTGCGCGGATTGGCCAGGTTTTGCGCAAACAGAAATCGAAAAGAGATATCCAGGATCAACCGCGATGATGTGGATTGGCTGCGGTGCGGATCAAAATCCCATCCCCCGTCGATCAGTCGAGCTCGCCAAACAATATGGTGAGCAAATCAGAGATGCCGTGACCAACGCGATGGATCAACCAATGCATCCAATCGCCGGATCGATCAAGACGCGGGGGAATTTGATTGATTTGGATTTTTCATCGATACCAACTCGGCAAGAACTTGAGGAGTCGTTGCATTCCACCAATCGTTTCGAAGCCTCAAGAGCTCGTCACCTACTGCAACAATGGGATCAAGATGGCGAAATCCCAAGCAAGTATCCCTACCCGATTCAAAGCTGGAAACTCGGCAACGGACCGCTTTGGTTCTTCCTCGGTGGTGAAGTGGTGATCGACTATGCGTTACGACTCAAACAAGAATTGGGAGCTGGCGCAACATGGGTGACTGCTTACGCGAACGATGTGATGGCGTACATCCCTTCAGAACGGGTGCTCTCAGAAGGTGGCTATGAGGGCGGGGGATCCATGGTGTACTACGGCTTGCCTTCGCCGTGGAAGGAGGGCCTCGAGGAATCGATCATCGGCGAAGCCCGTTCGCAGGCCGAGGCACTTACTGGAGTTAAAGCAAACGCCTCCCGATCCCTTCACATGCCACTTTATCCCGACCATTCGAACCTGAGTGTTTGGTTAGATGGGGAGGGAAAGATCCAACCAATCATGAACAAAGATGACTGGTTACAGCGTCGTGAACATATCCTTGATTCGATGCAGATGGTGATGGGACGAATCCCAGACAATGATGAACTCCTACCACTTCACGTCAAGATTCTCGAGTCGGAAGCCTTCGATGGCTATGAGCGACAGCGGATCTCGTACACGGTTGATCAGGATGGTGACGCAACGGCACACCTCTATATCCCCACAAAGGCCAAAAAAAATGGCGGCATCAAGCGACCTGCAGTGCTCGCGCTTCACCCAACTTCAATGCTGGGGAAAAGAATTGTGGCCGGGGAAGGCCCTCGTCCCAATCGAAACTATGGTCAAGAGCTGGCACTCCGCGGCTACGTCGTCCTCGCCCCCGACTACCCATCCTTTGGTGATCAAAAAGGCTATTCATTCCACACAGATGGCTATCTATCAGGCACCATGAAAGCGATTGTCAATCATCGACGCGGAGTCGACCTGCTATCTCAGATGCCCGAGGTTGACGAAGAGAGGATTGGTGCGATTGGGCATTCCCTCGGTGGTCACAACGCAATCTTTGTGGGAGCGTTCGATGAACGAATTCAATGCGTTGTTTCCAGTTGCGGATGGGATCCGTTCCCCTACTACTACGGAGGTCGTCTCGCTGGATGGTCGAGCGATCGTTACATGCCACGAATCCGAGAATGCTTTGGCTTGGATCCAAAACAAATGCCGTTTGACCTCCCCGAAGTCATCGCTGCAATTGCTCCGCGAGCGTTTTTCTCATGCAGCCCGCTAAACGATTCAAACTTTGATGCTGAAGGAGTCAAGAAAGCGGAACCGCAAATTCGCGGAGTCTATGAAAGGCTCAAGGTGCAAGATCGTTTTGTTATTGAATATCCTGACGCCGACCACGACTTCCCCGAAGCAACACGTCAGCAGGCTTACCGATTTCTTGATCATTCGCTAATCCCGTGATCGGGTGCTGCGGTGACAAGCGAGACGGTCATGCTGACTGGCAGATCGGGCACCAGTAAAGCTTCCGTGCAGCAATTTCGATCGTCTCAATAGAACCGTCACATCGAGGACACATTTTGTGACCATAGATCCTGAAGCGATCGTTCCCTTCAAGGTCAATCAATCGCTGATGGGTTTCAGACGACTGCACCGTCACAATTTTTCCGTACTTCAATCCAACTCTCATCATTCGCTTTAAAGATTTCCACAGTTGGTCAAACTGCTCTCTACTGAGTGAATCCCCCGACTGCTCGGGATGCATTCCAATCTCGAACAAGACCTCCGCTCTGAATATATTTCCCACACCGGCCAAAACCGACTGGTCCAGCAACAGAGCACCGATTGGTTTCGAGCTCGCTGAAAGATGACTCCAAACCATCGCTTTGGAACCACCTGCGAGTGGATCTGGCCCGAGTTTAGCAACCACCTCCTCTTGAATCTCTTGGTTGATCACACGGCAGGTGGTCGGCCCAGTTAAATCAATCGTCTGCTGATCTCCTCGAAGTCGCATTCTCACCGCACCTACCGGCGCCGGCGGAGGCGATTCCAGAACACGATACTTGCCGTAGCGCCCGAGGTGCACGTGGACGCGCCGGCCACTTTCAAATTGATAAAAAAGATGCTTGCCGAATGCCATGCAGGACTCGAGAATCTGCCCCGAAACCTTCTTGGCGTCCTGCCTGAACCGCCCTTGGGGGCTCGTGACGTAGAGTTTCTGACCCGCAAACCAATCTGTGTGTTGCCTGGCAAGAAAGTGTGTCTTGTGTCCCTCTGGCACGCTGATGACCCTTTTTTACTGAAACAATCCGTAGCAAACCCATGGCAACTCTAATGACAGATCAAATTGCCACTGGGTCAGTATCGACGTCTGTCCAGCGAGATGCGTTCACCGTCAACGCAATCGGATCGATGTCAGCTCGTTCACGCTCCACTCATCGCGTTCGCATTCGCGGAGCGAGCAAGAGACGCTGCAAAGGACGACGTCGCGGAGAGGACTGATTGGCTTGAACGATCTGAGCGTAAGCTTCAGCATAACGGCGTCCCAACTCTCGATAAGCTGCGGAATCAAAATGCACTTTATCTCCGCGATGTCCAAGTCCATCGGAACCGACGAAGGCGGTCTGAGGAAGATGGTCGACCAAAGATTGATGAACGGCATCAACTTGCTTTCGATACTCGTCCCATGGCCGCTCAGCAAACTGCCCCATCTGACCGACGATAAACGGTACGCTGGGTGCATCAAATTCCTGACGAAAACGAGCAACAAGCTCATGTAGTTCCTGCCGATAGAGGGGCGCTCTTTGGGCGTTAGAATCTGATTCTCCCTGATGCCACAAAATTCCCTTCAGCGTCCCTGACTTTAAAGCTATTTTGACTCGCTTGAGACAGTCATCGTACGGATGACTTTTGGTTTGCGAGTGATATCCGCCGGGCTTCCACGAATCGATCGGTGATCCACCGACCGCACACGGAATCAAACCAATCGTCACCTCTGGGTCCAAGTTGGCCAACACTTCCCCGAAGGTCTTACCAAGACCTACTCCGGCAACAGACTTGTCAAAATGAAGCGGATCGACCGCGGGTTCCCACGCGTTATTTTTGGTCAGCATGAAGACGCGTGGATGCGGTACGCGATCCTGATCTTCCACCGTACCACGCCCCGCCATATTGGATTGACCAGCCAACAAGAAGAGATGAAATTGCTTCGGGGCTTCTGGAATCGCCGCCCGCTCGAGTGTCTCACTCTGCACGACTGCCTGACCCTGCACGGGCATCAAAGCAACGAAAGCGAACGGAATCACCGCGGCAAGTCCCAAAAACTTCTTCAACATCTCGTAACCTTTCAAGGTGCTACCTCTCACGGCGTTTATCGGAAACAAAAACGAACAAGACTTTACCACTGAGTCTGTTACAGCCAACCTAATTTGTGTTGCAAACAAAATGTTTCCAACGTCCGTCTAATCCCGTCGTCAATCGAAGTCTGAGGAATCGATGGAAACCGATCGAGGATCTTCTGACTCTCCAGATCGCAGATAAACGGCACCTCTTCGTCACCCACAGAAATCTGCGGCGGCTCAATGCCCTGAATGTGCTCGGCAACGTCTCGCATCTTTTCAACCATTCGCTCAATCGAAAGACAGTGTGATGGCAGCGTGTAGACACCAAATCCATCAAAAGACTCGGTAGCAATCATCCCCGTTGTGGCTCCAACATCCGGCGCAAACTGGAAATCCTGCCTTGAACAAAAAGGAATCTTATATGGTGTTCCAAGAACCACATGTTTCATTGCAGTAGTAGGTGATGACGTCAAACCAAGATCTCGACCGGGCCCATAGAGAACTGCAGGTCTCAGACAAATGGTTGGCACACCGGTCTCCTGATGAAAGACCCTTGAAAGCTGCTCCCCGGCTAACTTCCATATTCCATACGGAGCTCCCGGAGAAGGCTCTGATTCGCTCGAAACAACACCCGGCGGGTACTGTGATCTTGGGCCGTAGACCGCAATGGAGCTAGCGAAAACAAATCGCTCGATCGACTTCGAACTCTGCTTGATCGCTTCGATAAGATGCTGAGTCCCCGCAAGATTGATCTGCAATCCTCTGTCCCGGTGCGCATTGCAGTCAGGTGTTTGAAAAGCAGCGAGGTGAATCACGTGGCTAAAATCATGAGCAGAGAAAAGTTCATTGACCTGCTCCGCCTTTGAGATGTCAAGCGAAACTGCTTGCAAACGATCATGGTCCAAACCATGAAACGCCCTAGCCGTTCTCTCTGCACTGACGGTCCGACTGGCGATCACGATTTCCAAAGGCGTGTTTTCCAGCAACCACTTCACCGTCTCGGCACCGATACAGCCGTAGCCCCCCGTTACTAAAACCTTCGACCCCATCGTTCCGCCTTCCATCCAAATCCCAGAAAAGCCTCGATGTCAAACCGACATGGAAATCGAGGCGAGATTCCTAGTGCATTCATCTAGGCCAACACAAGTCATCCTAGCCAACTCGCGTTATCGTAGCAGTTCTACTGTTCACCGCCCAACATGGCACCAACTGGAAGCTTTACACTGCTGCGAGTGAAAAGCGACGACCAAAACCTCGCTCCTTAGCACCATTTTTTCAAATCAGACCTTTCTTTCACTGCTTAGATTCACCGCGGATCGATTCATGTCATACGCAAGTCTTTTAATGTCGACAGCCGGCTCAGCACCAAGTCCCGCAAGAGTGAAAATCGCTTACATCACCGAGCGATTTCCGATCTTAGTATGGGTATTATTGCTGTCGTGGGCGGCGAGTGATCAGGTGGTTGCTGAAGACAATCCCCAGCGCCCCAATGTCCTGATCATGATGGTCGACGACCTCGGCTTTTCGGACCTTGGTTGTTACGGCAGTGAAATTGAAACGCCGAATCTCGACCGTCTCGCTGCCGAGGGAGTCCGATTCTCGCAGTTCTACAACACCGCAAAGTGTCACTCATCACGTGTATCACTACTAACGGGACAGTATTGTTTGGCGGCCGGCGACACATCTCTCAGCCACGGGCTAACGAGTGCCGAAGTCCTTTCGGCTAACGGTTATTACACCGCGATGACAGGCAAGTGGCACCTCAAGCAACAGCCAACGGACTTTGGTTTTTCCAGATACTTTGGTCATCTAAGTGGAGCATGTAACTACTTCACGGGCGATCAATCGTTCCGACTCAATGGTAACCCTTGGCAGGTTCCAGCCGATGGTTTTTACACCACCGTTGCCAATGTCGATTACGCCATCAACTTTCTCAATGAGGCGAGAAGCCAAAACCAACCTTGGTATCTCTACGTCGCATTCAATGCCCCGCACGCCCCGCTACACGCGTTGCCGGAAGACTACGCCAAATACCAAGGCAAATACACTGAAGGCTGGGACAAGGTGCGTGATGCGAGAGTTGCAAAGCAGAAATCGCTTGGGATCATCCCACAGCAAACCTCCGCCAGCCTGCGGCCCGAGCACATCCCCAAGTGGGAAGACCTGCAACCGTGGCGCCGCTCCTATGAATCGAAAAGAATGTCAACACTTGCGGCAATGATCGATCGAGTGGATCGTGAAGTGGGTCGCCTCATCGACGATCTAAAATCCAATGGGGAACTGGACCGAACCTTTGTCCTGTTTGTCTCGGATAACGGAGCCTGCCCCTATGATCGAAAGGCTCCTAACTTGAACACAAATCCAACCAATGGCGACGAGTCCTTCGGTGATTCCACAGGTTGGGCGTGGGCGAGAAACAGCCCGTTTAGATACTACAAACAAAATCAATTTGAAGGCGGCATCGCAAGCCCAGCCATCGCCCACTGGCCTGCGGGAATTCAAGTGCCTGCTGGCACCATCATCAATGAACCTTCTCACCTGATCGATGTCTTACCCACCATCGCAGAGCTTACCGGCAGCCCGATTGCAGACACTCATCCCGACCGTGACCTGCGTCCCATCTCTGGGCAGTCGCTCACTCCACTGCTCCGGGGCAATTCATTCAAACGAATCGCACCACTCCACTTCCTTTTCTCTACCGATCGAGGACTCCGAGAAAAGCAATGGAAGATCGTCAGCTTTCGTCAGCAGCCATGGGAACTTTACGATCTGTCGAAAGATCGAACCGAGCAAAACAATCTTGCACAAGTCCACCCAGAGCTCACTCAAAGCATGGCTGCCAAGTGGACTGACATGACCAAGAACCTTCTTCATGGCCCATCCCGTTCCTACGCAGAAGTTCAAAACACCCCGCTAACACACCACCACCCAGAGTGGACGCGATTTGAACGTGACTCTCCTGATGGCCCCAGCATCAACACTCGAAGGAAAGTGTCAAACGGAAGTGGCATTAGGGCGAGAAAGAACACAAAGATCACGCTGAATAACGAATTCATCGAACTTCAATTCAGCGGCGATGACCCCGGTATCGCCATGGACCTGCGTTCAGTCTCGATACCCAAGGGACCTTACCAAGTGCGTTTCCGAGTTCGGCAAACGGATTCAACGAAGGGAGAACTTTTCTTCACAACCGATCGTCAGACCACTCTGCCCAAAGGGCACCGTCTCTCCTTCGATCTCGAGGGTGATGATCAATGGCAAAACCTCAACCTTCCAATCAAAACGGAACAAACGATTTATCAGATCCGCATCGACCTATGCGATAACACGGGCAGTGCGTTAATTGACCATCTCGAGTTGACTGACAATCAGGGCAAGACGTTACTCTCGTGGCCCAACCATGCAACTCAGCGTCAGTGATTCCAGATGGTAAGTCGGTCTTTCAGGGTGAGTCAGCACGTGACAAAGCGAAACCAGAATCTCGAGCGATTAACGCTCAACCGGAGCATAGCTGTAAGGCTCGCCAAATCCCTGAACCAACAGATACTCGGTACTCGAAGACAAGACCCCATAAACATCCTCGGTACCATCCGGCCAGCGAACGGCAACCTCTTCCAACTTTTCATCTCTCCCGGTTCCAATTGAAAGCACCTTCTGAGAGGAACAGTGATAACCATCGCCAGCGAAAAGTTGCTGAGATCGATTTTCGCCTCCGAGTTTGTAGCTCACAATCGCTCCCACCGCATCTCGGTGGGTGGCGATGCCACGAAGGCTAATTCGAACGGCCCCTCCAACTTCCCCCCCGGCTTCGCCGCTGTCATTACGAAGTAAAGCAACGGGCTCAAACAGGTGCGTCACCACGATATCGGCAAGGAAGTCTCGATCAAAATCAACCTCAGCCACCGATCGAGCCAAGTGCGGCGTCTCAAAGTAAGCACCTAGAACCGTCGAATCGGTATCCTGCCAACGCCCTGATGGCAATCGAGAATAGACCTGAAACGGCTGTCGATAAAGCCGATCCTGATGCGTGAAATCATCGATATCCCCATTAGCCACAAACAACTCAACATCACCATCGTTATCAGCATCAACCCACTGTGTTCCATACGCAAGCAGACGCTGAGAAGGCTCTGCCAATCCCGATGCATCGGAACGATCTACCCACAAACCATCGTTCACTTGCTCGTAGTAGGTATTGTGATCGCCAGAAAAGTGAGTCACAAAAAAATCCACATCAGCATCCCCATCTGGATCTCCCACAGCGATCCCCATGGAAGCCTGCGCCAGGGAGCGTTGATTCAGTGCTAAACCTCGCAGTGTGGCTTGTTCAGAAAGCGCGAACTGATCCGCTTTGCTTTGAGCAAGCCAGAGGTGATTGGACGTCATGTCGTTTGCAACATACAGATCCAAGCCTGGTGCTTGATCGAACTGACCGACAACAAGTCCCATCCCCCGTCCCGGCTCGTGCTCACCAAGCCACTGAGAGGTCACGTCGATCAATCCGCCTGAACCATCAGACTTCCAAACGCGATCACTTTGCGCCGGAAAAGCGAGCGGAGAACAAGAGCGAGGCTCATTGATTTCTTTTTCTATACACTGGCGTGAGAGAACATCATCGCCACCGCAATACCCCAGTTCAAAAAGATCACAGTTCCCGTCTCCGTCAATGTCTGCCATCACAACGGAGGTCGTCCACTGTTCCCCAGAGATACCAACTTGTGTGGTAACATCGCGGAAAGTGCCATCGCCATTATTTCGATACAGATGATTCGCTCCGACACTCGCGACCAGAAGGTCAGGAAAACCGTCGGCATCATAATCTGCCACGGCGACGCCTTGGGAAAAGCCACGATCAGAGACTTCACTGCCCATGGTCTGATCAACGAAAGATCCTGATGCATTACGAAACAGCCGATTGGTCGATGAGTTGCTTTGGACCGGTTCGCCGTCCATAGAAGTCAGATACAAGTCGGGCCATCCATCCAAGTCGTAATCAATCACGCCCACGGCACCGGCACCTGATTGATAAATCGAGAGCCCAGATTCTGCTCCCGCATGCGGCTTAATTTCACACCGGTGAATCAGGCCGCGAGCCATGGATTCATCGGTAAAGTGAACCGCCAACTCGGATACACGACCATCATTCACAGCAATCCCGCCAGCCTCTGCAACCCAATCAAATCCGTCGATGGAAATCAATTGTCCCTTGGATACCACTAATTGCTCCGCCCCCTGCCACGGTGTCCTAGACGTCAACCTGCCTCGTATCTTCTCAAAAGTGGGTTGAAGATCCGACGCTAACTTCTGTGTCATCGGATAGGCTGCCAGTAACCAAGCAGTGGCTTCCCAAAGTCTGCCTAATCGATCAAGTGATCGAGCGATCTTTACCACGGCCTCCTGCGAATTGTTTTGCCAAGAGATCAAGGAATCGACATGAGTCCTTAATTGATTGACATTCGCCGCTCTCGCCGCCACCTGCTTTGCACGTTCGCTTTGACCCTGAAGCCCCAGGACGATCCCAAGACGACTGAGTGCTTCCGGATGACTTGGGTTCATCAATAAGACACGCTCAAACGCACCGGCAGACTGTCGCAACAGCCCAAGTTTTTCAGCCCTGCTCCCCATCGCCATCCAATAGTCAACACAACGTTCAATGCCTTTGGGAAGATTCGAAGACCATTTCTCGAGCTCCTCTTCGCGTCCCAACTCAACCAATGCTCGCCCCCACAATGCACTCCCTTCCAAGAATTCAGGTTGGGACTCCCTGAGTGGTTGAAGCTCGCTTTCAACATCCTCCCAACGACCGTGGTAAGCGGGAATTCGAGCAAGGGAGTAATGTGGACGCTGATCAGCGGTCTTCTGATCCAAGGCGTATCGACAGGTCGCTTCCACGGTTTGCGGCCTGGTTAAATCCGAAAGAATGATGAGGAAACTCAAGTCACCGTGCTGCCGCTGGACTAACCACTGCAGATGCTCAGCAGCTCTTTGCTCGAGTCCTAAAGAGACTTGCAAACCAACTAAACGCTGCCGAACGCTCGCATCCTCAGGGTAGATTGCAATTGCGGACTCGAGAACTTCAAGCGACTCAAACGGGCGTCCCGCCGTCATCCACTGCTGACCGAGCTTATCAAGCAACTTCAGTTCCGGCTTCTCGTTTAACGTCACCACTCGCGCGTAAAAATCAGTCGCTCGCGAACTGTCGCCAATTTGTGCGTAGAGGTCCCCAGCAATCTCAAGCACCTCGGTATCATTGGGTTGCACCAAGAGGTGCTTCTTGATCAATCGCTTCGCCTGGTCGTACTGACGTCGCAAAAATGCCCTCCGTATGGACACCACGGAATCTTCTGCCAGTTCACCTGCTGTCGCTCCCGGCGTCTTACCGTTGCCATCCGAGGCTGGATCACCGCACCCAACCGTGGCCAAGAAAATCAAGCCTGCCAAAGCTGTTACCCTCGGGATCCATTTCTCCGGCCAAAGCACAAGCAGATTCGCCGTTGCGGCGTTGCGAGATTGGGAAGAGTCAACGACCTCGGGAAGATCAATATTAGCTGTTAAATCCCCACCTTTTGACGGTACATCGCCTTTATATGGACACTGACCGCGATATGAATCGGTTAGTCGGTTTTCCATCAACAGCATCGCCACGGCAGGTTGAAAGTCAGAAATGAAGGCAGATTGACGAAAATGGATCAGGCTTCGTCTCCAGCATGATAGACCGAGTGAAATCAGCGCGGCAACCCAATCCACAGGGGTAATTAACAAACCTCAATCTCACGTTTGCTGCATCGCAGTAAGGCACTCTATCTATCAGCCCGCTTTCAGGAAAAGTGAGCAGACCCCCGCAACAATCGAGTGAAATACCAGTATGCCTCGCAGTTAGGAAAGAGAGCCGAAAACGGCCAACTCTGCGTCTTCGCCAAGTTGCAAGCGGCTGAAAAACTATTATCACCAAGATCTAGGTTCATTGAACGCTCTGCAATCGATACGATGTGTCGTGAAGACGGGTTACAGGGTCAACCCAGTGATGCATCATGCCTATTTTCGGAGGCATGATCCCCAGCAAATGATATTCAAAGCACCTAATTTTGGCTCCATTCCCTCGGGGACCAACACGACTCATGCATTCAATCAAGCATTTCCTTTTGCTCTTCATCATCTGCACATGCTGCGTTTTGACAGCCTTTGTGAACGTCGTCAGTCAATCGCCATCCAACTCAACTCAAACACCAATTGCCGCCAGCGTCGATCCCTCACCACTGAACACGAAAGGCGATGTGAGCTATATCGGATCGGCTGCATGCAAAGAGTGCCACCGCGATCAACACCAGAGTTGGCTTCAAACCACTCACAGTCGCTCAATGGCAAAAGTCTCCGCTGAGGACTCGCTTACTGTCGGTGAGTTTCACCACGAACCCTCAAATAGCAAGTACGAGGTTTTTGTTGAAAACGATCAACTAGTCCATCGAGAGACCCAACTTGATCCATCAGGAAAACCTATCTCGGAAACAGAGCATCCAATTCTCTACACCATTGGATCCGGCACCCACGGGAAGGGATACATTTACCGAGACGAACTCATCTTCGGACAGTCTCCCATCTCTTGGTACCAAGAAACAGGCACTTGGGATATGTCGCCCGGATACGATATGCCGTTTCACCCGGGCTTTGGTAGGAAACTCAACCGCGAATGTTTTTTTTGCCACGTTGGGCAGATCGACCGCCAAAACGAAAACCCCAATGCTTTCACCATTCTTGAGGAGGTGATTGGATGCGAGCGTTGCCACGGACCAGGTGAACTGCATGCAGAGAAACACCAAGGCATAAACGATCTGACCGCAATTGATTCGTCAATTCCAGATCTCACGATCGCTAACCCCGCGACCCTGCCGCGAGAACAAAGCGAAGCAATTTGCCAACAGTGCCACCTACAAGCTGCGGGGAAAGCAAGCCGCGCAGGAAAAGACGAATGGGATTTTCGCCCCGGTCAACGCCTCACTGACTACCGAATCGATTACCAGTACCGACTTGGTGACGACAGCATGAAAGTGGTCGGCCACGTTGAGCAACTCCATCAAAGCAAGTGCTATCAGGGAACGCAAAACCTGACCTGCATCACCTGCCACGATCCCCATCGAGCGGTGGAGCCATCCAAAGCAATGGATCACTATCGCTCCATTTGCTTGCACTGCCATGAGAATCAGAGCTGTGGTGAACCACTCGAAAAGCGGATCTCGCTGGTCGACAATCACTGTTCCAAATGCCACATGCCCCAAAAAGGTAGCGAAGTCCCTCACACCGCTTTCTCGCATCATCGCATTGGAATTCATTCGGATCAGGACCAAAGCAGCCAAGTGATCGCAGGCTTAACACCTGTATTGAATACCTCCGGGATTGATCCATCGGCATTGGAACGCTGCGAAGCGCTCGCAAAATTTCAGGTCATGCAAGAAGAACCGGGGGCACCACAATTTCGAGACTATGGAATGGACGCAGCACGTGCCCTAATCCAACTAAAAAATGCTGGAAAAGATGATTCTGACTCCAATACCGTTCTTGCACTGCTAGCGAATTCACAACAACAACCCGCAATTGCGCAGGAACTTGCAGAAGAAGTAGCTGACCGCGAGAAGACACCAAATCGAGCCAAGATCGAAGCCGTAAGACTACTCGCTCAACTTGCCTACCAGCGGCGTGATTATCCGCAAGCCGTGCAACACTACCAACAGTTAACCTCCTACACGCAAGAACCCGTTGATCATTTCTTCCTAGGGATTTGCCAGCAGAATGCAGGGAATTCCAAAGCAGCGATCGCCGCGTTGACTCGAACGGTCGAGCTCGCTCCCAACTACGTTGACGCGCACCGACTCCTGAGCGCGATTCTCGAAAAGAACGGACAGCCGACGGAAGCTAAGAAGCATGCAGATTTAGCGACTCGCCACGAAGCAAGACTCCGTACCCTTGGCAATCGTCCCCAGTAAAGGTCGTGAAAACGAACACATAAAAAAAGGCGGATGTGAGAGTTATCTCACACCCGCCTTCTGCGTTTCTGCTAAACAGCCTGAATCACTACTGGTTCAACTGCTCTTCGATGGTCTCACGAGCAGCCTTCGTGCCCAGTGCACCCCAAAGACCGTATGGGCTCTCACGACCCGCACCGCCGTTGGCACCCAAACCATCGCCATTGTCGCGACCGTATGCGACGTGGTTCTGGTCACCAGCTTCGATCGAATCGGTGATGAACGTAACCGCACCGTCGGACATCAGAATGTGTGCCCCACCTTGGTGGAAGCTCGATGCACAGTACGAACCAGCATGGCCGTGCCAACGCTGGATGTTGTAGCTGTTCGGTGGAGTAATCGTGTTGAACGATGAAAACTCTGGGCGTCCAT
>CALIBL010000046.1 GCA_938045805.1 uncultured Rubripirellula sp. | reverse complement strand
TTACATCCATCAGCCTTCCGACAAGTCGATTCATTTTATCGGGAGCCATGCAGGAACTGATTCTTTGAACCGTTGGATCAATGCTGTCACTCCCAAGCATGGTGTGCAGAGCACTCATCCGCCGGTCAGCTATCAGTACTCAATTGAGATCGATGATGACTTCCCGCTAACACTTGTTGGCAATCGCTCTAACTATCAGCATTCCACGTCATGGTATTACGGAGTCAGTGACAGCATGGCGTTTGTGATGATGTTTCGACCACGAGATCAAATCTGGTTCGCTCAGTCACCTTCGGGCGGCGGAAATGGCAACCCGGCATGGGATTTCCAATGGTTCATTCGAGATTATCAAGTCAATGAAGCATATGGATTTACGATGCGTGCCGCGTATCTTCCCTACCAAAGTCGGAAGCAGGTGGAGGACTTTGTATCGAATAATCGACCGTTTTAGCTCTGCTTCTAGAAGCGGTAGAGAAAAGCAACGGGAAAGCTATGGGTGATGTTCGTACGATGACACGAGTGGAAGTGATAATGGCAGGGAACTCAGCAACTTCGTCTTCTTTCATGACTGGCTCCCGGTCAGCCCTATTGGACCTGCTGGTAAGTCGTTCTCTAAGTGTCCTCTTTCGGGTCGCCGTTTGGTTGATTGTATGCCCCGCTGTTGTCTTGGGTCTTGATGTCACCTCGAGGCGGCCACCTAATCTCCTACTGATCACGGTTGATAATCTCGGATACGGTGACCTGAAAATCTACAATCCGAAATCAAAGATTAAGACACCCAATCTTGAGCGACTGGCTTCGAGCGGAGTCCGACTGACACAGTTTTACACCGCCTCCCCAACCTGCACCGTCTCTCGAGCATGTCTACTAACGGGACGCGTTCCCCAGCGACATGGTCTGCTCAAGCAACTAGCAGGGATCAGTGGTAATTATGGTGTAGGCTTGAACCCTGAGGAGGTTCTGTTGCCGGAGGTGATGAAGTCAGCGGGCTATCGAACAGGCTGCTTTGGTAAGTGGAACATTGGATTTGCAGAGGGTTCCCGTCCAACGGATCGGGGGTTTGATGAATTTCTCGGCCATGTATCTGGCAACATCGACTACTACAGCCATGTTTACAACGGCAAGCATGATCTCTATCGAGGAGCGGCGGGAGAGGGAGTTCGAGAACATGATTCGGTTGGCACTTATAGCTCGAATCTTTTCGCAGATTCCGCAATCGACTTTATCGAGCGATATCAGGGCAAGGATCCGTGGTTCTGTTATTTGCCATTCAATGCACCGCACTTCCCCAACAAAAAAAATAAAAAGCCCGGTGAACCGAATCAGTGGCAGGCTCCCGCCTCAGCCTTTGACAGATATGGCCTTTCGCCCGATGAGGAAAATCCGAGACTCCGTTACATGGCAACGATTACCGCATTGGATGATGCGATAGGGCGGGTGCTGGATTGCTTGGATGAATGCGGAGCCAGAGAGAACACGTTCATCTTTTGTTACTCAGACAATGGTGCATTCAAGCTAAATCGCAAGGGGATCGATGTGGGATCCAACGAGCCGCTGCGCGGCGGGGGCGTAACTTGTTGGGAGGGAGGCTTGAGAGTTGCGGCGTTGGCAAGCTTACCGGGCGTGATCCCTGAGGGTTCAGTGGTCGATCAGCCATTGTGGTCTCCGGATTTGATGGTGACCTGTGCTGGACTAACCGGTGGTAAATTACCCGACGTAAAGCTCGATGGCCGCGACGTGATTTCAATCTTACGCGGAATTTCTGGCTCCCAACATGCGTCATTTTATTTTGAGTTTCAAACGCACGCCGCCTTGAGAATGGGTGACTGGAAGATGGTTCGTGAAAAGCCTGAAGAGCCTTGGGAGCTCTATCACCTAGGTGATGATCCATCGGAGAAGATCGATCTTTCTCATAACAACCCACAGAAGTTGAAAGAGCTTGTCGCAGAATTCGAAAGGTGGCGAACCGAATTCTAGTGCTACCTTCATCTGGTAGGTTACAGATTTGTAGGAAGACGAAGGTTGAGGGCAACGCGGTGATCGATCAGTCCGACCTCTGGTTACCTTCACATCGACGCTTCCGAGCTACTCCGGCGGAGGCTGCAACAACAGCAAACACACCATGGTATCTCGGTGAAACGCCCAACATTCAATCCGTAGGCTGGTCGTGATGATGAGCCGCCTGTGCCAAATTGCGGAGCATGCCGGCAAAAATAAACTGATGTAATAGCCAGATCGAATACCAGTAACACAATCCGAACAAACCGACAGGATCAAAGATTGCCGTCTGGGTAATTTCACATCCGTCATCTTGTGGTGTGACAACGAATTCAAGCCAGGCACGCCCGGGCAGTCGCATCTCAGCACGCAAGCGTAAAATGCGTGGTGGATCGATCTTTTCCACTCGCCAACAGTCCAGAGTGTCACCAACGTTCAGTTCCACTGGGTGTCGCCGCCCACGACGAAGGCCTGGGCCACCCACAAGGAGATCCATGAAGCCTCGCAGTCGCCACAGCGGGTTGCCATAATACCAACCGGTCTTGCCTCCGATGCGTTGAATTGGCAGGAAAGCTCTCTCCGCGGGCAGTTTGACTTTGATACTACGGCAGTCCACAAGTCGATTTCCGAACTGTTCTCCACCGTAGCGACGGGGCTCCATCGTGGAGGATACCGCGTCCTGCCAGCGAGTGGTGGCGAATTCCTGATCCTCCTTCGACAAGGCACGTCGTATCGCTGCTTCAAGTGACATTGGTTGAATTGAAAATGCTTGAAGGGCCGCCGGATCGTCCACCACTGTTGGATTACGAAGACTCTCGACGAGTTTTCGCCCGATCGTGGCATAGACCGGTGTAACCAGACCCAACCATAGGCTCGATAGACGCGCCGAAAGAAAAGGCACTGAAATCATCAAACGCCTTAAACCGCGTTGGCGAGCGTACTCGCGCATCAGATCTCCGTAAGAAACCTGATCCGGTCCGCCAATCTCATAGACGCAACTGGGGCCGGATTCATGATCGATGGATTGGATCAGGTAGGAAAGTACGTCTTCAATCGCAATGGGTTGTGCTTTGGTCGAAACCCATCGAGGACAGATCATGACAGGTAATTTCTGAACCAGTGCACGGATGAGTTCGAAGGAAAGGCTGCCGGATCCAATGATGATGGAAGCTCGGAATTCGATCACCTGAGCTTGCGATTCTTTAAGCACCTTCCCCACCTCATGCCGACTGCGGAGATGTTTGGAAAGATTCTCAGTCTCTGCCCCAAGACCGCCTAGGTAGACAATCCGCTTAACCTTCGCTTTCTTCGCAGCGATCGCAAAATTGCGCGCGGCTCGTCGGTCTTCATCTTCAAAGTCGCTGCCGCTCCCCATTGAATGGATAAGGTACAACGCGATGTCGACTCCCTCGAGAGCGTCCGCCAAGGAGTCGGGATCCATCACATCGCCGTGTGTGATTTCGATCTTACTACCGACTCTTGCCCTAAGGTAATCGGGATTTCGAGCCATCAACCGAAGCTGGATGTCCTCTCGCTCTCGAAGCAGTGGAATGAGACGACCACCAACGTAGCCGGTGCCACCAGTGATTAGGATCTTTTTGGTGCTCATAAGGTCAGAAGACTCGGCGGTTCGGGCTGATTTGTTACACCTCCACTTTAAACACCTGTCGAGTCCGGCAATCTGGCATGCCAACCATTCTCCATCGTCGTGTCGATAGGAACATTAAATCTTGAGTTACAACGTGTTTGGCTCCCGTTTTCAAAACTGAATTCGACGAGGCCATCCTGGCACCTCCACATCGATAGGTTTTCGCTGTTCGTTCATCGCATGGAACTGGACTTCGATTTGTTGATTCGTCGTATCGAATAAAATGATTCCGTACCCGTTGAGACCATTACCAGCTCCGTACATGGTGACTTTGTTGCCGAAGCGATCAGTGAACTGGCCCGTGTTTGCCGGAGCGTTCGGCAGGCGGTTCTGCCCTTCCACCAGAGGTTCCCATCGTCGGCTGGCACGAGATGAAAAGGAGGGGAGCGAGTAGGACACAGGACCATCATCAAATTCTGCAACGCCATGTCGAAATAGAGTGCCCAGATGAACGTCACCGTGTAGCATCACCACTGGTGCCTTGCCAATCGCTTTAAGTGCCCGAAGACGTCCTGACTGCGGCCACGCATTAGAATCCGTATCGGCGGAGGTTGGTGAGTACATCGCAACGTGCGCCCAAGGGCTTTGAGACAACACAGCACCCAGCTTCCCGGACTTGATCAGACTATTTGACCAACGGTTTAAGAACACCTCCTGTCGCGTTCCCAAAAGCTGGAGATCGGATCGGTCAAGCTGAGTGCAGTCGTAGTCCGGATCCAATACCACTTCGATTTCAAAATCAGTTTTGCGATCCTTAGGAAATTGAAATCCCTCGGGCGCGATCAATTGCTCGATCACTTCAGAAGGTGCGCTTTTAAACTTGCGGTCCTCAAGAATGGCGAATCGCACGCCACCATACTCCAGTGCCGTGTAATAGGCGTTCACTCCGTCGCCATGCGGACCGGGGTCGATTGCATCGGGAAGATGCCCGGTTTGAGTGAATTCAGCAGCATTGACCCAATCTGGGTGCGTGGGGTAACCACCCGTCGTTCGCTTACCTTGCATCCTCACCCCACCTTTACCCCAAAGATCATTGGCAAACACATCATGATCGTCAGTGATCATGATTGTTGGCCGATCTCGCATCAGCTCCCTAAAAGCTTCGCCGAACTTGCGGAACTTTTCGAGATAATTTGCCATGCCTTTGGGCACATCTGCGGCATCGATCGCGCGGAACATCGGGCTGTTGTAGTCATTTTCATAAATCTGATCTCCAGAGAAAAAGACCAAGTCGGGGTCGTGGTTGATGACCTCCGCAATCGCCTCCCTCCACGGCCATCCGATGTCCTTGTGACACGAGAGTCCTGCCAGCTTGAGCGTCGATTCTTCTGCAGGTTCGGCTCGAAAGATCCCGTCCCACTTTGAGTTCCCGCAGGTGACCCGAAACCATTGTCTCGAATGCCGCTGCCAAGACTCCAGTCGAAACAAAGCGGTTGATGTGAGCCGATGGATTTCCGTTGTTTTGAGTAAACTCCAGTCTTTGGCGGGATGATCTTTCAGCCATAGCTGAACAGGTGGTAAAGGATTGCCTCCTGAATCCGTCGGATCAGAATCCAGATGTACCAGAAGTTTCATCGTGCCCCGATGCTGGCAGTACTGAGTCCAAAGGATGTTGGTCGCAAAGAGGTTGGTGTTGTGAATAAAGGTCGCAACTAGAAACGAACCAGCGAAGAAGATGATGTTGCGCATAGGGAGTTTATTGGCTTTTTTCTCTGTCGAATCTTAAATCAGCGCTTCGTGGATGACGATCAAGCCATCAACCACGTTTGAGCTGCTGAGCTATGGTTTCCAATTAAATAAGTCGATCTCTTGCTCACTTAACGGACTAAATGGCAAAGGTGTACACGGTCCTGTGGTGCTGTATTCTTACTTGAGTGACACCAGCGGCCGAGGCTGCTCTGATTTTGATCATCGATTTTGTCGAAGCATTGGTGACACTGCAGTGGCAGGAACAACCAGAACGGTTCCGTGTCGCATCTGTGCCGCAGGCAAAGACATCTCCGAAGACCGATTCGTCCAAGTCGTTAGATCAGGACTGGTGGCGAGGCAATAGGAATGCTTGCTGCCAGGCGCGTCCCAATACAAGAACCACACTGCTCCGCGTTTGAACAAGGTAGGTCCTTCGCCCATTTGATTCACAATCGAAGTATTCGCACCAACGATTGGAGGCCCAAGCTTGGTGTGATATGGTCCTTGCATTTGCTCGCTGAATGTAAGCCGCAGATTCTTTCCGCCACGTTCTGGCTTATGTTCGTGCTTGATGACCATCACCCAACGGTCATCTGTCGGGTCCACCGTGTTACGGTTATCGAGTGCGATATAGGGATCAATGACACTGCATTCCGGATCAGGACTGAAGAATAACTCGGGTGAAGTGAACTCCTTGAAATCCTTGGTACGACTGGCATAACTGCGGTGGTCGTAACCATGCATGTCCTCGCTTCCGTCGTGATCATCGAATTCCGCCTTTACAGTTGAGCTCCAAAGAATCAAGTACTCCTCTTTATCGGGATCCCACATCAACTCGGGAGCCCACGTGTTGCGAGCATCGGTTCGTTCACCCCAGATGTCGATTTTTTGCGGTGTCGACCATGTGTTTAGGTCAGTCGAACTGCAATAGCCTATGCTGAGCGAGTTCCAACTGGTGGTCCACACCATATGAAATACTCCATCGCGATAGACAATCGACGGATCGCGAGTCAGACTCTCATCGTCCCACGGAGGCGCTGGCATCATGACTTTTCCATCATTCAACCATTCAAAGTTCAGTCCATCGGTGCTGCAGGCAAAGTAAACGCCGGTCTCCCCGTTGCCCAAGAAGTAGGGCAAAAGAAATAGTTCTTCTTTGGATTCCTCAGCGGCTAACAAACCCGTCGACAGAAACACGGCAAGCAAGAATGAGAATCGCATGTGCATGACTACTTGATGGACAAAGAATCTTTCGATCAAACCGACGCGGTGGCTTCCGCCAGCGTTGCTGCCCGATTGTAGAGGTTAATCGCAACGTTTCAAAATGATCATCGGGCAGTTTCTTTCCCTCAGAGGGAAACGCTTTCAATCGAGGCGATGATTTGCAAGTACTCGCCGGTCTCAGGGGTTTAGCTTTGGGAGGGATAGAGACTTGAAATGCCATCTTAATCAAGTTCTTAATCGCGAGCTCCAGGAGTGTCGTTGTCAGATGCACGACTGTCGTCGATGCAACGCCTAGTAGCTAATCCGACAATCAATAGGCTTAGCGGAGATATTTTCTCTCACGAGAGATTCACTCTACGGCTGAACACTGAATCGAGTCACCTCATTCTCAGCATTTTGAGTGATCACCTCACCGGTGTGTAACCCAATAACTTTGGTGTTGTTACTGCCTTCCCTTGCGACAACGGTCATCCAATCTCCATGAGAAGCTAGCTCACTGATTTTTCGATTTGTTCCCACCTCAAAAATGATGACACGATCAGCGCCGGCGACCACATAGACTTTCTCGAGACGAGCAACATCAAGCCAAGGATATTTTCCAGAAATCGCTTCACGTCGTCTCCGCCCATCATTGGCCGACCACACGGAAGCCTTTCCATCATCGCTGACGGAGATCACTTCATCCCCATCGAGAAACGCTATTGAATTCACGCAAGCCGTGTGCCCTGCAAAAGTACTGATGGACTTGCCCGTCTTCACATCAAACACTTTTGCGGCTTTGTCACGACTCGCTGTTGCAAGTCGTTGCCCATCAGGATGCCATGTCAGGGATGTTACCTGATCAGAATGACCCAGAAGTGTAAGTTGCTCTAGGTTAGTCTTGGTGTCGTATACCTTCACTGATCCATCCGGCATTGCCACAGCTACCTGCGTTCCATCAGGACTGTACTGAGCGTCTAGAATGACCTCATCAGCACGCGCAAGCGTCGCCAAGACACGCCCACTTTCCAGATCAAAAACTCGAACCTCACCAAACACCCCCGGCGTCCCACCACTAGAAAGAAGTTGCTCTCTACTAGGGTCAATGTCGATGGAATAGGTTCTTTGTCCCTGATTACTAAAACGTCGAATCAAATCGCCAGTGAGACTCCAAGTGGTGATCTCGTGGTATCCACTGACGAAAATCTCGTTGCTCTCTGTATCAAACGCGATAGCAGAGATTGGTAAAGGAGCGGGATACTTTGTTGGCGGTGCTGGGTGGCGAACTCCAGGCATGAGGGAGATCAAAATCTGATCAGGAGAATGCCCATCAAAAACCGCACCTTGTTGAATCCACTCTTTAATTAAATCAATCTCCGTGGAGTCCAGAGCATCAGCCTCTGCTGGCATCCGCAAGTCTGAATCCTCGTGAACCAAACGCTGGAATAATTCACTCATCTCGGGCAAGTCTGGCAAAATCGCTCGCTGCCCGCTGGTCATCTCAGCTTGCAAGGCCCGATAAGAGTCAACACGATAGTTAGACTCAGCGAGTTTTGGACCATGGCATGGAACGCAATGCTTTTGCAAAACCGGCGCTATCTCGTTTGAAAAGCTGATCAACTTGCCACTCGAGTCCTCTTCGGCCCACGCCCCAGAGGAAAGGAGTATTGACGAGAAGAAGAGCGCCCATGAATAACATCGATCGAGCGAACGCCGAGTCAACCCACGCTGAGCATCAATGCAGCGCATTCGCACTCGCATGTCAAGCGAACACAATGCAACGGTCGTTAATCTGGTGCTAAAAAGCATGCAATCCCATCAGTGCTGAAAGAGAAACTCATTACGATTCAGTATCGCCCAACAGGTATCCTCCAATGCCTGCCCGAACTCCTGGTGAGTTTGAATGTAGCTCAGGTGAACTTGCAATTCTTCCTCGGTTGCTTGACGCGACAGGGCTCTGAGATAGATTCGCTGAATCATTTCAGTCGTCTCCAAACCGCCCTCTCGCATTTGATGCAGTAGATTATTCTCTGCGGTGAGCATTCCATTGACGGTCGTGCCATTAAGCAACTCAAGGGCCTGACCTAAACTGACATCCCGACTTCTTTCGCACTCACAGGCACTCTGTCGCTCTGGCTGACCAAAAACCTTCAGGAACTCAATACTGCCAATCTTTGAAGTATCGTGTGGCCTTAAATCGGGTGCCGGAATCCATGTCGCTTTCATCGTGGTGGGCACCCCGAAAAAAGTCTCGGGGTGTCCGGTCACGTATCCCAGAGCATCAACCAATTGCTCGGCTGTTAACATCCGTGGCCGGTAATGGGAAAAGTAGCGATTATCATCCTCATTCCATTCGTTTGTCTCGGAATCGGCTTGATAGGTCTGACTTAAGAGTATGGTCCTGATGATATGCCGTCGGTCATAACCATGAGCAATAAAATCATCCGCCAAGGCTTTCAGCAACGGAGCGTTCGCTGGAGGATTTGAGTCACGAAAATCATCGAACGGCTCGACAATACCGTAGCCCATCAATTGTGCCCAAATCCGATTGACTTCCATCTGTGCGAAGAGAGGATTTCGTTTCTCGGTTAGCCAGTCGGTAAACGTCTCCCTGCGATCGACTTCCGAGGCTTTCAATTCACCCGCAACCGGAACCCACGGATTTGCAACAAGCCCCGTTGCAGGGTGAAGAACCTCGCCCTCTTTCTTCGACCAGAGCAGAACCTCATCTTTCTGAGAAGTTTTACTACGCTGTAGTCGGTGGAAAAATGCGCTGAGCCCGTAATAGTTACCCTGTGTCCATCTCTCGAAGGGATGATTATGACATTTTGCACATTGAATCCGCGTCCCCAAGAAAACCTGAGCCGCTGTCTCCGTCGCATCGTTGGTGTCCGCAGCTGAGCGGAAAAAATTACCCGCCGGATGCTGTCGGGTACTCCCAGTGGCCAGCAAAATCTCTTGGGCAAATTGATCGTACGGCATGTTGGAGGAAACACTGCTCTCGAGCCAACGGTTGAATTTATGAACACCGGAAACACCAATCAGCTTGGCGGAGACCCGTAGGAGGTCGCCCCATTTTTGCGCCCAAAACTTTGCATATTCTGGTCGCTGAAGCAGTTGGTCAATTAATTCAGTGCGACGATGCTCACTCTTGTTAGCGAAAAAGTCTTCTACCTGCTCCTCACTCGGCAGTAACCCGATGGTGTCTAGATAAACCCGACGAATAAACGTCGCGTCATCGCAAACCGGACTTGGTTGGTACCGTAGTTGCTTTAATTTCGCATGAACATACTTATCGACGTAGTTGGTTTGCTGGGGATCATTCCATGTAAAACCTTCAAGGTCACGAACAAACGTCATCAAGGGTGTTTCAATATGATTTAGATAGCGAACGATGACCGCAGACTCCCCTCGGTCAAGCCCCGTCACCAAGCCATCCTGCTTCACTTCGGCGACCAAAGGATTTGAAACCTCGTACTTACTTAGATGGGTCACATCGCGACGTGAACCATCATCGAAGGTTGCGATCACAGAGAACTGCTGTGTTTGATTCGGAAACTTGAGGAGTCTGCCGTCCTTCGGATAAACATCGATTCCCGTACATACAGGTTCACTCGAAACCGTACGGGCGCCCTCTTCAATCCAATCATGCAATAGTCGGTACTGATTATCAGCAGGATCAAATCTTTTTCCGCCCTGATGGGCAATCTCAGCGGTTGGCTTCATCAAAAGCAAGCTTTTTGCTGGCTCGATGGGATTGATGCGTCGTCCCGCCATCTGCATCGTCAAGGCGATGCGATCCAATTCGCGATCAGAACCAAACAGGGAAAGTCGGAATCCTGCTTTTCCATGCGGAGCTCCGTGGCAGGACCCACCGCTGCAACCCGCCTGCGCCAGAATCGGCAATGCGTGATAGTCAAATGAGACCGGCTGAGCATCATCCATTCCCTTAACCTGCAAGCTCATCTGCTCGGTCATGCCGGCATGGGAAACATGAATCAGTCCCGTTCCATCACGCTGAGGCATCACTCGGCCCCGCGGATCAACGGTCGCAAGATCACGAGGCTCCACTTGAAAAGCGACCCTCGAAGTCAAGTCCACCAACGTCCCATCAGGAAGCGTCCCCGTGACGAGGATCTGTAATTGCTCTCGAGAGCCCACAATGGTGAAACTCCGAGGATACACTTCCATACGGCGGATGCCTGATTGACCATCTGCAAAGAGAAACGATTTGTTCATCATCGTAAACAAAATCGATAATGTGCCAGCGAAACGTAGGCACCGAGCTAATGTTACTGCCTTGACTTTCATTCCTTCGCCTCCGCGATCTCTTGCTGCTCAGGTGGAGACACAACCAGTGTCACTCTATCGAGGAAGCTCGGCCAATGTATTACGCCGGGATAATCACGACGCAGGTGTTCCTGCAAGTCCAGTGGTATTTCGACAACTTGCCCCTTTACCTTGGCGTAACCTCGTATCGCCATTCCCTGCAAATGAGTTGGCTGATCCGACAGTGGAATCTCCACAGACCAATCGATATCCGATTTATCCGCAGGAATTTCACTCACTGATGAGCATGGCATGCCGTCAATCCAAGCGGCCAATCGCACCGGTCCCTCCAACCCCCGTCGATCCAATCGAACATTCAATTCAAGGATTTCACCAGCGGTAATGGCGACCCGGTGCGGTCGCTCGTTGCGAAGTTTTTTTCGCTTCTTCGAATCACCGAGTTTCAACACTGCATTGACGTCGTTTTTTCCTAAACGAAGAGCGTACTCCATACCAGCACCGGAACGATCTAAACAATCCCGTACCTCCAAACGATAAAGACCCTCCTCAGGGACTTCATACCTAAGGTGCCCATTCAAATCCAAACCCCAATGATGATCAGCGACGCGATTCTCGCCGCGAAAAAGTTGTACCTGTCCCACGAAAGGCCCGTTGGTCTGAAGTGGCTTGATCGTGAGGGCAATCCCGCGCTGCAATGACAGTACAATCTCATCCTGAAGATTACCTGACTCTAATTGCCCACAAAAAACAGACGGAACGGGAACGATCTCTGTCTCACCTTCAAGAAAAACGGGTTCCCGAGTCTGGACCATGGAGACCAAACGATTAGCGATGAAGAAATCCGTCACGCCAGTGCCAGCCTCAGCCTTGGAAACCACCAACGACATGATGGTTTGATCCGTTACTTCCGAGTCTGATTGCGGATCAATCGGTGCGATCACGACCTGGCGAGTTTCACCCAAACGGACAGCATTCGGAAAAACGGTTCCCGCTATCCCCTGTGTATTCATCCGGAGATAAAGCCTTACTCCACCTCGATACTCGATGTCCCGAATGATGAGGTAATGGATGCCACTGCTCTTCGGCTCATAGCGTAAAAAAGGATCACTGCCTAAAACAGGATCGTCGTCTGCAAATGCAACTTCCTCCCCTTGAGCGTTCTGAAGGATCATCAAAGGATCGACCTCTCCACCAAGTCGCTCACCCATGACTTCGGCGACCAGCGACTGCCCCTCCTTCAAATGGACGGGTATTCGATGCTCACCCAAACCACGAGATTGAAAATCCAAGGACACCGGCAGCGTCAATGCGTCCGCTGCTTCATCAGTAATGAGGGTTTTCGCTTCATCATCCACGAAAAACAGCAGTGCCTGTGAGACCTCGATTTGATGAAACGCCCTGATGGCGACCACACCAGAAATGGGTTCCTTCGGAGTAATTCGATATCGAACCCTACCGCGATCTTTTCTATCCAGATCGATCACCTCAACGGTCGCCGGAAAACTGGTCCATAGGTAAGCCGGCTGGTCTTTCTCATCACGTAAATCGCTACCAAACAGTTCAAGCTCCGTTGGCTTACTCGAAAAGAGCGTCGCGCGATCGCAATTCCGCAGTTCAATACCAAAGGCTGAACTAGGTAGCATCCCGATCAACGCGAAGGCGCACCACCCCATCGCTGCCAGAGTAAGTGTATCCGAGCGATTGACGGGATCTGAATCCCCACATTTCTTTAAACAATCCTTGTCTTGTTTCATGGCACATCGGCGACAAATAAATCAAACCGACCTCCATGCTCTCCAACAAAAACTAAATGCTCTCCGTCAGGATGCCAAGCTGGATAATCTTCACGCTCGTCTGAATCTGTGATTCGCTGCACATTGGTGCCATCGATGTTCATCACATAGACGTCGTAATTTCCGTCTCGAGTGCTAGTAAATGCAATCCGTTTACCATCCGGCGAAACAGCCGGTCGAATGTCCATCAATCCGTTCTCTGTTAACCGTCGCTCGTCACTACCGTCCACGTTCATCGTGTAGATTTCATAGTTATTCTCTCGACTGTTCGAGAAAACAACTCGCTTTCCATCGGGTGTAATGGTCGGCCAATTACTGATCCCTTCAGATTCAGTCAGTTGTTTCTTATCGGATCCGTCAGGCTTCACTGACCACAACTGCTGTGGACCCGTTTCCGCAAATGCGTAGACCACCAAGTCACTACTTGGAGCAAAGCATGGGCTTCTAGTGCCCCCTCTTCCCGAATGTGTGATGTAAGCGTCTTTTTTCTCGGAAAGATTACGAATGACTAACCGGGCGGAAAGATTACCAGTGCACTCGGTGAAAACCACATAATTCCCATCGGGTGAATGGCGAGGTTCAATGTGATGCTTGTTGCCCGAATCAGAAAAAACAGGTTCTGCTTTGTCTTCGCCCAATTGGATTTTCATCATTCGAATTAAATCCGGCGTCTCGTCGTAGCAATAAACCAAGGCACCGCCGCCATCTACAAAACGCGGATCCCGTTTCAACGTCCCATCAAAAGTCACTTGTTCAAAATCTGATCCATAACAGAACGTCGTGAGGAAAAAGGACAAAAGCAAAAATCTTTGATCAAGAATAACGAGTCGTTTTCTATAGCAATTCATGAATCAGGCTACCCCCATCAAGAACTTTCATTTCAGCACGCTCTCGTGCACCTACGCCACACAGTTCGCTGATGGTTGTCCCTGCCATCAAAGGAGTAATTGGTCGACTAACAGGATGCTCGGCTTTCGCATCGCTTTCTCCGATGCAACGCCCGGGCTGGATGCCCGCTCCCGCCCAGATTGAGAAATAACAGTGCTGCCAATGCTCGCGTGATGCGCGATTACTAATGTGAGGAGTGCGGCCGAATTCGCCCATTGCAATGAGAAGGGTTTCGTCCAGTAACCCGCGATCACCCAAATCGTCAATCAAAGCAGAAAACGCACGATCGAAAATCGGACAGTGCCGATCCTGCAATAACTCAAAGTTGTAGATATGGGTGTCCCAACCAAAGTCACCACCTGGTGTGAAGGTCTCAACGTATTCACTCCAGTTAACCTGCACATAAGGAACACGCGCCTCCACTAATCGCCGAGCTAACAAGCAACTCTGCCCGAAAGTCGTCTGGCCGTACATCTCCCGAGTGGCCTGTGTCTCACTGGTCAAGTCAAACGCCTTGCGTGCTTCTGGGTCAGTCAACAATCCATAAGCAGCTTGATGTGATCGGTTCCAGTCGCGTATTCTCGCATTGTCCAACTGTCTTCTGGTCTGATCGAGTTGATTCAACAAGTGCCTGCGATCAGTGATCCGGTCAGGCGTCATTCCGGGCAACATGTTAAGCGTCGGAATCCCCACTTCACCCAGCTCGCTACAGCTCACCAAAAAGGGATCGTATGCTTTACCGAGCGTACCCCCGCCGTAACCCTCAATTCGGCGGGGCAGGTCTCTGGGAATCCCGCGCCCGACATAAAAGAAAGGAGGCAATGCATCGGTTTGACCTCGATGCTTGGCAACGATCGACCCGAAATTCGGTTGGATCGGTCCGGCATTCTCTTCGTACCCAGTCAAACCAACCGTCCCTGCACCTGGGTGACCACCATTACTGGTCTGCATCGAACGAATGACAGAATAACGATCGCTTCGAGCAGCCATACGAGGCAGGAGCTCGGTGAATCGCATCCCCGTTGTTTTGGTTGCAATCGTTCCGAAAGGACCACGATACTCCATTGGTGCATCGGGCTTTGGATCCACCATGTCAATATGGCTCGGTCCTCCCCATAACCACAGCAAAAGAACCGACTTGGCTTTTGCTCGATCACGCGCTTGCTCAACAGCAGCCAGAGATGGCAAGCCGGCTCCTAACGCCATTGGAACGCTCGCCGCCGTTTTGATGAAACCTCGTCGGCCAATCCCGTCACAGGTATGAGCCTTGAATCTTCCGAACTCTAACACAGTCGTCCCTTTGTGAGGAGGAATTCCCAGCGGCAACCATCACTGCAACAGTATACATCATGCCGCGAGGAGATCCGTCTTAGCTACCTGAATCGCATCAGTTTCCGATACCTAATGCCGTTCAGTCCCCCAAATGCAGGCACGATTCTGAAAGTGAAATCTACCGATTGAACTGCTTATCAAAGACCCGCCAAACGCTCGTCGGAATCACCAAAACGGTCGAGTTCTAAACCGCCCCATTCCATCAGACTGAGAAACAGGCTGCACATACGACGGTTGGAGGCATCAAGGTAATCAAGGACGCGGCCGCCTCGAACTTTGCCACCCCCGCCGCCTAAAAGAATCACCGGCAGTTGCCGAGCGTCATGATTACCATGGATCATGCTTGAGCAGTGCATGATGGAGGTGTTATCGAGAAGAGTGCTATCGCCTTCCTCAACCTGCGCCATCTGCTCACAGAGGTAGGCGAGCTGCGATGTGAAAAACTGATTGACGCCGATGAGCTCCTGCGGCTGGGTGTGTGCCATCTGATGATGTTGATCTTTGGCGCCGGCGTGAGCATGAGTGAGAATGGATCCGTCATTACAGTACTTCAGCGTCGAGATCCGCGTGGAGTCAGTACGAAAGGCTAGCAGAACAATATCATTCATCAGCTTCCAGTACTCGGGAATTTCAGTAGGAATACCGTCAGCAGGCCGTGGGCGATCTGGGGCAGTCAGGGTCGGCTTCCAGCCGCCGGCCTCGCTTTCCTTGCCCGCCCTCTTGATGCGTCCTTCGATCTCATGAACGCTACCAAGATATTCCTCAAATCTTTGCCGGTCGGAAACGGAGAGTCTTTGTCGCAATGAACGGGCGTCTTCCAGCACCGCATCAACAATACGTAGGTCGCCGCGGTTTGGCTTCGTACGAAAAAGCTGGTCGAAAGCGAGTGCTGGTCGTGTTTCCGTCCACGTCGGCGACACCGCCGTACTCCAAGAAATGTGCGAACTGTACAGCAGGGGATGACCGTCCTGCAAACCAGGAATGGGCCCCTCGCAGCCAAGCACCAGCGACGGTATGCGAGTGCGATTACCGAGTTGCTGCGCCATCAACTGATCAAAACTGACGCCTGTCCGCACCTCCGTCTTCGACATCGATGCGCCGCTGAGCATATTACCGGTCTGCATGCAGTGGATGACACCGTTGTTGGCTTGTTCGTTCCAAAGACCACGGAGGAATACCATCCGCTGCTTCCACGACTCGAGTGGTTTCAGGCATGGCCCGAGTTCCATCGCGTCGCCTTCCCCTTTTGCCCACCAGTGATCGGAGTGAAAACCCATTCCAGTGAATGTCACGAGCGTGCGAACCGGTGGCCGTTGAGTGGAAGCAGAGCTAGTAGCGGAGGCCAATGGAAGCGATTCGAGCCAAGGCAGAGCCATTGAGACGCCGAGTCCACGCAACATGGTGCGTCGCGAAACGGGCGAAGCAGATCCGATGGGCATTGGAACGTTCCTGTATGGAAAGGGTGGGATCATGTTCGGCTTTTCAGCCAACAAGATCTGGAGGTGACTTAAGGGGCAGCAGCCAGGGGACGGATGCTGGCGTCAGACGCTTTAGCTTGAGGCGAGTTTGCCTGAGGTCGAATACATCGAAACTGCTCACTGTTAACAATGAGAAGTAAAATGTCTGACCACCTACCGCCATCAACCATCGTATCAGTGAGGTCATTGACAAGCTTTCGGTCGGAAAGCTGCACTGCACGGCCTAACGAGTAACCTGTCAGTTTACGAGCGAGTGTCCTCAAAACGTCTTCTCGTCGAGCGTCAGCCAGATAGTCGCGTAAACCTTCAAAGCCGTCGATATCGACCCCATCACGTGTGGTCGCCGCAGTGTCACCGGGTCTTAAATCTGCCGTAGGCCGCAGTCGGCCCAAAGCATCAAATTGCTCGAGCGTCATCCCGTAGGGATCAATGCGGACATGACAATTGGCACACGCAGGATCCTTTTGATGACGCTCGGTAAGCTCGCGAACACTGAGGCCTT
>CALIBL010000045.1 GCA_938045805.1 uncultured Rubripirellula sp. | reverse complement strand
TGGTGAGAACGCTATTGAGTTTGTCTGGAATGACGGATCATCATCTTCTTGGTTAGCGGTGGAACTGCGCAAAGTTTGCCCCTGTGCGACTTGTCGAGAAAAAGGACGCGGTGAAGAAGAGAAGCGGCAGTCCGACGCAAGCAAACCGCTTCTGCCTGTGCTCAGTAAAGCCGAGGCTGCACCCTTGAAGATTGAAGCGATGGAACCCGTAGGCGGTTACGCCTATCGGGTGCGTTTTAGTGATGGGCATTCATCAGGAATTTATCCCTTTGATTTGCTGAGTCGTCGAACTTGACGATCAGCTGTGATTGCCGCCGAGATAAGACGATGAGCCGAGACTTTAATGAAAGCGATTGATTGCTCGGCTGGCGGCTGCATATTGACGTCGGCCAGAACGCAAAATCTTCATGATTCAGCTTCGTTTGTGAAGGCTGATGCTATGCTCGTGAAGAATTCTTGAAGCTGTTGAGTTTGGCCATGATTCTTCTTGACTCGATTGCGTGCGCGGATGTCTTTTTAAGGTTGGAACGTAACGCAACACGCTCGTAGGGATCGCGACTTGTCGGAGTGTGCCGGGGTACAGGTACCGCTGGTATCCGGTAGTTCGCGTCGACGCGACTAGTCCAATCTAGAGACTCAGCAATGAAGAAACTTCTTTTGGGGTGGAAGTGGCTTCTTGGCCTATTTGACCAAGATGAGCGACGCAGACGTAAGGAGAAGCAAAAGATTAAGGAGATGGCAGATTTTTTGGAGCGAAACCGCAAGGTGGATTCATAAGACACTCAACCGTCGAAGAGCTTACGCGTGTCGCACCTGATTCAAGTTCGACTGAATCGATGCTCGGGCCTTCGGAATCAAAGTCCAATGACGCCGACGTGTTTGATTAGACTTACGCGTAAGCTCGCGTTGAGCGAGGTTTTGAGTTTGTTGTTCGCTCAGTGATGAGGGGGCTATGGCGTTAAATTTCATTTCAACGTGTTATGGATCGTCCAGTAGATTTCCTCTGTGAACCGTTTGCCATCACCATCAGTCACATCGAGCCGAAGGTGAAGTTGATCCACGGGAATCAGGTTCGGGACTTTCAAAATCACTCTCTTCCCATCGGGACTTACTTGGATGCTTTGAGGGGTGAGCGTTTCAACACCCTCTAGATCGTCTGATGGACGATATTGGGCGGACCCGTAGGATGCACGCCAATGATAGTTCCAGTGCTGAATCTCAAATGCACCTTCTGTTTGACACGATTTCTCATCGATTGGTTGATTGAAGGTCAGTTCGAGGCCTCCGCTGACCACTTGGCAATCAGTTATCATGGTCGAAGGTGTTCCTGTGTAGCGAAGACGTTGGAGGCCATTGTCGCGTAGACCAATACGTCCACCACCATTCCATCCCTGTAAGCCTGCGGCATAAACTTGACCATCGGTCGGGTTAGTCCTCGCTCGCATGATCCCAGTGCGGAAGTCGAGTGGTAATCTGATGATTGCCCCCTGCATCTGTCCATTGATTTCTTGTGTCATCAGGTAGGAGATCCAGCCTTTTCCAAAACTGGTGTGGAGAAGGTGATTGCTCAGCGGACCAAATCGGTCATCTTCCGCGTAGTGTTGTCCGCCAGACGAGTTGTCAAAATCCTGAGGCATCCAAACAATCGGTGGCTCGAACGAGGTTGGAGCGATCACTTTTTTGATGTCCAAATTTCCGCCGTCTGGTTCCCACATACCGGGGATCGAGTAGGTGGGAACCCAGCCATAGAACTTTCCTGGTTTTAAGTGATTGATCTTTGAGGCAGGCATCCACTGGCCCTGATTGTCACTCCCCACTAAACGGTTGCCGGGCATCATTCCCAAACCGTTGGGTGTTCGGAATCCGGTACTAAAAACCTCTCGATCCTTACCGTCCTTAGAGACTTTGTAAATCATTCCAGGGAGGGTCGAGTCGCTGCCGTGTCCACTTTTGGCATAATAGAAATTGCCTTCGCTATCTGTTTGAAGGTCAAAGCTAAACGCGTGGAAGTTGAATGATACATCTGGTTCGTCTGAAAAGTTTTCATAGAAGTCTGCCTCGCCATCACCGTTGAAGTCATGCAGGCGAACCAAGCGATCCTTGCAGGTGACATAGATCTGATCGGACACGATTCGTAAACCAAACGGTTCGTAAAGTCCTGCCGCATATCGCTTCCAACGCAGATCTTTCAGATCGCTGTTGATGCCAGAAATAATCCAGATATCGCCACCGTAGGTTGAAACAGCCAATCGACCATCGGAAAAGAAGTCCAAGGCGCTTGTCCGAATCCAAGAGTTCCAAGGGTTTGAGTCGGGGATCGTGATTGTGTCAACCGCGTAGCCATCTTCCTCGAGTCCAAGGAAACCGGTGGTTTGAATGTCCTCGGTCCAAATTGCTTCGCCTCCGCGGCATCGTGCTGCTAGGTCAACTTGCCGTGTCTGACTGCAAATGGTTTCTAAATCGTTGCTGATTTGCTCAGGGGATGCAGCGTTCTCGGCTACGATTCGTATGAGCGAAATTCGTGTCGCTTCTTGACTGCTCGGAATTCGAAGAATTAGTCGGTTGAGTTCGTCGATTATCAATTCGCATTGCTCAAGGTCACCATCGATGACGTTACAGATTTTGGTTGCGGATTGATCCTCGGTTTGCGTCCGGTAGGTCGAAACGAAAGCGTGCGGTCCAAGCGTTGCAAGGTTGACATGCTCCGCTATCTCCTTGGAGTCACCTGAGATTGTCTCGGTGGATGTCGGGAGTCCACCGATCACGACTTGGATTGCTTCGCCCGGACCAATTTCAAGATGCTGAGTGATTCCGCTGGGATTAGAAGTTGGTAATTCAAGAATCTCTCTCGCATCAATTTCATAGCTCAAAATGACCTGTTCACGGTGACGGTAATAGCCGTGATATTTCATCCACTTCGAGGGCAGCGGTCCGCGTGGCAAAAGATTTTCCGTGGGGTAATCGATGGTGTCCTGATGCCCCCACTTCCATTGGCCCAACCGTGGAAGTGTCGTGCCTTTTGGGTGGACCGTTCCCTCGCCGCGATCCCGCGCATGTTGCGTCTGGGAAACGTCAACAAACGCACCTCGCCAAAGCTTTGCAAGATTCATCGTGTGCAGGTCGTAGGCGACCGAGTGCGACCCGAGAGGTATGTTGAGCACGCTCTCGAATTCTCTTCCTAGTTGAGACCCGAGTGCCGGTCGGAAGTCTCGGACAACTTCTTCGCGTTCATCACCTAGTCGCGTGCCTTTGGGTAATGTTTCCAGATAACCCTTGTTGACTGAAAAATAGTCAGGGTTGTTTGGCTTCATGAATTGTTCTCGGAGGTAATGAATCACTTGGTAACGCTCCTTGGGTGTTAGGTGCGTCATAGGGGCCATCAGTCCATTACCGAAAGAAAGTGTTCGAAACATGGAGTACGGATCCGATCCAAATTTCATTTTGTCTCTGCCGAACGCTCGCGCACTTGGTAGAGACGGTTGGTTGCCATCACGACCATGGCATCCGAAGCAGTATCCTTGATAGATGTTTTTCCCAGTTTCAAAATCTCGTGATCGGAGTTTTTCGATGATGGTTCGATGATCGAGATCTGTGATGTCATCTCTGGCCGCAAGCTGATCCGGAGTGGGTTGAAGACGCTTCTCTGCGACCTCACCTTCTCCGTAAAGAACCATCAGGTATTTGAGTAGATCCATGAAGTCTCGTTGTTCCCTGAAGGTCGACAAAAGTCCATCAGGCATTCCTGAGACGGTCAGCGTTTTTCGGGCATCGATCTGGTCTTTCGCGATTTGAACAGTGGCTTGCGTTGATTCAGCGGGAAGTAGATCAATGGATGTATCTGATTCATGCAGAATCTTTCCGGAGTAGGTCTTGCCATCACTCATTAGGAATTGATGAGTTTCAAATCCCTTTCGAACTACTTTTGATGGATGTGTTAGTGATTCGACTAAATGGAGATCGCTGGCCGGACCGGTGGTAGCTAGGTTCGGTCCGATTGCCGGTCGATCGTTACTTGGGAGATGGCATGTGACACAACCAGCTGGTGATGTGCGAAAGATTAAAGCTCCTCGTTTGGCATTCCCCCTTTCTCTTGCAATCTTTGCGATCTTCTCTGGAGGTAGGTTCTTGATTTGCTCCTCAAGACTTTTTGCGGGACGCAGTATCTCGTTGGCAGACAAGCGATTCACCATGTCGGTAGGTACACCTTGGCATAGGAGACCGATGGCAAGGAAGCATCCAGCTACTTTGATTGGACAACTCGGTGCTTGGTGTTGATACGGCAAGGCGTTGGGCAACATTTTCGATTCCTTGGCTAAACTTCTTTCGTTTTGTTTGAGAAAGAGCTAGGGCAAATCATGGATTTGAACGGCACCCCCCCTGATCGATGTGAAAATGGGGGATTTCTCTTTTCTAGCCGCTCTAACCTCGAGAAATGTTATAGACGGATCGAATCTCAACCGATACCTTCTTCACATGTCAGCAATGGCATTCGGCGACGTGCCCGAGCGGTCTAAGGGGGCTGATTGCAAATCAGTTTGTCAGCGGTTCGAATCCGCTCGTCGCCTTTTCTGAGGGTGAAAATCCTCCCTAAGCATCTATCGATGCAAGTCAGCTAGATGTCGGCGACTTGGCCGAGTGGTGAGGCACCTGATTGCAAATCAGGTCACAGCGGTTCGACTCCGCTAGTCGCCTCTTTCTTTCCCTGCCGTGATTTTCTACTAGGGATTTTTGCGTCCAAAGTCGGCCGAGATGCTTTGTCGGAACCGAGTTTTACTCGCTATGGGGTGAGGCTAGTCTTGGCTTAACAAGTTGGCTTCGTTAGATCAGTAAGTTCCCGCATCTCGTCTGTCAACTCCGGTGAGCGATTGCTTCAAGGCGGCACGCAATTCACGAACCTTTAGAGGCAGTGCAAGCAGCTTTCGTTTTGGGCCACGACGAGCTGCCTTGATGATTGATGTCTGGCGACGATCCACGAGTAAGATCGAGGGAATCTCTGCGGTGTGCTCATCCGAAGCAAATTGATTGAATGCTTCCAGCGCAAGTCCACCTAACTCCGCAGCACTGAACACCACGCAATCGGCGGGCGGCTCCTCAACCGTTGAGAACCTAGCGAGAGCACGATTAGGATCTGAAATCACCAGGACTCGGTAGCCTCGGGACTTCAGTCTTTCGCGAACTGCATTCTGTAGTGATGCTTTAGAAGCAACTAGCATCACAACGTAACCTTGCCCTTCGCTTGATGGTGCGTCGAGATCTTCGTAGCCTTCTACGCTTGTTGTGTTTGCCGTCCGTTCTCGGGGGCCGGCTTCAATGATCTCGATCGCTTTTTTTACTTCCGCTTGAAGCTGCGCGGCTGACTGAATTCGCTTTTCTGGATTGAACTCCATACAACGCATGACGACCTGATTGGCTGCTCCGGGAACATCCGGAACTCTTTCATGCAGTGGAGTCACTTCCTGAAAACGTGTGACGTTCAATCTCTGTAAACGGTCACGGGTTTCAGTCAGAGCGGGTTGCCCTGCAATCATGTGATAAAGCATGTTGCCGGCGAAGTAGATGTCACTTCGAGGATCATCTTTTCGAACACCTGTGCCGCGTTCAAGAGCGGCGTAGTCAATCGCTCTGACGTTCGGGCAGTCTGCCACCTTCTCTGGATTATTACGATCGGATAACGCTGCGAGTCCAAAGTCAACGAGCTTGGCCTTGCCGTCGGAAGAAATCAGAACGTTCGACAACTTCAAGTCGCGGTGGGCGATCCCGAGCGAGGCGGCGTGAGCAAGCCCGGAAGCAATGCCGTTCATCAGATTGAGCGCTAAGTCAGTCGGCAACTTTCCACGGATCTTAACCAGTTCTCGTAACGTTTGACCTTCGACAAATTCCATTACCAAGAACGGATTTCGTTTGTCGGCGACCACATCAATGATGCTAACGATATTGGGATGCCTCAGTTTGAGCCCCATTCGGCCTTCGCGCAGGAACTGCTCAAGCTCTTGGACTTCATCTCGAAATCGCTTCCTGAGGACTTTGACCGCGAAAACCTCCCCATCTTTTTCTGCGCGATAAACACGAGCGAATGTACCAGCACCGATCAGGTAAAGGACTTTGTAGTCACCGTAGAAATAACCTGAGCGGTCACCTTTGAGAATCTTATCGGTCTGGAGGGTGGTCACAATACCGCGAGCCTGAAACACCTTGATCGCTTCATCGAGGCTACGTTCCCCAGTGCCTAGTTCGTTGATCGCCTGATCGATCGCACGACGCTCCGCTAGCCCGAAGTCCGAGACGCGTTGTGCGAACTGTTCGGCGGTCATGTCGCTCATGGAGATCGATATCGAAGGAGGAGGGCGAAGTGCTAAGTCACGGAGGTCTTTGAGAATGCGTTCTGTAAAACAGAAGACGGCGAACGTTGCTCAGTTTACACCGAATCGTCAAAAAGAAGATCCTCTTTTCGACCGGTTGTTACCTCGATTTACAATGAAAGCAGATGCCTTGCTTTTCAGGTTGAGCGATGTGAAACCGCCCGGTTGCGGTAAATTCGCGGAGTATCCATCGGATACTTGTGCGTGGTTGCGCTCGGTTTTTGAATCGCCGGTGCCCGGCTCGGAACTGTCTTTGACGGCAGCGGCGGAGCGATCTGTCGGGTTGGAGCCATGTGATTCTCAATCGACCGGCCATGGATCACTGTGGTGGGCACACCACACGTTACCTCGGGTGCACCGCAGCTGACTTCTGGAATTTCGCATGTTGGCTCACAGTTGTCACAGCCGAGGCATGAATGTCGTGATTCTAGCCCACAGGAAACCTCTCTCGGAGCTGGAGTCGCATCACATCCAATCCGGCCATGAAGCCCGATCATTGCTTTAATTCCGGCCGTCAACGGTCGGCAGCTCTTGCAGTTCGATGTTGCTGTTCCGTCGCAATCGAGGCAGTTCTTCTTCGGAGCGTGATTGATCCAAGGATCGATGTATAACTCTCCGCAGCCGGTACAGTTGCCACAGGGTCCGCCAAACATCAAAGGTCCCGTCGCGGACTCGCATGCCGAGTGACTAATGGTGCAGCCTGTTGTGCAAACCACCGACAATAGGCCAACGAACAACCAAGGAAGATTCAATCGATACATTGCTAGCGACCCCCCGCGAGAAATTGGATACTCCGTGAGAGTTATCGGTTGTTTAATCCGAAGAATCCAGAGAATCCTTACAACCGTTACAATTTATCAAGGCTCCGTGTTTTCTCTCTTCAGGGGTTTTCATCTTGTTTAATCCACTACCACGTAACCTGTTACAGCACGTGATGCGATTCGCTGGATTGGCAGTCGTGATTGCTGTATCTGAAAAGCTGGTCGCTGACACGCTACCGGATGAACTACCGAACATCGTGATGATCTTCAGTGACGACCAAGGGATGCATGATCTAAGTTGTTATGGAGGCGAGTTTGAGACGCCAAACTTGGATCAATTGGCCAGCGAGGGAATTCGTTTGACGCAGTTTTACGCTGCGAGCAGTATCTGCACCCCCTCGCGTTATGGGCTTTTGACCGGTAGGTACGCGCATCGCTCAACCGATCAGTTGACCGGAGCACTCATGTTTCTTGCTGAAGAGGATGCGGAGCGTGGGTTGCGGAAAACTGAAATCACTTACGCGGAGCGATTGAAAAAGTTTGGATACAGTACTTCGTTGGTGGGTAAATGGCATTTGGGTCACGGGGACAAAGTCTTTTGGCCAACTCGACACGGTTTTGATTCGTTCTTTGGTCATACGGGAGGCTGTGTGGATTTTCATACTCTCAGGTATGGCAATCTTCCGGACTGGTATCGTGACGAAGTGCTCGAAACGCCCAGCGGTTATGCGACTGATGTGATCACTAACGAAGCCATCAAGGAGTTACAAAGACTGAATCAGCTTGATCAACCGTTCTATTTGCATCTCTCGTATAACGCACCCCATTTCGGAAAGGCATGGGATGCTTCGACAGGACAACCAGTGAATGTCATGCAGCCAAAAGTTGAGGATCTTGCTCGGGTAAGTCGAGCGATGAGTCCGCTGCGGCGAGCTTTTGCGGCCAAGGTGATTGGCTTGGACGAGGGGGTTGGCAGGATCCTGTCCGCTTTGCGCGAGCTCGGGTTGGCAGACAATACCATGGTCATTTTTATGACAGACCACGGAGGTGATCCCGTCTATGGTGGATCAAATTTGCCTTACCGCGGCGGTAAGGCAACGCTTTACGAGGGCGGAATAAGGGTTCCCTGCATGATACGTTGGCCGCATCATATTCAAGCGGGTAGAGAGAGCAATCAAGTTGCTTGTGCTGTGGATTGGTTTGCAACCTTCATGGATCTTTGTGGTGAGAAGCCAGCTTCTCATCTAGACGGGCAAAGTCTTTTGCCTCTCCTCACTGCTTCCGCGAGTGAGTCGATTGAGGCGAGTCGAACGCTTGTCTGGAAAACAGGAGCACACAAGGAACTGTCGAGGAAGAGTTGGACGGCCGTGCGGCGAGGTGATTGGAAGTGGATCCAACCCCCAAATCAGGACTCTCAACTTTATAACGTGAAAGACGATCCGTACGAGACTCGCGATCTCGCACGCAAGTTTCCGGAACTGCTATCTGAGTTGCAAGAGATTGGTCGTTAACACGATGCTTTGGGTGTGGCACACCTCTTTCATTACCCGAGCGATGATTGCAATGACGGTCACGAATCTAGGAATCGCTGCGCCACGGTGTCGGCGAAGAGGATGCCCCGTTCACTTAGTCGCAAGTGACTACCTTGTTGGACTAACAAATCTTCATTGACGGATCGGTCGATCGAGATTTTTAGTAGATTTTGAGTGTCAAAGCCAACGTGTTGGCTAAGGGCGCGGAGGTCAATGCCATCGATCAATCGGATGCCAAAGGCGGCACGCTCTTTTGCGTATTGAGTCACGCCAATCTGTTCGCGTTCGGCGACGGGTGAGCGTCCCTCTTTAATGCGTCTCAGGTAGGTGGAAGTGCTGCGGTGATTCACTTCCCTGAATCCGTTCACAAAACGTGCTGCTCCCGGTCCCGCGGCGTACCATCCCTCTCCTTTCCAGTACGCGAGGTTATGCAAACATCGAGAGTCATTCTTCGCGAAGTTAGAAACTTCGTAATGCTGATATCCGAGACGCCGACATGCTTGGCGGGTGAAGTTGTACATGTCAATTTCAATTGACTCGTCCAACTCTTTCTTCTCACCACGCAGTCGTTGGTTCCAGAACTGAGTGCCTTTTTCGTAGGTCAAAGCGTAAGTGGATAGATGCTTGATTGGCAGTTCAGTCGCGATGGTAACGTCTTGCACCCATTGTTCTAGTGATTCGCCTGGGGCGGCGAAGATCAGATCGAGCGAGACGTTTGGAATGTACTGCGAAGCGAGTTCCACTGCAGCAATCGCTTGCTCGTGAGTGTGCCCGCGTTCAAGGTTCAGCAGCTTTTTCGTTTGGAACGACTGAATGCCGAGACTAATTCGGTTTACACCCTTGTCCGCTAACAGTTCGAGTTTTGCTTCTGAAATATCTTCTGGGTTCGCTTCAATACTGAACTCAGCCATTTTGCTGAGGTCGAATTGTTTGTCGAGGCTTTCCAGCAAACGCTTTAATATCGGATTGTGGAGGTGAGTTGGGGTACCACCGCCGAGAAAAAGTGTTTTGATGCGTGGCCGCTGAAGTGAGTTAAGCTCTTGCGTGATCGCCGCTAAGAAATGTTCAATCAGATCATCACGATTAGCGACGACGCTGAAATTGCAGTACCCACAGCGATGTCGGCAGAAAGGAACGTGGATGTAGGCCGCTTCGGGCATCACCCACCCTTCGGCCGGAGCATCATCTGCTAGATCCATAATTTCAAGCGTCCGCCGAGTCCGTCTGGTAGAGCTTTGGAGACATATTTCTTTACTTGATGAGAGTTGTATCGCGTGCTGAGGTGACTCGCGATAATCAGTTCGTTCTTGAATAGATCCTGCCGTTTACGGAAGTCATCGACATGCATATGGCCATGCTTGTGGATTTTTTCTTTCCGATGTTCAGGGGCAACAAATGTCATTTCTGCAATGAGCGTTTTTGCCTCGAAGAAGACAGGGTTGTCGTCAAGCCCTTTTGGTGATGTATCGCCTGTGTACGCAATCAATGGAATTCGTTTTTCAGAGGTGATTTCTTCGCCGGCGAGTTTAAGTTCTTTGATCTGAGGGCCATCAAGGTGTTGGAATTCAGCCTTGAGTTTATGCCGTCTCTGGTGAATCACGAATCCAACGGAGTCTATGGTGTGGGTTGTGGGAAGAGCGGTGAGAACATACTCACGGCTGATATCGATTTGGTCGCCGGGTAAAAGGCCGATCAGTTCGCAGGGCATCGCACCGCGATCGAGTTTCTTGAAGGTTTGCAGCATGTCCCAAGCCGTATCAACAGCTGAGTCGGGAAGGTAGATCACGGGTGGATCCATCTTCATCATGCGTCTCCGGGATACGTAAGCTGGTAACGCGGCAATGTGGTCCAAGTGAGCATGAGTGATAAATGCGGTCGGGATTCCCATGAAGTCCCATGGTTGAATGCCGATATCGAATAGAACCTTCAATTCATTAAGCCGCCAGCAGGTCTGAACTGCTGCCCGCGAATAGCCTTCGATTGTTAGGCCATCGTGCACATGGCTAAGAATAGGCGCGTTGTTGACCAGCATGAAATTGGTGGGTGATGTGGTGGCAGATTGAATGATTCTTGTTCAATCTCAAGATGGTAAATCGGTTCCGTGTTTCTTAACAGGGTGAGGAATGATTTCAACGACCCGAAGCGAAAGGGTAATGGCTTGAAGATTACCGAGGTTGACCCGGCATATTCATTGCTTTGAATTCACTGGCGTCGTAATTATCCACTTCGTTGACATTGAGGTCTTCAGAATAGTGTCCGGTTCGAACGACAAAAATGTCACCGTGGGTATCCTGCTCGACTGCAGCGCCGTGGTGACGCGTTAATTCGAGAGTGGCTAGGAACCATCCAATGAGGGAGGATTTATGAATTCCACCACTGACAAGGTCCATCAAAGGAACCCGATTTTCATCCTTTAAGCGGTGATGGATTCGTTGCATGTAAACATGGATTGGTGTGTCGTCGTAAACAACCTCGGTGGCCGGCGGACCCGACGCTTCCCGCATGATCCTTCCGAATGCACTCACCAAGTCCCATATTTCTAAATCCGCCAAGGGTTGATCGCCTAGGTCGAGTCGCCGCGCGGGTAGGTCGTCGCTGAGGCGTTCGTAACGTTGCTGCCAACGTGATCCCATTTCATCGAGAACCGCGGCGGCATCGCGAATTTCTTTGTATTGGAGCAGACGTTCGACGAGTTCCTCCTGAGTATCGATGATCTCCTCTTCGCCGTCAGTTTCTTCCTCGATTTTTGGCAAAACGGCTTGGCTTTTTAATTCGACCAGGGTGCTCGCAAGATCGAGAAAGTCCCCTACGTCTCCAAGATCAAGTTCTTTCAGGACTTCGATGTAGCTCAAGTACTGATCGACGATCTTGCTGATCGGCATCTCCGTGAGGCTGACCTCGTGCCTTCTGACGAGATAGAGGAGCAGATCGATGGGCCCGCGGTAGGCCGGGAGGTCAATTCGGAAATTCAAGGAACTCAGCCCATGATGGCAGAACGTGGTCGGATGCCTTCTAGAGGTTCTAGTTTGGCAGTTTTTTCACTAGAAGGCTTGGGCATCTGGTGGCCAAATCGACGATTCCGGTCTTTTTTTGTCCGCAGAAGGCAGTGAGGAGGCGCCAAATCGTCGTCTACTGGTTCGCCTCCGCCCCCTAAAAGTTGACTCAGATATCACAACTTTTCTTTAGATCCCAGCTCCTGACGCACCTGCTTTCGGAGGTGTTCGATTCGGGTGGATGTGATTCCTTTCCAGAAATGCCAATCATTTAGACGCTTTGATCCTGTTGCTTTTAAAATCCAAATCGCAGAATTGGGGCGAGCGGGGGATTACGTCTGAGTGAGAAATCGAAGCCCTTGTTGGATTTACCCACGAAAATTATCATGCTGTCACGAAATTGGAACGTATTTCCAACGCTAACGACGCTGTACTCGCTCCCTTTGGCTCCTCCTGATGACCAATTCTGAACAACGGCATGTGATCTCGGCTCTGGTGCAAAATGTACCGGGGGTTCTGGCGCACATTTCCGGCATGTTGGCCTCCCGTGGCTTTAACATTGATTCGCTCGCAGTGGGCGAAACCGAGGACGCTCATCTTTCTCGAATGACCTTTGTTGTGGTGGGGGATGATCGAGTTCTCGAGCAAGTCGGAAAGCAACTCGAGAAAATCGTCACCGTTGTTCGCGTGTTGGACATTAGCAGCAGCGATTTCGTGGAGCGTGACCTGCTCTTGATGCGGGTGCAAGCACCAGTCGGGGCCAAGCGAAGCGAAATTCGAGAGCTAGTGGATATCTTTCGTGGAAAGATTGTCGATGTTGGTTCTCAAGAAATTGTCGTTGAAATAAGCGGTCGAGAGAACAAGGTTCAGGCATTCATTGAGCGAATGCGTCCTTATGGGATCAGCGAACTGGTGAGAACCGGACGAATTGCGATGACTCGCAGTCGCAATGCTTAGTGCAATTGCGGAAAGCGTTGTACACTGTTGCAGACCTTGGCCGTCTTGTCTTGTTGCAAGTGATCCCCGTGAAGAGTAACTCATTAAACACTGAGGAATATCTATCCACGGTGACGGTCATTGCGAGTCAACCACAAAAAACGAGACGGTTGTCGACCTAGACTTAGAACCCTTAATTACCAATACATCTTTATCTGGCCTCTTGCAGAGCAATGTCAGTGTTAACCATTAACATCAGCCCTTCCTAACAGAAAGCGAATTCAATGGCTGCAACGATTTACTACGAAAATGACGCGGATTTGTCACACCTTAAAGGGAAGACTGTCGCCATCTTGGGTTATGGTTCCCAAGGACATGCGCAAGCTCAAAACCTAAGGGATAGTGGCTGCGAAGTGGTCATTGGCCAGCGTCCAGGTTCGGCAAACTACGATCTCGCCGTCTCGCACGGATTCGAGCCCATGTCGATTGCAGATGCCACCAAAGCAGCTGATGTGATCAACATTCTGCTACCCGATGAAGTACAAGCGGATATCTTCAGAAATGAGATTCGAGACAACTTGTCTCCCGGCAATGTGCTGATGTGCTCGCACGGGTTCAATATTCATTTTGAGCAGATCATTCCACCCGCTGGCATTGACACACTTTTGGTTGCCCCAAAGGGACCCGGCCACCTGGTTCGAAGCGAGTACGAGAAAGGCGGTGGTGTGCCTTGCTTGATCGCTTTGGGTGAAGACGCAGCTGAGTCAACCAAACAGATCGGTTTGGCCTACGCGAAGGGCATCGGCGGTACTCGTGGTGGTGTGATCGAAACCTCCTTTGCAGAAGAGACCGAGACCGACCTGTTCGGCGAGCAAGTTGTTCTTTGTGGTGGGGTCAGCGAACTGGTTAAGGCTGGATTTGAAACACTCGTGGAAGCCGGTTATCAACCCGAAATGGCCTATTTCGAGTGTATGCATGAGCTGAAGTTGATCGTCGACCTCCTCTATCAAGGCGGACTGAGCTACATGCGTTACAGTATCAGTAATACAGCTGAGTATGGTGATTATGTTACCGGTCCTCGAATCATCACCGATGAAACAAAAGCGGAGATGAAAAAAGTATTGACCGAGATCCAGAACGGCACCTTTGCTCGTAATTGGATTCTCGAAAACCGTGGCGGTGCTCCGTTCTTCAAGGCAACTCGCCGGCGTGAACGTCAGCACGGTGTTGAGCAGATTGGTATCGGTCTGCGAAGAATGATGAACTGGATCGAAGAAAAAGAAGTTTGATCAGATGGCCAAGGCTGACTTTCCAACAGTAGAGCAACTGACTCAGTTACAGATTGAGGCGGTTGCTCGTTGGCATCAAGAACCGATCTCCAATGATTACGAGGGGATCGAGGAGCTTGTTTGTCAGCAGCATGAATTTAACTATCGGCTTTGGCACGAAGAAGATACCGCTCGCAGTCCGTCGGCTACCGATCAAGAGATTGCCGATGTGAAGCGAGCGATTGATAAGCTCAATCAAGCTAGGAATGACATGATTGAGCAGGTGGACGATGCGATTACTCGCTGTTTGACCGAACAGGGAGTGGTCGCCTCGGATGGGGCTCCGATCAACACTGAGACCGCTGGTAGTGCCATTGACCGGCTCTCAATCATGTCACTGAGGTTGTATCACTATCGTGAGCAACTAGAACGAGAAGACGTGGATGAGGAGCACCGGCTGAAAGTGGAGCAGCGAGTTGCTTTGTGTGAACAACAGCACCACGATCTATCGACTTCCCTGCAGCAGTTGTTGAACGACTTATTCAACGGTGTGAAGCAACATCGAACTTATCGACAAATGAAGATGTACAACGATCCGTCGTTGAACCCCGCCATCTATAAATCGAACACTTCTAGCTGATGATTGCCGCTCAAGAATCACGGACTCGCGCGGTCTCCCTGCGACGATTGCAGATCGGATTTCGGGCAATTGTTTTGTTCTTGATTCTCGGCAGTTCGTTTTTGGCGTTCAGAGGTCTCTTTGCCAGCGATACCGGTCAGGTTGACAGGCAACGCCCTCAAGAGAGTTCGTGGGAAAAGCATATCATCCATAGCGGTGTCCGCACCGTGACCGCCGTTGCTGGTGATTTTACCGGTGATGGCCTCATTGACGTTGTAAGCGATGGTGGAGGTAAAACGAGGTTGTTCATTGCTCCGGATTGGATGGAGGTCGTGATCGATGATCACCCCACCATAAGCCATTACATCCATAGCGAGTGTTTTGATGTCGACAGTGATGGAGATCTGGATTTCATCGGAGCTCGATATAATCCAGGCTTAATTGTTTGGCTTGAGAATCCGGGGGATGGGCAAGGTCAATGGCTAGCACGCATCGCGGATGATCGTGTCCACGGCATTCACGGTTTGAATCAAGCTGACGTGGATGGTGATGGGAAGATGGATCTGCTGGCCACCAGTGCGCAGCCTAAGCCGCCTTACCCAGAATCTCTTGTGTGGCTTCGTGTTCCGGAACGCCCTCGCCAAGTGGATCGGTGGGATGTTTTCCCATTTGCGATTGAAGATGCCCCTGGGCTCACGCATTATTTGGGAGTGGGTGATATCGATGGAGATGGGAGAGTCGATGCTGTGACAGGCGCTAAGGGAGGACCTCAGGCGACGTCGGAGGGTGAGTGGTTTGCTTGGTGGAAATCGGATTCAACCTCAAAGGGGAGGTGGTCCAAGATGATGGTCAGTCGTGATGAGCCGGGCGCGACCAATATTCATCCCGTCGATGTTGATCAGGACGGAGTGATCGATCTATTGGCATCGAGAGGTCACGGTGAGGGAGTGATGTGGTTTAAGGGCCCGAATTGGAAGCGTTACATGATTGATGAATCCATCAAGGAACCACATTGTCTCGCGGTTGCGGATCTTGATAACGATGGAGACATGGACGCGGCGACTTGCGCCTACGGAGATCGCGTGGCGGTGTGGTACGAGAATGATGGCCAAGGGGGTTTTACACGACATTTGATCGGTGAAGATCAAGAGGCCTATGATATTCGTGCGATTGATTTTGATTCAGATGGAGATCTTGACTTGCTGGTGGCTGGCCGCGCTAGCGACAATGTAGTGTGGTTTGAAAACCCAAGGCATTAAAGCGGTCACGGTGGAGTCTTGAGCCTATTTCTATGAGATCATCCACTTGTTGTGTGGCGTCATTCATCCGACCTCTACGAGCAGAGGGATTGTTGTTGCAGTTCGGTAAGTTCTCGAATGCCGATTCGTGCTAAACGAAGCATTTCTTGGAGTTGCTCGTCGTCAAAGGTCGCTTCTTCGCCCGTACCTTGCAATTCAACAAACCGACCTCTGCCAGTCATGATCACATTCATATCGACGTCCGCAGCAGAGTCGAGTTCATAATCGAGGTCCAATTTGATCTCGTCTTTGATCAGGCCAACGCTGATAGCGGCGACAGAATCTTTTAGCGGACCGTTTCCAATCGTGGCTTCGGGAAGGATCGATGATATTGCATCTGCCAATGCGATGAATCCACCCGTGATGGAAGCAGTCCTCGTTCCTCCATCTGCTTGCAGCACATCACAGTCGACCGTAATCATCCGCTCTCCGAGCGAGTTGAGGTCAATGATGGATCTTAAGCTTCTACCGATGAGTCGCTGGATTTCTGTTGTTCGACCGTCTATTTTTCCACCGCGGTCGCGTCTTTTGCGTGGTGATGTGCTACCCGGCAACATATTGTATTCGGCCGTGACCCAGCCCTTGCCTTTACCAACCATCCATGGAGGTACAGATTCTTCGATTGAGGCCGTGCAGAGAACAATCGTACGACCACAGCGGTAGAGAACACTAGCTGGGTTAGCATCTAAGTAGCCGCGTTGGATCTCAACGTCACGGATTTGGTCTGAAGCTCGCATGGCGCAATCTGTCCGTCTGAAATAATATTTGGTTCAAGTGTTTGGCTGGAGTGGCATTAGCATCAAATGTTTTGATCAACCCATTGGGGGTTCAGAAGCCAAGCCAACAATCCTTTCTGAGCGTGCATCCGATTGCCTGCTTGCGAGATGACATCGCTTTGGTCGCTGTCAATCACACCGTCTGTGATCTCCTCACCGCGCACTGCAGGCAAGCAATGAAGGACTCGAGCATGATCAGGTGCTTTGCTCATCAGCGATTCATTGACTTGGAAGTCTGAAAATGCTTTCCTTCGGATAGCGGACTCTTCTTCCTGACCCATGCTCGTCCAGACATCGGTGTAGATCGCGTCGGCGGTGCTCACGGCTTGGTCGACATTGCAGGTTTGATCGATCGTGGCTTCGGGGTACTTTTCAAGCACCCTACATAACCAATCGGAGTCGAGTTCATAGTTCTCTGGGCACGCCAGGGTGAACTTCATTTTCAACATGGCGCAAATAAGAGCCAATGAAGATGAAACGTTATTGCCATCACCAACAAAAACGAGATGTTTGCCCTCTTCGCTACCAAACGCTTCTCGAATGGTCAGCACATCCGCCATCGCCTGGCAAGGATGGCAAAGATCGGTCAGGCCGTTGATGACTGGCATCGCATTGTAATGAGCCAACTGAGTTGCTCGATCGTGCTTTTTGGTTCTGCAAACCACTGCATCGACAAATTGTCCGAGCACGTTAGTGAAGTCAGATGGCGATTCTCGTTTACCCCAGCCGACGTCTTCACCGAGAAAGAGGCTGGAGCCACCGAGTTGGGCCATCCCCGTTTCGAAACTGACACGAGTGCGGAGACTCGGTTTCTCGAAGAGTAACGCGAGGACGCGACGTTCTAGCACGGGGGGGCGGTCACCTTTGTGAAGGCGATCTTTCAAGTGACTTGCTGTGGCAAGAATCCGTTGGAGATCTTCGACGGTAAGATCAAATAGACTGAGTAAGTGTTTCATCGCAGTAGTTTAATTGCTTCAATTTTTTCTTCAGAGGTTTTCTCTAAAGAGAAGTGTCGGAGAATTCTCGTTCGAGTGTTTCCATGGTGCAACTGATCCGATCAATGAGTGCTTGTTGATCGATCTCTCCTAGAAGTAGAGGTGGCTGCAGGCAAACCGCAGTGGGTCCAGCCGTTGCCAGACGCAGGCCATGACGAGCGGAGGTGGCGACCACGTGTGAGGATTCGATGTCTGACTCAATGCCAATCGTCAATCCAGTCGCATTGATATCTCGAACAAATTCAAAACCGCTGATCGCCTCCGCAATTTTGATGGCGAGGGGATGGATGTCGTCAACTAATGGGGCAATCAGCTGTGATTCATCTAGCTGTTGCAGTGTGTCCAGCAGGATCGCTGTTTGAAGCGGGAAATCGCAGAGATTGTCGCCGTTTGATTTTGCGAATTCTGCACTCCCAAGAGTCAACGCTCCCGTGATTCCATTGAAAAGTCCCGCCGAAAAAATCACGAGGTCTGGAGTGATATTTGCGAGCATCTGGAATGTTGCAGGGCTTCCAGAGGCTCCAAAGACCACTTGGGTTTCATCGATGATCAGCGGAATACTTTGTTGGTCACACAATTCTCGAACCCGCAGAAGAAATTTCGCGTCGCACGGAATGGCCGAATCCTGCAGGTTGATTGGCGAGATCAACACGCAAGCGGTTTGTTCATCGAGTGCGGCGGTGAATGTCTTTTCATCACCCATCGGTACATGGGTGAAACCGGCCATCATCGGACCGAATCGCTCTTGAACCTCTGGGATTCCCGTAGCTGATCGGCACATGCCAGTTCGTCCGTGATCGCTACCAGCAATGGCGATGGTACGATAACACGATTCTCCTTTCAGTCGCCTCGCCATTGAGATTGCGTTGTCAATCGCCAAGTCTGCGGAGGCGCTCAATTGAATCAATCGATCAGGAATGCCCCCGCTCACTGAAAAGAAGGCGCTGATTGATTTTCGAGCTTCGGAGTTAAGGCTCTTCAAGTACGGTGACTGAAGTTCATTCGATAATTCACTTGACTCTTTTCCCATCCAAATAGCCGAGTCAGTGGTGAGGTTTTCGAGTGCCTCGTGTACCGTTTGGCTTATTCGATTCCCTCCGAAGCCAAGTGAACTGCAACGACCAGCTAAAGCATCAACGGAGACATTCACATCATCGAGTGAAAAAAGCATACCGACCGGTAATCGTTCATGATCGATCTCAATTTTTGATAAATGGATCGCTTCTTGAGATCGTGCTGATGCGTGTTGTTCGAGCTCATCCTGCTCTGGCTCTTCGTCCTCTTCTTCGTCTTCCTCAGTTCCTTCTTCGTCTTGGTCTTCGTATTCGTCTAGTTCGTCATCCTCATCTTGCTCGTCGTCTTCAAGCTCATCCTGCTCTAGCTCTTCATCCTCGATTTCGTACTCTTCTTCGTATTCCTCATCCTCTTCATCGTCTTGTTCAGCGTCATCCGATGAAGGTTGATAATCCGCTTCCTCCGTGGTCTCCTCGGATTCTTCTGAGGCATCTTCGTCAGGCATGTACCGATAGCCGTCGTTGTCCAGTTCGATTGGGACTAGGGGGGAGACATTGTCCACATGCTCCGATGCAAGATCATGATGCGGATCGTCTCCAGGTGCTGCATCGCCTTGGGGCAATGCACGCTCTTGAAGGTCTTCTTCTTCGTTAGATGGGTCTTGGTTTTGGTTCATGCGATTCGGCTCGACGGGATGTGTTGTGGTTGTCGATTTGAATTCTTACGCGGATAAGCAATTAGATACTTGTGGAACTGGATGCTTGGGCACGATGTGTCCAGACTTATCTGTCATTGGCTGATTTCGGTGCCAACACCGCTGGTGGTAAAGATTTCGAGCAGCAGCGAATGACGCACTCGGCCGTCAATGATGTGAACCTTTCTCACTCCACGACCCAACGTCTCAAGGCAAGCCTCCACTTTGGGGATCATGCCAGAATCAATCACACCTTCAGCTATCAGCTGTTTTGCTTCTTGGCTGGTCAGCGTGTGAATGATGGTGGACGGGTCATTTTTGTCTCGTCGCACGCCATTGACGTCGGATAGGAAGACTAGTTTTTCTGCACCTAGTGATTGAGCGACCGCCATCGCCGCAGTGTCTGCGTTGACATTGTATTTTTGCCCGTCTTCACCCTCACACATGGATGGAATGATTGGCACTTGATCAGTATAGGCGAGTCCCTCGATAACACTTCGGTCAACTCGTGTCACTTCACCCACGAACCCAATGTCGTCTCCATCTTCAGTTCGGTGCCGTTCACCAAAGAGAACATTGGTGGTCCTGAAGGAGAGATTCATCGCACGGCCACCGAGTCGCTCCATTTCTTCGGTTAGTCTAACATTTAGGTCTCCTGCCAGTACCGACTCGACCACGTTCAGTGTTGCCTCGTCGGTCACTCGGCGTCCTCGCACAAAATTGGGTTCGATTCCCGCTTCAGCTAGGGCTCGGTTAATTGCTTTACCTCCCCCATGAACAATCACGGGTTTCATCCCCACCGACTCCATGAAAATGACATCAAGCAAGAGGTGCATCATTGCTTCTTGGTCATCGAGGAGGCTGCCGCCGAGTTTGATCACCGTGGTCTTACCGCGGAATCTTCGGATCCATCCCATCGCTTCGATCAGGGTATCTGCTTTGCTGATTGCTTCGTCCACTGGAATCTTTCTTGATGACTCTCCGACGTTGGTGAAGCCACGACAGGGTTTCAGGGTAACGCCAAAAATTCTGGGTTGTTTGCGAAGGGAAAAACCGATCAATTTAAGGCTGCTGAGTCAGAGGGTCAATTGTGACGTTCCCCCGCGTGTGCGTTTTCGCACCCCTTCGAGCAATCAGTTAAATTGGGGGGATTGGGAAGTGGCAGCAAACTCATGAGAAGAGCATGAAATCGAAGCGATTAGCACTGGTTGGCGGCGGTCAAATGGGAAGGGCTTTAATGGGGGGCGTGCTGGGATCGTCGTTGCTCCCGGCAAATGAAGTCTGTTTTGTTGATCCGTGCAAGGAGACCCAGTTGTGGTGGGCGGAGAATCATCCAGAGGTGGTGTGCATGGAGCTTGCTGAGGCTGTTGCAGCTTCTGACGCCATTCTGTTGGCCGTGAAGCCTAATATGATCTCCAGTGTCACCAAGGCAGATGGGGTGGAGTTACAGGGTAAGCTTGTCATTTCCATTGCAGCCGGCATTTCTCTCTCAGGACTGAGGCATGGCGTGGAGCATGACCGAATCGTCAGGGTCATGCCCAACACGCCGAGTTTGGTGAGGGAAGGTGCGAGTGGATTTTGCTGTGGTTCCGAGGTGACCGAGGCGGACCGCCATTGGATTCAGGATCTGCTCGGATGCGTCGGTCTGGCGGTAGAAGTCGTTGAATCTCAGATGGACGCTCTCACGGGACTAAGTGGTTCCGGCCCCGCGTATGTTTGCCTCGTCATCGAGGCGTTAGCCGACGGTGGAGTGCAGGCTGGGCTTCCCAGGTCTCTGGCAATGAAGCTCGCCACGCAAACCGTATTAGGGACCGCTAAAATGATTGAAGAAACTGGGCGTCATCCCGGTGAGTTGAAAGATGCGGTTGCGAGTCCCGGTGGAACGACCATTGCTGCAATTGCGGAGCTTGAAAGGCATGGTCTTCGAAGTGCGTTGATGCAAGCTGTCAATGCATCGGCGGAACGTAGTCGAGAATTGGGGAGCTAGCTAGAGGCATCGACCGACTAGACTCTTAGACCGTGTGTCGAGCATGAGGTCATCCGATTTCATGGTTTGCAGCATTACCGATGGAAGATTGGGCCAGATAAAATGACATCTCCACTGATCAAAATCGATGACAAGCATCTACCGCTCAGCCGCATTGTTTGGGTAAGCGATGTGCCTCACTTTTGCGGTGAAGAAGACTGTCTCCATGAAGGTGACTATGAAGTCCGTCTTGACGTGGATGACTCGGTTTGGGCAAACCGAATCGAAAGGGATCATGTGGTGGAATGCCTTGAGGTTTGGTACGGAGGTGCCGCCGAAGAAGAAGGGCCAGACTGGACCTAGATAGAACTAAGGTCGATCGCTTCTTCCACAACGAGTGTCGGAATCTGTTCTCGGATTGGATACAGCCATGCGGAATCCTCCGTTACCAATCCACCGTCGATCCGTTTGTAAACTTTTTGCTCGGTGCGGTCCCTTGCGTGTTCGGTTGCGATTGCTTCGTTCACTCGGCTAACCATTCCCTCTGTGGCGAGAGATAGCTTTTTGCCTGTCAGAGGACACTGCAGTAATTGCAAGACATCTTCGGTGAGCATGTTCCAGGATCCTTGTTTTAGGTGTTCTTCGCAGATTCTCACCGATTGGTTCAAACTTCCTTGAAGTCGCTGTGAGCATATCAGAATTCCACCTAGGTGCCGAAATTCCATGGAAGCACTACAACCGACCAGCAGTAGCGATTGATTCGGCTGGAATTTCTAATCCAAGATGTGCAATCATTGATGCGCAAGAGATGGTCGCTGTTTATAAACAGTGCCTGAAAGCGCTAAGCTTGGCCTCAGGAAACCCGTGCATACTAATTGCTGGATTTCTCACAGCAATTAGCGCACGTTGTGTCACCGAAAACCGTTTTCAAAAAACAGGACAGCAGCGAAACTTTCGCGCCATCCTGATGACTGTGTGTTCCAAACCTCGAGACGAACCTAACAGCGTCTCAAGGGGCAATTCACATTCAATCAGTAAACAGCTTACTCGAGGGGAGGAACTACTTGAGTTCGACCGAACCACCAGCTTCTTCGATTTCTGCCTTGATTTTGTCGGCTTCTTCCTTCGCAACACCTTCTTTGAGGGTCGCAGGAACGCCTTCGACCATTTTCTTGGCTTCCATGAGTGAAGCGCCAGTGAGGTTTTTGACAACCTTCACCACGTTCAGCTTCTTGTCGCCAAAGCCAGTCAAAACGACGTCGAATTCGGTTTTCTCTTCTTCTGCTGCACCAGCGTCGGCAGGGCCAGCAGCAACCATGACAGCACCACCACCTGCGGCAGGCTCAATGCCATGCGCTTCTTTCAGGTAGTCGCTAAGTTCTTTAGCTTGCTTCAGGGTCAGTTCAGCGATCTTGTCGCCCATTTCCTTGGTTTCTGCGCTGAATTCAGCGACTGCAGTATCTTCAGACATATCTAATACCTCAAAACAGTTTGGTGACTTGGTACGAAAGGTTTACGGTAAAGCGAGGCTCGACTACTCGTCGCCTTCGCTGATTTTCTTGATTTGGCTGTTGAGCATCTTTCCAGGACCGAGCATTGCTGCTGAGAGCTCTGCTCCTGGTGAGAGGATTTGTCCAACAAGCAGCGAGATTTGTTCGGCGCGACTTGGCCACTTGCTGACTGCCTTCAAGCCTTCAGCATCCAGCTTTTCGCCATCCATCACACCACCGCTGGCCTGGAAAGCGTCAAACTTGGCCTTGTCCTTGTCGAGTTCGACAATCTCTTTGACGAGAGAGACGAAGTCGGAGGAGCCCCAGCAGACTCCTACCTGACCACTTGCTCCCTCGAATGCTGCCGATAGCTGTGTTCCCTCGGTCGCTCGTCGAGCAAGTGAGTTTTTCACAACCAACAATTTGATGTCTTTCTTATCCAGCTCCCCGCGGAGTTCGCTGGTGGTATTGGCGTCCATACCGACGCAATTAACCAGCACTGCATCCTCCACACCGTCTAGACGGCGGCGAATGTCTCGCGTAACGAGCTCTTTGACGTATTTACTCATCGGATCGATTCACTTAGACGACTGATTTGACCTGACTGTGGCAAACGTTTCCGCCTGCATTCCCACTAACTTAGGAGGCAATGCGGACGCTGGGGCTCATGGTTGAGCAAATAGCGATGCCGCGAACGTAGGTGCCCTTGATGGTTGAAGGCTTCATTGCCTCTACAAACTCAATGAAAGCTTTGATGTTCTCGATTAGCTTGGTCGAATCGAAGCTCATCTTTCCGACCACTGAGTGGACATTTCCACCTTTGTCGTTACGGAACTCAACTTTTCCCGCTTTGTACTCTCCAACGACCTTTGCAACATCTGCAGTGACCGTGCCCGCTCTAGGGCTAGGCATCAAGCCTCGTGGCCCAAGCACGCGACCCAAAGGTCCAACTAGCCCCATCATGTCAGGTGCTGCGATGCAGACGTCAAATTCAGTCCAGCCGTCTTTGATCTTCTTCGCAAGATCTTCTTGTCCAACTTCGTCGGCGCCAGCAGCCTCCGCAGCCTTTGCTGCGTCGCCTTTGGCGAACACGACCACGCGTTGGGTCTTTCCGATCCCATTTGGGAGCACCAGACTGCCGCGAATGATTTGGTCAGCTTGATTGGGGTCGACCCCCAAGCGCATATGCACTTCGACCGTTTGATCGAACTTGGTCGAATCGTATTGTTTTAAGACTTCTACCGCTTCGCTTAGCGGAAGCAGATCTTGTGGCTGCTTGGAAAGCGCAGCACGATATCGTTTTGATTTTTTACCCATTGGGTCACGACTTTCGTTGGTCGGGTGGTTCGGCGAAAACACCTGTCCTGAGCAATGAGACTTGCACTCGTCTCACTCAGCGGCAATTTCTCCCACTTGCACGGCAATTCCGCGAAGAGGCAGAATGTGGCGAACGAACTGCGAATCGTCAACGCCAATCACTCTTGACTTGCCTACTTTTTCGCAAAATAGCCGGCTCGATGCCTCACATGATGCTCAATTTGAGCGTTTATCGGGTATCGGCTCGTTGCGGATTCGCTCTCTCTTCCATTTTTTGCCGGTTTTGTCAACGTTTTCAAGCATTAATCAGGGGCATCAATCAGGAACCTCGTGAAGATCGCTCGAGGCGTTGGTTCTAGCTATCTGTGTCACGACGAGATTCCAGATCGTGGTTCATCAGAATGCGTAAACCTTCTAGGACAACCTGAAAACGTCGTTTTGCGCGATCAACTTCTTGGGTCTGTAAACGATCCCTTGATCGCTTGGCTTGAAGTTCCCTAGGCGAGATTTTGATTCGGCCGGCAGCGATATCCACATCCTCGCGGTTGAGTCGCGCAAGTCGTTGTCCGGCACTCGCCAGAAAACGATTGTGCATCATGTCAATTGACTGGAAGGCTTTATCGTATTTTCCCTGCCTGAATTCTTTGTCTCGCACGTATCCGATTTGGTCCGCGTTGGGAACCAGTCCGCACCGCTGAGCCGAGGTCAACAATTGGCTGAAAGAGCCAAGATCCAGAATGTTTTGATGGTCGACTGAGGGGTTTTGCGTTGACTGCTCCTCACCGCTCGATTCTCCGGTCGTTATCTCTGACTCTGCAGCTGGGGTCGTTTCCGTCGTGCCCTGAGTCAACTCATTGGTGTTCGATCCAGTGGTGCTTGATTGGTGGGTATCAGGATCAGCCAGGAAATAGCAGGTGCGTTGTGAAGCCAATTGAAGCAGTCCCCCGAGGGTCACCGGTTTGATTGGGCGTTCATCGAGGACGCTGATCAGATGCGTTGTGGACTCGCTTGTGGATGGCAGGGGATCGATCATTTTGATTTGCGTTAAAACATTCGCTTGTTGGGTTTGGAGATACAGAATGTTCCCAACGCGAAGATGTTCGAAGCTTTCTACTTTCCGAAGCCGAAATTTGGTGGCGAGTTGCTCCGGAGTAAGTTCGAGGTTGGCGGGCGTTGTTAGCGATTTGTAAAATTCACGAACTCGTTCAATTAGCTCTCGCGAGTTGCCAGATTCGGTCGCTTTGAGCTCGACAGGATTCCCGCTGATCGGCTCGTTTGATGTTGAGCCGGGGGCACGTGATGGACTTGCCGAAGAAGATGCCTCACCTTGTGAGGCACCAGTTCGTTTAGCTCGACGATCTATCTGCAAAATGAGTTGATCAAATTTGGACATCGCCTGTTCGATTTTTTCCAGCTTCTTTCGCTTCTTTTCGTCCTTCTTTGAAACCCCTTCGCCGGGAACGGCCAGTTCGGGTTGCTTTAGAGATCGCGAATAATGCTCAGCATAGGATTGCCGAGCTTCCTGCAAATTTTCAAGTGAACCCAGAAAGTCATTTTCCGCGGCTAAGTTTTGCGCCTCGATGACCTTGGCGGCGCACTTATTGCCTCGGATGAGCTTGTAGAGTAGTTGAAAGGATTCAGGGGTCATCGTTCGTTTTGGTGGCTCATGGGATTCCTCGTTGGACAGGTGTCTTCGGGTGGGAGAAGCCATTGTCGTCGTGGTTGAGTCTGATTGGGGCTACGACCAAATACCAGCTTCGACTAATTGCTTGGTGGCCGTGCCTTGCCAATCCCGATTTGCTGCCGGCGAAGCAGGGCTTGGATGAAGGATCCTCGTTGTGGTGATTGTTGTTTCCATGGCGGAAGTGGCCTCTTGGAATTGCTTCTCTGCATAGGCGCCCACCCCAACTAAGAACTCCGGTTTGAGGATCTCGATCACCTTGGTTAGGTGCTCAAGGCAAATGCGATCCAGCAACAAGCGTTCTTCCTTGGGAAGCTTGTCTGGTGTGCGATTGCGAGCCGAAGCCTCCATGAACACCAGTGGGCAGAAGTTGGTGACAAAGTGTGACTGAAAAAAATGGTCTGATTCACCAAACCGATCACGGAACAGCCCCCAAAGTCGACGTCCGCTAACTTCACTTCGGCTGCACTTAAAACCTTCAATCAATCGCTTGGGGTGTTCGGTTGGAGGCTTTCCAACGTTTTTGTCGATCCCAAGCCAAGTTTTCACCGCATCAATCTCGCCAAAGGGCACACCCGTCTGAGCCATCCCCCACGGACCCGGGTTCATCCCCATGAAAAGGGTCGTGATACCGTTTGGGTTAGCACTTTCAAGGTAGGCGGTGTGAGCGTCCCACGCGTAGACAAGTGGATTGTAAACGTGGGTCACTGGCTCAGCGAAAGTCAATTCGGAGGTTTGATCACGCAAGCTCTGCGCGGCTGCGATCAATTTGCGGTGAAGGTTCGTGGTGCGTTTCGCCATGGGTTATTTTGCTAATTGATCTGCAGGCTTGCATGTGTCTTGCTGGTTTGTTTCTTGCGTCAAACGCTCAGGTATTCCTCGATCGCGTCAATCACGACATCATCGGAGGGGGTTTTTCCCGTCCACTGTAGAATGCAGTGCTGGAGTGCTCCGACTCGAAACTCGTCTTCGCCGATCACCAAGTATCCCTGTTGACGCAGATGGCTGACGAGGCTGTATGCAGCGCCTAGGTCGATCACCAATGTTTCACCGGTGTTCTCAGGCCATTCCTCTTTGTCGAAGTCTGCTTCTGTCGAATCGTCCGCTGAGAGGGCGATCACCGATGCTTTTACGATTTCGTCTGCTAGCCCCGAATGATCAAGGGCGAATCGCTCAAACTGCTCCGGTTCCAATGGGACGGTCGCCTCCTGATTACCCACCCAAAGCTGTTTTCCATGCTGAAATTTTTGGATCTGCGTTTGCAGCCAATCAAGTAGCTGATCCGCCGCAGAAAAGTGACCCGTATCATTGCGCCAGAGGCAGTCCACCGATTGGGTTTCAATTTTATTCTTGTGAGTATTCCAAGATCCGGCACTTGCTGACAGTTCTCGCGCAATCATGACCCCCACAATCCCAGTCACTGCAAAGCCTTCGATGGCTGCTGCAACATTCTCGGGGGTGACATCGAATGATAGAACTCTCCAGTCAAGTTCCATGGCCCTAAGCGAACGCTCAAGAGCAAACTGGGCGGGGTTGCCTGCAATCGGGTCCCCGATGACAACGAGAATCGGTTCGGTGGTGCCTTCCATGAAGATAGCGATCGGTTGTGGATCGAGTGTTGAGGGTGTTGATTTGTGATTGGGGCCTGTAATGACATTAGACCGCACATCCGATCCACGTTGTAGAGTCTTTTAGGCTTCACATGACACTTGCCACCATGACTCCGCTCTCCTTGTGACTTGTCATACCAGCCTTCTGTTGTGGCTTCGTCGCAAAAATCGTTTCAGGTGGTAGAGTTGCCCATAAACGGTAGGGTCAGCCGATTTGGGGCATTTGGAACAGAACGAGATGTTGTCACGGTGATCAAGACTTGCAGACGAAGACTAAAACGTTTCATTGATTTAACACTCAATACTTCAAATTGTTAGTTCTTTCTCCCCCGAGATTCGGTGGTTTTCATGCGTTTGCTCACATGTTTCGCACTGCTCATCGGTTTATCCCTCGATCTTTCAGCGCATCAGCCTGATCACGAAAATCGAAGGGTTTGGCCAAGAATTGATCTGATTCCCCCGCTTGGTGTGCGAATGGATCCGGGTTACGCGAGACTTTACAACCGACCCGCACGGAGAATCGGTTGGTTGTCTTATCAGCTAGCGCCCACAAGTCGCGAAGCGATGGCTTGGCACGAAGCGAGTCACCAGCAGGCATACAAGCTCGACCGCGGCCGTTTGGAGAAACATTACTTCTACAACAAGCCATGGGAAGGCCTACCGATGGGGCCCCGTCCTGAGACCGTGAGCAACGCGAATGCCATCGAGCCGATTCCAAGCGATGATCTGCGCAAAGCGATTCGCATGGAAGAGAAAAAGCTAGCAAACCCGAACGCGGAATGAGGTTCGTTCAGCGGTGAGTTGCTCACGTTTTTGATTTCGACTTCTGAACTGACGTTCCGAGGGGTTGGTGACCCCGAAATCATTTTTGATGGTTTTTTTTACCGAACCGTCAAAGTTTAACAATCGCCAGTCCGATACCTACTTCCGGGCGAATTCGATTCGTGACGCAGGAGACTTTCTGCTCATTGGAATCGCATCGTGGGGGGCTTCCACAATCGACCCAAAGCATCCGTACCCGGCAGATGATTGTCGTGCGCGATGTTCACCCGACCCCGGAAGCCACGATAGTATGTCTCGCTCGCTGTTTCGCATTACAGCTTTTCTTCAGCTTGGTCTAGCCATTTTTCTGGCGACCGGATGCGCACCGATGCAGCCTTACTTTTTGAATGAACCTGCCGATCTGCAGTACTATCTCAAAGCCGCGACCCAAGTCGAATACCCGGACGTCGAGACGGAGAGTCTTGCGGAGACCACTGATTCTTCAGCTCCCCTAACCATGGGCAACCATGACTATCAATTTTGGGATTTGAGCGTCGAAGAATGTGTTTCCATCGCGTTACAAAATGCAAAGTTTTTTGTGACCACAGGAGGTAACGCGGAATTTCGAGATAACGTCGCCGCACAATTCACTAGCGCCAGCGTTGAGCAAGTAGGCAGCATCTATGACGTTGCGATTCAGCAATCCACCACGCAGTCAAACGCACTTGCCGTCGATGGCAATGGGAATCGTGTTTTGCCGCGAGGTGTCTTTCGAGCGAACCAAATTGGGGGTGTCGAAGATGCGCTCGCTGAGTTCGATGCTCAGGTCAGTGCCTTTGTCGATACCCGAAGCACCGATCGGGCGCGAAACTCGGGAACTGGGTTCAATCTGAGCAATCCACTTAGTCAAGGCCTCGATACCACTCAGCAGGCCACGATCAGTAAAAGGATTGCAACCGGAGGCGTTGCAACACTTCGGCAGCAACTGATTTACTCTCGGAACAACCAGCCAACAGTCAACGATCTGTCATCGGTTAACCGTCAGGTTCCGAGTGATTGGACTGCAATTCTTGAGGCTCAGGTTCAGCATCCACTGATGCGGAATCGCGGTGCTTTGGTCAACCGAATCCCAGTCGTTCTCGCCAGTTTGAACGAGGATCTTTCGATTGCAGATTTTGAGATCCAGGTGCGCAACCTTGTGCGAGATGTCGAGGTCGCATACTGGAACCTTTACGTCGCCTACCGAAATGTTTCCACAGCGGTAATCGGTCGTAACAGCGCTATCGCAACCGCGAAGTTTGCCAAGTTCAATTTCGACAAGGGGATTGGTACGAAGCAGGAGTTAGCTCAAGCTGAAGAACAGTACTACAACTTTCGAGCGAGGTTGTCGGCATCTCTTGCGGGATCAAATCTACCGACCGATGAGCGTCGAGGTGTTTACGGGAGCGAGCGTGCTTTACGAGAACTGCTGGGAATCGCAGCAACCGACGGTCGTTTGATTCGGCCTATCGAGGAACCATCCCTTGCGAGGTTGGAGTATGACTGGGAGGAATCTGTTGCACAAATGCTTTACCTGAGTCCTGAACTCCGAAAGGGACGCACGGTCATCAAGCAGCGTGAACTGGAGCAGGTTTCTGCGAAAAACCAGTTACTTCCCGAAGTTAATTTGTCTCTTCTCTATCGATGGGTGGGGGTTGGTGACACGTTCGGGCCGCCCGGACGAAGAAGTGTGGATATTGGTGAATCGTTTGCAGGAACCAGCGCTTTGGCCGAGTTAACAGGCGGTGGTTTCCAAGAAGGGGCGGTACGCCTCGAGATTACACCGCCTGCAATCGGTAGTCGACGCGAGCGAGCACGGGTTCGGGGTGCACAGCTAAGGTTGCACCAGTCGCGAGCCTTCTTGCAAGACGCGGAGCGATTGATGGTGAGTCAACTGAGCGATGCGGTTGCGAAATCAGCAACGCATTACCAGCTTGTTCAAACGCACGCGATGCGATGGCAAGCTGCCGAGCAGGAAGTTGAAGCTCGCTTGGCCGAATTCAAGGGTGGACGTAGCCCAGTCAACGTGGTGCTGCAGAGTCAACTGCGTCGAGCAGATGCTCAGATTTCTTATTATCGAGCACTGGGTGAGTACAACAAATCGCTCAACTATGTCGACTACCTCAAAGGAACGTTGTTGCCAAATAATAGCATCACGCTCACCGAGGGGCCTTGGAACGAAAAGGCGTACTGGGATGCATTGGAGCGAGCACGTGAGCGGAGTTCTGGGAAGCTCAAACGCAGCGGTTCGATGCGGCCCGATGCGGTTCGCCAAGGGCCCTTGGACCAAGCAGGCACGTTGGATTGGGATTCGGAGCTTGATCCATCTGGCGAAGCCGAGCCACAAGTGGGGGCCGAGCCACAAGTGGGGATTGGCCGCGAACTCGAAACCGATCAAGCGATCTTGCGGCAGGCTGCTGACCAACTCGAACTAGAAAGTTTTCGGCAGCCCGTGGAGGTGCAAGATCAGGACTTGCATGACCTCGGTGCCACAACGCATCAGATGGTGCGACTGACTGGTATGGAAAGCGAAGTTTCTGACGGACAGACAACCCAAGTCAATCGCAACAACTCGCCGGAACCTCAACTGGAAAGTAAAAACCAATCATCAGGTTCACAGCAATACTTTCCAGCCCCCATCAAGAGGAAGCGATTGGACTAATCACCACCTCTTGATCAACCAAATTCCGTAGGGCGGAGGCTTGCGAGGGCTGCCCCCATCACGCGTCGGGATTTTTTAGCCCTCGTACACGAACGGCTCGAAGTTCGCTTAGCAGCGATTCGAGCTTTTCGTCGTTGTCTTGCCGAAAGCCGTACTCCGCTTTGTTACGCCATTGGAACTGGCATCAATACCTGATCCGCTGGGATGAGCCGCAGGTTCTTGCAACGAGAAAGTTGAAATTGTCTGGGTTGCTCTCTGCACAGGCAGAGCCCCAGAAAACGTCGACTTCCCATGAATCGAATGGGGCTGACGACGCGGTGGGTTTGGTTGCCTTTGGCATCCGCGTAGTCCATCTCGATGACGTAGTTGTCGGAGTATTGCATCGCTTTTCGTAGGTCTTGGTTCATGTGGGTTCTCTGTTGGGGCTTTTGTAGGCGACTGTGGCTTTTTGAAAAAACTGGGTCTTTGATAAAACCAAGGCCGTCGGGAGACGAGCGTTGTGATGGCGAGAAATGGCAGGCTTGCTGAAACCTGCCCGTGCCACTGCAAGAATCATTGGCATGTCGATTGACACGTTAGGTCCAGCCGCGCAAGAAAGTTTTTTTTGTGCTCATCAGTCATGCTAGGCAGGTAGCTGAATTCTCTGCACCCGATGATTGTTGCTGTCGAGTAGATGGACGCGATCCAACGAATCAACCACCAGTCCCCATGGTTGATTCAGCTGACCTGCCAGGAAGCCCGGGCCACCCCAAGAGGCGATCCATTTTCCGTCGGGAGTCAATCTCTGCAGTCGATTGTTTTTGTATTCGATCACCAATACCGTGCCATCGCTCGCAATCGCTAGGCCGTAGGGATAATAAAATTGTCCGCGGTCGGAACCCGGTTCGCCCCATATGTCAATCAATCGGGGAGGTGTTTCTGAAATATCGAAGCGTTGAATTCGATGGTTGCATGAGTCGACCACCCACAGAACTTCATCGCGTATCAAGAGGCCTTGAGGCCGCACAAAGCTGCCCGGTTCTCTTCCTGTGCCACCCCACTGGCAGATGAATTGTCCATCGGCGTCAAACTTCTGAATTCGATCCGAAGCGTTGTATTCACCGATGTATCGGTTGCCTTGTTGGTCGCAAGCAATGTCGGTCACAAAAGCAAACTCTCCGGGCCCCGTGCCAGCCACTCCACCGATGGTTTCAGCATCTTGCAGTTCGCCGTCAAGTGCGTAGGACAGCATCCGATAGTAATGCGTATCGGCCACCAAGATCCGTGACCCATCATTGGAGCCCGAAGAGAACGAATTGGGTAAGAATCCGAGTCCGGTGGGACGGCCATTTTGAGTCTCGGGAGTCTTCCAAGTTCTCAAGAAGTTTCCTTCAGTATCAAAAACCTGAATACGCCCGGTTGTGTCAACGATGTAAAGGCGGTCGCGATCGTCAATCGTGATCGCTCTGGGTTTCAGGAAACGACCTGGGCTAAATCCTCGCCGTCCCCATACTTTTTCCGGAGCATGTGCCGGTGTTTGTGAGACGCATCCGCTCGTGACGGTCAACGCGGCAGCGGTGGCGAGAGACGAGGCGGCGAGTGATTTGGTTGTGATGAGTCCGCCACCAATGGCGCTTGAAAACGTGGAAACGCTGCCGATGCATTCAGCCAAAAACGAGCGCCGGTTCAGGCTCATGGCTGGGATGTGTTCGCGGGGCGTTTGCATCGGCTGTTCTTTCACGATATCTTCCCTCCCGTTCGATGTCTCTGGAATGGTTCGGTCGTCGTGGAAATGCCGAGAATGACTCGAGTTCGGTAGAGAAAGTCACTATAGATGCTAACGATTCTCGACCTCCGTGATACAGATGATCCGCAAGATTATCTCCATCGAACGATTCAGACACTGGCCGAAGGTGAAGTCGTAGCGGTTCCCACCGAAGCAGGTTACGGGCTGGTCGCTCATGCCCTCAATCCAGCAGCCGTTGAAAAAATGGCGCAGCTGAATCAGAAAGCAAGTGAAGGGTTCTCAGCAGATGCTCCAACGGATCTACGAGCTGGCTATTTGATGGGACCGTGTTCCCTCCTCCTGCCCAGCGTTCAGGCCGCCGGTGATTATCTCGTGGATTGGCCACCGTTGGTTCGTCGGTTGGCTCAGCGCTGCTGGCCCGGCCCGTTGCAACTCGAGGTCGCCCCGAATCGTTCAAAATCCTTAACTGGATGCCTCTGCGGAGGGGTTTCTTCCTTGGTTGCCAGTTCGTCTGGCCAAGTCGCATTTCGAGTGGTGTCACAGAGGGTCATCGAAGGGATTCATCGTTATTTACGCGGTCCACTACTTTTTTTGGGACTTAGAGACAGCCACGGAAAAACGATCACCAACGCAAACCAAGCGGCTGAATATTTGATTGATTCGGTGCCCCTGCTGCTCGATGACGGGCCAACCCGTTATGGTGGTGGACCGACGAGCGTTTCCGTGGAGAGTCAGCATTATGCGATTCGCCACCAAGGAGTGATCGAGGAAGCCGCCATGAATCAAATCATCAAGCCCGTGGTCGTATTGGTCTGTACAGGAAATACCTGTCGCAGCCCCATGGCAGAGACATTGTTGCGTGAGCGATTCCGGGTAAAGTTTGGGCGCGAGGATTTGGTGCGTGTTTTGTCAGCCGGCGTCGCAGCGGGTGACGGATACGGAGCGAGTAGCCAAGCTGTGGAGGTGATGGGGCAACGAGGGCTTGATCTGACGGGACACAGTAGTCAATCGTTGGATGATGAACTCATCAAGGTTGCCGATGTCATTCTCACGATGACTAGGGGTCATCGCTCTGCGATCCTCGCTGCATGGCCTGAATTGGCGGATCGAGTACAGACGCTTCGTCGTGATGGCGGGGATGTATCGGACCCAGTCGGGATGCCTGTCGAGGTCTATGAAGCGTGTGCCAAGCAAATCGACAGCGAGTTGGAGGCATGGATTGAAGGTTTGGATGATGATTTTTTTCCAAGCGAATTAGCTGGGTTGTGAGGTTACCGATGTTAAAAATTGCAATTGCCAGTGATCACCGTGGCGTCAAAATCAAAAATCGACTGATCCAATCGCTCACAGCAGCGGGGTACGACGTAATTGATCAGGGCACGGACTCCGACCAGCCTGTGGATTACCCCGATTACGCGAGAGTTGTAGCGGAAAAAGTCAGCCGAGGTGAAGCGGAACGAGGCGTCCTCATCTGCGGTACCGGAATTGGGATGTCGATTGCCGCGAATAAGTTTGATGGCGTGCGCGCGGCTTCTTGTTATGACGAGGTGATGGTTGAAATGAGCCGGCGTCACAACGACGTCAACGTGCTTTGCTTACCGGGGGATCTGATTGGTGATCGTCCCGTAGATGATCTGGTTAAAATGTGGCTAAAGACTGAATTTGATGGCGGCAGGCATCTACAACGAATCGAAAAAATTACCGTTCTTGAGCATGTGGAATAGGGGGGGCTACGACTGGTCGCTTTGCGTCTTGCATCATCGTTGCGAATTCTCACGAAGCGTCGCTTCGCACTGGTTCATCGCTTGCCAACGATCACGGACCCTTGTGCAATAGGACTGGAGTAAAGGTCCACGGGGTTAAACGAGGGGAGACTCAAAGAGGATGATTCACGGGTGGTCCGATCTGATAGGTCAAGATTCTGTGAAAGCAGGATTTCAAGCTGCGATCTCCCAAAGTCGCCTCGGCGGGAGCTACCTCTTTATCGGACCTCCCGGAACCGGCAAGCACACCGTTGTCGAGTTACTCGCCAAGACGCTCCTCTGTCGACTCGCTGACCCCAAATCGATGGCTCCCTGCGGTCACTGTGAGGCGTGCCAACAGGTCGTCGCTGGATCACACCCTGACATCGTGCGAGTGGAGAAGCCGAAGGATAAAACGGTCATCCCAGTCGATAGCTTCATCGGTGAGCGAGACAATCGCATGCGGGAAGGTTTTTGCCACGATCTCCGAATCCGTCCGCTGATGGGAGGTTGGAAGGTGGGTGTCATTGATGACGCTGATTTACTCAACGAGGAGGGGGCAAATTGTTTACTCAAAACACTGGAGGAACCACCCTCGAAGACCATCATCATTCTGATTGGGACAAGTGAGCAGCGGCAATTGCCGACCATTCGTTCTCGATGCCAAACGGTGCGTCTTGGGCCGCTATCTAGGCAAGACTCTTGTCGGCTACTGCGCGATGTCCATGGGATCCAGGAAGCTGATGAACGTCTTGAGGAGGCGGTCGAGATCTCGGGAGGGGATATTCATGTTGCACTAAGATTGTTGCAGGGCGAATCCGGAGCTGTTCGAGACGGACTGATCGACTTGTTAGAGAGCCCCACGCCAGACCCGGTGGCGATCGCTAAATTTTTGGATCAGCAAGTTAAAGAGGCGGGCAAGGAAGCTTCTAAACGTCGCGCAAAGTTAAAAGACCTTTTCTCGATTTCTGTTCAGCACTTCAGGCAGCAAATGCGGTCTGAGATTTTTGCTGGGCGCTTGCAACCGTTGACCGGCGGCCGGTTGGATCGATCCTTGCGAGCCATTCGGGAATTAGATCGTAGCGCGAATCAAGCGACCCTAATCGAGTGTTTTGCGTCCGATATCGCATCGGGTGAGACGGGGGACCGAGGCGAGATTGGGTAAGGACAATTGCGGGGTCGAATAAGATCAGTCATCAACCCGCTGCTTCAGATCGCCGCTTAAGGATTGGGGAAGATTTGGAAGGTTCTCTTCTAAAGCGGAAAAAGATCGTCCGCTGCATAGAGTGGCATGAATCGGTAATAAACCTCGAGTGTCATCGCGGCTAACGCCGTGGTGTAGAGTCGCCCGCCGACATTGCCCCACTTCTCATTGAAATGCCAGCTTCCTGTTTCGTGCCCCTGAGTTTCCTGAGTTTCGACGAGGTAGTCCCTGAGTTGTTGATTCCAGTTTTCCCACGCTGGATGACGAGAGTGATGCAGTGCAAGAGAGGTGTAGTAGTTGTGGTAGATGTTGTTCGGTAGCGGTCCTTTTTTGGCAAGACGCTCCAATGCTCTTTGGAAAGGTGTTTCATAGGGAGATTGCCCAAGAAACAGCATGAGTGTCAGACCGATGGCGGTAGTGGTTGGTTCACCGGGCGGCGAATTATAACCAAACCAAAAACTTCGTCCTTCACAGGTCGTCATTAAGAAGTTTTTTGCGTCCGGTAGCGTGTTGGTGTGCAATGCTGCTCCGCACTTTTGAGCCCCGATGAGCGAGAGAACCTGCCAGCCAGTGATCGTGACATCGCCCGGACGGCCCGGGACGTAGCCCCACGAGCCGTTGGGATGCTGCGCGATGCAAGTGAACGCTGTACCCTGTTGCACCAGATCAGCGAGGTCAGAGTCGTATTGATTTCCTTCGCGAGTCATGTTGAGGGCTTCTTCGAGTGCCATCAACGCAATGCCGTGCCCGTACATGCTTCCTTGCTGCCAGTCGTAACCCGATTCGGCTGTTTCTCCCGCGATCGAACGCAGGAAATAAATCCCTCGTCGCACTGTTTCCTGATAGGGACCGGACCGCTGGTGCGTGTGACCCGCTCCGAGAAACGCCAACAGGGCAAGGCCGGTCGCTCCAGTGACCGGTGTAGCGCTATCGGAGTTTTTCTCCTTGCTGTGTCGGCATTGACCGTTGCACGGCGCGAGGTTCAAGTCAAATGACCAGCTGCCGTTGCTTCGTTGGTGGGCAGCTAGGTAAGCGAGCGCTAGTTCCACCGCACGTTCGCTATCAACCGTTGCACCGTACTTTTTTCCCATTTCTAGTCGACCCTGAGGCGTCCGTTTTTCAAGGCTTGCTTTACCCGGTAATCGAACCGTCGAACTGGAGCTTTTAGCGTTCAGTTCGAGGTTGGGTAGCGGTATGGACGCTTGGGGGCTACCCGGCTGATCGGGATAGATTGCCTCCTCTGCTGTGGACGGCTGACTGAGTTCAATCTTCACCGTTTCGATTGCAACGGTCTGATCTTGTTCCAGATCGTCCAAACTCGACTCAACGGCTTCGAGACGAATTTCGTTTGACGCTTCACCTCGTGATGCCGCGATGGCCAGATCACCGCGAGGTGATTTTTCCAGTGTTAGCAACGCAAGCACAAGCAATAGGATTGTGTGGATGATGGTGCTAATCAGACCGGCGGGCAGTCGCTGATCCTCCCAAAAGTGATGCTTTCGCTGTGAGCCGGTATCTTCAAAACCGGGAGTCTGTTCTGCGACGACATCGTGATTGGGAACGGACGGTGGTACCTCTGCTGCCCCACGATCTGGTCCTGCCGGGATCGGCAGTTGGTCGTAGGACGGAGGATTGGAAGGGTCCACGATGGTCGGCTCTGAATGGAACAAAAGCTTCCGGTAAGACACTGCGGATTGCTGCTTCGAGCAATACGAAACACGCAATCTACACTGATCTCAAAAGGGTTGCCGGTGTGGCAACCCTGATTTGCGAGCTTTAACTGTCCGAACCCGAGTCAACTCGCCACCACCCACGATGAGGTACGAGACGCGTAGCAAGTTTGGCTAGCATTTAAGTCAAGCGATTTCTGCTATTTGGTAGGCTCGAGATCGGAACAAGAAATCAATGATATTGCCTTCGTGTGGCTGAAGCCAATTCAGGCGATTGGTTGCAATCGGCCCAATGTTGACTCGGTCGATCTCAACACAGGATCCGGCTGCTTCCATCAGCGATTGATTTTTTGTGAGAACGGTTCCTACAAGCGTCGGACCGATTCGTTTCAGCATTTCCTGCTCAGGGCACTCAACAACACTGACAAACGGGAACATGTACTCTTTGGATGCCACTTGGCGATCCGGTGAATCTGCGTGCACAACCATCGGACGCAGGTAGGCACAATGGTCTCTTTCAATCAGCTTCTCCCCAAATTCTGCGGTCATGTCGGTAACGCCAGCTTCAGCGAGATCTTGTTGAACCATCGCGTGGGTACCGGTTGCCATGGCAGGCACGGTGAAGGCTGCGAGCTTCGCCTCGGGGTCCGAAGGCGGAGTCACATCGACAGGACCGATCTTTTCTGCAATTGCTTGAGCGATTTCGCGAGTGTGACGGCTAGCCCAGATACCGCTGCAGTTGATGCAGCTTCGACCTGAGTTACTGAGAACGCTTTCAACCATGATGTCGAGGAAGCTTTCCCACTGGTCCACCACGTCGTCTCCAATCAGGATTTTGGAGAAGCCTGGTCCATGTGCCTGAACTCGCGGGTTACCCGCGTGCTGGGCTACGGTCTGAGCACTACCAAAGATCATGCTGCGAGGCGTCTTGGTCATGATCGCTCCGCCAGCATCATGTCCGCCGGGATACAGACCGAAAGCTTCTGCAGGAACTCCGGCTTCAATGAATGCTGAAACCATTCGGTACGGTGTCCAAGGTTCTTGCGAGCCGGGTTTCAATGCCAATCCGACTTGGAGAGGGATTGCGGGTAACCAAAGAGTGTGGACACCCGGCGAATTGTTCGGAAGCACAGCACCGAGCACTGGCGTTTGAGACTGAAAGCTCACGGTCACCCCCCTACCCTCTTCGCCGTAACCTCGGCTGAGAATGGAGAGGTCAAGCCCACGAGTGAGGCAATCAAGAATTTGATCGATATTGCTCAGCACAAAACTGTTCTTTTGCATGTTCGACCGACACATGTGCTCGGGAAGACCCGTACTGGCAGACTGTTGATGGACAAAGTCGTCTACCGTTTGCTGACTGTCCCCTACTGTCAGTGTTCCTGATTCAAATAGAGTTGCAGCGGTTTTGCATTTCTCGATCAGTTCTTGCGTACTGAGTTGCAGCAGTGCCTGCCGGGCCTTGTGCGCCTGACGCATGTCCCGTCCGACGATGCCACCACCAACGTTGCCAATCTTTGCGATCGGTTCACCGGTATCGAAGTGAACCACGTTGGTGAAATCGAGTGACTCGTAAGGTTTTCCCCAGCGTAGCGGACTTAGCGTGATCATTTGGTATTCGATAGAAATGAGTGGTGGATTGAATGGAAAGGTTTGATGAAGGCCGAGGTTGCCGGTTGCGATCGCAACTTGCCCAGCAATGGACGGCGGGCAACATGATTCACAAGGCAACCGTGCCTTTCACTGAAAATGACGCAGCATCGCAGGGGATTTACCCCTGCGGTGAAATGCGGTCAGGAATTGAAACAACCTGCGGTGTTAGTACACACCGACGGTGGTCGCGCTGGCCAGTTCGTGGAAAGGCCGAACGCCACTGACACCATCCCAAGGATAGGTATCAAACGGGGCTTCCCTTTCTCCCTCATCTCGTTCCATAAATCCTGGAACAAAGAATTCATCGGTGAGCGTGTAGAGTTTGACTCGGCCTGTTTCTCCATAGCCCACAACTTGGTCGTAATCGTCGAAGCTGACCACTTCGGTCACTGCTCGAGGTTGCGGTGCGTAGTAGGAAATTTTGTAACCATCAGCCGCGGTTACCGGCTTGCTGCATGCAAGTCCCATCAGGGTGTTGCCGTAGGTGGGCGTCATGTAGACGCCACCTTCCTCGGGGCTTCCACCGAGTAACTCTTCCACGCAAAACTTGGTCCACTGTGGAGTGAATTCGGTTCCGCCGGAGAAGATGCCGGTGATCCCCACTTCGGGAAGGCTTGTCCCCTTCTCTTCCAAGGCTTCTCCTAGAGATTCGAGAAGTTTTGGAGTTGCAAACATACACTTGATGTCATGGCCAGCGGTGAGGACGGTCACTGCCTGATCGATGCAGTGCTTTTTGTACTCCTCCAAATGTTCCATCCAACCTTTCTTGATCAACTTGACCACCCAGCGGGGATCTAGGTCGATGCAGAAGCAGATGCCGCCGCGATGCTGAGCCAAGTGTTCAACAGCAAGTCGAAGACGTCGTGGACCACTCGGACCGAGCATCAACCAATTTGAGTCCTTGGGAAAATACTGGTCGGGAAGTGTTTCACTGAAAAGTTCGTAGTCCTTCCAGTGGTCTTCGATCACCATACGGCTTTTGGGAATGCCCGTTGTTCCACCCGTCTCAAAGACATAGGTCGGTTTGCCCGCGTGACCTTTCGGGACCCAACGCGTGATCGGGCCACCGCGAAGCCACTCATCTTCAAAATGCGGGAACTTCTTTAGGTCATCGAAACCTTTGACGTCCGTGAGAGGGTCAAAGTTGAGCTCAGATTTCTTCTGAAGCCAAAACGGGCTACCCGTTTCTTCACTGAAATGCCAATGCACCGTCTTCAGGGTGTGCTCATTCAACCGATCTTTTGCTTCGGATGCTTGTTGGGCCACTTCCGGGCTCACGGAGTTTTCCGCGTTACTCATTCATGCCTCAAAATTCAGATGTTTTGGAACTCAATTTTCTGCGAAGATCATATCACGGTCGAGGCCGGACGGCGATTGGGAGGAACATTAGCTCCCAAAACGCCACTTTGTACTTAGCCGGGCGAGTTTTCTACGCTCTCGGCGTCTCTCTGGTGACGACCCCAACAATATCCTTACGATGCGTCAATACTTTCTGGATTTTGCTTCTTGTGAAGAAAGTTCGCGGTATTGCCACGGATCAAGGCCGGCCCGATCGTCGGTGATGATTCTTATCACAGCTCCAGTTCCATCCAAATCCCATCGGGACCCGCGTTCTGAATCATCGTTGAACCAAGCATGGTCGACTTGCCCCAATCGCTGTGGATGTGACCGCAGATGACCGCAAGTGGGGTTCGAAGTTCGACGGTTCGCCGGATTGAAGCCGAGCCACGAATTTGTCCCGAATGATCGTGATCAACCGTATCAATCGGTGGCGAGTGGGTTACCAAGACTGCACTCGAAGGGCAGTCCGCGAGCAACTTTTCTGCTTCCTCTTCGTCGAAGTCGTAACTCCATTCACCAAAGGGTGTTACGGGAATGCCACCCCCTACTCCCCAAAACGGTACGCCAAGGATTTCGCAGCCATTACCATGCAGCACATGGGCTTGTTCCCACGTTTGGCAAGCCATTTTCAATTCCTGGTATGACTCGCCGTTTCCCGGTACCACCACTGTGGGCCGCTTGATCTGATTCAAAACCTCAAGGGTGTCGGCTAGCCCCTTGCGACGTGTCGCAAAATCTCCAGCCCCAATCACGACGTCAGCATCCTTGGCCATTGTCACCAGCTTTTCAGCCGCGGAGATATTTCGGTGTAGATCACTGAAGCATAATAGACGCATGTCGGTACTGATTTCTTAGATGGGAAGGGTGGGATGTTGATTCGTTTTCTCTTCGGGGAACAGGATCTAATAGGCAGGTAGGGGATGCAAGGGTTGGCCAAGCAATTCGAATTCTTCACGTCTGTGTTATACTCGTCCGCTGAACCGTGATTCCATCCCGTTGGTTTCCTGCAGTCAATTTTCAATGGCCAAGCAATCCAAAAAACCGAACGATCCACGCCGAGCAGTCGTGCTCGGTCTTGCGGTTGTTTTGCTCGCGGTTTGGGGGTGGATGTCGTATCGCGTGGAGCCGACCGGTACAACCAAAGCGGTCTCGATGGCTGCCGGGAGGATTGGATTGGTCTTAGGAGCTCTGTGGTTGGCTTGGCCAAGTTTGCGGCGTCCAGCAAGTTGGCTTCCACCTGGTTTCGCGATGCTCGGGGTGATCGTGCTGGGGGTCCTCGCTACCCAACCTCGAACCGTCTTTGTCTTGGCACCCGCGTTTGCCGGATTATTGACACTCGCAACCGTCCTTAAAGCGTTTCGAAAGTGATCGCGTTTTTCTTTGAACTTCTAGAGCGAGAGGCAAAGTCGATCTTAAGCAGTTGATTGGAGACACCAGTTGGATGGATTTAGTCATGCCAGATTGATTGACACTGCTCATCGGTCGATCTCACTCGGAAGATCCACTCTCTGTCCGGTGGATGTGGATGCTTAAACCAAGACGCACGGCTTTTCTATTGCATCAGACGCAAGTTAAACGGGTATCGATACGCTCGGCCCTGCCTAACATCCAAGACCGAAAGGACTCCAAAGATCAATTGGAGGATCATGGGGAAGAAGATCAAAGGAAACAGAGTCCCACAACTCATCAGCGCTGCGATGCCACAGGCAAATGCCAAGATGACGATGGTGATTTGAAAATTGAATGCCTCTTTGGCCTGAAATTCCACGTAGGTGGAACTGTCTTTCTTGAGCCACCAAATCAGTAGTGGACCGACGAATCCGATGTAACCAAAACCGAGAAGGCCGGCACACCCCGACAAGTGAGCAAGGGTTGCAAAGTTCATTTCTTCAGCGTTGGGACGATCTTCCCCCATCGATCCGGTCGTTTCTTGAGCATCGGATTGATGATGCCAATGATCCTGTGGCTGCCGCATTGAATCCGTTGTGTCGAAATAACGTGTAAAAATCAGAAGGGTGAGCGAGTGGAGTTACAGTTTAAGGGCAGAATCTCTTCGCGGGCATCCAATCCCCACGATCGGGCAATTCTAGCAGTTGCGTGAAGCTGGCAAATCAGATTTGGGATCAAAAGACAACAGCGGCCCATCTTGATCGACTGATTCTCTGTTGTTTCGAGATGAGCCGATGTCATAGTGGGGGCTTTGCGAAGACCTTGCGGATTGCTGGTGTTGGTTGCTGTCATACTCCAACGTGCTGCGCGATAAGTTTTAACGGATGGAAGGCCAATCAGCCACAAAATCAGAAAAAACCTACCTTGCCTACCCTCTTATGACCGAAACAACCAACAACACCGGTCCGGTATGACCGTTTGGCATATTCCGTCGCCACCCGCGGCGACCCTTTTCCTGCCCGCATGTTGCGGCCGGTCTGTCAAATGGAACCGACCCAGGTTGAATTTAGGACTGCAGGGAGGCATTTCGATGCGACGCAAATATTTCGGTTTAGCGATTGCAGCGCTCGCTGCCTTTGGGCCAAGCCAGGTCTGGGGTGGTGATCGCGAAATTGCTGAAGAAATCATCAAACGACTCAAGAGTAACCGGGATTCCGGTGCACTCAAAGACTTCACTCTCGATATGAAAGTTGATCAGGGTGTTGTCGCATTCCGCGGTAACGTTACCGAGGAAGCACAAAAAGCATTGGTACTTGGCACCGCTGACGGCGTTGAAGGTGTGGCGAAAATCGTTGACGAGGTAACCGTCGCGACCGCTGAACCCGTCGTAGCTGTCGAAGCCAAGCCTGAAGCGGCACCCGCCGCGGAATCCAGCGACTTTTCATTCCGAAAAGCTTTGCTTGAGCAAGCAGACGCTCCGGAAGTAGAAGAAGCTGCGCCAGAGGTAATGCCTGTTTCAGCGGAAGCGGAAGCAAGCGATGCAACCATCGTTTCCGACGTGATTTCGGTTTTGACCGCGGCAAAGGAAGCGGGACAGCTGCGAGGCTTTGGTGTGGATGTAAAGAGCCAGCAAGGTGTCGTTCATCTGATTGGACGAGCCAGCTCTGAGGCACAACGTAACACCATCATCGCTTTGGCTGAGGGTGTTGAGGGAGTTGAAGGGGTTCGTCAGACCATATCAATCCCAGCGGCAGCTCCTGCAATTCAGGAACCAGTATTTGCTGGCATGGAAGTCGCAACAACATCACTCGCTCCGGTTGCTGTCGACCCAGTCGCTCGACCAGCGCGTGAGAACGCAGCTCCCGGCATCGCCGACGCTGCGATGCCCGTTCCTTTCGGGATGGGACAGGAAGCATCGATGACACGCACTGTCGCAAACTTCGCACCGATTCCTACTCCGATTGCTGGTCAGCCCGTGCCAATGGCCCCACAATCGCCACCCGGTGCACCTCGGTACGATACTCCAAACTTGCCAAACTACGCTTGGCCAGGCTACGCAGCTCATCCAAATTACGCGCAAGTGACGTATCCAACCCAGTACAGCCCTTCGGCTTGGCCGTTCATTGGTCCCTTCTACCCCTACCCACAGGTTCCACTCGGATGGCGTCGCGTCAGCCTTGAATGGGATGACGGTTGGTGGTTCTTGGACTTCAGCGATCGATAGGGTGCTGGAGTGTTAGGGCGGAGCGAGCGTGGTATTCCACCTCGCTTGCTGTTCCGGCCGCTGAGACTGCAAGGATGCAAGTTCTCCAAACGCTCATGTCCTAATTCAAACAAAAGATCCGACCCGCGAATTGGCGATGCCACTCGCGGGTTTTTTATTGGACTGCAGCTGTTGGAGGAACCTATTGCCAGACCACTCTGCATGGCATGGGGATACCAAGATCCGCTTGCCGTCATGAGCGGCAACCGCTGTTAGCAACCGAGAGCTCAACTTCTAAGAGATGGGACTTCTGAGCGTTTTCGACTTGGTGTGAGACGGGTGGCTCGGACCGAGATTTTTATCGATCAATCGATGAAGCGTTGTCTTTTTGGCAACAAAAGTTCGCTGACTCTACATGGCTGGATTGCTGCTGGGGTTTTGTTTCACGCTCCTTGGTGCTGATCCTGAAAGAGCTGATGAGCGATTTAAGCCACGGAGATCGTAAAAAACTTTGCCTTTGATGCGATCGCAGGGACGCGAGGACTTCTTGGTTTGAGTTTCACGTTTGCGTGAGTGGAAGAAAAAGAATCCTTTTTGGAATCTACAGAATTATCCGCAAGATCGGCATAAGTTCACACGATACTACAAGTACACAAAACGCCGAATCGGTTTGGTGCTGGGCACCATTTGCCACCACAGGCGTGTAGTTACGATCCACGGAAGGTTGCTCGGATGACCAGCTTGAAAGACCGTCGCGAAACGAAGGATACGAACGCGGCTATGACGAAGCATTGGGTACGCCGGATGATGCTCGGCGCAATAGCATTAATGGCCGTATCCTCAACAGGCTGCTACGGTGTACACAACGGATTCAATTTGGGATGGGTTGGATATCCCCTTCCGGTGAGCCCCTACTACCAGCACAAGCAAGAAGAGAAGTTCTGGAAGAAGGAGCGTTACGATCGCGTTCCGATTCTCGGCCCGACAACTTCTGGTGGTCCGATCGTGGCTCTCGATCCGCCGACCGACGACGAGATCATCCATGCCCTCGAGAAGGCTCGTCCCGTTCAAGGTGGCATCCCGTTGTTGTGGGAGAAGCAGAGAAACAACGTTCGCATTATCAAAGAGAAGATTGCCGACTACGTTGATCCTCCTCGCTTCTATCCTCTGATCGGACCTGCTCAACTTCACCACGCTCATTACAAGTGCACGGTCTACTTCGACGAAAAAGTGATCGTTGGGTATCCGGTTCCACACACGATGGATGATCGCGAAGCAGTTGAGACGATCTATATCGACCACAACCACTTCCACATGGTCGGAGATGTCGAACCTTACGACCTGCCGAATCTGTAGACCTTTTTCGGATAAGCTAAACATAATGAGCCGATCTTCCACTTGGGAGGTCGGCTTTTTTTATACACCTATCTCAACTCTATTCTTTCACAGAATTTGAGCATTCGTTTTTACCATCTTGTGCTGGCCATGCTGATCTTTGACGCTCATCTCGATCTCAGTCTCAATGCTCTGGAATACAATCGCGACCTCCGTCAGTCGGTGCACCAAATCCGATCGCAGGAAGTAGGCTTAACGGATCTGAAAGGGCGTAGCGCTGGCACGGTCGCTTTTCCTGAGATGCGCCGGGGAGGAATTGGCCTCTGTGTGGCAACGCTGCTGGCCGGTTGTATGAAACCACCTGGGCCCGTAGGGGCTTGGGAGTCACCTCATCAGGCTTGGGCGATGACACAAGGGCAGCTTGCTTGGTATCGATCGATGGAGACTGATGGTCATTTGAGGAAGATCGTGGATCTTGCGGGTCTCGAGCAGCAAATCGAGCGATGGCAAGCCTCTCCCTCGGATACGCCCATTGGCTACATTCTCAGCCTCGAGGGCGCCGATTCATTGCGCACTTTGGATGATCTTTCGCTTGCACATTCTCATGGCCTTCGTGCGTTGGGACCCGCCCACTATGGGATTGGTCGCTACGCCCTCGGGCATGATTGCGAGGGAGGGTTGAGTGAGATGGGTCGTTCGCTTCTGGCGGAGATGGATCAGTTGAAGATGATCCTTGACGTGACTCATTTGGCTGAGCAAACGTTTTGGGAGTCGTTGGAGCTTTATGCGGGACCGGTTTGGGCGAGCCATCATAACTGCCGTTCGTTGGTGGATAATCCTCGGCAGTTGTCGGATCGGCAGATCCAATCGCTCGCGTCGCGCGGCTCAGTGATTGGGGTCGCATTGGATGTCTGGATGGTGGTTCCCGATTGGAGACGCGGCATCAGTTCTCATGCAAATCGCAATGATGCAAACTTTACCGCACTCGCTAATCACGTTGATCACATCGTTCAATTGCTTGGCACCACCGATCACGTCGGTATAGGAACAGATTTGGATGGGGGATATGGAACCGAGCAGTCACCGAGCGACTTGGATACGATAGCGGACCTCCATGTCTTCCTTAAAATCCTTCGAAGTCGCGGCTATGATGAGGCGGCGATTGAGGGGATTTGTCACGGTAACTTCGTCGGTTTTCTGCGACGTCATTGGTCCTGATTGCACCTCTACTGCTTCACTCTCATTATTCACATACGCAAGAAGACGCCAGCGATGAATCTACAGGCTTGGCCCGATGTTCAAACATGTTCAGACCTCGCCTCACCGGGACTGTTGTTAAACGTTGATCTGGTGCGATCAAACCTCGCAAAAATGTTGCAACATGTTGGAGGTCAAGTGAAGCGACTGCGGCCTCACGTGAAGACCCATAAGATGTCTCGATTGATTCAGTTACAGCTCGATCTCGGCATTGATCAATTCAAAGTTGCTACTTTGTCGGAGGCGGAGATGGTTGCTTCCTGTGGTGCAAAGGATGTATTGATCGCGTATCCAATGGTTGGTCCTAACTTGAAAATGTTTGCTTCTTTGCGAAACATCTATCCATCCACCACCTTTTCTTGCTTGGTCGATCATCTCGATGGATTGAAACTCCTCTCGTCAAGCCTATCGAATCGGGAAGGATTGCCAGTTGGTCTATGGATTGATGTTGACTGCGGGATGCATCGGACGGGAATACCTTTCGGCGAGAGGCTTGATCAATTACGAGATGCGATCAATCAATCCCAGGGCGTGGTGTACCGCGGTTTGCATGTCTACGATGGCCATCTCCACCAACCGAATCTGAATGACCGTCATGGTGGCGCGTTGGAGATCAAGGATGCCATCGCAGCGGATCAATCACGTTGTCCTAGCCCGAGTGTCGTGGTGGGCGGATCACCCACATTTGGTTTCTGGGCACGCGAAACATCTTGGCAGTGCAGTCCCGGAACGCCCGTCTTATGGGATATGGGATATGGCGGTAATTACTCAGAGCTTGATTTTTCTAAAGCCCTGGCCTTGCTAACTCGCGTGATCAGCAAGCCCGATGAAGATCTAATTTGCCTTGATTTAGGTTACAAATCAATTGCCGCAGAAATGCCGCTCGATCTTCGGGTTAGCTTCCCGGAATTGCCAGATGCAGTGTTGGTGGGGCAAAGCGAGGAACACTTGGTGGTCAAGTCAAAAGTCGCCGACACGGTGAAAATTGGAGACGCTCTTTTTGCTTTTCCAAGACATATCTGTCCGACCGTCGCTCTGCATGCTTCAGTGCAAGTGATTGAAGATCGCCGACTTACTGACCAGCGATGGGCGATCGACGCTAGGGATCGGATGCTCCCGTCACACTCCGAGCTTATCACCGACTAAACTATCTCACGGTGGCGTGATGCGGCATTTGACCGATAGCCTCATCTGACGAAGCTTGTCGGAGGTTGGTGTATCAACTCGATGCAATATGCGACATGAAGGTGGGGCTAGCTTCCTGCCTGCCACACGATTTTGCTGCTGTTGTTGACGTGTCATGAAAAGGAAAGCCACGGTGGGATTGAAGATCGAATCGGATCAGAAAGTAGATCGCCCTTCGCCGCGGTCATCGGTGTTGCAATCGGCCCGCGAAGCAAAGTGGATTCTGCTCATCTGGTTTGCCTCCTTTGTCTGGACTCTCGGTTACTGCACCCGCTACGGGTATCAACCAGTCGACCCGAGCCAACTGAATCTAGTGATGGGGATGCCGCATTGGGTTTTTTGGGGCGTTGTGATGCCTTGGGTCACAACGATGATTGTGAGTATCTGGTTTGCTCTTTTCTGTATTCGCGATGATGAACTAGGTGAAGAGCCGCCAGAGTCGGGAGGTGACAGCTGATGTTTTCTGAAGCGAACACGGCTTTGTTAACGTTTTTGTTCTACACGGTGGCCGTTTTTTTATTGGCGATCCTTTCGAATCGAGTTGCCAAAGGCAAAGAGTTCGTCGGCGAGTATTTTCTTGGAAGTCGAAGTTTCGGTGTGTGGGCTTTTGCGCTCACCTTCGCAGCGACCAACGCTTCGGGTGGCACCTTCATGGGGTTCCCTGCGTTGATCTACACGCACGGTTGGTCTCTCGCTTTGTGGATTGCCGGTTACATGGCATTACCACTGGTCTCGATGGCAATTTTAGGAAAGCGGATCAATCAAATTGCAAGGCAATCCGGAGCGTTGACAATACCGGAGGTCTTGAAGGCTCGTTTCCATAGCGAACGCACCGGTCTTGTTGCGACTTCAATGTTGATCTTCTTTATGTTCTTTTACATCGTTGCTCAGTTCAAAGCAGGTGGGAAGATCCTGACAACCCTTCTGGCAGACGACCCGATCTTTCAGTCGATAGTGCAAGGAACAGGATCCTTGGTTGCTCCAATACCTTGGGTCAACCAAGCCGACCCGGATTACCTTGTTTGCCTCCTGGTATTTGCTGTCGCGGTGATTGTTTACGTCGTCTATGGCGGGTTCCGTGCTGTGGTTTGGACCGACGTCATGCAAGGGATCGTCATGTTTGTTGGAGTCGTCTTGATGTTGGGACTGACTCTTTATCAAGTTGGTGGTCTGGAATCGGCGACCAAGCAGATCGCTGTGATGACGCCCCCTGAATTTGGTGAGGGAGTTTTGAGGCTGCCGCCGAAAGGTGATGCGAAACCGCTAGAGCAAGATTTATTCATTCCAAAAGGGATGTGGATCATCGACGGTGATCAAGTCGTTCGCGTGGCTGAATCGACAGTAATCGCCGCAGGTTTTCAACATGCTGAACCCATCCGTTTGCTTCGTCTAACCACGGAATCAGAACGACAGCGGGTTCGTGACTCGGTTGCGTCGCAGATTTCTCCGGGCATGGAATTGCAAGTCGAAGTTGAGAAGTGGGATGCGTATCAATACGGCGCGGGGCAAACGGGTGTCTACATCACCAATCCAGGACCGAGTGAGACCAATTCACTCGGTTTTTTGGCAATAGGTTCGGCGATCAGCTTTTTCATCTTCTGGCCGTTTGCAGCGACGGGTCAGCCCAGCAATTTGGTGCGATTGTTATCTTTCAAAGACACCAAGACTTTGCAGTATTCGGTGGTGACAGTCTCGGTCTATTACGCGGTGATCTATTTTTCACTTGTGGTGGTCTTCTGTTGTGCTCGCGTTTTGTTACCCGGTATGGAAATCGACCCAGACCGAACCATGCCCGATCTCGCGACTCACCTGACGCGGGTTGCGGGAATCCCATGGCTCGCAGGAATTTTAGTCGCTGCACCTTTCGCGGCGGTGATGTCGAGTGTTGATAGTTTTCTGTTGGTGGTCTCATCGGCCGTTGTGAGAGATCTTTATCAAGGTTCGATTAATAAAAATGCCTCGGAAGCCAAAATCAAGAAACTGAGTTATCAGGTGACAATCGTGGTTGGATTCTTGGCGATGTGTTTTGTCCTCAATCCTCCCAAGTATTTGCAAGACTTGATTGTCTTTGCGACCGGTGGACTTGCCGCGTGCTTCTTGGTGCCGCTGGTTCTGTCCCTTTACTGGCGACGTATGACTTCAACCGCGGCGATTGCTGGGATGATGGGAGGAACCCTCATGCACGTCGTTTTGACAGGCTGGGGTTACTATGTCGAGCAGGAGTTCCGAGCCTTTGAGTTTTTGGGCCTGAATCCGTTTCTTTGGGATTTAGTGGGGTCCGTCGGTGCTTGTTTATTGGCGGTTCTTTTAGGGCCTCCACCCGAATCAGAAACGGTTCGCGAATATTTTTCTGAATGAGCCAAGCAACGTTCGGTTGTTGAGCCGCTGACTGCCACCTGCGGGCAATCTTCATTGAAGAATGCCTGCAGGATTGAGACAGCGGGAAACTCTTGGACCGGCCGTTTCGGCGATGCATCGAAGGGACACTGGTGATTGCTGTACCTCGAGAGAGTATCGCAGTACCTACAGGGATTTCAGTGCGTCGATGATCTGTTGTTCGTGGCCGTCAACACGCACCCTTTTGAAAAGCTTGGCGACCTTACCCTCCGCATCGATGACGTAAGTGGAACGCTGGATACCCATCGATTTCTTTCCGTACATATTTTTTTCCCGCCAAGCTCCGTACTTTTCAGCCATTGCGTGGTTCTCATCCACCAACAACGGAAACGGCAGATCAAACTTCTCCTTGAACTTAATGTGGCTTTCGGCTGAATCGGTGCTTACCCCAAAGAGGTGAACGTCGAGCTTTTTGAGTTCTTTCCACCGGTCCCGGAGCGCGCAGGCTTCCTTAGTGCATCCGGGAGTGTTGTCTCGCGGGTAAAAGTAGATCACCACCGGTTTTCCCTTGAGAGCGCTGAGTCGAATTTGGTTTCCAGCTTCATCTTTCAATGTGAATGCGGGGGCTTTTTTGCCTTCCTCTGTCCAGTCAGCCATTACGGGTCTCCTGAGTCATATTGGGTTAGGTGGTCGAAAATGGAGCAGATTCCTGTGACTTTCGAATGGTTCGGTCCGTGACAGATTCTGCAAATTCACTAGACTTTACGTCGATGTCCACCCACTCTAGCGATAACCCCATGTCCGAAAAACAACCCGTTGAAAGTTCTGACGCTGGCGAAGATCCATCGGTGTCCACCGAGGTGCCAAGCAAATCGGTCGATGAGATTGGTATTTCCGCCACGCCGAAAGACCGAGCGATTCGACCACTCGGTACGGAGGCGGCGAAAAAGTTAGCCGCTGCTGCTGCCCAAGTTGCTTTGGATAATAACGGACAAGATGTTGCTGTTTTGGATGTATCCGCGCAGAGTGCAGAGTTTGATTTTTTCGTTTTTGCAACTGGCACGAGTCGGCGTCAGTTGCACGCGATCAGCGAACAGATCGATGACGTTCTGGAAAAGGATCTCGGTGACAAGCGGATGGGTATCGAAGGTTACGAGGAAAGTCGTTGGATCGTCTTGGATTACGGCAGTGTCGTGATCCATCTGTTCGATGATGAGACGCGTGAGTACTACGACTTGGAGTCGCTTTGGGCCGACGGCACGCTTGTTCCCCTCGAGGACTTGGGGCTGATTCAACCGGAGTAGTTCGGCATCACCTGAAGCCCGCATACGCCAACTCGCCCGGCACTATGATGGACGCAAAACAACGATGCGTCTTCCGTTGAGTTCGTTGATTGTTCAGCGCCAGGATCCGCGCCCCCGGTGATCACGGTGCTTGGTTTCCACTTTGCTTTGTCTTCGTTGACTGCTATGCATCTTCCTAATTTGCTTCAACAGCGTTTTCGTGATTCCCTCGCTTCGATGACCGATCGAGCGGAGACGTATGCCGCAATGATTCGTCCAACAGCGGATCCGAAGCATGGTGATTACCAATGTAATTGCGCGATGCCGTTGAGTAAGGAACTGGGACGCAATCCGCGTGAAGTGGCTGCGACGATTGTTGAAAACCTCAAGGTGGATGACCTTTGTCTAGCACCTCAGATCGCCGGACCCGGTTTTATCAATCTGACACTGAAGGATGAGTACCTTTCCGAAAAGACGCGAACTCTTCTTGGCGATGAAAGGTGCGGTGTTGAGCCCGTTGAGGGAGAGAAATCCATTGTGATTGATTTCTCTTCGCCAAACGTTGCTAAACCGATGCACGTTGGGCATATCCGAAGCACCGTGATTGGTGACGCCTTGGCGCGTAGCTTGCGTTTCCTCGGTTACAAGGTGATCACCGATAATCATCTCGGTGACTGGGGCACCCAGTTTGGAATCATCATTTATGGATACAAGCATTTTGGCGATCCTGATGTCGTTGAAGCGGACCCCGTACAGGAACTGACAAAGCTTTACCGGATTGTTCATCAATTGATTGAATATCGAAAAGCGAAGCGTTCGCTCGAGAACCTTGAAGAGGCAATTGTCGAAGCTCAGAGAGCTGTCGATCAGGCCAGTGCCGCCGTGGATTTGGCAGAGGGTGTGAAGCTAAAGTCGGCCAAGAAGTCGCTCGCTTCCGCTGAACGTCGTCTTCAATCTAGTTTGTCCGCTCGACGTTCTGCAGAGCAGAAGGTGGAAGGTGTCGAGTCAGATCCCATATGGGCAGATCGCGCCGCACAGCACCCTGAAATTGATCAGTTGGTGTTGGAAGAAACCGCGAAGTTGCACCGCGGAGACCCTGGTAATCTCGCGCTCTGGGAAAAGTTCCTGCCTCACTGCAAAGACGAAATCAATCGCGTTTACGACCGGCTTAATGTTGAATTTGATCACACCTTGGGTGAAAGTTTTTATCACTCAAGGCTCAAGCGGGTCGTTGATAGGCTCCGTGACGCTGGTTTAGCTAAGGAAAGCGATGGCGCGATTTGTGTTTTTCTTGATGAGTTCGACGCGCCAATGATCGTGCAAAAGCAAGACGGTGCATACCTTTACGCTACGACCGATCTTGCAACCCTACAGTATCGTTTGGAAGAGTTTGATCCAAGCGAAATACTCTACGTTGTCGATACGCGTCAGAGCGAGCATTTTGAAAAACTCTTTGCGGTCGCCGATCAGTTTGGATTGGCCGACATTAAATTGGTGCACGTTAATTTTGGTACCGTTCTAGGCGAAGATGGTAAGCCAATGAAAACGCGTAGCGGCTCACTGATCGGCTTGGAGAGTCTACTTGATGGTGCCGTCGATCGTGCTAAACAGGTCGTGTGTGATTCAGAACGTCTGACTTCATTCGATCCACCAATGGACATCGCCGAACAGGAGATGATTGCTGAAGTGGTGGGTATTGGGGCGATTAAGTTTGCTGACCTAAGTCACCATCGAACGAGCGATTATCGGTTCAATCTCGAAAAGATGGTGGCACTTGACGGCAACACTTCCGCCTATGTGCAGTACTCCTACGCTCGCACACAAAAGATCCTTGAGAATGCGCAGAAGGCTGAGCAGGATGTCGTTGAGATGGTTGAGGAACATGGCATCAAGATCACGCATCCAGCAGAGCGTCATTTAGCATTGATGCTGATGAAACTCGAAGAAGCTCTTGTCACGCTTCACAAAGATTACGCGCCAAATCAGTTGGTCGATTACCTTCTGGACACCGCGAAGGCCTATTCGAAATTCAACGAGAACTGTCATGTGCTGCGAGCGGAGACGCCGCAGAGTCAGGCCACACGTTTGGCTCTCGTGTGCCTAGCTGGCCGAACGCTTCAGTTGGGATTGGATTTACTTGGGATTGGCGTTGTTCCTAGGATGTAGCTACGGCTAGGCATCTGCGAGTCAGACTGCCCACGCTGCGTCTTTGCAAATGGAATAATCCGCAAAACCGCCACCGTCCATGCAGCCTTTTTACGGCAATTGGGGGAGGTTTGACTGGGCGGAACGCTCTTGGGAAAGCGTTAAAGAACTGCGAGAACTCGTTTTCACCACCTTTTCGTCTCGAATGTGGCAACTGTCTGAAGATCAGAAAAGACTGCGACAGCCTGAGGTTGTTGGTATACTGAGGGGCTCGGTTTAGCCTTTGGTGTCGGCCATGTATTCGTTGCCACTCTCGGTCCATTGAGGGTTTGTGCGGCAGGCCACATCGGTGAGGTTTGTCTTCAGGATTTTCCATCGCATGCAGTTTGCCAAGACAGTTCGACGATGCCTGCTGCTCGGTATGGTTTGGTTGTTGGCGTTCCCAATAACAACACAGTCTCAAGATCCCACCACCACCGATTTCTTTGAATCAAAAATTCGACCGGTATTGGTTGAGCATTGTTATGAGTGTCACTCTCGCGATGCCGAAGAGATCTCCGGTTCGTTACAAGTTGACTCTCGTGCCGGTTTGCTCACCGGTGGGGATAGTGGTGCGGCAATCGTTAAAGGTGATCCAGAGCTGAGTCCCCTCATTTCGGCAATCCGTTACGAAACATCGGAGATGCCCCCGAGTGGTAAGTTAGCAGATCATATCATCAAAGACTTTGAGGATTGGATCCGTGCGGGAGCAATTGACCCTCGTGACGATCTCATGTCGCTTCAGGAGGAGGGGGGCGAGGTTGACTGGAGCCAAGCTAGGGAGTTTTGGGCCTTCCGCCCTCGAGTCGCGACGCGTGATAAGTCGACACTCAAGAGGGATCTTCAAACCGAGAATCATCCTAGTCGAGGGGTTGTCGATGATCTGTTGAATCTTGAAATTTCAAAAGCTGAGATCCAACCGAATCCCCTTGCAGACCCCGAGGTGCAACTTCGAAGGCTCTGTTATGACCTAACGGGTTTACCACCATCAATTGAGATGCAGGACCGGTGGTTAGCTGATCCGTCTGATAAAAATTGGAATCGCCTCGTCAATGAACTGTTGGCGTCACGTGGTTTTGGCGAGCATTGGGCTCGGCATTGGATGGACGTTGCAAGGTATGCGGATAGCAACGGGAGTGATTTCAATGCGACCTACCACGAGGCATGGCGATATCGAGAATACCTTATCAGATCCTTCAACGATGATCGGCCATTCGACGAGATGATTCGTCAGCAGATTGCTGGCGATCTTTTACCTTCCTCAAACGATGATCAGCGACATGACAACTTGGTTGCCACAACCTTCCTAATGCTCGGGCCAAAGATGCTCAGCGAACGCGATAAAAAGAAGCTAACGCTCGATGTAGTCGATGAGCAGATTGACACGGTGGGTCGAGCTTTCTTGGGGCTCACACTTGGATGTGCCCGTTGTCACGACCACAAGTTTGACCCGGTTCCAACCGAAGACTATTACGCTTTGGCGGGGATTTTTAAGAGCACGCAAACTTTAAACGGTGAAAGTCAAAAGTATGTTAGCACTTGGAATCGAGTGGAGTTGCCCTCAACCGATGCGCAGCGGAAGGCCATTTCTGATCACAAAGCAAATTTGAAGCGATTGGAGTCGGATGTCAAAGAGGCGGAGAGCCAACTGAGAGAAATGAAAAGTCGTTTGTCGGGTACACAGACTGGATTCATCGTAGACGACGCCGATGCCAAGAAAACCGGTGTCTGGAAAACATCCACCTACTATAAACACTTCGTTGGTGATGGCTACCTTCATGACGATATGGCAGGTAACGGTGAAAATGCGATTGAATATCAAATTCGATTACCACAGTCAGGATTGTATGAAGTCCGGTTGTCACATTCTCCGGGGGATAATCGAGCGGCAAAAGTTCCAATTCAATTGACGACTGTCCAAGGTGAAATAGAAGTTTTTCTTGATCAAAGAAAAGTCAAGATTGAGCCGATGTGGTCGTCGATCGGTACTTTTGAGTTGACCGCTGACGCGGACACTATCTTGACGCTCCGTAACACGGGTACATCTGGACACGTGATTGCTGACGCGGTTCAGTTCATTCCGCAGGGTGAAGTGGAAGCGGTGAAAGAGGACGCGGAAACTTTGGCTCTTCGAGCCGAAGTTAAAAAGCTAGAAATGTTTTTAAGTGGCTTGAAAAAGGAACTTGATGCCACCAAGAAAGCACCGCCTGCTCCGCTTCCGGTAGCGATGGCACCAACGGATCGATCGGCAGACAAAATTGCAGATAGTCCGGTTCATATCCGTGGTGAGGTCAGGAATCTGGGAGCGGTGACGCCTCGAGGTTTTCTGACCGTTTGTAGCATCGAAGAGACAAAGAATGATTTTTCTGAAGCGAGTGGGCGGCTTGAGTTAGCTCAGTGGTTAACACACCCGAGGCATCCTTTGGTTGCAAGAGTTTTCGTGAATCGCGTTTGGATGCATCTTTTTGGTGAAGGCATCGTTCGTTCGGTCGACAACTTTGGTCATCAGGGTGGAAGGCCTAGCCATCCCGTTTTGCTGGATGATCTAGCGGAGCGTTTTGTTCAGAACGGTTGGCAACTCAAGTCGTTGATTCGAGAGCTTGTCAGTAGCCATGCTTACCGTCGTTCCTCGGCCAATCAGGCTGATGCCATGGCAAAAGATCCTGAGAATCGACTCTTGTGGCGGATCCCGCGTAAGAGATTGACCGCCGAATCGATCCGCGATTCAATGATCTTTTCTACTGGTCGCTTGGATCGATCTCGCAGGATCGAACCGATGGCAGGTCGTGGTGTTTTGGTATCGAGTAATAACGCTGATAGCTCCGCACGCTTTGATGATGTGGCTTTGCCGGTTCGCTCGATCTATTTGCCGATCGTGCGAGGCTATCTCCCTGAATTTCTGCTTGCCTTAGATATGGCGGATCCAGATCTGCTCGTGGGTCGAAGGCCGACGACAAATGTTCCCGCACAGGCCCTCGTCTTGATCAACAGCAAAGAGGTTCATCAGTGGGCCGCTCAGGCCAGCGAAAGATTATTAGCTGAGAGTATGTCTCTGGGGAGTCGTGTCGAGAAGGCGAGTCGGATGCTGCTACAGCGACATCCACGTCCCTATGAAATGAAGCTAGCGGAGGAATTCTTCTCTGGGCGGGAAGAGGATGTTGCGGCGTGGACGCAATACATTTCTGCAATTTATGCATCATCGCCATTCCGATTTGTCGATTGATAAACTGTTTCAGTATTTAATTCAAACGTGGTATTGGTAAACAAAGTGCGAATGTCGAAACAGATCAACGGCTCATCTACACAGCTTTGCTCGCGGCGTACCTTCGGTGTCACCAGTGGTTTTGCCTTGGGAGGCCTGAGTGTTGCCGCATTCGAACCCGATCAAAGCTTGTTGGGAATGGATGCACCGTCAGGAGCCACGCAAGGCGGGATGGTTCCGGCAATCAGTCAATTGCATCTTTCGCCGCAGGCCAAGCGTGTTATTTTTCTGTTCATGCATGGCGGTCCGAGTCACGTTGATACTTTTGATTACAAGCCGCGACTGGCCAAAGATGACGGGAAGCCTTTCCCCCTAAAGTTGCCTCCAAATATTGATGCAGTTCCGACGTTGCTCAATGGGCCGTGGAAGTTCAAGCAAAGAGGCGATTCAGGACTTTGGGTCAGCGACTTACTTCCTCATATGGCCGAGCATGCGGATTCATTGTGCGTGATTCGTAGCATGCATACCAAGGGGCAGTCTCATGGACAGGCTGTTGGAATGGTTAATACTGGTAGTGATAACCTCGTTCGACCGAGTGTTGGTGCGTGGATCAGTTACGCATTAGGGAGTGGGCATCCAGATTTACCCGCTCACGTTGCAATCGGGCCCGCTACGGCCCATGGTGGCCCTCGGAACTATGGTGCCGCGTTTCTGCCCGCGATGCATCAGGCGACGGCAATCGGCAGCAACGGCAAGCCGGGAAATGGAAACATTTCACACCTTGATGGTCCCGGAGAGGATCGGGAAATTCGCGAACGCTTTGATCTGGTCAGACGCATGAATGCCGATCACTTGCAAGCAGTGGGTAACGACCGAGAACTGAGGGGTGCGGTGGAAGCCGTTGATTTAGCATCTCGAATGAGAACGGCTGCCCCGGATGTCTTTAATGTGGAATTGGAGACAGAAGCCACCCACCAAGCTTATGGTCTTGATGCCAAGGAAACCGAGCCTTTTGGGAAAAGCTGTTTGTTAGCCAGGCGACTAGCTGAATCAGGGGTTCGCTTTATTACCGTCAGTAGCGGCCAAGTATGGGATCAGCACGGAAATTTAGAATCGGGACATAATAAGAACGCCCTTGCAACCGACAAACCTATCGCAGCGTTGATTGCGGATCTCAAACAACGCGGTTTATGGGATGACACCTTAATCGTGTGGGGTGGAGAATTTGGGAGAACCCCCGTGGTCCAAGGCAAGAATGGGCGGGATCATAATCCGCAGGGCTTTTCCATGGTTCTCTCCGGAGGTGGTGTTCGATCCGGATTTGCTTATGGGCAGACAGACGAGTTTGGGTATTACGCAGAGACTGATCGTGTGCACATGCATGATCTTCACGCAACGATGTTGCACCTGCTGGGAATCGATCATGAGAGGCTGACCTATCGATACGCGGGCCGAGATTTTCGATTGACGGACGTGCATGGCAGGGTCATTGATGCCGTGATCAACAGCTGATTCCATTTTCACATGATTCCTGATCCGTTTTTGCTAACCCACGCCGCAACGATAGAATGATCGAAGGGTGTTGCAATGTTTGATTGCTTCATCTTTGACGTGATTGCCCATTGATGAGATACAGAGCTTTCGCGAGACACTGAATGTTCGACAAGATGCCTCAGGGAAAACCAATGAATCGAACCTTCGCACCAAGATATTTTCTCTGCCTGCTTCTGTTTATTCTGACGTCCATTGATGTTGCGATTTACTCTCAACAACGCAGTGAAAACGAGCGTTCCTCGAACTTGGTTACTGAATCTTTTGCAGGTCAGCATCTCATTTCTTTGGCTGATGCAGAAAGTCTTGATCAAGCACTCGAGGCCCTCGGTTTGGAAACCGGGGTTCTTTTTAAACATTCTCTCGATGGTACCCAGTCCATTGAGAAATTTGCTGAGCCTCTTCCCTTCTGGGCAGCTTTGGACCGGTTGCTGGATCAGAAACAGCTCGATATTAATTTTTATGGTGCTGGGCGAGATACCTTGAATCTGATTCCTCGTCAGGCGGGGCGGTCTTCACGGATCGATTCAGCTTCTTATTGTTCTGTCTTTCGAATCGAGCCGATTTCGGTGACCGCTAAAAGAACCGTCAGGCAGACTGGTCTTGGTGGCCTCAGTTTGGCGATTGAGATTTCTTGGGAGCCGCAAGTAAAACCAATCGGGCTTTCTTTTCCTCTGCAGCAAATTCGAGCGACACTGGATGACGGTTCCGTACTTCTGCCTCAGCAGTCCAGCGGAATGATAGAGGTTAGCACAACCAGCGAGATCGCTTTTGCAGAGTGCCGATTGCCACTGCAACTTCCTCAGGGGCGACCGAGACGGATCGAGACTTTGACGGGTGTCATTCGGGCGATCATACCTGGTCCACGGCAGAGTTTTGAAATTCCATTGTCAGGTGAGCGTGATGCAGTGACTATTGATGCGATGACGGTGAGGATCGAAGGTGTGCGGCAACAGGATCAGTTGTACCAAGTCGTGCTTGATGTCAGTTTGGAGGATGCGGGACGTTCTCTCGAAAGTCATCGGCAATGGGTTTTCGAGAATCGCGTCTTCCTAGAAATGGTTGGTGGGACTCAGCGTCCACATCTGGGTTACGAAGTTTTAAGTCAATCTGATTCTGGGTTTAGAGTGAACTACCTCTTTCAGCTTAATGATGGGCCACAGCGGTCAACTTTGGTTTATGAGTCGCCCACGTCGGTCACAACTCGCGACGTTGAGTTTGTGCTCAGGGAGATAGAACTGCCGTGAGAGTCCCTAGAGGAATTGTTATGTTTCGTGCGTGTTCACGCGTCTTGATCTTGATCCTCTTGTGTATTCATGTAGGAATCACCGAAGGCGTCGCTGAAGAGTTTGCGCTGGACGATATCATCGCATCGGTTGATGGCAATCCTGTTTACATTGGCGAGTTGAATCTGATTCTTGCTGAGCGATTTCGAAATCAGCCGCTGAATTCGATTAATGTTGATTTGAAGCGAGCCACATGCCATTTGTTAGCGCAACGGCGTCTCGCCCTTCGAGCTTTGAGGAAAGCGGGTGGTGAGCCGCTGGCGCAGATGGTTCAGAATGAGGTCGATGCCTTTGTTGCCGAGGCAAAGCGTCGCGGAAGTACACTTCAGGATCAAGCCGCCGCTCGATCATCTGACGCGGCATCTCTTCTTGTTGATTTGTCTTGGCGTGTTGCCTGGGGAGCTTATTTGAAGAGCAAGCTAACGGACGAGAACCTCCGTCGCTATTTTGAAAAGAATGCCGCTGCTTACAACGGAACGAAATATCGAGTTTCCCAGATTTTCATCCGCCCCGCATCCACTTCCGAGGTCGATATTGTTGCGTCAGTGAAATCACTTTCTGCGCTTGCATCAGAGATTCAAACAGCGGACGACCGCGAGGTAGCCTTTGCGGATGCTGCTCTTCAATACAGCGAGTCATCCACGGCGCAGACCGGTGGTCAGCTTGGATGGGTGGAGTCGGATGGGGATTTGCCAGTAGGTCTAATGCGAGAAGTAAGAAAATTACCGGTCGGTTCGGTCAGTCGCCCGCTGCGAAGTCCGTTGGGGGTGCATTTGATTTTTCTACACGAGTTGGAAAAAGGTAAGCTGAATTTCGACGAGCTAACTGATATTTCGTTACTTCGTCGCGATGCTGCAAATGCGATGTTTGAAGCGTTGGTGGAGTCGGAGTCCGAGACAGAGGTGGTTTGGCATCTTGATGTGCTCAAGCCGCCAAAAGATCGCCAATAACTTCGTTTAGACACACCAAGTGTTGGGGTCATTGATGCGTTCGATCGGTTCGTTTCCGAGATCGCAAGTAGGTCCGATTTATCTTGCACTTCGCTTTGCGTTCCATGAAAAGGATTAGATATTGGAAAACGATGAGCAGGACCATGCGTTCCTTAGCAAGGAACGTATGGCAATTCTATTTGCATTTGGTTGGTTTTTTTGCATTCTCGCATCGTATTCCATGGTTCGACCCGTTCGCGAAACCATGGGAACGGTTGTTGGTGAGGGCGAGCTGAAGTGGTTATTTCTTGCTGGGTTCTTGGCGATGTGCGCAATTGTTCCACTGTATGCCATCTTGGTTCAGCGAGTGTCTCATCGATCAATCGCAAGGGTTGTGTTTCATGGATTCTCATTGAGTTCCCTTGGTTTTTTACTCGCGCTCAATCTTTATGGGGCATCCGAAAACCTCTGGATTGCGAGGGGGCTTTTTGTCTGGATTAGTGTGCTCGGGATTTTCTCGACGAGCGTCTTCTGGAGTGTCTTGGCGGACCTCTTTGGAAGCGATCAGGGAAAGCGGCTATTTGGCGTGATTGCATCGGGCGGAACCATCGGAGCGATTACTGGATCGTTCGTTACCAGCCAATTGGCTGAGCGAGTTGAGACGGCGTCGCTGATGCTTTTTCCCGCAGTTCTTCTTGAGTTGGGACTGTTGTTTGGACGCGCTCTCGAAAGCAATTCAAGGGGCTCGCGAGTCTCGAGTGAAATTGATTCGGCGTACGATGAAGAACTTAGTCGGGGTGGTTTATTTTCTGGGGTGCAGCATGTCTTGAAGAATGGCTATCTGATGCGTCTGGCCGCATTCTTAATGTTGGTGCAGGCCTTTGGCACGCTGCTTTATACCGAGCAGAGGGCGATCGTAAGGAATGAGATTGCAGAGGAGGAGGCTCGGACCCAGTTTTTCGCTTCAATCGATTTTTACTCGCAGTCACTGACTTTACTGTTTCAGCTGGTGATTGCCGGATGGGTCATGCGGCGAATCGGTATTGCATTTGCCTTGGTTCTTTTGCCTCTGATCTACTTTTTTTCGTTAGTTTCCCTTTCGTTTTTGCCTGGGTTGAGCGTGCTTGCTGTCGTGATGGTGCTCACGCGTTCATGTGCTTACGGAATGACAGTGCCAGCTCGAGAGGTTCTCTTTACCGTTGTAAGCCGAGAAGATAAATACAAAGCAAAGAATTTTATTGATACGGTTGTGGTGCGAGGTGGAGATTCGATTTCAATGCAGTGGATTGGTTTGATGCAGCACCTTGGTATGACGGCCGGCGCAATCCGATTTGGTGCTTTACCAATCGCAATCTGCTGGGCGATCCTTGCGTGGAATCTGGGCAAGAAACAGTCAGTAATGGCTGCTGATTCAACGGAGTCCTAGCGATGGCGATTCCATGCCACAGCTAACGGTAGTCCGAGCCATCGAGACAACGGAATAGCTAGCGTCATGGTGATAGCACAGTTTTTCAAACTTGCTAGATCATGTGGAATCAGGTGATGGAAGATCACGCTGAAAAGAGCAACAAGAGTGAACCAGATGATCAACGTTGCAAGTAAATCATAGACGTTGATTACCTTGCGTCTCAGCCCAAGGCCGCCAATCATCACCACCAGTGCTAGTTTCGTCAGGAGCAGCGAGATGGCTAAATCTGGAATGTAGGTGGCCGCCTCCATCGCTGACTGTTTTGTTGTCTCCCAGTCGGTCTGGCTAAGGAACCAGCGTAAGAAAAAAATGATTGGCGTGAACATGCACAGGATTCCGCCAAGGGAATTCACGATGGTTATCCAAGCTCGACCTGTTGCCGGAACCCAGGCGTGGGCCAGTATTCGAGTGATAAAAATGAGGCCTATCCCAAGTACGATCGCTGCTGAAAGTTGAATCCCAACCATCCATGCGTTTTCGGGTTGCCCTAGTGTTGCAGCTTGATTGCTGGCCCACCGGGTCCAAGTGATTCGATTCGACTCATGGAGTGACCAGCCACCGATGGCGACGAGAGTCCAAAGGTAGGTCAAGCAAGCAGTGATCAGCGGGATGACTTGTCGACCCCACGCAAGCGTTTTGGTTGAGATTGGTTTTGTTGCTAGGTAAACCGGAAGGTGGTTGGCGATCGTGACCGGTCGATTTCCTTCATTCCCCTGAATCAAGTGCTTGGAATTACAGATGACTGCAAGATAAATGATTCCGAAGAACATGCCGATGACTGACACCGGATGGAGTGGTGTGAGTTGCGAATAGAGAATGGTTCCGGGTATTAGTCCAGCTACGTAAACCTGGCGAATCCAATGCTTTGATGCGACAAAGTCGTGCCAGATGAGTGATCGTAATGGACCAGTTGTGCCTGGTTGATTGGGTGGATGCGCGAGTGCCGCATCATCATTGATATTCTCAAGTGGTGTCTGGTTCGTGCTTTGAATTTGAGAATCTTCTTGAAGGCTGGATCCGACCGGAGTGACCCTTGCTAGTTGCGTGGCACTCAGTAGTGCCCAGATACCACTGAAGAAGAATCCAAGGCTGGCAGCCCAACTACCGAGAATAGCCGTCGGTCTCCATGCTTCATGCTCCACAAAAGGTGCGACAAAACCTCCCGCGACGACACCGTAACTGATGGGTAACACAATCAATAGTGATGCAAGTTTGTAACGCCCACTTGAAAAAGGACGCCACGATAGCACCATGATCCAGATAAGCACCGCGGAGAACGAGATACAGGGTAAGACAATAGGCATGCTTTGCTTGGAGTAGCAACGCATGATCAGTGAGAAGACGATCCAAATGGAAGAGATCCAAGCAGTTTTAAAAGCGATCGGGATAGCGGCAATCTTCCACCCTTGAATGGGCTGCCGTAATAGCCAATGGCTGCACCCTGAATCGGGGTGACTCAAATCATGATCTAGGCCGTAATCGAATAAAGCGATGGCGGCAACGCCTGAGGGTAACAGGGAAAGGAAAATCGCGTATCCACCAACTTCCGTGCCGACTTCTTCGCCAAACCATTGCATCGAGACAAGTGTCCCGAAGAGCCCAGCGATCATCAGTCCAATCATCGTGAGCAAAAGAATGCGATATCGACTGACGGACAGCCTTGCTAATGCCATCAGTTCAGCCATCTGCCGCCTCGTTCGTCTCTTGAACGTGGTTTACTGTGCTTGATGGGTGATGAGTCACACTTGCCTCGAACCAACGTTGCAACGAAACCGGTCCTTGCCCGATCAATTTGGCATCTTCAAACGTTGGTGGGCTTTGATGATCTGCACCACTGAGAACGGTGGTCCACTCCTTGCCCGAGCGTCTCCAGCCAAAGCAACCCTGCCATTGCGTGTCTACTGTCTCTGTGTTTGGCGGGTTCCACGATTCTGCTGCTAAATAGGTAAGCTCTGAATAGCGATGGTCTCGGTCTTCGGGGCGAAGTGCATCAATGATTCTTCCATTGTGCAGCAGTGCAATGTGGTCGCAAACACGATCCACCTCATCAAGGAGGTGGCTGGAAAAAAGCACCGTTCGACCATCATCGCTGATGGTGCGAATGACCGCTTCTAAGATGTCGCTGCGAGCAATTGGATCGAGTCCGCTACTTGGTTCATCTAGTATCAGAAGAAGGGGGCGATGGGCGATCGCGACCAAAAGTCCAACCCTTGCTCTCTGGCCTTTCGATAAACCGCTGAGTTTTGTGTTTTTGGACAGAGAGAACATTTCCGATAGTTCACGTGCATATCGATCGTCCCATGTTCGATACACTGAACGGCAGAAATGAATTAATTCGCCCACTCGCATCCACTTTGGAAGTGAATCTTCCTCCGTCATGTACCCAATCTGTTTGAGTACACCCTCGGGCTCTTGGACCGGGTCGTGTCCCAGAACGCGAACTGATCCTGATTCGGCGCGAAGCGATCCGATGAGGTGACGGATGAGGGTTGTTTTTCCGGCGCCGTTTAGTCCAACCAGTCCTTGGATGGTTCCTCGTGGAATCTTGAGGTTCACACCTTGAAGAGCTGCTTTACCTCGAAAGCAACGCTTCAAGTCGGAAACATCAACCGCTAGATTGCCGTCGGTCAGATTACTCAAGACAAGTCCTCCTCGGTACCGGAACGGTTTTGAAGAATGATGGAATCTCTGGCTTTCAATTGATCCATTAATTCTTCTTTTGAAAATCCAAGTTGTGACGCATAGATGATCACTGCATCGAGGTGCGGTTGCAGTCTTTCGCGACGTTCTTTTAAGCTGCTACGGGATTTGCGACTTGCGACAAAGGTTCCCTTTGTTCTTCGTTTTTCCAGGAGACCCTCTAACTCCAGCTCGCGATACGCCCGAGCAATGGTGTTTGGATTCACACGAAGTTGTTCAGCCAGATTCCGAATGGAAGTAATTTCATCGCCAACCACAAGTTGCCCCGCAATGATTCGGTGGCGGATTTGATCCGCAATCTGCTGGTAGATTGGCAGTCCGTCTGACTTAATGTGAATCTGCATTGCTTGCCTTGCTGTAGTGGTGCAATGATACAGTTGAAAGGGTGCCCGTCAATGAATTTGAAAACGGATTCGAGAGCGATCACTCGGATTGATGATTGAGTTTAAAACCGGAGGCTGCTCGTGACGGTTGGGTCATCACCATCAAGTGCGAGCAACGCCAGCAGAAGGAAACCGATACCATCTCGAGAGTCGCAGAGATTGGATTCTGAGCGACTTCGAAACATTCCGAGTCGTGGTTCATAGAAAGTCTGCATCGCTTGGTCGGCAACATGCCTTGCAAGTATTTGGTATCGATCTTCGTTGGTTAGTTGACCGTACCGATTCATGAAATGGATCACCCTGCCATACGTTCCGGCTGTCGTGAACGATGGTTTTGGGTCTTTTAAACTTGTTTCAATTGGGGGTAGTTTACTCCTTGCCTGTTCCAGCCACGACAGTTGTTTTGTCTGTGTCCAAGCCGTAAGGCAAGCCTCCGCATAACGTAGCTCGCCTTCTATGGATGAGATTTTGGAGCTTGGTGTCTTGCTTTCAGGTGGGGGCTCATTTTGACTTTGGTCGTCAGATGGTACTCCGGTTTCGTGAACAAACGGAGCAAGTAGTCGTCGTTGTTGAGTCTCACTGAGTTGCGAAGCCAGCGATGGATGTGAGGTCACGGCATTGAGCCAACTTGCTTTAACGCCTGCTGGTAAATGTTTGAAGATTTTGAGATCAATATCGGATAGTTGAGTGAGCGCTAGAGCTTTTTGCCGCCACGATTCTGATTCCTCTTCGAAGTGATTTTCCATCCATGAGAGAGAAGCGACCGTGATGGATCGTGCCATCCACAGTTCTGTGATTGAAATGCTGATCGGGTTTTGGGGGTTCTTGTTTAGTTTCCGGTGAAGTGCATTGGTGCGGTTCAACAAGTTGTTGAAACAGACACGGACAGATTCCGGTGATTCACGAGCTAGAATTTCCCAGGCCGGCAGGTAGTTCCAGGTTGTCCAAGATTGATCACTGCTAACAAACTCATCTCGAATCAAGTCGTAATCAGAACTGAGAAGCATTTGAAATGGATCAGAGGTGCCGGGAAGCATCCGTTCCAGCTGATCACCAAGGTACCGAGTGATCGAATCTTGATAGCACTTACAGCCAGTTCTGCGACCCATTTCGACTGCTGCAACCATTGTTGGTTGATCCAGGTAGAGGTTTCCGAATGTCCACGCTGTCGCGGGTGGGGTGGAACCTGTGTCTGGTTTCAAGGATGGAAGTTTTGACGTGCGAATATCGATCTGTCCCAGCCAGATGCCCGTGTCATCCTTGCCATATTCATCCAAACAGTAGTCGGTGACGTATCCCAAGTGAGCTTCTACCGCATCTTGGATCGACGGGAGGGTATCTGGTGAAACAGGTGCAATGGGTGGAGTTTCCTGCGAGTGAATCCACTCTGAGCAAAGTGCTAGGGGTAGGATGATACTAGCGATCCAACGCTGCGGTGCGGGCATGCAAAATGACATCAATCTATCCAACTTCGAAATGAGTGTATTCATTTCGGGGAGGCAAATTCTTGAGCTGAAGAATGTGAATTCTACGTGCGTCTTGATCTCCCCGTGGTCAGCGGTGACCTGTCAAACCCCTTGATCATTCGATTTTAGCTACTGGCGGTGTGAGCTTGTGATGATAGGGCCAAGAAATAATTGCTCTTGAAACCATTGGAGAAGACTTGGAATAAGTAGAACTGAGAAATAGCGGAAAGATGAATATCTGGACTGTTACCCAACAATTGGTCGAAAGCGGTGAATCAAATCTCTAAAACCTGTCTGCTCAGTATCTATTGCTGCGTTTTCATGGTGCTTCCGAATACGCTTCGCGGTGAGGACAAGACAACCCCCAGTGCGGTGCAACGGTTCGCGACTGGGATGAATCCGATGAATTGGAAAATGCCTGACTTCGGTTCCATTTTTCCGAGCCAAGAGGAGAAGGAACGAGTCGCAGAGAAGAAGGACAGCTTTTTTTCCGAGGTGTCTGCGACTGCATCCAAGAGTTGGGCCAAAACGAAGGAGGTGTTCAGCCCCTCTCGCTACAATCCTACCAAGTTTTTTAGTGCGTCACATCGAAGCAAGGGACCTCAGACGACACGTAAGGAACCTGGTTTCTGGAGTTCCCTCTTTACTTCTGAGCCAGAGCCTCAAGAGATCACCAACGTGAATGACTTTCTACGTCAATCACGACCAAGGCCATAGGTTTCCTTGCTATGGATTCAGATGGTCCATCCTTGGCGGTACTCTCTCTGGATCCACTTCGACAACTCCGGTCGATCACGGACCTGCATGGATTGCGGATCCCAGTTCAGTTTTTGATTGGGCTCACGTTGCGCAAGAACACCGAGAAGAATTGTCTCGGTCATTGGACCAGCTAAGTTAAAGTTGGATTCACTTTGGTCGATTTTACCTTCGATCGCATCCATCCACTCTTTATAGTTGTCTTCTTCTCTCGCTCTCGCGATCGATGGTTCGGGCCATTGAAACTGGTCAATCTTATTTGAGGTTTTAAGAACCCAGTTTTTCTTACTGCGGTTGAAGAAGAGTTTGCCCTCTTCTCCGATGATCACGCTTCCAAAATGCTTAAAGTTCATGCCTTCAAGGATTTCACTGTCCGGATGGTTGTATTCATCTGATTCTTTTTCGAGTTGCCAAGACTCTCGATTAAACTTTGCGTTGATATAACCATCATACCAGTGGAACTTGAAGCCGTTTGACGTCGCGTAAGGGGATTCCTTGAACTCCCAGGTGATGGTTGAATTGATGGGCGGGGAGAGGTCAGTTGCGCCCTGTTGCTTGGCGATCACAGAACTAGGTGCGAGGTAATGATCCGTGTTTGGTTGCATCGCCCAGTAGCCCATGTCCATGATGTGACACGCCATGTCACCTAATGCACCCGTTCCAAACTCCCACCATCCTCGCCAGCCAAAGGGTGCAATCCTAGGGCTGTAATCGACCCACTGAGCAGGCCCAATCCATTGTTCCCAATTGATCCCGTCGGGAATCATTTCTGCATTCGGAGTCGCCGCAAAACCTTGGGGCCAAATAGGACGGTTCGTCCAAGCATGGATTTCGCGAACCTTACCAATGACTCCCGCTCTGATTAATTCAATGCACCGCCTCATGTGATCGTTGGCGTGAGCTTGATTCCCCATTTGCGTTTTAACGCCAGTCTGCTTGGCTATCTTTGCTAGGGAGCGAGCTTCCCAAATGCCATGCGTTAGCGGTTTCTGGCAATAAACATGTTTACCCGCTTTCATTGCCAAGGCGGAGGCGTGGTAGTGATGATGGTCGGGTGTTGAAACTGTTACCGCGTCAACCTTGTCACCCATTTCATGGAGCATCTCTCGATAGTCCAAATAAAACGGTGCATCTTGATACAGTTTTCGGCTGTCATGGATGCGTTGGACTCGGCGGTCGTCACTCGAAAACTTTGTCGTGTCGAACACATCGACCAAGGCCACGACTTCGAATCCCGCATTCTTTGCACCGGCAAGGTCGGAGGCTCCTTTTCCACCGATTCCAATCCCAGCAACCGTTGGCTTCTCAAGCTTCTTTTCCGCTAAAGCTGGTAAAAAATAAAATCCAGAGAGCGCGCCAATCGCTCCGCTGACCTGCTTGTGAAACCCTCGGCGATTCACTTTCTCTGTGTTGGCCGATGTTGCTGAATGATTCGGCAAATTTTGTTTTTTGGTCTTCGGGGTGTTGCAGTTCATGTTTTTCGATTTTCACACAGGCGGCGAGGCAAGGAAATTCAATCTGACAGGTTGCTCATAGGATCAGATTTCGCGTACATCGGAAGCTTAGTATGAGCTTTGGTGACCGTTGCGTGTTTCCTTGGCTTGCAGGATTGGTGATCTTTTTTAGTAAAACGAACAAGTGACCTGAAGGTTGGCCGATGCGATTTTTTTATGGGATTGCTTCTAAATCCGGAGGTTCTTCTGGCTCCGGCCGACTCGGTTTAATATCCTTACCGAACTTTTGCCGGTCGGTCCGGTGAGATAGGTATTCACGTAAGGAGTGAGGGAAGTAAATGTTGAAAACGATCATGTCGGTATTCGTCTTGGCTGCAATGCCTTTGGTTTTCATGAACGTCACAACTCAAGCGGAAGAATCCGACAGTGCAAAACACTCGACCAAGGAAATCATGAAGGTCGGTTTCAAGGGTGGTCTTCTCAAGAAGGTGGCCGGCGGAGATGCATCCGATGATGAGAAGCAGAAGTTACATGAAATGCTTGTAGCACTCGGGAAAAATAAGGTTGAAAAAGGGGATGCTGAGAGCTGGAAAAAACTGACATCAGCGCTCGTCAAGGCGAGCAAAGATGTGTTGGAAGGAAAAGACGGAGCTGGCGAAGCTCTACAAAAAGCTTCAAACTGCAAAGCTTGTCATAACATCCACAAGTAATGAGTCATCCATGACAAAGAGCGGCTTTGCCAAGATCACCAATTCAGGCAGGTTTGCTCATCCGTCGTAATGCCCAGGCCGTGCATGCGTGCATGGCTTGGTTTTTTTATGGTGTCTCAGGAGGTTCCTGAACGGTCGCGGACGAGGAGAAGATTTCATGATGACTCGCACGCCGCTGCAACGCATCAGAGTCGGCGCGATCGTTCTAGCTGCGGTTTTTTCGCTCTCGGTAATCGGTTACCGATTGGTCGGCGGATATAGTTGGTTGGATGCGATTTGGATGGTGACGATCACCATCTCAACAGTTGGCTACGGCGAAGGTCACTCCACGCTCCCGACATCTTTGCAAGTTCTGACGATGTTGGTCATAGCCGCTGGAATCAGCGCCGCGGTCTACACATTTACCGGTCTGTTTCAATTGATGATTGAGGGGGAGCTGGAGCACATTCTGGGGAGGCGAAAAATGACGAAAGAAATCAAGGCACTCAGTGAGCACACGATCATTTGCGGTTACGGTCGCATGGGACGAAACCTTGCAAAGGATTTGCGAATGCAGGGGCGAGGTGTTGTGGTGATTGATTCAGATGCTGAGAGGGTCGCTGAGGCAAGCGCGGAGGAATTTCTCGCGGTAATTGGTGATGCGACCGAGGAGGAGACGCTGCTACATGCAGGATTACTCGCTGCAGGAACGCTGGTGAGTACCTTTCCCAATGATGCCGATAGTGTCTTCATCACATTGACCGCTCGTAATTTGAATCCCAGAGTCAAAATCATTGCTCGCGCAGAGCGAGACACCACTGAGAAGAAATTGATTCAAGCTGGTGCCAATACGGTGGTGATGCCAACCGTCGTTGGCGCCAAGCAGATGGGGCGGATGATCACACGGCCTACAACCGCTCAGTTGATTCGATTGGTGGACGAGAAAGGTAGTTCCGATTTCGAGTTGGATGAATTGCGGGTTGATTCGAATTGTTCTCTGGTGAACATGACCCTGTCGCAAGCTGCTGCTCACCGTGATTTTCGTGTCTTGGTGGTCGCCATCAAATCTTTGAGCGGGAAATTTGAATTCAATCCCGATGCCGATGCGGAGATTCACGCGGAGGATGAGTTGATGGTGCTCGGTCGACAGCGCGATATCGCATCGTTTCGCGAGAAGTACAGCCTTTAGAAGTGTGACGGCTGAAGTGAGTTGTTCCGAATGGAAGGTGGGAGAACCCGATGGGGCACCGGCGAGATCAAGGACAAGTGTCTTGTCGGATGATTCGATCGAAGTTCACTCTAAAGTGGTGGTCGATCCGGTAAGACGCCGCGCCCGCCGAGGCTTCGGTGGTTTCCTCGGCGAGCGACAACGCCTCGTAGTGTTCATCCAGTTCATATGCTGGCCGAATACTGTGACTTGTCCTTCAACACTTGTGTCGAATCGGCAGGCCTCTGTCCGGTCACTTCTCGAACCATTCAAAGCTAGCTCACAAAAACCAGCTTGGCAAAGCGGAATTGAATTTGTGGTTTGGTTTCTGGAAGGCTTGCTGATTTGTGGTGAAATTGAGCTGTGTTTCGCGTGTTGCCAAAAGTCATCACCCGTCCCGCGGCGTGTTGAAAATTGTCACCGAATGATCCCGTTTCAATCATCTTGATGGAGCGTATTAAATGCTTTAGCAATGTTTATACGAGAGTTCGCAGTTGCCTAAGATTTTCTCATGAAGCGGCACCCTATTTGCTCCTGATAAAAGGGATGTCATCGAATGATCCCTTCACCTCCGCGAAAAAACCTCTGTCACTGTTGCCCCATCGAGGTCGATTGCTTGTTCTCGCTGGACTTGTGGCTCTTGTTATGGGTGCGTGGGGACTTAGGGAGGACTCTTCTGATCTGGTGCGGCGAGCAAAGGCTTCCATCGCAAGTTCGTTCGGCCTTACCTTTGATCCCGTTGTTGACGAAGCTGAGAGTATTCCCGAGACGCATGTTGCAGCGGTTAGACCTCGCGGTTGGCGTCGAACGAAAAATGGTTGGGAGCACACATCGACTTGGCAACCAAAGAGGTCGCTTGCAGCGATCTTAAATGAAGAGCAGGAACGAGAGCAGCATTGGGTTCAACATTTTTTGAATGGTGTCAGAGGCGTGCCTCCTCTGGCTTACGCTTGCCTGCAAATCGCCGCGATCTCTTGCATTTGTTGGATATCGCAATTCTCGAAAAAAAGCCTCAAACTGAGGACTGCGGGGCAGGCTGCAACCCAGCATCGTTCATCCGTCGGGAACTCTTGCGGTCCCGCAACTTCCGCGGTGCTATTAGCGTTTCAAGCTGAGGACTGAATTGTCGACAAGACGTTCGGTAAATCGCGCTCGGTACTCCATCAGGCTGTTGGCGCCCTGAAAGCCGATCACGGTTTCATCCCAGTCGAGTTGCTTGCTGAGCATGTGTCCGTTGTCGATGTCAAAACGAATGATACCGTTGCTGAGTTGTTGAACCACTTGAGCACGAACGGATTCTTCGTTGATAGGAGTAAGGGGTTGGCTGCGAACGCGTAGGAACGCGACCCCAGTTTGAACCTTTTCAAGCGTGTAAAGCTGACGGATTTTGATGATCTTTACCGAGCCATTGTCTGTTCTGGTACGAACCTCATGCGGGGTCGACCAAGATTCTCCGATTTTAATCGGTTGCTCTGGGAAGCTCAGGGTGAGCGATCCCATACCCAGCGAGGTTTTCGTACCAGCGTCAGCTTCGCGTTCGAGTTCTTTCCCTGCTTCGTTTGCCGTGATGGTTGAGAGCGGATGCCCAATCTGTTCCGCAATTCGCCCAAATACTTTGGGAGGCTCGGTGTCTTTTTGGCTATCCCATCGCAGTTCACTCTGCTGACCTTGCTGCTGGGTCATCGCCACCGCATCCAAGATGTGTTCAAACTTGAAGGTGTTCTTATCGGTTTCAATCACGTTCCAATGTCTTTGGGTAGTGGTGTGAACCTGCGAGATTTCTTCTTCGCCTTGGATTCTCGTTTTGGTTTTTGCCGCGTGAGTGACTTCGTAATGAAGTTGCTTGCCGGATTCCATTTTATAACGCAGCAGATAGGAGTCCGACTGGTCGGTTGGTTCTCCCGTAGCAGTGGTCACCAAGCCAATCACAAAGGCTAAAACAATCGTTGACTGAGTTGCGTGTAAGCGAGCCACCAAGGTTCTTCTCCGCGTGGGCACCAAAATGAGTTTCACGACAGAAAAAATCGTGTCAGATCGGGCAATTTGCGGCAATAGAGATTTGATGACTTCGGCTCAGAGGAAAAGCCGATTAGCGATTTGACGGGACCGATCCGCCCCATCCGAGCTTTTCACGAAGGACTCGGTAATCGTCACGCCCCCGAATTGAAAGCATTTGAAAGGTTTGATCGGCTCTTTGGATCTTTACTCGGTCACCTGGAAGCAGCTTGCCGAGTACTCGGCCGTCCACCACGATGCTGGTCGATTCGTTCGGTTCATCGACTGCTAACTCGAGTTGTGTGTCCGCCGAGTCGACCAACGGTCGGTAGGTCAAGGTGTGAGGGCTAATCGGTGAAAGAACGATCGCTTGTAGGTGCCGTCTCAAGATCGGGCCTCCCGCTGAGAGGTTCTGAGCCGTGGAGCCAACCGGAGTTGCAACAATCAGTCCATCACATCGATAGCGAGTAGCTAGGTGACCGTCGGCGAAGAGATCAATATCAAGGATTTGGTAGGGCGGTCCACCGAGCACAGCTGCTTCATTCAGTGCTAGCTGTTCTGCTGTGACCACACCATTCTGAACCAGACTGGTTTTCAGCATGAGGTGATCCACTATCTCGAACGCCCCGCTCGCCAGTTGTGGCCAGGTGTCAAGAAAGTCATCCGGAGAGAGATCTGCGAGGAAGCCGAGGCGACCACAATTGATTCCCAGAACAGGAGTTTGGTTTCGGCCCATCTGCCGCGCTGCCTGCAAGATGGAACCATCTCCTCCCAGAACGATAACGAGATCCGGTTGTCTCTGATCCGTTTTTCCTGAGGCGAATTCGTATTCGAACGCGAGATCCTCTGCAATGATTTCGGCGTGTCGGGCGATAGCCGGCCTCAAACGCTGCAGTTCCGCTTGGATTCGCTGTCGATTGGGTGCACCTAGGATGACAACACGGGGTTTCACCTCGGGGTCTTGCATCCATGCGGGATTGGAAGAGTGCTGCATCTCATCTCGCCTCGTGGTGACTAGCCGATGACCGACTAGAGACTCTGGTGTGCTTCGCTAGCAGCCGCTTCGCGGCATGTCTCGGCAATCGCTGCGGCACTCAATCCGTGTTCGTGCAGTAGGTCGTCACGGTCACCGTGTTCAATGAATTCATCGGGTAGAGCGAGAATGCTAACCTTTCGAGTGTCGAGACCTTGCTGGGTCGCATTCTCGAGGAATGCTGATCCGAAACCGCCAAGCTTAGTGCCTTCTTCGAGTGTAATCACGAAGCGGCCTGATTCGAGACTCTGTCGAACCATCTCCTCGTCGATGGGTTTAGCAAATCGAGCATTCACGACTGCGACATCAAGTTCACCCTCGAGCCGTTCGGCAGCTTCTAGTGCATTTTCAAGCATCGCACCAAAGGCGATGATGGTTCCGTCGTTGCCCTGACGCACGATTTCGCTTTTGCCCAATTCAATCGGAGCGGGAGTATGACCGGCTTGTAGAGCCGATGCTTTTGGATATCGAATGCTCGTGGGGTGATCGTGCTTAATTGCAAAATCAAGCATCGAGGAAACTTCCGAGGCGTATCCCGGAGCCATGCACACCATATTCGGGAAGACTCTCATGTAGCTGACGTCGAAGAGTCCATGATGGGTGGGGCCGTCGGGTCCGGTGAGCCCCGCTCGGTCGAGCATGAACACGACCGGTAGGTCTTGCAACGCAACCTCTTGAAAAATTTGATCAAAGCTTCTTTGCAGGAAGGTGCTATAGATATCGACGATTGGACGTGATCCCGCCTTGCATTGTCCTGCTGCGAATGCGACTGCATGCGATTCGCAGATTCCGACATCAAAGAATTGTTCAGGGAATTGCTCACGCACAGGCTCAAGCTTGTTTCCCTGACACATAGCGGCTGTGATCACCGTGACTTTTTCATTTGCTGCCATCTGATCGCGGATCGCATCACGAGCGTGTTGCGTGTACGGCGGGAGGCCGTCGCTCTTTTTGGGGATGGCTTTACCATCACGATCTTGAAACGCTGGGGGGGTGTGGAAGTACACCGGGTCTTCAGCGGCGGGTTTGTAGCCGTGACCTTTCTCCGTCACCACATGCAGCAGGACTGGACCCTGCATTTGACTTGCCATGGCGAGGTACTTTCTCATCAAGCTGATGTCATGCCCATCAATCGGTCCGAGATACCGAATGTTGAGTTCTTCAAATAGCATCCCACCGAGGAACCCTGCTTTGACCGCTTCTTTGGTCTGTGCAAGGAAGCGTTCTGCCGGGTCACCGAACATGGGGACTCGTTCGAGGAGCCGCGATACTTCGCTTTTGAGACCGGTGTAGAAAGGGTTATCGCGCAGTCGATCGAGGTAGGTTGCAACGGAGCCAACCCTTGGGCAAATCGACATTTTATTGTCGTTTAGCACAATCGTGAGATCATCTTTGAGGTCGCCAGCATTGTTCATCGCCTCGAAAACGATGCCGCTTGGGAATGCGCCGTCACCAATGACAGCGACCGTCCTTCGGTCTTGCTCTCCGGTCAGGACGTCCCCGCTGCGAAGGCCTACTGCTGTGCTGACGCTGCTTCCGGCATGTCCGGTCATGAAGAGGTCGTAGATGCTTTCGTGCGGGTTGGGGTATCCCATCAGCCCACCCTTGGTGCGAATTCCCGCAAAGTCCTTGTATCGACCGGTAATTAGTTTGTGAGGGTAAATCTGGTGTCCAGTGTCCCAGATCAACCGATCTTTTCGAAAGTCGAATTCGCAGTGCAGAGCGAGGCAGAGTTCAACGACGCCCAAGTTCGAGGCGAAATGCGCCGTTCGGGTGGCCAAAAGATTGCAGAGCACATCACGGATCTCGCCGGCAACCTCTTTGAGCTGATTGGGTGAAAAATGTTTCAGCGGCTGCGCGTCCGCAAGCCCAGCTAATAGGGGATGCTCCCCTAGCGGGTGATGATGCTGGTCAGCTGTGTCTTTGCTCGAATCGTTCAATGCTGGCGCTCCAAAACGTAGTTCGCTAACGATGATAACCGCCAGTTACGTTTTCCGAAAACCTTAATTGCTTCCTGAGCCTTTCGAGTGAGGTCCTCGGCTCGTTGTTTCGCACCCTCCAGCCCCAGGAGTCCCGGGTAGGTGAGTTTTCCTTTGACCGCATCTTTCCCTGTTCGCTTTCCCATCGCTGCCGCGTCTGCAGTGAGGTCGAGAAGGTCATCAACGACCTGGAAAGCCAATCCAACATTCTTAGCAAAGCACGCAAGTGCTGCTCGATGTTGCTCAGTTCCGCCGCTGAGTGTCGCTCCAAGGCTGAGTGAGGCTGCGATTAAAGCTCCCGTTTTACGCTGATGAATCGATTCAAGATGCATGAGTGCTGCGGTGTTGTCGCCACCTGTTATCTGGATTTCGTCCTTTGATGCACTCTCTTCTGGCTCAACGAATCGGTTTTCCGCGGCCAGATCATCGGCTTGACCGCCAACCAGATGACACGGGCCAGCGGCTTTGGCGAGTGTTCGGACTGCAGTGGCGGCAAGAAGTGGGTCGCTGACGTTCTCGCATAAATGGGTGAATGCTTGGGCAATCAATGCATCGCCGGCCAAGATGGCCGTCGCCTCATCGAATTTGATATGGCACGTCGGGCGACCACGCCTGAGGTCGTCATCGTCCATGGCTGGAAGATCATCGTGAATCAGCGAGTAGGCGTGGATCATCTCGACGGCAACCGCTCCAGGCATTGCGTGGATGATTTGGCCCCCACATGCTTCGGCTGCCATGAGAACCAATGCGGGACGAAGTCGTTTTCCTGGCGCGAGAACCGCATAACGCATCGCATCGCCGAGCCTTTCTGGACAGCCAGCTCCGAAATCACATGCGGTCGCCAAGGCCTCTTCGATGAGCGGTTGCAGGTCCCGAAATCCGGTGGGATCGTTTTCGGCCGATTTTGAAGTTAAGAGTGTGGCTGATGTCACGGTTTTCTCGCCCAGCTATTTAATGAGAACCCCCTTAGTTTAAGGTAATGGTTAGCCAAGCGGGAGTATCAAATGCCGTTCGATGCCTCTGCGTTGTCAAATTCGGCTTTCATGTGAATCAGAAGATTTCGGCACGATCAGACGATGACGATCAGAAGATGCGGGGAACACGCTCAGAATAGTTGCTCTTCCCCCGATTCAGTGTCGGTAGCGGTCGATTCGCTCTTTTTTGATCGTCCGCTTGGTGCAGCTTTTCGGTTGGAGCCTCTGCTTTCCTCCGGTGACATCGATTCGTGAATCGGATTTCCGTCCGCGTCAAACCCTGCAAGCAGGCTCACGCGTTGTTCGGCGCCATCGAGAAGTTGATGGCAGCGTTTTAGTTGTCGAATGCCAGCTTCGTACTGCTCAAGGGACTCAGAGAGTCCAAGGTTTCCGCTTTCGAGTCGCCCAACGATTGATTCCACCTCAGCGAGAGTCTGTTCAAAGTTGAGGCTGGAGTCATCGGATTCGAGGGATTCGGTCTCGGAGCTATTTTTCTTCTTCGCCATGGCTCTACTTTCTGAAGTGGGGGGATTTAGCCTGCGGATGGCGTGAGTCGATGAGGCATACTTGATTTGTGGCCTCATCTTTTTACGCGATCGGAGCCCATTTGTCACCGATTGCCACGAGCCCGTTCAATGTCGATATCATGGAATTCGCTCTGGGGGTGGCACTCACCGCATCAGTGCCACTTGAATGGATTGGTTCTATCCATTGGTACACCTTGGGCCTTCACTAAGATTTACCTTTGATCGGATGTATTGCCATGACTATTCGTCCCTCTCGACGATCCTTTCTTAAGTCAACCTCAGCGATTGGTAGCTCCTTCCTGATTACCGGCACTCGCGCTTCGGGCCAAATCAATGGTGCCAGTGAACGTGTTCGGGTCGCGGTTGCTGGACTAAACGGTCGGGGACAATCCCACTTGAGCGGTTGGTTAGGGCAGTCGAATGTCGAAGTCGCTTATGTGATCGATCCTGATGATCGAGTGCGTGCTCGAGCGATGAGTGGGCTGGAGAAAAGGAGTGAAGGAAATTTCGCCACGAAGGATGCGACCGATATTCGCAAGGTGCTCGAAGATCCCACCGTGGACGCTATTTCGATTGCAACGCCTAATCATTGGCATTCACTGATGACGATTTGGGCGGCACAAGCGGGGAAGCATGTCTATGTTGAAAAGCCAATGAGTCACGATGTTCGGGAGGGCAGGATTGCCGTCGAGGCACAGAAAAAATACGGTGTGGTCATCCAGCACGGAACTCAGCGGCGTAGTGATGCGGGGATTGCCGGTCTGCATGAAGCACTTCACCGCGGTGACCTACCTCCATTGAAAATCTCGTACGGTTACTGTTGCAAGCCACGTGGTTCCATTGGGCACGAACCGATTGGACCACCGCCTGCGAATCTTAACTGGGATCTTTGGAAAGGACCGGCAGTCATCAGTGATTACCACGCAAACTATCACCCATATGACTGGCACTGGTTTTGGAAAACCGGCAATGGTGACTTGAACAACCAAGGGACGCACCAACTTGACGTTGCACGTTGGGCGCTGAGCCCCGACCAGACTCATCCTGTTCGCGTGATGGCAATTGGTGGACGATTTGCGTGGAATGACCAAGGTGAGACACCCAACACCATGTTTGGGTTAGCTGAGTTTCCCAACGGTCAGCAGGTCATGTTCAACGTCCGGAACGTCAACTACAAAGGCTACCAGCATCAGGTTTTCAACGAGTACTACCTTGAGGATGGAAGCAAGATCACCGGCGAGGGGAAGTATCAAATCCTCCGTCCCGGGGCTTCCAAGCCTGAGCCGCTTGAGGTTCCTCGAGGTAAGGTTACCCCAGGAGGCAACTGGGGTGCGTTCATCGCTGCGGTACGAGCGGGTGATCCCAGCATGGCCAACGGCAACGTCATGGATGCGCACTATGGATGTGTTCTCGGCCACCTGATGAACAACTCTTACCGACTCGGCAAGCAAGTTCCATTCAATGCAAAGGCTGCATCGTTTGGAGACAACAGCGATGCCGCTGAGCATTTCCTGAAACTGCACGAGGTGATGCGTGACGGGGTGGGATTGCCAGAGGACAAAGAGCAGTACACGGTGGGGCCGTGGTTGTCGTTCGACCCAAAAACAGAGACGCATATCGGCGACCATGCTGAGGAGGCCAATGCTCTGCTTAAAGATGAGAATAACCCCGGTTTCCGTGTTCCCGAGATCTCGGAGGTATAGGATCTCAGAGTTATTAGGGTGTCGGAGACTTTGCCAACCTTATCAACAAGGCGCGATGCGATGTGCGGCTCACTACCCTCAACTCTCCCCTTTGTCGGGTGGGTGGGGGCAATGTTGGCTCGAATTTCGGCACTCTGTGCCATGCGCGAACCGGCTAACCCCGCCACCTTGACAAGTCTCTTCGGCGCGAGGAATGGAATTGCTTTTTTTAGGGAAAAGAATTCTGCCGTTAATTTGATCGCGGGGGATGAAGATTTTCCATTGATCAGATATCCTCTTGCCTGTTGAAACACTCGGTTCCAGTAATAGGGTGTAGATCTCTGATCGCGGACCTCCAGATCGCCTCCAATTATACGGCTGGGTTTTCCCGATGGATTCAGAAGCTCTGCAGGACTTTGGTCATCTAAGACTCTGTTGCCTTTGGAACTGGTTTCGGTGACAGCCTTGACGGTTGATTGATCAACGAGTTTGGCTGCAACTGGAATGCTGTCTCGGGAAATCCCGAGTGAAACTCAAACGCAAGACGATCTCAACGCTTCCAAGCGAAGCCGGGTGCATCGCGTCGAGGATTCAGCGGAAGGGTGACCAGCACAACCCAGCGTGGGGGCGATCATACGGCGTCATGCTTTTGTTCGCATTTGCCTTGTTGGTAACACAAGGTAGCAGCGGAACGCCCAATATTTGACGGGCGGATCATGTTCGGTTGTTGCCTTTCAACACTTTAAGGATTGAAATCATTTGGTGATTGGATCACCGAATGAAAGAGTCGCTGGATGGAGCCAGA